>JBAWXH010000062.1:0-33587 GCA_037144155.1 Planctomycetota bacterium | reverse complement strand
GAGTACCGCTAGCGCTGAGTACGAGTACCGCTAGCGCTGAGTACGAGTACCGCTAAACCCTCCGGTGTATCGATCGCCGTCGCAATGTGTAAATCTTCAAACGTATATATCCCATCGCGATACCAACATGCATTCAAGTCCCGATGGTCGTCGCATTGAGAATCTTCTTCGTCTGCGGTGTCGACGGGCAGTGCAAAGCCAACGGTACTCCCACCTCACCGGTGATTCGTGGTGCTTGGATCATGGAAAGACTCCTATTCCTGCTTTTCACGTTGGCTGCTGTGACGCCTGCGGGCGCGAGCATCGCGCCATTTGCATTGGAATATCACATGACCCGCAAAGACTGTTTTTCGCATCGTTCTCGAACGGGATCGGCAGGAAAACGTCTCACGCATGGAACGCCCCCTGTTCCGCTCGGGCCGTTCTGGCCTGAGATAGAGGCGCTTCACCAGCTATACTGAATGCGATGAATACAAAACGAATATATCCGGACAATGACATCGCAAAGCTACTGTCAGAATTGGACCTAACCGAGACATTTTTGTTGTTGGATTGCTTGAGAGAAGTGCAGTTTTGGATTAAAGATGCCAACGGGCGCTATCTCCATGTCAATCAGACGTTTCAATTGGACTACTCTCTTGCGTCGATGGCTGAAGCGAATGGCAAGACAGACCAAGATCTGTCCCCACCGTGGATTGCTGAGGCATTCCGAGCGGACGACTCGCTCGTTTTACGCGGTCAACGAATCGTCAATCGAATCGAGTTGATCAGCGGTTATGACCGCGTCCTCCGTTGGTATCAGACCAACAAGATCCCCTTGAGAAATCAACGAGGGGATTTTGTGGCCACGGCAGGGATAGCGATACTTCTTCCCGATCTAAAGGGGCCTTCGTTTCCTTTGCCCCAGTTGGCGCCGGCATTGGAGGTAATGCAGGATGAGACCAAGACTTCGCTGTCAAATTCAGGACTGGCAAAGCTTGTTGGTCTTTCCGTGAGCGCTTTCGAGCGTCAGTTCCGGCTGCATTTCCACACGTCCCCGATGCAGTTCCATCGCAAGCTACGATTAGCAAGAGCTGCTGCTGCGTTAATTCAATCGCCAAACTCAATTGCCGAAATCGCCCAACGGTTTGGATTTAGCGATCAGGCTCATCTCTCTCGCCAGTTTAAGGACGTGTATGGTTCGACACCGAGTTTTTGGCGGGACAAACACGCTAGTTCAAAACAGCCGTAGACGCCGCAATTATTCAAACTACTTGGGCTGCCATTCAAGACAGGAAACAGCCAAATGGGCAAAATGACATCCAGTTGTAATTCTGTCTGAAAATACCCTTGAGAGCCCTCTTGAATGATCAAGATCTTCGAAGCATTCCTGTCGTTTACGATGATTTTTGTCTCAACGCAGTCGAGTGATTTGGCTCACGCTGGAAACTCAACAGACGAAATTTCCGAGCACCTCGATGCAAAAGCAATCGTTCGGCAACATAGCGATCACATCAAAGTTTGTCAGGTTGGCTACCTCGTCGACGAAACCAAAATTGCCATTCTGACATCTGAACCCCAGGGCAACGTTGTTGTTCGCAATTCGGAAAACGATGCGATTGTTGCTTCGCTTCCAATAGGAACCGTATCGTTCGATTCCGACACAGGTGACAGCATACAAGCGATCGATCTGACAGAGGTTTCAATGCCCGGTCGATATTACTTGGATGTGCCCGGCGTGGGTAGTAGTTTCGACTTCCGTGTGGGCAACGATATTTTTACCCGCACCTTTCAAATGTCGATGCTTTTTTATGCAGGCCAACGCTGTGGCGCGGCCGTGAGACTAGGGGGTGATTTTTCTCACTACCACCACGCAGAGTGCCATGTGTCTGATGCGCACCTGGATGCATCAACAGGGAGAAAGGGAAATAGATCACTGACCGGCGGATGGCACGACGCGGGAGACTTTGGTCGCTACAGCGTGAACTCTGGTATCTCGGTGGGCACTCTTTTGTGGGCGTACGAATTGAACTCCGAAAAGCTGCGCGATGTCGAGTTGATCCTACCTGAGAAAGCTGGCCTCCTTCCGAACATGCTTGCCGAGATCCGTTGGAACTTGGATTGGATGCTCGAGATGCAAGACGAGAGTGGAGGCGTTTGGCACAAGGCAACTACCGCCAAGTTCCCGGGATCAATCCTTCCCGAGTCCGATAAGGCGAGGATGCTAATTGTCGGAAGCGGACATGATCCTTACTTGACGACTCAAGCTACAGGAAATCTAGTTGCGGTTGCAGCGATCGCCGCACGCGTCTACCGGCCGTTTGATCCCGACTACGCAGAGCGATGCCTGTCTGCTGCAAGACGCGGATGGAGGTGGCTCGAATCGACCCCCGACAGCCATTTTCGATCCAACCCAAAAGGCATCGAAACGGGAGCCTATGAAGACGACGATGCAAACGATGAAAGGCTTTGGGCTGCGGCAGAATTGTTTCGGACGACCGGCGATGCAGCCTACCATGAGTACTTCTTGAGCAACTATCGTCGCTTACGCCCGATGTTCAATTCCGGGTTTCCACACGAGTGGAAGAATGTGCATGCTTTGGCTCTATACGGCTATGCAATTGAAAGCCAGAAGGATGTTGACCCGAAGGTTCAACAAGAAATTCGCCAGGAGGCATTAAAGGCTGCTGACGAGATCGTGACGCGGGTTCTTCAGAATGGCTATCGAGTTCCTCTCACGACAGAGAACTACATCTGGGGCTCCAATGCTCTCGTAGCAAACTACGGCATGATGCTTCGACTTGCCAATCGGATTTCGCCGAAACCTGAGTACGTCAATGCCGCCCAAGATTCTCTCCACTATTTGCTTGGTCGAAATACGTTCAACACGAGCTTCGTAACACATGTCGGCAGTCGATGGCCAATGAATCCTCATCATCGCCCCAGTGAAGCGGACGACGTTCTTGAGCCTTGGCCAGGCATGTTGATTGGAGGCCCCAATGCTCAGGATGCGAGTGACAAAAGGGCTCCTGCCCGACAGTGGAACGATGTCCAGCAGAGCTTCACAACAAACGAAGTCGCTATCAATTGGAATGCTCCCCTCGTATTTTTGCTCGCGGAAGCGTTGCCAAATCAGGTCGCAACAGGTGCAGTGGATTCCAAAGATCTAAACGTGGATATCTCCGACCCGACAAGCTGGATCATCGACACAATGCATCTGGGGACGAAGCAAGTGGAGATCACCTATGATGCTACCGATCAATCCGCAGTCATCACTCCAACATGGTCGAAAGCCGATCGCCAATCAACCGAAATCAGTGACCAAAATGTTGACCATGGTCGGTTACATCTTTACCAACATGTTGATGCCATTGACTGCACTCAGGCCGATTGCTTCTTCGAAATATCGATGCCAAAGGAGTATATCGACGAAGGAAAAATGGATTTGGTCTTTGCTCTCCAAGCCGGCGAGAAAGGAGATTACTTGTTCAATGGTCGAACCTTTACGATGAACGATTTCGTCGACAACGATGGCGGGTTCAAAAAACTGTTCGTGAACGCATCGGACTACAACGAACCCTCAGAAAAGCTTCGATCCATCGAAAGAGTGAGTTTCATTTTCGAACGCAAAGGATCTGTCGTTTCTGCTCCAGTAAAGATCAGACGGATTTCCATTGATCTGAACACTGAGAAAATCATTCCTCCAGCTGAAGAGGTTCGCGTCAGAAATCCGAAAACGTATTACGATTTTAACTATACGAATCAAGTCGCACTCGATGGTCTTCAAGTACGAGTATCCAATGAGAGTATGGACATCACTCGGCGCATCGGTCAAACGGAGGACGGTGTCGAACTGACTCCACAATGGAAAGAGGGACAAATCCCTAAGGGCCACACAGGAAATGTTGTGTTGGTTCAATCGCTTGGTGCCCCACACCATTTTGATCCCTTTGAGGTCGAATATCTGCTTCAAATTCCAAAAGCATACTTCGACGAGGGGAAACTCGATCTCTATCTCTTTGTACAAGCTGGCGAAGCAGGGCACTACCGATGGAGTGGAACCCAACGACCTCTCGCCTCATTCGCTGAAAAAGCAAATCAGGATGTTGTCCTGAAAATGACGGAAGAGGACTTTCGGACGCAGGGGAAGAAACGCAATCAAATTGAAATGGTCGGCATCCAATTGAATCGCAATGGATCCATGGTAACAGAACCAATCGTGCTTAGGCGAATTGTGGTCAAGTTACCCAACGATGCCGTTGCTACAAAGAAGTTCAAGATGGCCGATGAACCTAGCATCAAGTCTGAGCCGACTCATGTATGGAAATCCGATTGCCGCGACGAAACCACCTTCGTGAACTCAACGCATCCAGTACTTCCGGGTCACTACGAGTATATCGTCGACCCGGCAGGTAACGACCTCGTGTTTCGAGGGCGTTTGACGGATGCCTTGAAGGTAGATGACCCAGAATCCGTACACCTTCATCCTGACATCTATTTTGATGAATTTCATCCCGGCAATTTCACCGTCAACTTTGACGTCTGGGTTGCTGACCTGGTGCCAGATGCACTCGGCCCCTATCGAGAAAAACCTTGGCTGAATGTACTGACGGTTTTTGATCGAACGACACGGACTGGCGATGACCGCTTCGAGCCATCGGTGATGACGAACTTAGTCGGCGAACCGGGAGCCTATTACTTGCAGACCTATTCTATGTCGCCAAAGGATGGCGGCACGTTTTTTGAAAAGGATGCGAACGCCCCGGTCTTCCCAACACATCAATGGGTGTCCGTAAAAGTCGACGTTGATGTACATGCGGCAATCGTTCGCACCTATCAAGACGGGAAACTGGTTTCGGAAGGACCCTACAAGAGTCGTCCTGGGATTGCAGGTGCACATATGGGTTTATATACCAACCGGCTCATCTCTCAGGCAACGGTTTATAACCGAGCTTGTGAAATCTCCTTCGGCCCCGTTGCTCCATCCCAACTGATTAACAATGCTATCGATGAAATGATGGTGAATGGCGATTTCGTTGATGGGATCTCAAAGTGGCACGTCGAACAACGAAACGGAGCCAAAGCCAAAGCAACTAGCGTGCCGGAAGGTCCGCGAGGCGATTCGGCGATACGGATCGAAGTGGAGGCAGTAGCAGGCGAGCCCTGGCAATTACAACTTTATCAAAACGAGATCGCGATCCAAAAAGGCAAGTCTTACACCCTAACATTTTGGTGCAAGTCGAATCGTTCCGGCAGCATCAAAACGATTTGCATGCAGGACCATGAACCATGGGAACACTCAACGGAAAAAGAGTTCTCTCTCTCCACCGATTGGCAGAAAGTAGAGTTTACTTTTGAAGGTCCATGGGATGACGAGAAGGCTCGCATCACCTTTACCAACCTTGCAATCGACGAGGGGCGGATTTTCTGGTTCGCAAATTGTTCGCTGCGAGTTCGTGACTGAACTGAGAAACGTTACTTCGACAATTGACGTAGAGGTTTCGTTGCCTTTCGAAACGTATCAAATTTCACGGCGTATTTGCGCATATCGATCCAACCATAAACGAAGGAAACCAAATGACGGTACCGGGAGCATCCAGAGTTCGTGTCGAAGCCGAGACCACCGACAAGCTGACATTGGGCTTTGACCATTGTGACATCGGCACACCGAAAATTTCGGGATCGGCAAGGCTGGTCGAATCCGGTTGGGATGTCGTCGCTGGCGGTGTCGATATATGGGAAACCGGGGACCAATTTCATTTCGTATTCAAAGCGATGACCGGTGACTTTGATGTCGCCGTTCGCGTGGCGAGCTTCACGCCTGCTCATTTGTACTCAAAGGCTGGATTGATGATTCGTGAGACGTTGACGGCAGAGAGCGCTCATTTGATGCTTGTGGTTTTCGCTGATGATCAACCTCGCAACAACAATCTCGGTGCCTACGAGATGCAGTTTCGAGCGAAGGATGGCGTCCAGTGCCAAGCCATCTACCCCGCTGTCTTACCGCCAGCTCCGCCTGAGTTTCCAGCTTCCTATCCCAATACGTGGCTTCGCGTAGCGCGTCGCGACAATCTTTTTACGGCATATGGTTCTTCCGATGGCAAATCATGGAGGCTATACGCTCAATACGAACTGCCATTGAGCAAGACGGTTTCGGTAGGTCCCGCTTTAACATCTCACAACGCGGAGCATGAGGCGAAGGCTCTGTTTCGAGACTATACCGAATTCAACCATCAGGTGTAACTAAGATGAAACGTCAAAAGATATCTGCAAATGGTCCCGTTCTTTCTCGAATGGTGTACGGGACCTGGAGAATCTTGGATACAAATCCTTCGGTTCAAGAGATCAATCGTCGGATTCACGATTGCTTATCGGTCGGCATCACCACCATCGATACGGCTGAGATCTACGGACTGTACCAAGTTGAGGAACAGCTTGGCGCTGCACTTGCTTTGTCACCTGGTTTGCGAGACAAGATTGAAATCGTGACCAAGGCTGGCATTTATGTCCCTTGCTCCCGTCATCCAGAATGGAAAACAGCACACTACAACGCGACCGCAAAGCAGCTTCGAGCGAGTCTCGAAACATCTCTGCGTTTGCTTGGCACGGACCATGTCGATCTCTTTCTTGTTCATCGACCAGACTGGCTCACGCGAGCAGAAGACACAGCGACCGGGCTGAATGAGTTACTGAGTTCGGGGAGAATTTTATCCGCTGGGGTGTCAAACTACTCCCCATCACAGTTTGAGCTACTGAATTCGCATATGGATCAGCCACTTGTTACGAACCAGATCGAGTTTCATCTTTTGCATTCAGGTCCGATTTGCGATGGCACATTGAATCAATGCGAAATGCAGAAGGTGCTGCCAATGGCATGGAGTCCTTTGGCGGGAGGACGAATATTTGACTCTGGAAATCCAGGTGCGGTCCGGCTAGCGGCGGTAGCAAGCGAAATGTCGGTTCGTTATGGCGGCGCGAATTTAGAGCAATTGGCATACGCATGGATCCTCGCCCATCCTAGCGGTCCGTTACCAGTGATTGGAACGAACCAACGAGAACGTCTTGAGTCTGCTGCGAAAGCGGTAGAGATCGAATTGCAGCGCGAGGACTGGTTTGCACTTTGGGAAGCCGCTCATGGTCATAAAATTCCGTGACAAGCAGCGGGGTATTTGGCATGCGCAAGGAAAGCACTCGCAAAAAGCGAAAACGAGCAGCTTGGGACGAAAACGATCGCCTAAGCTGCCTCGCGGCAATCATTAAAGATGCGGTTGCCCTATTTGAGTCGGATGAGTTTCGGGGCGTCCGTCGAGGCTTCAATGGCAGTGATCGTTTCACGGACGCTCTGAGCCTTCATGCGCATCAAATGGGGTGGAAAGTCTTTCTCATCCTTCTCAAAGTAGTTCGCGATCTTAGTCAGTTCTGGAATGACCGCCTTGGCGTGGGTGCCGTAGCTGAGGAGGATCTTCATCAGCTCAGGGGTGCGAATTTGGCTTGCCCACGGATTCTGATCGCGGGTGTATAAAACGAGAGCGTTCATGCCATCCTCGATGTGGTGCTCCGCCAGGAGACGCAGGCCTTCCAAGCGAATCTCGTCGGCGAACATTTCGCCACTCGGCGCGGGCTGCACGATGGCCTCGTGAATGGCAGGCAGCAGAGGCGTGATCTCTTGGAGCGAGAGATGGCGGTAGACGGAACCGATGCTGCCGCGAGCACGACCGTCCTGATTCTTCAGCCCGGCCCGCACGGCCTTGTAGAGCGCGGGGCGATCCACACCTTCCAATGAGCGGCCGAGCATCCCGTCACGATCAAACAGAGCAAAGGAAAGATAGCGCTGCTGCATGCCGCGAGGGTCATTCTTCACATCCACCTGAGCCAGCAGTTCGAGCAGTTGCGGCACAGCCTTTGTCGCCGGCGCACCGATAGCAGCGAGTGCTTCAGCCGCTTTGATACGGAGCCAGAGATCTTCATGCGTCAGAGTCTTTTGCAAGGCATCCACGGCAGACGCTCCACGTCCACGAAGGAAAATCAAACCCTGACAGGCTCCGTATCGAGCGTCGAGGCTCGGAGACTCGAGCATCTCTATCAAAGGCGCCACGGGGGCGTTCTTGCGGCGGCCCAGAGCCATGGCAGTTCTCTCGCGCACCACCGGCGACCAACTGCGAAGGCGCTCGATGAGTTGTTCGTCGCTTAGCGCATCATAGAAACTGTTGCGGTCTTTGTTGTTCCAGCCACGCCCGTCGAGGATGAGTGATTGAGCATCGGAGGCATCGAGTTGCGGCACTGCGTTAGCCTTTTTGCCGGTGAGATAAAGCTTCTTCAGCGGCATGGCGTAGGCCAGCAGATAGCCGCCGGTGCTGTCCCATCCCCTGTAGCTGTCTTCTTCAGATTCCGGAGGCCCTTGATGGAGGAAGCTGTGATCCCAATGCCGGGCGAGATCGAAGTACCAACTTCCAAACTCACTCATCCATGCGCCAGTCGCATTCGAGCCGGACTGCGCTACGCCAGGCATGGCCCAAAGCATGTTGAAGAAATTGCCGGTGTGTCCCGTGTCCCGTTCCGATCCGTGCGAGGCAACGCTCATGCGAGAGAAGAACTCCGCTCCTTTCGATTCACCGAGCAAATTGAACAAAACGGCAGCCATTCCACACTTGCCGTTGTCCTCGTGAGTTTCTATCCATGCGCTGTGATCGCCATAGGGGATGGCGCCTTTACCGATGTAGAAGCGCAGCAACTTGGTACTGCGCTCGATCGCCAGATCCAAGGCCGGGTCCTTCACGCCTGCCTCACGGGCCATCACCAGGGAGATCGTCAGAGGTAAACCTGGCGAGTTCATCATCCCGTAGCCGTAAAGTCGTCCGTCGGGCCGAGCGAACCTATGGCCCCATGAACCCACCGCGCTTTGACCATGAGCAGCTTCGAGCGCGAGCCGCGTCAAGCCCGGCATTACCGAATCATCTCCCGTCGCCATCTTATACTCGGAAAGGAGCACCATGACGTAGCCGTAATACCAAGTGGCCATGTCTTCGGTGCTGTAGTTCGCTGCCCACTCGGTTTCCTTTTTGATCAGCGGGAGATAGCTGGGGTCCCCGCTGGCTAACAGCGCGAGCGCATTGAGCGATCGGGGGATAGGGTCCAACTCTTGGGCATACGAGGGAGCCACCATCCGCCGGGCCAGATCCTTGCACCCCTGTTCGAGAATGCGATTGGACTTCGGGCAATTGTAGGGCGCTGTGGCACTGTACGTTCCGAGAACCGGAAGCATCACCACGACTTCGGCCGTGATGCCGTCGCGCCGTCGGGTCACTGTCAGTTTGCCTTGGCCCGCTTCCGATTCGGCAAGCGTCAAGGCCTTGCCCATTTCGGTACGAGGGTCAAAGGAAAACATCTTGCCGCCAACGCCGAGAATCACGTCGCCGACGGCGAGAACCCCGTCAGCGGGAGACGCTTTCTCCACTTTGGTGACCGTGATTTCGCGAGCATCGGACGTGACCATCTTGTCGCAGCGAACCCAGCCACGCAGGCCCGTGGCACCCAGATTCAAGTCGTGCCTCGCGTCTTCGGCGAAGCTTGACCCAGACGCTACGAAAACGACGGCGAGTACGAGGACACAAAGTTTGCTTTTCATACGGATCACTTTTGGGGTTGTCTGAGATTGGCCATCGTTTATCGCTCGTCGCCGTTCGAATGGAGGGGTAAAGTCGGAACTGCGATACGTCGGGCCTCGAAGGTAATTCCCCGAGCCGCGTTGTCGTAATCTGTCTAAAGCGACAAAGTCCTATGGTATCTTAAAGATTGGTGCCTGGCTCGCAACCTTTGACTACATCCTGTCAAAGTGCGCACAACAGAAACCGCACGCATGTTCAAGACTGTTCCGATCGAGTCTCGAATGGCACATGCCGCGATTGGAAAATGGCGGTTTGATCGCGTTCGGGGTAGGAACTGGCATATAACCGACGGTGACGCTAGAGCCCCATAGCAATGATGCTCTCAGCTCTACTCACTTACAAAGACCACCTTGTCGTAAACCTCTGCCCCGACCAATTCGCCGTCGATCGCGTCCAACAGGATCTTCCCGTCGAGTCCTTGGCAACTCGTCAAAACCCAACTGCCATCGGCGGATCGCGTAAAGCAATCGATCGAGTAACGATCTTGGGCAATCAAGACATAGTGCTTGAGGCTGGGAATGGTTCGATAGTGCTCAAACTTCTTTCCTCGGTCGTAAGCCTCGGTCGTATCCGACAGGACTTCAACCAGGAGGACTGGGTTTAGTAGCACATCACCACCATTGGTTTCCACCTGAGGCTCACCGCAAACGACCGAAAGATCCGGGTACGTATATAGGCCGGTGGCTTCGATTCGAAGCTTCAAATCGCTCGTATAGACTCGACAAGGTTTCTTCTTGAGTTGCTGGCCTAGCGTTTGCGCGCAGTTGCCGACGATCAGGTTATGGTTGGCCGACGCACCCGCCATGGCGCACATCTCGCCACGAAAATACTCCGACCGAACCTCGGCTTTCAACTCGCGATGCAGATACTCTTCGGGGGTAATAAAATGTTTAGGGACGGTTGCCATGCATAGCGTTCCTGAAATTTCCCATTCGGCTGAGAATCGCCAATTATAGCTCTTTCTTGAAGGCCCGCTTTGCGCTTTTTCGCAAGTCGTGACGCGTCGTCAACCAAGCAACTGTCAACGAACCCGAATGGAGTGTGATTCGCGCCCAGCAAGGTGAGACGGTCCGCCAACTCCAAAAACACTCCACGATTATATACGTAGGATTGACATGCATAGCATCGCTATGTAGGAGGAGTTTGCAACGGCCATCCTTCCCGATTCAGACCATCTATTTCACAATTTCGCCACGGAACCCGAGAGCATGCGGAACTTCCAGAAAGGGACATTCAATGTGGCGTTTGCCGGGATGATGAAGGAATGGATCGCGGAAATCATGGCGTCCAAATTGAATTGAGCCTTCTTGTAGGCACTCGCAATTTTGAGGGCCGAAAATGACTAGTTTATTCATGCCGGCAACTTCCCGGCGATTTGGAACGCAAAGCTATTTTGCATTCAATGGGATTGCTTTCACCTCGATTGTATGCCTCAATCCTTAGAAGCCTCTCGGGGACACACACTTAACCCAGCTAACAATTGCGAGAACTCACGAGCCGGGCCACGGTCATGGCTGCCGCAAATAGATCGTCTTGCCGCGCTTGATCGTCTCCATCACCTTAATGGATCGGATGTCTTCGGGCGCGACCGTCAGCGGGTTTCGGTCCAGCACCACCAAGTCGGCGACCTTGCCAACCGTGATCGTCCCCTTGGTCTGCTCGTCCCGATACATGAAGGCCGTATTGCGGGTGTGGGCCTGCAGTAGCCGATATGGGGCGGCTTTCATCTCAGGTCCACCGAGGACCTGCCCTGAAACGGTCTTGCGCGTTGCACCGCTCCAGATGTTTTCAAGCACGCTCGGACCAGCCGAAGGATAGTCGGTATGCGTTGCTACGACGACTCCCTTCGCAAAGGCTGTGGCGACCGGCATGGCCGCGTTGGCGCGTTCAGACCCGAGGAGTTTCATGTAGGTGTCGCCGTACATCCAGCCGTTGATCGGCCACATGGCGGCGATAACGTTTTGAGCCTTGTATCGTTCCAACTGGTCGGCGCGGACGAAGGTCGAATGGGATATTGCCGTGCGCCGGTCACCGTTCTTTCCAGTGGCAGCGACCGCCTTGGCAATCGCATCCAGCATGAGGTCGATGCCGCCGTCCCCCGCCGCGTAGCCGAATAGCTGGATGTCGTTCTGGTAGGCATAGCGAACTAGCCGCTCGATATCGGCGATCGGTCGGACAAAGTTGCCTTGGAAGCCATCTGGGAATCCGCGGGTGTCCAGGTAGGGTTGGGTGAAGCGTGCCAGTCGCAATTGCGGCGCCGTGTCCACGCTCACCAGCATGCCGCAAACCTTGAGCCCGCGCTCGCCGTGGCTGTAGGCTCCCCATTTCCAATCGGGCTTCTGGATAAACGACTCGCCGTAGGTGATGTCGTCCACGATGGCCATGACATCGACGGCGAGTTCGCCGGCGTCGAAGGCGGCTCGCAGATTCTGCACGTCCTGCGTCGCCAATTGATAGGTCTGGACCGTGGTGTATCCCTGCTGCGCCAGTCTTGCCTGGGCGTCGCGGTAGGTCTGGAATACGACTTCGCGCGGATAGGTGCCGAACGCTTTGGCAAAGGCCTCCTTGAACGGCATGAAGATGAGAGCGCCGGTCAGCTTGCCTGTCTTCGGGTCCTTAACGATTTCGCCCGGCTGAAGGGCCGGCGTCTCAGGGGTGAAGCCCAGTATGCGAAGCCCCGTACTGTTCACCATGCCGGTGTTCGTCGACATGTCCGCGATGAGAATGGGCGTGTCTGGGAAGGCCGCATCGAGGTCTTCAAGCGTCGGCGCACCATCGCGCAGAAATGCTGCCGAATAGCCGTGCCCGGTAATCCAACCGTTGAACGGCTTCGTCTCCTTCAAACGCTGGACCAACTCCGCCCGGCTTTTCGGGTTCGTACCGAAATAGGAGAGGTCCACGCCCAGCGTCTGTTGCGCCAGCAACGTGAAGTGGCCCCAACCATCGATGAACCCCGGGAGCATGGTGCGTCCCTTCAAGTCGACGACTTTGGCCTCTGCGAATTCCGCCAACGCCTGGCCCTTGCTGCCGACGAACGCGATCGTTCCGTCCTTGATGGCGACGGCATCCACGTAAGCCGGCGTGTCCCCCTCCATCGTGAGGATCTCGCCGTTGTAGAAGACGGTCACTTCCCCTTCATTCGCTGCCAGAGCCTGCCCCGGAGCCTTGAGCGCTGAGGCCAACATCATCGCTCCTACCATGCACAGTATCGCCGTTCTGCTCAGCGTTTCTTTGGAACTCGCCATCAATTCTGTCCCCCTGTGAAGCAGCCTGCCGAATCGCGCGATACGCGAAGAATTGCCCGCATTGCGTTCATCAAAACCTAGTATCTTCATCTTCCGATCGCCGGTTCCATCGCGTGATGACCGTCCGCCACGCTCCGATCCGATGATACACGGCGCATGGGTTGTGCTCTACAGGGACTGTAATTGGAAAATTGACCGGTAGCATGGAAGCCTTTCGGGGACACATACTTAACCCAGCTAACAATTGCCAGTAACCGCGACTGAGGCGCGTTTTGGTTGAACCAAGTGCAACGCAATTGAATCTTCCGCTGGGCGATCTACAAACCGGCCCAATCTACAAACCGGTGCGATTTTAAAACGGGTGCGATCTACAAACGGGTGCGATTTTAAAACGGGAGATCGAGGCTCCTGCCGAGATGGTGGATCGCATGGCTCAGCAGGAGCTTCGCCCTCCCACAGGAGCTTCGCCCTCCCACAGGAGCTTCGCCCTCCCATTCGTGTTGCCCTCCCTGGAAATTCGCCCACTTGGAGAATAGGAACGTTGCCTAACCATCGAGATTGCAAGAGTCAGAAATAGCCCAGATCGCATCCGAGCCATATCGCCTTAGCTAGATGAATTTTCCACCCAGACGGACCTAAGCGGATTGGTGGGACGATGATGGCAGTGACTTGGTTCTCGCGGCAAGTTCAGCGATCCTCGATGGCAAGGGCGTAGTACTACACACTTGCTGACTAAGGAATCACCGCTCGGGAAACAGTTCCCGGTTCACGTTTTGCCAACGTAATCCTTAGTAAAAAACCAAAGTACGCCCGGAAGGATTCGAACCTTCAACCCTCGGTTCCGAAGACCGATGCGCTATCCAATTGCGCCACGGACGCAGCCGATTCCAGAGTACGTCAACTCTCTGCTTTCACACTCAAGCGATAACAGAGGATCTAAAGCCCTCGAAACCCTGTCAGCCAAACCATCGACTGACAGCCAAAGTATTCTAGAGCCTTTCCGGCGCTTTTGAAGGGCCTGCCTCCCCAGTTCTCAAAGGACTGTGTTCTAAACGGACTTTGCTCGTCACTCGATTTGCTCATTGCCCTGCGATCCATTTTGCCCTTCGGAAATCCTGCGATCGAATCCCGGTTTGCGATTTCAGGGAAGCAGCATTCTCGGTTTCAACCCACCGCAAATCACCTTTTAGGATTCTCGCTGGGGATGCCGTGGATAAGGATCCCCAATACCGGATCCGATCCCCAATGCCGAAGGCTCCCCGCGTTCCATTGAGCTCTCGTCGACGCACGTCGACGCATCGAATTCAGCCAAATTAATTTTTGCGTCGCCTCATCAATAATTCGAATGCAAAAAGAGACGTTTTTCTCCATTAAACGTCCATAATGGGATTCTGAACCACATTGGACTCACAAAATCCCTCTCTTCACCCCGTGCAAAACGCTCGTTCGCCCTGGCATATCCTGCCTAAATCCCTTGACGGAAACGAGATGTAGCGATATCTTCGAATCGCTAGACTTAATACAGGAGACATAAAATTAGCGAATCTGATAAAAAAACGGTAAGCCAAGCAGTCCACATCCGATCGCTGAAGGTTTTCTATGACGTGGTACGCAAGCGAAGCTTCTCGCATGCCGCCGTCGAGCATGGCATGACGCAAAGCGCCGCGAGCCAAAGCGTGCAGCACCTCGAAGAGTTTCTACACGTCAAACTGATCGACCGAACGAAGAGACCGTTTGTTCTTACGGCCGAAGGCCAAAAGTTCTTCGATGGGCTGTCGGGGATCCTGCGCCAGTTCGATTCGCTGGTCGATGAAGTGCGATTGGGGAGCTCAGCCTCGATTGGTGTGACTGGTCACGTCGTGGTCGCCTCGATCTATTCGATGGGCCTTTCCTACTTGCCGAATCTGCAAGAAGAGTTTGTTCGCAAGTGCCCTTCGGCCAATCTCACCTGCCAACTCGCCCATCCCCATGAAGTTTATCGGATGGTGGAACAAGGGACGGTCGACTTTGGCATGGTCAGCTATCCCGAGAGCACTCACTCCGTTCAAGCCACCAAGTGGCGGGACGAACCGATGGTCCTCGTCGCATCGCCACGCCACCGATTGTCCTCCTCGAACCACAGGATTCGCCCATCGGAGTTGTCCCAAGTCGGCTTGGTGGCCTTTGCGGCCAATCTTCGCATCCGACAAGAAATCGACAAGCAACTGCGAAGCTTAGGAATCACGATGCGAATTGTGGTCGAGCTCGATAATATCGACTCGGTGAAGCATGCTGCGATCGTCAACAGCGGCGTGGCCATCATTCCAAAGCTCACGGTTCAAAACGAACTTGCATCGGGCTCACTGAAGATGCTCGATTGCGAAGGACTGGAACTGACCCGGCCTCTCGGTGTCATCCAACGTCGCGATGTATCTCTGACGCGCGCTGCTCGCAGTTTCATGGAATTGATCATGGATCATAAAGTCTGGCACGGCGACTCGGTGCGCCCATCGGATATCGAGACGACTCTCGACGATGCCAGCCAAATTTACGAGGGACGAGTGTCCCTGGATGCAGCGGAAGCAAACAGCCAGACTGCGTTGACGTAACCGCGAACGATTGCCAGCAGCTCGCGGACCACGGATCGGTTTCTCTCCGTCCCGTCGCTGCCCCCATCACGCACATCGATATGAACACCCGTCGATTCAATTGGAGATATCGGCACTATGAATGCACCATTCGGTTTTCCAGAAAAGCAAGGGCTGTACGATCCTAGCCTCGAAAAGGATTCGTGCGGGGTCGGATTTGTCGCGAACGTAAAAGGCATACCGAGCCATCAAATCGTCACTGACGCGGATACGATTCTGCGCAACATGGATCACCGTGGCGCCTGTGGTTGCGAACAGAACACAGGTGACGGAGCAGGGATCCTCGTCGGCCTCCCCGACAAATTCCTTCGCCGTGTTGCCAAGGACCAGTTGCATGTCGAGCTCCCAGCGAAGGGACTTTATGCCGTGGGGAATATTTTTTTTCCCAAGGATGCCGCAGAACGCGATTACTGTCGACGCGAGCTAAACCACTTGATCGCTGCCGAAGGGCAAACCCTGTTGGGATGGCGACCGGTGCCCCAGCGTCCCGACATCGCCGATATCGGACCCACGGCCAGACTGGCAGAACCAGTCATCGAGCAAGTCTTTATCCAAGCCGCCGAAGGCTTGAGCACCGAAGAATTCGAACGCAAGCTCTATCTCGTTCGCAAACAAGCCAGCCATAAACTGCGAAGCCATCCAACGCTCAAACAAGCGTCTCTGTTTTACGTCTGCTCCCTCTCGACCAAAACCTTGATTTACAAGGGGATGCTAACACCTGCCCAGGTCGTACCCTACTATCCCGATCTGTCGGACCCAGATTTCGAAACCCATCTGGCGATGGTCCACTCCCGATTCTCGACGAACACGTTTCCGAGTTGGGACCGCGCCCAACCCCTACGCTTCATGAGCCACAACGGAGAGATCAATACTCTTCGCGGAAATATCAATTGGATGCATGCCCGCGAGGGAATGGCCGAAAGCGATCTCTTTGGCTCAGAACTCAAGAAGCTCTTTCCTGTCGTCGAACCGATGTGTTCGGACTCAGGAACGTTTGATAACGTCCTCGAGTTTCTATTGATGACGGGGCGTACGCTCCAAGAAGCCATCATGATGATGGTCCCCGAAGCATGGCAGAAGCACCAAACCATGTCCCAGGAAAAGCGAGCTTTCTACGAGTACTTCAGTTGCATGATGGAGCCCTGGGACGGCCCTGCTTCGATCGTGTTCACCGATGGTCAATACATAGGTGCCACGCTCGATCGCAATGGATTGCGTCCTAGCCGTTACTATTTGACCACCGACGATCGGGTCATCATGGCCAGCGAAGTCGGTGTCCTGCCCGTCGATCCCGCCATCGTCAAGGAGAAAGGTCGACTGCAACCAGGCCGCATGTTCTTGATCGATTTCGAAGAAGGGCGGCTCATTCCCGACGAGGAACTCAAGCAAAAATTCGCGGCCAAACGTCCCTACCAGGAATGGCTCAAATCGGGACGTATCTCCCTCGATGATCTTCCGAAAGCCCCTGAATGGCATGGTTTTAGCCCGACTACGTTGTTGCCGCGCATGCAAGCCTTTGGATACACGATCGAGACCATGCACTTCATGCTCGTCCCGATGATCCAAACCCAAGTCGACCCGATCGGCTCGATGGGGAACGACTCTGCGATCGCGTGCCTCAGCGACCAGCCACGTCTGATCTACGACTATTTCAAACAGCTCTTCGCACAGGTCACCAATCCTGCGATCGATTCCATCCGCGAGGATGTGATCATGTCGCTCGATTGTTACGTCGGACCGGAAAAGAATCTTCTGAGTGTCACCCCTGAACATTGCCACCGCTTGCTCATCCAGCACCCGATCCTGACCAACGAAGAGCTAGAAGCGATCAAGCACATGTCGGACCGAGGTTGGAAAACCAAGACCATCGATATTACGTTTGATCGTGCGCGCGGTAAATCTGGGCTGGTCGAAACCCTCGACCGCATCTGTCGCGAAGCCGAACAAGCGATCGATCAAGGCTTTACGATGATCGTCTTGTCCGACCGCAAAATATCGGTTAATCGCGTTGCCGTCAGCAGTCTCCTCGCCTGTGGTGCCGTTCATCAACATTTGGTCAAAGTCGCCAAGCGTACGGCCATCGGCATCGTGGTGGAAACAGGCGAAGCCCGCGAAGTCCATCATCATTGTCTGCTCGTCGGTTATGGTGCCGATGCCATCAATCCGTATCTCGCGTTCGAAGCGCTTTGGCAAGCCTCGCGCGACCGCATGCTCGATGAATCGGACGATGAAAAGATTGTCTCTCTTTATCGCAAAGCGGTTGCAAAGGGGATGCTCAAAGTCATGGCCAAGATGGGGATTAGCACCTTGGCCAGTTACAAAGGGGCTCAAATCTTTGAAGCGCTGGGGCTCAAAGACGAAATCATCGACCGTTGCTTCAAGGGAACCAACAGTCGCATTCAAGGCTGCAGCTTTGACATCCTGGCGGAAGAAACTCTGCGACGCCACGCACTGGGCTTCCCGATCAATCGGGCCGATGCGTGGTCCATGCTCCCCAACGTCGGTGAGTTCCATTGGCGTGCCGAAGGGGAACGCCACGGATGGGATCCAGCCGCGATCGCAGACATCCAAGTCGCTGCGCGGAACGGCGACAAAAACGCATACCGCCGTTTCGCCGATCACATCAACAACGACTCGAAGATGCGGTATGCACTGCGAGGCTTGTTCGAATTCCAATCCGCTCGCGACCCGATCGATCTGAGCAAAGTCCAACCTGCTTCGGAAATCGTCAAGCGGTTCTGCACCGGCGCCATGAGCCTTGGCTCGATCAGTTCCGAGGCGCATGAGACGATCGCTATCGCCATGAATCGACTTGGGGGCAAAAGCAATACCGGAGAAGGGGGGGAAGACCCAGTACGTTTCACGCCTCTTCCGAACGGAGACAGCAAACGTTCCGCCATCAAGCAAGTCGCATCGGGACGATTCGGTGTTACTATCGAGTATCTCGCCAATGCGGACGAAATACAAATCAAGATCTCGCAAGGAGCCAAGCCTGGAGAAGGTGGTGAACTGCCCGGTCGAAAGGTTGACAACTACATCGCACGAATTCGGTATAGCACTCCGGGTGTTGGGTTGATTAGCCCACCGCCGCACCACGATATCTATTCGATCGAAGACCTCGCGCAACTCATCCACGATCTCAAGAACAGCAACCCTTCTGCTCGGGTCAGTGTCAAACTGGTCAGTGAAGTCGGCGTCGGTGTGGTCGCGTCTGGGGTGGCAAAAGCCCATGCCGATCATATCTTGATCAGCGGCGATACCGGCGGAACGGGTGCCAGCCCATTGACCAGCATCAAACATGCTGGCCTACCATGGGAACTGGGGATCGCCGAGGCGCACCAGACTTTGGTCCTGAACAATCTGCGCAGTCGTGTCACATTGCAGACCGATGGTGGTCTCAAGACCGGTCGCGACGTGGTCATCGCTGCCTTGCTCGGTGCTGAAGAGTTCGGCTTTGCCACCGCGCCGCTGATCACGCTCGGTTGCATCATGATGCGCAAATGCCACTTGAATACATGTCCGGTGGGTATTGCGACACAAGATCCCGAGTTGCGTGCCAAGTTCGCTGGCAAGCCGGAACATGTTGTGAACTACTTGTTCATGGTGGCCGAAGATGCCCGTCAGATCATGGCATCGCTCGGGTTCAGTTCGATCGATGAGATGGTGGGCCGGACCGATTGCTTGCGCGTCGACAAAGCCATCTCGCACTGGAAAGCGGATGGACTGGATCTCACGCCCATCCTTCGTCCCGCCAGAGGACCGACTCCGGATACAGTGGTCCATTGCACGATCCCCCAGGACCATGAATTAGAAAAATCACTCGACATGCTAGAGCTGTTGCCTCGTTGCTTGGAGACGATTGAAACGGGGCGCAAGATTGCGTTTGAGCTGCCGATCATCAACACCAATCGAACCGTTGGGACGATTCTCAGCCATCACATCGCCAAGAAGCACGGCCAAGCCGGACTTCCTACCGACACAATCCACATCCGTTTACAAGGTTCAGCGGGACAGAGCTTCGGTGCGTTCCTTGCGCATGGCGTGACGCTGGAACTGGAAGGGGATGCCAATGACTATGTAGGCAAGGGGCTATCCGGCGGCCGCATCGTGATCTACCCGGATCGCCGAGCGATCTTCAAAGCCGAAGACAACATCATCATCGGCAATGTCTGTTTGTACGGCGCGACCATGGGGGAACTATTCGTACGTGGGCGAGCCGCCGAGCGATTTGCGGTTCGCAATTCCGGTTGCAATGCGGTCATCGAAGGGGTCGGAGACCATGGATGCGAATACATGACCGGCGGAAGGGTCGTGATCCTCGGCCAAACAGGACGTAACTTTGCCGCGGGCATGAGTGGCGGTGTCGCCTATGTTCTTGATGACATCGACGAACTGCGCATTCGCACCAACCTGGGCACGGTCGAACTGGAGTCCCTCTCCGAGACCGAAGACATCGAATTGGTCCATCAATTGGTGAAGAAACATGCCGAGTTCACCGGCTCGTCCGTGGCCAAAGCTCTCCTGGCCGATTGGCCTCGCAGATTTGGCGAGTTTGTGCGAGTCATGCCTACCGATTACAAGCGGGTATTGCTCGAGCAACGCAAAGAAAAAGACTTGACCCCCGTTCTGGCCAAGTCCTAGTACGGGGGCCGTCGATGTCTTCGAAACGAAGATCGCAATGAGGCGATAGGCGTTTCATCGAACTCATCGACGCAACCCATCCATCACATCGTTATCGTTGGAAATAATTAGGATTTCGCATGGGAAAGCCAACTGGTTTCAAAGAGTTCGAGCGCAAGAAAGTCGAATGGCGTTTGCCGGTCGTGCGACTCGAAGACTACAAAGAAATCTATACCGATCCAACCGAGGAACATCTTCGGAACCAAGGTGCCCGCTGCATGGATTGCGGTGTCCCGTTTTGCCAATCGAGTTCCGGGTGTCCCATCCAAAATCTTATTCCGGAATGGAATGACCTGGTCTACACAGGGAGATGGAAGGAAGCCCTCGACCGCCTCCACAAGACCAACAACTTTCCGGAGTTCACAGGTCGCGTCTGCCCCGCTCCATGCGAAGGCTCGTGCGTGCTGGGGATTACCAATCCTCCTGTCACCATCAAGAACATCGAATGCGCGATCATCGATAAAGGCTTTCAAGAAGGCTGGGTTCGCCCCCAGCTTCCACCTGCCCGCTCTGGCAAACGGGTTGCGATCATCGGCAGCGGCCCTGCGGGTCTTTCTGCGGCAGACCAACTCAACAAGGTCGGCCATTCGGTGACCGTTTATGAACGCGCCGATCGCATCGGTGGTTTGTTGACCTATGGCATTCCGAACATGAAGCTGGACAAAGGGGTCGTTCAGCGCCGACTCGACCTAATGGCAGCCGAGGGAGTGAAGTATGTGACCAAGGCGGATGTCGGACGCAACGTCGATCCGCGGAAACTCCGATCCGACAACGATGCTATCCTGCTTGCGACCGGCGCGACGAAACCTCGCGATTTGCCCATCCCCGGACGCAATTTGAAAGGGGTTCACTTCGCCATGGAGTTCTTGACCGCCAATACCGCAAGCTTGCTCGATAGCAACCACGGCGATGGCAAGTTCATCTCGGCCAAAGGCAAACGGGTGGTCGTCATCGGTGGAGGGGATACGGGCTGCGATTGCATCGGAACCAGTTTGCGACATGGGTGCACCCAGCTAGTGAACTTCGAACTGCTCGATCAACCACCCGAAGGCCGTGCTTCCGACAATCCATGGCCGCAATGGCCTCGCATCTTCCGAGTCGATTACGGCCATGAGGAAGCGGCGACCAAGTTCGGCTCCGATCCTCGCACCTACAACATCTTGAGCAAAGAGTTCATCGACGATGGAAAGGGAAATGTCACCGGCATCAAGACCGTGCGCGTCGCCTGGAAATTCGAAAATGGCAAGATGAATATGAGCGAGGTTCCGGGGAGCGAGGAGATCATCGGTGCGGATCTGGTTCTCCTGGCAATGGGTTTTCTGGGACCAGAGAACTATGTCGCCGAACTGCTTGGCATCGAAACCGATCCGCGTTCCAATTACAAAGCCGAACATGGCAAGTTCGAGACCAACATTCCGGGTGTATTTGCCGCCGGAGATTGCCGCCGTGGGCAATCGCTCGTGGTATGGGCTATCAACGAGGGTCGTGGCGCGGCCCGCACCATCGATTGTTATTTGCGTGGGCATAGCACTCTGCCGGCCCCGGGAACAACATTGGGGTCTGCGCTAGCAACGTCCACCGTGAACTGATGGTTCATACGAAGTATATCAAGCTATGCATGGATCATTTCCAGAGGGAATCAATCAAGGACTCATCGCGATGCGTTCGGTTTTGATGGCTGTACAGGCGAACCGGACGCTAATGCGTTCCGGCTGATGGATCCATGGACGCGAATGCGTTTCAACCAATGATTGCACATACCTCAATCAGCCGCAGTGCGTTAGCACTCGGTTCCGAGACCCTGCAGAACCACGAAAAACCGGACGCTAACGCGTTCCGGCTGATGGCAAAGCAGATACGAACGCGTTCCCGATGATGGTTCCGATGCACTGGCTGGTGCACTGACTAGTTCAATCCTTCTCTCCGAACGCATCACTCAAACTGGCACAGCATCATGACTCGAATCGCCATCGTTGGAGCTGGAGTGAGTGGGCTCGCGTCGGCATGGTACCTGCGGCGCGCTTTGCCGAACGCCATCATCGAACTCTTCGAATCGAGTGATCGGGTGGGTGGCGTGGTCCAAACGTGCGAATCACCCCACTTGATCGAATGCGGTGCCGATAATTTCGCCACCCTCATTCCCGATGCATGGCAACTGGTTCGCGACATGGGTTTGGAGTCCCACTTCATCACTCCCAATCGCGATTTTCGCATCGCACAAGTCGTTCGGAGTGGCAAGCTCTACCCGATACCGAACGGCTTCTCCCTCATGCAACCGACGCGCATGGGACCCATCTTGACGACCCCCATTTTGAGCTTGCGTGGGCGATTGCGAGTGCTGCGCGAAGCATGGATCCCAGCTCGAAAAGAAACGACCGATGAAAGTGTCGAGTCGTTCGCCGTGCGTAGGCTGGGGCGTGAGTGCTTTGAACGATTGGTCGAACCGATTGTTGGCGGCATCTTTACGGCACGGGCGGAAACACTGAGCATGCAAGCGGCCATGCCTCAATACGTCAAGATGGAACGGGATTACGGCAGCCTGATAAGGGCTGCTTTTGCCAAGCGACTTCAACAACCCGACCAGAAGTCAGCCCGCGAAGCCAGCGGCGCTCGTTATGATCAATTTGTTGCACCGAAGCTGGGCATGTCCTGGTGGCTCAATCAATTGGCGGCACCGATCGGCGATCGATTGCGGCTCCAACATTCGGTGAGCGGGGTCGCTCGGACAAACAATGGCCAATGGCAGTTGCAAGTCCAGACACCGGCAGGGCAGCAGGAGTTACCTTCTGCCTACGATGCATTGCTGCTGGCACTACCGACCTATCGGGCTGCCGAGTTGTTGCGAAAACTTCAACCCGATTTGGCGAACAACCTCGATGCTATCCCCTATGCGTCGTCCGCCATCGCAGTCCTCGGTGTCCGGCGCGACGAGATTCGGCCAAACGCATTCTGCTTTGGCTCGATCGCTCCAACGATCGAACATCGATCTTGTTTGGCGATTAGTTTGTCGAGCGAAAAATACGAAGGGCGTTGCCCTCGCGACACCGTCTTGATGCGGATCTTTATGGGGGGCGCTGTGCGGCCAGAGATTTTAGAAAAAGACGATGATTCGTTGCTCCAATTGGCCCGTCGCGAAGTGGAGTCCCTTTTTGGACCAACGTCGAAACCGAGCGTCGAGAAGATGGTTCGATGGAATCGAGCCATGCCACAGTATTTGGTCGGGCATACGGATCGTGTAGCGACGATTCGAGAGCAAGTGGCTGCATACCCTGGACTAGAACTGATCGGCAATGGGTACGATGGCGTGGGTATTCCACAATGCGTGCGAGGTGCGAAACGCGCGGTCGAACGGATTGTGGAACGATTCCAGGTGGCCCAGCATGGGTAAAACCCCATCCGCCGCAGTGCGTTAGGACTCGGTTTCCGGATCCCACAAACCTACCGGACGCGAACGCGTTCCGGCTGATCGCGAAGGTGCAATGGGTGATGTACTTATTGCATCAATCGCATCACGGCTCAATGCCGACGATCACTTCTTACCTAGTAGCAACCACAGTGTCGCCATGCGGACCGCGATTCCATTGGTGACTTGTTCGAGGATCACCGATTGAGGACCATCGGCCACTTCGGGGGTCAATTCCACCCCACGGTTGATGGGGCCCGGTGCCATGATCAAGATTTCCGGTTTGCTTCGGCGCAATCGCTCTTGGTTCATGGCGTACAGCAGGGTGTATTCATGCACCGAGGGAAAGGGTCGGATGGCTTGTCGTTCGAATTGGATACGCAACAAGTTGAGTACATCGCAGCGTGGCAAAATCCGATCGAGATCGTACGCCACTTCCACCCCTAACTTTTCCCAATTCTTGGAGACCAAGGTCGCCGGTCCGCATACGATGACGTGCGCACCGAGTTTGAGGAGTCCCCAGATGTTCGAGCGAGCCGTGCGGGAATGAGCGATGTCACCGACCATGGCGACGGTGAGACCTCGCAAGGATCCACGTCGCTGACGAATGGTCAGGATGTCTAACAAGCCTTGGGTGGGATGTTCATGGGGACCGTCTCCAGCATTGATGATGCTGCAATCAAGGTTCCGGGCGAGCATGTGGGGAGTTCCCGGAGAACTGTGCCGAACGACCACGGCATCGACCATCATGGCTTCGATGGTCTTGGCGGTATCGATGAGTGTTTCTCCCTTGGCAACACTGGATCCTGTCGAAGAGAATTCGACGGTATCGGCACCCAGTCGCTTGGCCGCCAGCGAGAAACTATTGCGAGTCCGCGTGCTGTTTTCGAAGAACAGATTCGCGATGGTTTTCCCTTTAAGCAGATCCAGTTTGCGACGGCCATGCTCCGTCATGGCTTGCAACCGATCCGCCAGATCGAGCACCAGCGTGATCTCTTCAGCGGAGAGATCTTCCAAGCCCAACAGATGGCGATGGGACCAAAAATCGGGAATCGCTATCGCAGTCTCCAACTCGCTTGCGCTCGCCATAGATCGTAGATACCTCAACGGGGAATCGAAAGAACGGATGGAACGGTTTGGCGCAAGGGTTGGATCGCTGCAGCCGAGTCGTGACAGTAGACTAATGAATTTCGGTCCAAGTGAAAAGAACGCGGATGTGGAACAGAGGCTTGGGACCTCCGTTCCATTTTTTTAGTGCAACCACCTTCGCTGAGATATGCGGAAGCGAACGAAATAGCAGGCGGAACGCCCGCGGTCCGAATTCAGTACAACACAATGTTGTCCCAATTCGATATTGAGGCAAATTCATCGCTTGCTTAAGCAAAGCACTTATTCTGAAATTCATGCGCATTTCTTGACAGAGTATGGGGTGGAGGGCTATGGTGTTTGGGAATAGTCGGCTCTCTTCGTGCATGTTTGCCTCTTATCGTTCTTACGGTAACATTTTGGGTTGACACGATGTCCAACAACTATCTTTTTGCTCTCGCCTGTTCAGTTTTGATACATTCTGTCGCCTGGGGACAAACGCCTAGTGAGAATCTCATTGAGGATCCCCAACCCGCTTCCGTAAATCTCAAAGCCAAACGAATTGACCCAGATCCAAAATTTAAGGTGCCGGTGGGTACGAAGGTTAGGATGCAAGCCACCCACGAGCCCGTGAGCTCGCCAACTTACATTTGGGGTGAGCGATGCGTCCCAATCACCGCGAGTTTGAATCACGAGGACTGGAACACGGCCACGATCGAATTTTGCGCGCCAACTCCGGGCATGGGCGAATTTCAGGTGGAATTGACTCACGCTTCCCCACAGTACGAGAACGGAGTCATCGCGAAGTGTACGGTCGTCTGGGAGCCCCCCGACGAAGTCGTGGTGCAATTGGGTCCTGTCACCAATAAAGGTGACGGATGGTACTATTGCCCACACACGTACACGATCAAATCCATTGGCAAACCCATTGGCAAGTGCGCAGAACTGTGTGTGCAAGAATCGGTGACTTGGGAAGCGAAAAATGCGTTTCGGCGCTTCCAACCTGTTTTTGATTCGATTCAGGTGCCGCGATGGTGGCCACCGTGCCCGTGTCCCAATGGCGGATTGTACGGCAACAGCGTGCTTAAGCAGCTGCTAACATGGAAATGGTCGGCGCCCAAACTGCATGATATGCACGGGCTGCTTTTGTCTGACGAAATGCTCCAATTGATCCAAGGCCTCGAACTTGGCACACTTCTTGCCGTCGAGACACAAGAGTTGGGTGTTTGCTGGTACAACTGCGGTGGAAATCCCGACGTGCAACGCCTGCCGATCCAAGTTTTTGTATTTGACTGGATTGTCGATGTGGATCCCCAAACAGGTTTTAAAAGACCCAAGCAAGTTCTCGTTCATCACTCTGTTCCTCCGCATAATCCGTGAAAAGGAAGACGCTTCATGAATGCACCTATTCGAAAACGGTTTGGCTTACCATGGCTCAACGTGACCGTGCTCGGAATCGTGCTGGCTGTTGCGATGGGCGCTATTTTCATCTCCATTACAGAGAGGAAGCCGAGTGGTCCGAAGGGGGTTGAGGTCGCGAGCACACCATCCCAAGATCCTCCAGGCACTAGCGCTGATGATGAGACGAATTTCGAGGTCATCCAAGAAGTAACAGTATCAACAGGCTCCCCAATCGGCGGACCACCGCCGGGCCCGGTACCTGTTCCGCTTCGACCCGATACGCCCTTGTACGTCTTTAACTGGCCACACATGGCCGCCGTGAGCGAAGGCAATCAGACATTTGGTAATCAGCATAAACTTGCGATCGAGGCCAAGATCCAGCAATTATTTCCTCAAAACATTCCTGCTTTGAAGATCATCGCTGCCAAGCATGCCGACCGCGATAACTACTTGCGTCAGAACAATAAACGAGTGCGTTCTCCGGGGTTTTTCTGGCATATTGATGCTCACAGAGTCGTCGTCGAGAACGGAAGTGCGTATGTGGTTCTGTTGGCGTCCCGAGGAACAGATGATCCTGAACTTGCAAAGACGGGTGATATCATGGACGGAATGATTTACGAGAAATGGAAGCTCGATCCCGTCACGGCCCCGCCAACCCTCGTGACTCGTAGCTTAGATCTTACTCCGCTGTGGCAGGAGTTGAAGATCGTGCGCTACTAACGCTGGCGAGTACTCCAAAAAGTCGTCATACTAGGACGCGACAGCTAGCATGCTCAGACACTTCATGGTGACTGCGGAGGGCTGCGATGTGACACTTTTAGGGGGACCTCACGAGAGCGATTGCAAAAGAGCAGAACCATCGGTCCCGCAATGAAAGGTAAGTAGGTCCCACTTCGCGCAGGAAGATATAGCATCATTCTTCGAGCTGTTTGAATGTTGCTGTCGAGCGCTTTGAGCATCGCGACGCGAATTGAAGACTGCCCGGTGGCGGTTTCCATTGGCCTTGAAGACTGATTTTTTGAGGTTTTCGAGAGGCAGGTGTGTCATGTCACGTTGGATGAACTTGGTTTTCTTAATATCGATTTCATTTCCTGGTGTAGCTATTAGCCAATCGGTCGAAGATCGATTCGGAATTTTTGAAATTGAGAAGGCGAGATTGAGCGAAGGGTTCTCTGTCCTCATTGAACGTGTTTGGCTGGTCGATGAGATTGAGACCGAAGAGTTCGATGAAGATGAAGACGACAAAACGCCCCCTATCATGAAACCTGTGCGGAACGTGAGTTCACGTCGTGTTCTTCAACGGGTCATCTTTGGGGACAAGGGAAAGCGCAGGCGACTCGACGGCACGAAGTACTCTTTGATCGGCGACGCGAATCTATCGACGGCGCTGGTTGAAGCGCAACTTGTGGACGAATCGAAAGCCTTGTACTACTTGCGTGAACACAGGCTCAAGCCACCCAAAGCTGAACCGGAAGTTACAAAGATTCCGCTGAAGGGAGGATTGGTGCCGATGGAAACAGAAACCCGGTGGAAGCACCCGTTCGAAATGGCGACATCGCAAGCACCGCTCATTCAGTCGGATGATGAATCCCCCCTTTCCAGGCTTTCACTCAAGTTGTATTCAGAAGAAACTCTCAAGGACGGACGAGATTGTTTTTGGGTCTATGTAACGACGGGTGGGATATTTCGTATTGTGTTTAACAAAGAGGAGGCATGGTTCCCAGAGGAAATCGATTTTTGGGTTCGCGAATTGACCGTCGAAGAAGAATTAGCGAGAAAACCATTGCCTGAATTGACGCCTGAGATACTGAAAAAATCTATCTGCTACTGCAAGAGTCGGATCGAGTGGAAGGAAGTGTCTGGGCGGTGGGTACCATGGAATATGCGTGTTTCGTACAGTTCGCCCGATCGACCTGTCAGCGAAGAGCATGAGGTCCGATTCCGAGATTGGAAGTTCAAGCAGGACTTCGATGCGTCTTTATTGGATGAGGCGAATTTTACGCCGAAGCAGATTCGACAATCGATTGACTTTCGGTCGGTGAGTGACTTGTTCGATAAGGACAAATGAACCTTGTCCAGCCGGTAACGTTCGAAGGTATCGTATCTATACGACTCTCGTTCATTCCTTTCTGTTCGTACCTTGCGCTATGGGCACGCGCTGCGAGAAATCCCGAAAACGCTGGGAATCTTTCGCCTCCCCGGAAAATCTTGCCAAGTCGGACCGTACGTGTCACACCCCTAGACGATGTTCATGGTGTCAGGCAATTGAAGCTGCCAATCATGTGTTTTATTGCACGTCGTCCGTGCGGCGGATATCCAGGAGGGAAGAATGGCCAAGTTCTATGTTCAAAGTGGTTCGTTTCGAGGAATTGTCGACAGCTACGATGCCGAGTGCGCCGCAGTTTGGGCGATCCATCGAGTCATGGCTTGCGATTCTCCTTCACTCCCTTCGGCAGATTCGCAAACGAATCGCGAATCGTCCGAAATCGGTCTCTTTCGCTTGGGAGACGAGATCGGGATTAGCGAACGGGGATTCGGTCGACGGGATCGGGATCGTGTCGCTACGAGCCATGCGTTCCTCAAATGGGTGCAGTTGATGCACTCGATCGACGCGTTGAAAGAACGACTCGATGATGCCATCGAGCGAAGATAATCACTCGGTGGGATAACTCACCTCCTCGTTCTTCTCTCTTATCATCTCCTCGTTCCATGGCTCCCTCTCCTCGTTCCATGGCTCCCGCCATGGAACGGGCTGCCCAGAGGCTCTGCCTCCACGTCCGAGGGATACTGCATCAGCCGCAGTGCGTTAGCACCCGGTTTCTGGACACCACAAACCAACCGGACGCTAACGCGTTCCGGCTGATAGTGGTGCAAAACACTGTTAGTCAACTTACCGGGCCGGCAAAAGATCGATTGGAGCTATGGGGCGACCTCGGTACACTGGACGGTCCACGCGTGTCTTTATTTCGACTCGAGGTGGTCAATTCCAACGTACACGGAGTGAAACGTAAGGATATGATTCGACGAGCCATTGCTGCTGGAGGGATTCTATTTGCAGGCCTAACCATTGGTTGGGGAATGCGATCGGGCTTGGATCCGATGCGAGCCGAGGGGGCACCGCAGCGCGAAGCCCCACCAGCCCAGAACGCACCCCCGATTCCTTTCCGTGTTCCCCTTCCCACTCCCAATGCAGTTCCCGTCGGAGGTCTCGTTGCGAATCCCCCTCAGGGAGAGACCAGCGTCTCCTCGCCCCCTGCGTTGATCCTTCCCGCAGGCTTTGTCCCGTCCAGCCCCGAAGAAGCGATTCACGTGGCGGTCTACGAAACGATCAATCGCGGAGTGGTCAACATTTCTACCCGTTCCATTCGCCCTGAAGCATTCTTGCTCGTTGCGGAAATCGAAGGGAACGGAAGTGGTTCCATCATCGACCAACAAGGTCACGTCTTGACGAACTACCACGTCATCGAAGGTGCTCGCGACATCAACGTCACGTTGTACAACGGCGAGTCATTTCCAGGCGAGCTCGTCGGACAGGATCCTGATAACGATATCGCCGTTCTCAAGATTTCTGCACCCGTAGAACATCTCTTTCCCATACCATGGGGAGATTCCAGTTCCTTGCGAGTGGGTCAGCACATCATCGCCATCGGCAATCCGTTTGGACTGGAACGGACCATGAGCACCGGCATCATTTCCAGTCTCAACCGACAGATCACCTCCAAAACCCGCCGTTCGATTCGGTCGATCATCCAGATCGATGCGGCCTTGAACCAAGGAAACTCGGGTGGACCCCTTCTGAACGCGCATGGTCAGTTAATCGGCATGAACACCGCTATCGCCACACGCAGTGGTGACAATGCAGGCATCGGGTTTGCGATTCCAGTCAACACCATGAACCGTGTCGTGCCGCAATTGATCGCGTCGGGACGTGTCGCACGACCGACCATCGGTATCTTGCAAGTCTTCGAAACCGAAAGTGGTCTGCTGATTGTGAACATGACACCCAAAGGCCCTGCCGAAGCAGCAGGATTGCAAGGCTCGCGCGTCGAACGGCGCAAAGTGCGTCGAGGACTAGGGGTCTTTGAACAAGAATCGGTCGATCATAGCCAAGCCGACTTGATCATCGCCATCGATGGTCAAAAGGTCAAACAAGCCGACGATCTCTTGAGTGTGATCGAAACCAAAAGGGCGGGCGAAACGGTTCGACTGACACTCGTGCGCGGTGGGAAAACAGTTCAAGTCCCGGTCACGTTGGGGGCGGGCGAATGATTCCCTGGGCCGAAGTCGACCAAGCCAGCGGTGTAATCTTTGATTGCGATGGGACCCTCGTGGACTCGATGCCAGTCCATTACTTGGCGTGGCATCGCACGATGACCGAAGCGGGTATCACCTTTGAAGAAGAGCGATTTTATGCGCTCGGAGGTATGCCGACGCATCGCATCATCGAGATGTTGTCCCAGGAACAAAAGATCGCTGTCGATGCGTACGCTACAGCCCAACAAAAAGAGAACGCATTTCTCGAGTTGATACACCTGTTAGAACCGATCCCGATCGTGGTCGAAGTCGCTGCAACATTACGAGGTAAGAAACCGATCGCGGTCGCAAGCGGTGGTTTTCGCGACGTCATTCAAAAGCAATTGGCTCTCATCGGAATCGCGGATTGGTTCGATGCGCTAGTGACCGCCGAAGACACCCAGCGGCACAAACCGGAACCGGATGTATTTTTAGAAGCGGCCAAGCGACTGGGAGTACCACCGCAACAGTGCCTCGTTTTTGAAGATGCTGATCTCGGCGTTGAAGCCGCGCGACGTGCCGGGATGGCCTGTATCGACGTGCGCGATCATTACCAATCCAAACGCATACCGATTCCGACCCAATGATTGCAACGCGTTGGATCTGGTTCACGTTTGCCCTCATCGTTTTTGCGATTGCATGGCCCTACTCGGAGCGATTGCGTTTGGATCGTTCTCTCGAACGGATGTTTCCTCGCAATGACGCCGATCGGTTGGCCTTTGAGCGACTGGAAGAGGAGTTTGGTGTATCGCACTTTCTGGTCTTTGCGTATCGCGATGCTGAGCTATGGAATGCGGATGGTTCTGGTATCGAACGCGCCGCGCAAATTCGGAAAGAGATCGAATCGATTCCCGGTGTCATCTATGCGTTGGATTTGTCGCGCATCAATGAAATGCTGACCAATTTTCGAGGCCCCGATGCGTTGCTCGGGCAACTCACCGGCAAGACACCGATTCCACCGTTGCTCGATCCCAAGAACCGATTGGCCAGGGAATACCGCGAACTCTTCGTAGGTCAGACCCATGCCAAGGAGAGCGATCTGGTCGCTATCGGCGTCTTGTTAGCATCGGATGCATCGCGCTCAACCAACATCAAACCCGATGTTCCAGGTGACCGAAATGCGATCGACGCACGTACATCGGCAGATCCATTGGTGGCCTTGCGCGCGATGACAACGCGAGTCCCGGGAGGATTGCTGGTCGGGCATTTGGCGATGGTGGACGAGGGGTTTCGCGAGATCGAACAGGACGGAAATCGGCTGGCTTTGTATTCGACGATCAGCCTTAGCTTGTTGATGCTGATGGGATTTCGCTCCTTGCGATGGACGCTGATCGCGGTGATTGTGGTTCAATGGTCCTTGGTGGTGACACGAGCCATTTTGGTGCTGGTGGATTGGGAGCTAACCATGGTCTCTTCGATGCTTTCCTCGATTGTCATGGTGGTAGGGGTCGCGACGACGATGCATTGGATGCTTGGTTATCAGCATGACTACGAACGGACGCCGAGCAACGACCGTGGTTTCCTACGTGCTCGATCGGCACTGCAGTCCTCGTGTCTGAGACTTTGGCAACCGATCGTATGGGCGTGCGTGACCGATGCCATCGGTTTTGGATCGTTGATGCTCTCTCGTGTCGGCCCGGTTCAAGACTACGGCAGCATGATGGCGATCGCTTGCGGGGTTGTGTTGGCAGGGATCTTCATGATCTTGCCTGCTTTGGCACTCTGCGGCACAGGCCATGGCAGCGTATCGCCGGGTTGGGATACGTATCGATTGGGGCATGTCCCTGGAGAAGCGTACATGGCGGCTTGGCTCCAATCGATCTTGCGCTGGGCATGCCGAAACCGTGCGATCGTTTTAGCGGTCACATTGCTCCTGTTCATCGTGGCTGCGCTCGGGTCGATGAGGCTCCGGGTCGAAACCGACTTTTTGAAAAACTTTCAATCGACATCGCCGATTGCCACCGCCTACCGCGCGGTCGAATCCGAATTGGGTGGTGCAGGCATTTGGGATGTGATGCTCCCTGCGCCGCAGTCGATTACCGAAGAGTATTTTAAGGCGGTCGAAGCGCTCGAAAAGGATTTGCTGTCCATCGAAATACCGGGTGCCGAATCGTTGCGGTTAACCAGCGCTTTGAGCCTGGCCGATACCGATCGGGTGGCCCGCGAGGCTTCGGTCCTTCGGATGGTGCCGATCGAAGCGCGACTGATCGGCATGCGTCAAAGCATGGGATCGTTCTTTGACACACTTTTGAGCGGTTCCGGTGCGGGTCGGCAATTGCGGATCATGCTTCGTTCGAGAGAACGCTCGGAAGCGGAGCAGAAGGATGCGTTGATTGCGGCTGTCCAAAAAACCGTACGTTTGCACCTACAGCGACCGGAGTGGCAGTGGGCCGTCTCCCAGAATGATCCGACATCCCTAGGAAATTCCCCCAGGGTGGTGATTTCGGGGTACTACGTACTTTTGACCCGATTGGTGGAACACGTGGTGGCGGACCAATGGCTTTCCTTCCTGGTGGCCAGCCTAGGCATTGCGATCGCGATGGCCATTGCCATTCGATCTTGGAAGCTGGCGTTGATTGCGCTAATTCCATCAGCGCTACCGAACATGGTCGTGTTGGGAGTGTTGGGTTGGTCGGGAACGGCCGTGAATTTGGGTGCTGCCATGATTGCCGCGGTGTCGATGGGATTGGGGGTCGATTCGTCGCTCCATTATCTCTTCAAGTACCGAGAAGAACGCCGTGAAGGCAAATCGGTCATGCAAGCGTTGAGTGCTGCACAAGCCGAAACGGGGTTGGCCGTGGTGATGGCGACATTGGCCTTGGTGATTGGATTTAGTTCGATGGCCCTGAGCAATTTCCTTCCGACCGTAGCCTTTGGAACATTGGCTGCATGGACGATGGTCGGCAGTTTGATCGGCAATCTCTGTTTGATGCCCGCGATGTTGTATTGTCTGGAGAAAGATTGAGTGGCGTATTCGGGGGATGGAATACCGATGTTGGAAATCGTCCGTCGGGATTAAGGCCACCGCTCTAAACATCTTTTCATCGGCCTGGCCCAATCAAATCATTGGTAGGGAGGGCGACGGATGGTTAGGGAGGGCGACTGGGTAGGGAGGGCGACTGGGTAGGGAGGGCGACGCTCCTGCGGAGCCATAACAGCCAAAGCTCGGCAGGAGCCTCGCCCTCCCTTTGTGTTCTAGACGGTTCAA
>JBAWXH010000061.1:0-34498 GCA_037144155.1 Planctomycetota bacterium | reverse complement strand
CGAGCTCAACATAGCCCTGCTGGCAGGGCATGATTTGTTGTTTCTTGGGGAAAAGGGACAGGCAAAGAGTCGACTGATGCGAACGCTGGTGCGGTTCCTCGATCCGCTAATCCCCTACCTCGATTTGCCAGATGTCCCCGTTCATGAGGATCCTTACCATCCGATCACGTCCCAAGCCAAATCCTTCTTAAAAAGCCATCCACCCGAGGATGTACCGATCGCCTGGTGGCCTCGAGACGAGCGGTACGTCGAGCGTCTCGCACCAGGAACGAAGTTCGCGGACATCATCGGTGAAATCGATCCTTCGAAATTGACGGCCGGTGTGAGCATGGGTTCCGAGTCGGCGCTCCATTTCGGATTGATCCCACGCATGCACCGAGGGATTTTTGCGATGAACGAACTTCCTGAATTGGATGAACTAGTGCAAGTCGGCTTGTTCAACATTTTAGAAGAACGGGACGTGCAGATCCGAGGCTATCCGATCCGATTTGACTTGGACGTCTTCATTTTATTCTCCGCGAATCCGGGAACGTACAACCGCAGCGGCAAGGTCATTCCGCAGCTCAAAGATCGCATCGGCTCCATCATCCAAACCCATTATCCTCGCGAACGGGAACTGGGAATCCAAATCCTTCAACAAGAATCGGGACTCGATCTTGGAGGAGAATATCCCGTTCAAATCCCTTACTTCATGATGGAATTGATCGAAGAGATCACATCGCAAGCTCGGATCAGCAAGTACGTCGATCAAGCGTCCGGGGTTTCCGCACGTTTCTCCCTTTCGAACTTTCGAACGATGGTCGCATCGGCGAGGCATCGCGCTGTCCTGCTCAAAGAACCACTCGCGGTGCCTCGTGTCAGTGACTTGGGGCACCTGGGAGCATCGTCCTTGGGTAAACTCGAATTGGATCTGATGGGTTCGCATCAAATGACCGAGCAGCGTGTTCTCGAATCGTTGATCGCGAACGCAATCAAGAACGTCTTTGAGAGTTATGTAAGCGAGTATGGACTGAACCGGATTGCGGAAATCTTCAATAAAGGAGTCCGCATCGAAGTCGGCGATCTTCTCCCAAGCGAGGCGTACGCCGAAAAGCTCAAGCACGTGCCACCCCTTTGGGATACAGCATTTGAAGTCAACGCCTCGGAAAATCCCGCCATTCGGGCATCTTGCATCGAGTTTGTCTTGGCCGGCCTGTATAGCCTCGATCGAATCAGCCGCGCAGCCAAGCATGGCAAGGTTCAGTACGAAACGTAACAAGGTGTAGGACGGTGAGCGTGCCGGCGTTTTGGCGTGCTCGTGCTCAATCCGCCTAGGCGGATGGTGCTCGTGCTCGTAATCGAACGGGCGTCTTCGAGCACAAGTACCAACAATTCCGGGATTCCGGGATTTATCGTACTCGTACTTATGCTCAACGATCGCGGTTCTCGTACTCGATGCGGTATCTTCGAGTACGAGTACGAGTACCATTTCATTGAGTACGAGTACGAGTGAAGCCAAAAATAGCGCCATTGCAAAAGGCGTTAGCCGTTACTGCTGCGACTCGAACGACAACTCAAATGACATCGTGGATCGGCTAGCGCCTCAGGCTCATGTCGTGGTGGGGCATTTGCCACGGTTTCATTGCGGTCGCGTCCGCCTAGGAATGATGCATCTTGGTCTACTTGATGGACGTCGAAGATGTCGCTCGTTGGCTGGCTTGGCTAAAGGACGATGAAAACCAGGCTTGTGCCGATAGCTTCAGCTTGCTCTGCTGCTTTGCAATCGAAGCGTTCATCTTTTCGACCAATTTGTCGTTGTAATTTGCTAGTTTGCGATCGATGAGTTTGTGCATTCCTTTGCCAATCCATTCCGCTGCATCGCCGTGGATCTGGCTGATCTCGTGCACGTCAAAGGTTCGCAGTTGAATCGATGCGCTCGTCACCTTTGGGCGAAATTCGACTTCCGGGGGAAAGACCAACGGATTGATACGGATCTCCACGTCGGTATCGACTGTCATGGCGACCACTGCATCCGCTTTGGTCGAGATACTGTATAGCTGCACATCGCGACTGTACTGACTGACGCGTGCGAACAATCGCAAGGGTGCAACGATCGTCGTCGAGGTGGAGAAACTCTTGCCGGTCGGATGGACTTGCAATTTTTGGACGTCGATCTGAAGCTGATTAGCAGGGTCTACAAACTCGATGAAATAACGGGACCACATTCCGTGATTGACGGTTTTCCACTTCCGTTTCGTATCGACTCGCCAGCCATCCAGTTTAATATCGACGCCGTTATAAACTTCCTTCTGCCTCCCCCATTTGCGATTGTCTTCAATGTTGGGGGGAAGGTTCATCAAGGCCAACCAGCGAATCCATTGACTCAGCTCGAGCAGCTCACCGCGTGTTGGCGGTGGTGCTACCGCATCCAGGTTGCTCGGTACATCCAATTGTCTGGGAGATGGTTGTTCCTCCAGCCGGGTGTCTAGGCTTGTTGCAGCTGGACTTGCCCTGTCGATCGCCCCGACTGGCACCTCGCTGGAAGGGTCATCGGTGGGGGAATCAAAATCAAACCATGCGCCCCGTTCGGGAACCGGAAGTCGCCGGTCCGAGGGGATTTGGGAGGCTTGTTGGGCGAGAGACACCCCGTGTGACAGGACCCAGCATGCTGCCAACAAGCTTGCCAATAGACGTAGTGCTGGAGTGGCTGGAGAGCCAAGCAGGCGAATGCGTGCGATGACCGTGTGAAGAGATGCAGGTTCTTCAGAGACCGAAATTCTATGGATCATACGGACGCTTTTACCTGCCACGAGTGGACCGCAGAGGCAACCCCCTTGGCCATGAGGTTGGGTTACAATGAGGACGCGACCGAGCCATCGTACGCAATTCCCAAACGATCGACCATGAGAATCAGGCTCGGGTTCCCCTTCCTCCTCCCTACCCCTCGATAGTTTGCAATGGGTTCCTATCTATCTTCTCTATCTTCGACCCTTGGCCCTTCGAAACTTGTGAATAGATGGCGCAAAACAATGGCTCCCATCGACTCCCGGGGCAGGGGATTGCTAGCCTTGACAGGATTCCTTGGAAGCATTGCCATCAGCATTGCCATCGGGGGCGTTGCGTTGCAAGCGCAGGAAGCTGCGGAGTCACCGGCTCCCCCGTACTCTCAGGAGGCGGTCGAGCGATTGGTGCTGTCCTCTCATGCACGAGGGGACGCGGAGAGGGGATTGCATCTGTTCACGCGCGCCCAGCTGGCCTGCTTTTCGTGTCATCGCATTGGGAATGCAGGGGGAATCATCGGACCATCCCTTTCGGATGTGGTGGTCAAACGATCACCGCAACAGCTAGCCGAGGGAATGCTTTGGCCCAATCGCACGGTCGAACCTGAATTCCGCCCCTACAAGATCCGTTTGGAGGATGGATCGATATTGACCGGATATATTTCCGGCAAGCCCGATGCCGATCCGTTGGAAGTGATCGATCCGGCGACGCGCGCGGCTCAAAAGATCGCTCGATCGGACATCGAAGACATCGTGGAATCGACGTCTCTGATGCCGCGAGGATTGATCGACACATTGTCGCCGGATGAGCAATCGGATTTGTTGCGGTTCTTGATCGAGCTTTCCAGCGGCCACATGGATCTCGCTTCGGTGGAAGCACGTGTGCGTTCCGCAAGCACGCATGAACCGACCCGTTTTTCTTGGGTTGCCCCTCCTGTGGATCCTTTGGCGCATCCCTACCACAACGCATTGGTAAACCGTGATCGTGTGTATGACTTTTACACGAAACAAGCGATTCACTTTGCGCCGTTTAAAGATCGACCAACATGGATCGAAGAGTATCCCGGGCTCGATGGTCCAGGCTTCGGACATTGGGGCAACCAGAATGAACAGACATGGCAGGGGAATTCCTGGAGCACTATGGATTTGGGCTCGGTGCAAAGCAACGTTCTGGTCGGCGAGCCCAAAGTGGTTCCTCGAGCCATAGCGATTCGCGTTGGCGAAAATTCAGCTTGGTCCGCTTGTTATAATCCCGACACACTCGCTTACGAGGCCGCTTGGAAGAACGGATTTGTGACGTACTCCGAGGTTCGTCAGGGCTACATCGATGGCTTTCGTATCCAAGGAGAACGCCAGGAGTTGGGAGACTGGGCAATGCCATGGAAGCCCAATGGTGGGGATCCCAATGCGGTTCGATACCTCGGATATTTCCGCGATGGCGCATCGGTCGTCTTTGCGTTCGAGAGTGCGGGTATCGAGTACTTGGATTCGCTGGACGTGGTGGATGGCCGTTGGGAGCGGACCGTTGCCCCTTTGAAGGATCATCCGCGAAGGGCTGTTGTTCAAGGAGGTCGGCCGCAATGGACTCAAGAAATCAAGACGAAGATTCACATGGGCCAGGGGCGCGGATATGTCGTCGACACCATCGATCTCCCTCTCGATAACCCTTGGAAAACACCGATTGCAGCGGGTGCACATGCATTCATGAGCGATGGGAGTGGCATCGTCGTCAGTATGCAGGGAGACGTGTGGCGAGTTTCCGGCTTGGATACCGACACCGCCGTCTGGCGCCGCATTGCGGCAGGGATGCATCACCTGCTGGGGGTGGTCGTGCATGATGATGTCATCTACACCCTGGGACGCAATCAAATCACGCGTCTCCGCGATCTCAATGCCGATGGTGAGATCGATTTCTACGAGTGCTTTTCCAAGGCGTATATCACCTCTCCGTCAGGGCACGATTACCTGTGCGGTTTGGAACGGGATTCTCAAGGTTATTTCTACTTCGCTTCCGGCAATCAAGGTCTCGTGCGTGTTTCGCCCGACGGTCAGAGCGTACAAGTCATCGGCGTAGGATTTCGCAATCCAGATGGTTTGGGATTGCTGGAAGACGGCACGATCACCGTTCCATGTTCGGAGGGTGACTGGACTCCGACCTCGATGATCTGTCAGATCGATCCGATTAGTTCCGGGTCGGTCGATGGAAAGTACGCATTGCAGCCACCTCCTTTCTATGGGTATCGAGGTCCTCAGAAGAATCAAACGATTGAGCTGCCACTGCTGTACTTGCCTCGCGGGGTAGACAATTCGAGCGGAGGCCAAGTGCAAGTCCGCCGTTCGAAGATGGGCCCGTTGGAAGGACAACTGGTCCATACTTCGTTTGGAACCGGCTCCCAGTTGCTGATTCTGCGCGATCAAGTCGGATCGAAATGGCAAGGTGCGGCTGTGCCACTTCCGGGTGAATTCCGATCGGGTGCCCACCGTGCTCGCGTCCATCCTCAGGACGGATGGATCTATGTGACGGGTATGCATGGCTGGGGTACCTACACTCCCGACGCAGGATGTTTTGAGCGCCTGCGGTATACCGGAGATCCAATTCAATTGCCAATCGGGTTCCATGCACATGCCAATGGAATCTTGATCGACTTTTCCTTGCCAGTGGATCCTGCGGCGGCACGTGATCTTTCGAAGCAGTTCGCTCAAGCATGGAATTACAGATATTCGCCAGGCTACGGTTCGAAAGAATATTCCGTCCTTCATGAAGGGGCGATTGGGCACGACGTGCTCGCGATTCGAAGCATCACGGTATCTGAAGATCGCAAACGGGTTTTTGTTGAGATTCCAGATCTGCAGCTTTGTAGCCAACTTCATTTGTGGCTCAACGTCGGAGCAGAGCGCCCCCGTGAGTTGTTTGCCACGATCCATACGTTGGATGCAGAGTTTGCAATTCCTGGGGTAGAGCCTGTTGCGATCGGTCGACCCAAGCTACCTCATCCCATGCAACGAGATTTGGAATGGCTTCAAAAGAAGGTCCCGAATCCTTGGCAAAAAAAGCTTCCTGGAGCGAGGGAGGTGAGCCTTGCGGCCCGAGACAATCTTCAATTCTCGACCCGAACGATCGAGGCGAAACCCAAAGAGATCCTCAAACTGACTTTCAAAAATCCTGACGTTGTCCCACACAACTGGGCATTGATTCGGCCAGGAAGTTTGGAACGGGTCGGCGATCTTGCCAATCGTTTGATCGGGGCCCCAGACGCGTACTTGAAACAGTATGTTCCGGAGAGTGATGCCATCCTCTGCTATACCGATATCGTCGATCCAGGTGCCGAGTTTGCGATCTACTTCGAAGCTCCCGCAGAGCCCGGGAGATATCCCTACTTGTGCACTTTTCCGGGGCATTGGATGGTCATGAACGGCGAATTCATCGTTCGCGAATGAGCGGGTTCGCACACTGGTCGGGTGTTGCAAACGGGCAGCCAACAGGAGAGATTTCCGGGGATTGGTTTCATGGATTCAGGCTATCGGAAGGCGATGGATTTAGGCATAATCTATGCTTCTTTGCGTGTCCATTCTGTCGAACCATCGGCGAACGACCGTTTCCTCTTCCAAAGTTCTCATATTCATTAAGGAGATATGATGAAGTTCTCTCTGATCGCCACCCTCGTTTTCATGTGTTTAGGAGCGGCACTGCCTGCTTCTGCTCAAACGGAAGGGAAGAAGCCCAATATCCTCGTGATTTGGGGTGACGATATCGGGACATGGAACATCAGCCACAATAACCGAGGCATGATGGGCTACCGAACACCGAATATCGATCGTATTGCCAAGGAAGGGCTGGCCTTCACGGACTACTACGGTCAACAAAGCTGCACGGCAGGCCGGGCAGCATTCATTAGTGGCTCCGTTCCTGTTCGTTCAGGTATGACCAAAGTCGGTTTGCCAGGTGCAAAAGAAGGATGGCAAAAAACCGATGTCACCATGGCCACAGTGCTCAAGAGTCTCGGCTATTCCACCGGTCAATTTGGTAAGAACCACCAAGGTGACCTCGATGAACACTTGCCAACAATGCATGGCTTCGACGAGTTCTTCGGTAATCTGTACCACTTGAATGCCGAAGAAGAGCCTGAAAACCTGGACTATCCAAAGAACCCAGAATTCCGAAAGAGGTTTGGGCCTCGCGGTGTTTTGAAGTGCAAAGCCGATGGCAAGGGTGGCCAAACCATCGAGAACACGGGGCCTCTCACCAAGAAGCGCATGGAAACAATCGATGAAGAAACCTTGACCGCCGCTAAGGACTTTGTTCAACGTCAGAACAAGGACGGCAAGCCCTTCTTCTGCTGGTGGAACGCCACCCGTATGCACTTTCGAACTCACGTGAAAGAAGCTAATCGAGGTAAATCAGGGCAGGACGAATACAGCGACGGAATGGTAGAACACGACACACAGGTCGGAGTCCTGCTCAATTTGCTGGATGAACTCGGTCTCGCCGAAAACACGATTGTGATGTACTCGACCGACAACGGCCCTCACTACAACACATGGCCAGATGCAGGGACCACTCCCTTCCGAAGCGAAAAGAACTCGAACTGGGAAGGGGCCTACCGCGTTCCCTGTTTCGCTCGATGGCCTGGCAAGTGGCCTGCTGGTGTGACGCTCAACGGCATCGTTGCGCACGAAGACTGGCTGCCGACATTCGCCGCTGCCGCCGGCAATCCGAATATCAAAGCACAGCTTCTCAAGGGTGGCGTCGAACTCAACGGACGGTCCTATCGCAACTACATCGATGGGCACAACCAACTCGACTACTTCAGTGGGAAGGCCAAAGACTCACCACGCAACGAGTTCGTGTACGTGAATGACGATGGTCAAGTCGTGGCCATGAGGTATCAGGATTGGAAAACAGTTTTTCTAGAAAACCGCGGAGAAGCTTTTGGTGTTTGGCGCGAGCCGTTCACGGAATTGCGAGTTCCCCTCCTGTTCAACTTGCGCCGCGATCCGTTCGAAAAATCCCAGCACAATTCGAACACGTACAATGATTGGTTCCTCGACCGTCCTTTCATTGTCGTTCCTTTGCAAGGGATCGTCGGAGACTTCCTCAAAACGATGAAGGACTACCCACCGAGCCAAACACCGGGCTCGTTCAACCTGTCCAAGATCGAGGCCATGATCAAGGGTTCGGCAGGAAAATAACCCGCCCGTCCCTTTGATCCCGGTAAATCCAGTCACAGAAAAAGGCGCTGCACTCCAGCGCCTTTTTTTACGCGCGGACATCGTTTGCCCGATTGTTTCCCTTGGTCGCCACAGAACTGGCTGGGGCTTACTCCTCTTCGATGCGTTTCTGAGAGGCCAAGCTATTTGCTCGACCATCTTGATTTGCTCGACCATCTTGCTGATTGGACTTCGACAGGACATAACGCAACCACGCTGTCAAACCTGCGAACTTGAATCCCGGATCGATGTAATGCTCGATCACATAGAACGCGAAATAGTAGGCACGGCAAAATCCCCAAACCGTGAGGCATAACAGGAATAGTTCCTTCCAGCCTGGGTGCTCCATCAAAATCAAACAGGCTGATGCCATACCGACCATCAGCATCAATCCCCCTTTGAAGTAAAGAAGGGTGGGACTCTTGATATCCGTCATGGCTGTTCCTCCATCTTCCTAAATGATCCTGGTTCTGAAGAGTAGACTCTGCCCCACCTCGGAGCGTGGTCGGCAATATCGGACATTCCATTCAGAAAGGTAGGGAGACTCAATTCTCTTGCATCATCGATCAATGGCGATTGGCACGCAAATTGCAGTGCTGGCTTTTATGTGGGACAGTGACTGTCCGCATCCGCTCCCCTTTCCCTATTATCGGATCCAAGGAACCTAGAATGAAGACCCTCAAAATCGCGATTTCAATCCTAGCTGCTGTCGCTTTTGCACTGATCGATAGCCGGTCGAGCGAAGCCAAACAGACCGTGGCCAACTTGCACGGCAGGCAAGTCGTCGTCCATACCAATCCTGTCCCCGTGTTCCTGCATAGGTTGGTACCACCCAATCATGGGCGACACGTGACACTGCGCGAGTATCAATCCGGCGGAATTCCGGGGCGATCCCGGTAGATTGCTTGAGCGAGTTTACTCATCTCGCTGGTTCCGCTCCGTTGGGGAGGGACCATTCCGGCTCCTACGACACAAAGCTGAAAAGTTCGCTGCGTTATGAGTTGAACCGAGCGATCGCCGATTAGCCGGAACGCGTTAGCGTCCGGTTGTCGTCATTAAACAAACATCGACGGCATTAAAACATCCGAAGAAACCGGGTGCTAACGCACGCCGGCTGATCTAGTTTGGCGTTTTGGCGCAACAACGTGAGTTGCGGAATCAAGTTGCCATGGCAGCGACTGTATTTTGAGTTGCGGCGTTGCCTTTGCGTGCCAGTTCTGCGGAAGCCATTTCTTTCGGGGACCAAGTTCGAATTTCGACCGGCATCAGAACGTCGTAGGCGTGGACCAATTCCACGTGGGAACAACGTTCTAGCTCAAATTGCCGTGGACTCTCGCGGCAAAGACAAAGTGCCAACATCGTCTTGCTGTCGAGGAACCGAATCGGGCTGACAATGCGCTGGGTCACGGTTCCAGTCCGATCCCGATACACCAATCGAACCACGAAATCGTCCGATGCACGCATGGCTTGGTGAATTCGCGCCAATTGATATCGATCCATGAGGAATCTCCCGAAGTGAAAACGGTTAGAGGGTGGTTGGAAACGAGGAATTGAAAACGCGCAGTCAAAGCAAGGCGTTTGCCGGCACTGCTGATCGTAATATCGCTAGTGGTTGGGACAACTCTGGTCCCGGGTAAACCGATTCTTTCCGATTCTGTTCGCTTTTCTTCCCCGACGGGTGATGGATACCCTCTGGTGATGGATACAGACGTGCCGTCCACATGTGCCTATCACAACGTGCATCGCAAGCAGGCGATTTGCATCTGGCGAGTATGCTTCAAACTAGGTTTACCAACGAATTCATCAGCAAAACGTTTGTCCTAGGCAAACGCAGTCGCGTCTATTACGATCGAGCGATCGGGACGGATCCATTCCGAATAGTGTCCCTCGATTTTGTATTCCCCTATTTTGCTCCGAATACCATGTTGCTTCTCGATCGATTTTCCTTCGGCGTTGGCGATCGATTCGCACACCAGGCCGTAGCGCAGCTTCGAGCCTTTCAAAAGCTGGAAAAGGATGGGGTCATCGCCATCCCGGTTTGGAACAAATCGAATCGGGAGCATACGTTCATCGGCTCGGAACCACCCAGCGTCCGAGAGGCCGCCTCGGAAGCGGTTCGCGAACTGCATTGGAGCCACCCGTGGCACACCGATGCCGATCATATCCGATTGGAAACCGTGGATCGCTTCCTCGATTCTTCGGATTTTTTCACGATCGACGTAGCGGATTCCATCGGAGCTTCCGTTAGTGAAAACGACATCGCAATCTTTCTCGATCGCCATCCCGAACTGCTTGAATCGATCTCTATCCCGAATATCGACCAACCGATTCAACTTTCTCGGCACGATATCGAAAAGGTGGCTCGCAATTATTTGGCAGCCGCGCACGAGGCTGGTCGTATCTACCGTTATCTCGTGAACGCAAAAGGGGCGGGTGGATTCATCGCAGAAGTCTCAATGGATGAAACCGATGCTCCCCAAACCCCTCAAGAATTGCTCGTTATCCTGGCGGCCTTGTCGGATCAAGGTGTCGCATTGCAAACCATTGCCCCGAAGTTTACCGGGCGGTTCAACAAGGGTGTTGATTACGTCGGTGACCTAGCACAATTCGATCGCGAATTTCGAGATGATCTGGCCGTCATCGCCTATGCAATCCATGCGTATGGACTGCCGTCCAATCTTAAGTTAAGTGTCCATAGCGGTAGCGACAAATTTTCGATCTACCCCGTTATCCGCCGAGCTGTGGCCGACCGCAATGCGGGTCTGCATATCAAGACTGCCGGAACGACCTGGTTAGAAGAATTGATCGGGCTATCCGAGTCCGAAGGAGACGGATTAGCTCTGGTGAACGAAATCTACTCGGTTGCACTCGGGGATATCGAAGCCCTTAGCGCCCCGTATGCCAGTGTGATTGCTATTCGTCGAGACGAATTGCCCGGTTTGGATGAAACATACGAATGGACTGGATCGCGATGGGCTGCGGCCTTGCGTCACATTCCATCGAATGCCGATTTCAATCCGAGCCTACGCCAATTGCTGCATGTGTCATTCAAACTGGCAGCCAAGAAAGGAACTCGGTATACGGATCTGCTCAAAGCAAACCGCGAAATCGTCGCAAAGAACGTGTTCGAAAATCTGTATGATCGCCATATGCGACCGCTCTTTATCGGTTGATCCAAGGACGCTCGCGGTTCGGCGTGGCACGCTTTGTTACGGATTGGGCAATGGCAACTTTGTCTGAAAGTGCGTACGTAACTGTCGTATGGCTTCATCGACCATAAGTTCACCACTTCCTTCCGCGCATCGGGCTGAGACCACTTCGTAGTTCCCCTGTGCGTAGGCTTGCCTTGTCGGAACATAGCCGATGGAGCCATTTGCCAATTCGTGGATCGATGTGGTCGCAAATGGTGAAGCGGACTTGATGGCCAATCCCAATTGCACAAAGATTTCACCGGGAAGAGCCACCCAGGCTACTTCATTCCCGAGACTGATGACTTGAACCTCTGCGTCGATCGTGCCATCTTTTCTCGCTTCGACGTCGGCGATGCGATAGGCTTCGACCATTTCCATAAAGGGTGGATAGTCTTTCGCTTCAATCCGCGCTAATATCTCTTTGGCCCACTGCGAGCGCTCCGTCGTATGGGTTGTCACAGGTACTTTTACGATGGCCCGAGAGACCGTGATCTGTGTGTTTCGAGCAGCTCGCAACTCGTGAAATTGACGCAATACGGCACTGGCCAATCGTGTGCCAATACGCGCCGCTTCGCCGTGCCCCCCCTGTTTGAATGCACGACGGACATCGATGTGATTCACGTCGCCGCAACAGCCCGTCGCGTACTGCAGATGCACGCTATCTCCAAAGACTCGACGCAAGGACTCCTGCATTGCGAAAGGCATGTCCGCACTCCATTCCGAACCTCCCACCGTGTCTAGGTGAATCGCGAAGCTGCTGAGAAGTCCTGACAACTGATTGGAATCGGAGTAAAACGCAATGATCGGCAATCCATCATCCGTGGGACCCGCCTCGCGCACGATGTTTGGGTTCAGTTTGCCTGGGTTCCAACCCACCGATCCGTCGCGCATAAAGAAACGTCGATTGAACGCCAAGTTCGGTTCGATGCCGATCCCGTGATACATCGAGACTGGGCGGGCTGACTGTTTGGCAAGCGTAACACTTTCCGCAATTCGCTGAGGGAGTTCGAGCATGTATTGCTTGGCTTCATCCTCCTGATTGCCGAATCGACCGACGAGTAATCCATCGGGTTCATAAAGCATCGGACCGGTATGCGAATGGCTGGCGCTGATCATAACGGCCTCTGGTTCCAGCCCATGCTCCTGGTGAATCAGAGAACGTGTTTCCTCAACCATCCAAGGGGTCGTCGCAATCAAGTCGATCGTGATCAGTACGGCTTGTGTCTTGCCATCGTCCAGCCACGTTGCTTTCGACCACAACGGATCGTGGGTGGCAGTCGAATAACGGACCCCATAGTAACCGGCCATCGGTGAAGGTTTGCGCGGCGTAATATCCGATTGACCGAAGCCCACTTGAATGCTTGGAACCAAAAGACCAGCGGATTCTGACGCCGTTTTGGAGGGGGCTTGTGCATGCAAAAGCACGGGTATCAAAGCCCAGGCGAGTGTTGCGATGAGCACCATGCGCGGTGTCATGCTCGGTGTTGAGAAGGAACGACCCATTGCGACAGGGAATGTGGGAGAGCGAAGGTTCATGATTGGGAAGCCTCGATTTTACTAGAGAGGTATGGACTTGGGATTTTCGAAGTTGCGCTGTTTGAGCCGATCGGAGCCCTAATCCATGTTTTCCTCGGCTTTTTCGTGCTCCTGCTCCTGCTCCTGCTCCTGCTCGAAGAAGCCCGTTCGAATACGAGCACGAGCACCATCCGCCTCTGCGGATTGAGCACGAGCAGGAGAGAAAGCCAATATCAATATAGCGCTACATCAAAACTTGGAATCGGGGGTGAAGGAAACTACATGTTGGGGAACCAGCGTTGCAAGAATGGATGTTGCAGTATCGAAGGTGTAGCCGGGCCAACGCTCTGGATCGAGGTCATCTTCACTGGAAATAGATTCTGCGGATGCGATGGGCTTCGCTATCACCGACCAAGATCGATCCATCGGTATCGGCAAACAAACCATGCGGTCGTGCCATGGCGCATTGGTCGGCAGGACCATCGGGGCCATCTCCTTTTTCACCGGTTCCAGCGATCCGTTCCACCGTAGCGGTTTTCGGATTGAATCGCAGGATGCAATGGCTTTCGGTGTCGGCCAGCCAGACATTCCCCTCGGCATCGATCGCGACCCCTTTGGGACCATTCAACGTAGCCTCTTTGGCCGCGGCAATTTTTGAGGGTAATCCCTTTTTGCCTGAACCCGCACGAAGATGGATGCGTGCTCGGTCCAGATCGATTTCGAAAAGCTGGTTCCCTTCGCGTGTACCCAGCCAGAGGTGGCCTTGCGAATCGAAGTCCAGTGAACGGGGACCATGCAACGGGTTGTCGGACAGACTGTCCCCATCGCGCGTTGGGCCAGGTTTGCCGGTCCCCGCGATGGTGGTGATGACACCCGTCTTTGCATCCACGCGGCGGACGAGATGATTGCCAATATCACAGATGAAAACGTTTCCTTGGGAATCGAGTTGCACGCTGTGGGGCTGGTTGAGTTGCGCTTCGATGGCTGGACCTCCATCACCGGAGTAACCCTTTACACCTGTGCCTGCGATGGTTTCGAGACGTTGCAGTGAAGAACTGAATCTCCGTATCGTATGGTTTGCCATATCGACGATGAGGAGTCGGCCGTCCTGATCCCATCGAATCTCGTGGGGCAAGTTGAAGGCGCAGTCCTTGGTTGCCGTCCCATCCGGTGAGTTCCCAGGAATCCCTTGACCCGAGATGGTGGTCACAACACCGTGCGAATCAATCCTTCGGATGCGATGGCTTCCATATTCACAAAACCAAATGGCTCCGTCGGGTCCTCGAACGATTCCGAATGGGTTGTTGAGCTGGGCACTTTTGGCCGGTCCTTCATTTCCTTCGTGTCCGGCTGTCCCCGTCCCCGCGATCGATTCGATATGCCAGGTTCTCTCTGTGGATGAGGTTTGTGCGCAGGCACGGACATCCAACACGCCCTCTGCGATGCCCAAAAGCGCAAGGAAGAACAAGAGAAAACAGGTTAGAAGGTTTCGCGCTGGACGGAGGCAACGCGACGCATTTTTTGCGCGCACCGGTGAACTGGGATTGGCGAGACAATGGAATCCGACGAATCCGAGCCAGCGGGGACTGGCGAGGGGATGAAAATGGCTACAATCTTCGCGTCTTGGATGCGAACCATCGCTCGTGCAATTTTTTTGTCTTATGGAAGTCATGATGAGAATCACCAGCCCCAATTTGTTTGAGAATCTGTGGAGTCAGGTCGCCCGAATGGTTGATACAGCAATTCGTGTCGCGGGATGGATGGCGATTGTCTTGGTCGCAAGTGCTGTCGCGCAAGACGCGGATTGGGCCCAATGGGGAGGTCCGGCACGGGATGGAAAAGCAGCAAAGCAATCGCTGCTTTCCTCGTGGCCAGAGGGCGGACCCAAAGTGGCTTGGAGTTACCCAACGGCCGGATTGGGGTATTCGACCGCTGCCGTGAGCGATGGACGATTGTATACCATGGGCCAAGTCGGTGCCGACACTCTTGCCATCTGCTTGGACGCGAACACCGGCAAAGAGATTTGGACTCGTAAGATCGATCGCGGCACGGAAAAAGGGGATTACCTAACCGAGTGGGGTGGTGGTCCTCGAAGCACTCCGACTATCGACGGGGGCATGGCGTATTTTCTAACCGACCTCGGACAACTGGCCGTTTTGAACACCAAGGATGGCAGCCCCGTTTGGGGAGTCCATTTCGTCAAAGATCTGGGTGGAAAAGTACCACAATGGGGATACAGCGAATCGGTGCTGGTGGATGGAGATCGCGTCCTGGGGACACCGGGGGGTGAGAACTTCATGGTCGGGTTCAACAAGAAGACCGGCGAACGAGTCTATACTTCGAAGGGCTTCAATGACGGAGCGCAGTACGTATCGATCATCAAAACCTCCGTTGGATCGGTCCCAATCTACATCACGGCAGCAAAACCCGGGTTGGTCGCGTTTCATGCAGAAACTGGGGAGTTTCAATTCAAGAGCCCTACGACTGGCAACGGAATCGCGGTCATCCCGACGCCGGTGGTTACGGGGAATCAAGTGTATCATTCGACCGCCTACAAAGCGGGAAACACGCTCCTCGAACTTTCGGCCGCAGGTGGCAAGGTGGACTCGAAGGAAATCTATCACTTCGACAAAGAAAGCATGGAGAACCATCACGGTGGATACATTCTGGATGATGGCACCATCTATGGTTTTACCAATTCATTGCGTGGAGCCTGGATGGCACAAGATCTAAAGTCCGGCGCCGTTCTCTGGTCTAAGAAGGTCGGCAACGGGCGTTCAGGTTCGATCGCATATGCCGATGGGCTGTTGTACTGTTACGACGACGCCGATGGCATTTGTTATCTGGTAAAGCCCTCGAAAGAAGGGTGGCAAGAACAGGGGCAGGTCAAGCTACCCCAGCAGACCGCTACCGATCGAGGACGCGGAGCGATTTGGGCACACCCAGTGATCGCGAACAAGAAGCTGTTTATCCGAGATCAGGAGTTCATCTACGCTTTTGACATCGGAAAGTAGTGCCGCCGAACGTTGCTATCGCCGTCGTTCCAGGGATCGTTTAACTCGCTCTACTCGTTCCATGGTTTTTTTACTCGTTCCATGGCACCGCCGTGGAACGCACTGTCTCGGAGGCTCTGCCTCCTTCTATTCCATCCCCACGCCCCGATCGTCGTCAGCGGCGCTCGGGGCTACCTCCACAGGTGGCAAGACGGCAGGTCGATCATCGATACGCAGTATTTGCCCATCAAATATTTCTAAAAACTTGCGCACGAGAGGTACCGCCATGGCATCGCGAATGCGCTGGGTTTGATGGATAGCCGGCTTTGGAGAGCCTTCTGCGGCTTCACTGCTTCCAGAGCGGAGAGGGTCGGTTGGCAAAGGTCGATCGGTGAGTACGAATTCGAGACCGATTTCGGATCCCGTCACGGCGTGCAAGGCTCGAACGAGTCGATTCAAATTGTGGCTGGATTGGAAATTCGGAAGAGCATAACTAGCCTCGCGCGCCAGCAGGACTTGCCAGCGATTGGGAGCCAACGCGATCACATCCAGTGCCATTTCCCCCGCTTGTTGAATCAGCCCATCCAAGCTCGCCGATGCATCGCGAAGAAATTGAATGGGCTGGTCCGCAACGACCGTTTTCGAAGTTGATTCGGGGGTTGCCTCGTTGCCCTGATGGATGTCCCGGTCGGATGTCAAAGCGGACAAGGATACTACCGCGTCCTCGGTGGCTGGATTGGACTCGGACGAATCCATCACGGAAGAGGAGACACTGGCCGGTGCTTTTGCCACATCTGGATTTGCCGAGGCGATCTTTTGCTTGTCGGAGTCGTGCAGGTGGGTATCGTGTTGGATTGATTTTGCTTCGGTGGACTCGGTCTCAGCTGATTTGGAATCCGCCGAGTTGGGCCGATTGGCTTCGGATACGATCGACGAAGAACCAACTGCAGACGAATTCGACTGGATGCCGTTCAGCTCATCTTTTTTTTTTCCTTCGTCGACGGAGGCCGGAGCCGATGGAGTGGACGAAGGGAAATTGCGAGGAGCGGGGGAGACTGCCGAATTAGCCGCTTTCGGTGGGGGGCTTGGGGTTACACTCCGCATCGTACTTGACGGTGTCACACGTTGCTGGGGTGAACCGCTGGGTGTTAGGCCCTGCGATATCCCTTTGACAACGTCCGCAAGAGCTTGAAGATCGACAAGATTGCAGATTTGCACCAATGCGACTTCGAGAAGGATGCGGCTTTGAAGACTGTGTTTCATTCGAACGATGGTCTCATCCAGCAATTGCATGGCCGAGAGTAGGGTCATGGTTCCCCACGCATGACCGGAAGCGCGCAGGGATTCCATGCTGTTGGGGTTCGCCGTTCGCATCAATTCCGCAGGACCACCAATCGACACTGCCATCATGTCGCGGAGATAGCCTAGGAGCTGCTCCGCGAGTTGACCAGGATCGACCCCTGCATTGACAGCATCATCCAATTCGATCAAAGAACCACTTGCGTTCCGATCGATCAAGCATTTTGCGAAATTCGCAAGTCGCGCTTCGTCCGCAGTCCCGAGCATTCCGTGGACGTCTTCAACCGTAATCCGATTCCCACCAAAGCTCAGCAATTGCTCTAAAAGAGACTGGCTGTCCCGCATCGAACCTGCCGCTCGTCTGGCGATCAATCGAAGCGCGGCATCATCCGCATCGGTCCCTTCGGTTTCACAAATAAGCTTGAGTCGCCCTAGGATCTGATCGGTTTGGACGGGAGGAAAATCGAAGCGTTGGCAACGGGACAAAACCGTGATAGGGATCTTCTCTGGATCGGTGGTGCAGAAAACAAACTTGACGTGTGCGGGGGGTTCCTCGAGTGTTTTGAGCAACGCATTGAAGGCTGGCGTCGTCAGCATGTGGACTTCGTCGATGATGTAGATCTTGTACTTCGAACGGGTCGGACGGATGGAAGCGTTGGATCGCAATTGCCGTATCTCGTCGATACCGCGATTGCTAGCTCCGTCGATCTCGATGACATCCATGTCTTCACCGGTATCGATGGCCTGCGCGATTTCGGAATGGGGATCGAACCTTCCTGTCCCATCCGTCGATGCGTTCAAGGCCTTCGCAAAGATTCGAGCTGTACTCGTTTTGCCCACTCCTCGAGCGCCGGTGAACAAGTAGGCATGGCCGACCCGATGCGTTTCAATGGCACGCAGGAGGGCAACAGAAACGGTGTCTTGGCCGACAAGCTCTTCAAAAGTTTTCGGCCGATACCGGCGCGCAACGACGGTGTATCTGTCCCCGGCGGGCGATTCTGTACCGGGCTGGCTAACGCTATGGTCCTGATCGCGATTCGGTGATTTTGGGGAAGTGCTCATCGTCCGTGGCTGCGATGCATGAGGAAAATCGTTGAAAGAGTACGACGACTCAGTGATGTATTGTCACCGAAACCGAAAGCGGGCGAAAGCCTGCCTTGTCGAAGTCGCAGGATACGAATCGGCAATCAATACCGGCTAATGAATTTTGAAGTTGCGATACTTGGCTTCCTCTCGTAATCGTACTCGTACTCAATGAAATGGTACTCGTACTCGATTCCGCATCATCGAGTACGAGTACCGCTAACGCTGAGTACGAGTACGAGTACGAAAACCCCTGGAATAAAACCGATTAGGGCTCTCCGAAGCTCGAGTAGCGCAACTTCAAAACCAATGAAGGGAACGACCAATGCCGTGCTTTGGTCGTCTCAGGTTCGGATATACTGTGACACGGATGCGAACGTTCCCCCCTTTGGAACGCACAGGTTACCTATCCCAGTTCCGCGATTTCAATGCGTTCCTCTATTGGATGCAATCCCAACTATGCCGATCACAAAAACGCTTCTAGGCCGAAGTTCTTTCTTCGTTCCAGTCCTCCTGACACTGTGGTTTTGCTCATTGGGTGCGATGAGCCCGGCACAAGCCCAGGAACTGCGTGCCGTTATCCTCGATGGTCAAAACAATCACGAGGCTTGGCCAAAGACGACCATGATGATCAAAAAGTACTTGGAGGATACAGGGCGCTATCAGGTCGATATCGCACGGACAAAGACCACGTGGCAAGGAGACAAGTGGCTAGCCGAGTATCCCCTGAACGATGGCGTTGAGCGCCCGTCGCTGAAGGAGGCCAAACCGGATCCGGATTATCGGCCAGAGTTTTCGAAGTACAACGTCGTGATCTCCAACCTCGGTTTCGGTGCTGCCCCTTGGCCGGAAGCCACCCGCAAAGACCTGGAAAGCTACATTGCCAATGGCGGTGGCTTGGTCGTCATTCATGCGGCTGATAACTCGTTTGGAGATTGGGCAGAATTCAACAAGATGATTGGACTTGGTGGATGGGGAGGCCGGAACGAAAAGTCGGGCCCCTATGTGTACCTCGACAAAGCCGAAAAAGAAGTTCGTGACAATACGCCAGGCAACGGGGGGAGTCACGGATCACAACACGAGTTCACCATTGTCGTACGGGATCGGGAGCATCCGATCACCAAGGGACTGCCAAGTGCATGGCTGCATACCCAAGATGAGCTTTATGATCGTCTCCGAGGGCCAGCCGAAAAAATGCATATCTTAGCGACGGCCTATTCCAGTGCCGATCAAGGTGGAACGGGTCGACACGAACCGATGCTCATGACCATCGACTATGGTAAGGGGCGGACGTTTCATACACCGATGGGGCATGCCGACTACTCGATGGAGTGTGCCGGCTTTATCACAGTTCTACTGCGCGGTGTGGAATGGGCTGCGACTGGTGAAGTCAAGAACACGGATGTCCCCAAGGACTTTCCAACACAGGACAAATCCTCCAAACGGCCGTTTACCCCGTAAGTGGCAACGTTCGAACGTCGGCAAATCGATAACTGATCCAGGAACAAATCCATCAGCCGGATTGCGTTAGCAACCGGTTTCTGATGGTCCTGCGGTTCAACCGGATACCAACGCATTCCGTCTGATTGTGGATGGCTGAATCCGGCGGTTCGTTCAGCCGGATCGAACAAAACGCCTTGCGGCTGATTGCCGGGTGTACCCCGGCGGTGTGCAGAGCGACTACTTCTTATTCTTAGCTTCTTTGGCTTTTTGAAGCTTGCTGTTGCTTTTAAAAGCTTTTTCAAACTTGCCGATCTTGGGCCGTATGTTGGCCTCGCAATACGGCAATTCGGGATGCTTGGCGAAATAGTCTTGGTGATAGTCTTCTGCGGGATAGAAATTCTTCAGTGGTGAGACCTCGGTAATGATCTTGCCTCGGATCAGCTTCTTCTTCCTGATTTCATCTAGGGCTTCCGCAATCAAGTTTTTTTGATCGTCATCGGTATAAAAGATCACCGATCGGTAGCGAGTGCCTCGATCGGGACCTTGCTCGTTCATGCTGGTTGGATCGTGGGCCTTCAAAAAGATCATGAGCAACTCTTCGTAACTCACAATGTCGGGATCGAATTCAATGCGACACACCTCGGCATGTCCAGTCTGATCGGTAAGGACTTGTTCGTAGCTCGGATTGGCAAGACTGCCACCTGAGTAACCGGAGACAACGGACTCGACTCCCCATACGCGTTCGAAGACCGCTTCGATGCACCAAAAGCATCCCCCACCAAAGACGGCAACTTGTTTCTCCGAAGGCGCGCGATGCTCCTCCGTGGAGGACGATTTCGATTCCTCAGATCCGGAATCGGATGGGGTGGTTTTCAAGTCGCTCTTGTTTTGAGGATCTTTTGCACCGGCACGCTGTAGGATGACGCGGTTCGAACCCTTGTCGGAATCCTGTGCAGCGACAGGGCTTCCTGTCAGTCCTAGGATTCCGCCAAAGAATGCGATGGACAACACAACGCAGGTGCGTCGAGAGCTCAAGCGACCGATCAAGCTTGCTTGCTGCAGATCATGAGGAGCGCCATGTGACTTTGCGACCATAAATCGTTTCACTTCCCGAACAGAGTGGTTGCCGTGGAGACGGAATGTTGGCGTCCGCTAGAAATTGTTCTTCCACCGATTATAGCGCGCTGAGGGTTCGGATTCCACTTCCAAAAGCGAGCGTCGAACACAGGCGGACTCGATCGATACAATCGCTCACCCGCGCGAGAAGCAACCGAACGAACCTGGTTTCGCTAGGTTTTGCGTCTCTTCCAGTCGCATGCAGGATCGATGGCATGATCGTTTAGGGCATGATCGAGCAACTGATTCGCGAGCGCTGGGGCCATCAGACTTCCTTTCGAACCGAGTCCATTCAGGCAATAAATGTTTTTTGAATGCGCGTGTCGACCGATCAACGGATGACGATCGTAGCTGGCGGGACGGATGGCGGCCCGATGCCTGAGGAGTCGCGTGGAAGTCGATGATGAATCGGTGAGATTTGCGGAAGGAGTCTCCTCGCACATGCGATTCCATCGATCTAGCAGTTCGCGATGAGCGCGCCTTCCAGGTTCACTGTCAGTCTCGGAAGATAAGGTCTGACGATCGTACGTCGCACCCAACAATCCGCGTCGATTCGCAAGGGGGACGAACCACGCGTCCGCATGCACGACCGATTGAGGGACCGCCAGATCGGTCTCAATCTCGAGAATGTCCCCTCGGGCAGGATGCAGAGGCAATTCGCAAAACCATTGATTGGCACGCGCTCCGAATCCTTGGCACAAAAACAATCGACGGCATCGCGCATGAATTGCTGGCAACAAGACTTCATGATCGTGAGCCTGGACATCGCGATCACAATCCAGTTCCATCGGCCAGTATCGACCGAGTGGTTGCAAGACGGAGATGGTTGCAGCCAGGAATGATTCCGTCGCAAGACGCGCTGCCGGGCTCATGCTCATTCCACCCCACGGTGCCCGGAGTGATCCGAAGGCTGCTGTCGGTAGTGGTCGCAATGAGAGTCCTGCGTCGCGCTGTTCTTGTTGTCCTGTTGGCGACATCCATCGCGATTCAAATCTCTCTGCTTCCTCGCGCGACGCAAAGATACGATACGCATCTCGAACTTCCCAGAATGGGGATAGGGCATGACCCATCGTGGATTGGTCTTCGATCCAGGCATATAGAGACTGCGCTGCAGGAAAGAACTCTGGCCATCGCCAGGAGAGAGCTAAACGCGTACCTGTGATAGGGGTTACCAATCCTGCGGCGACACGCGATGCGCTATCCGTTCGCAGGTGGTCGATCAAGCCGACGGAAAGACCACGCCGAATTGCTTGCCAGACAACGCAGCATCCTGCGATTCCTCCACCGCATACCACAACATCAAGCATCTCTTGCGATTTATCGATGGAAGTACTCGCGATCGTCTCCAAAGCGTTGTCGATTGAGTTATCAACGTTATCGACAAGGTTACTTTGGATGTGTGTTTTGGGGGTGTGTGCTTTGGTTTTGAACAGTGGTCGTTCGAATGGCATGCATGATAGCGGACGAGCCCCTTACCGCATGCATTTCGAGCGGTTGCAACAGGGGAAGACACAGCCTTCCGGGGAACATACCGGTCGTGGCCGTTATTCCCGTCGTATTCTAACCTTCCGTCGCATTGTGGAAATTCGAAGCCATCGATCCCAGGGAATTGATTGCCAGGCCACGCGGACTGGCCGTACAATAAGAGGGTGAATTGCGGTTTTCCAAGGGTTGTGGTTGAATCGGCCAAGACCTTGACAGCCATTTGTATTCTCTAGGAAATGACTTCGTGGAACCATTTCGACTCGTTTGTCCCCAATGTGCCAGTAAAGTCGTGGTGCGACATGCCCAGATGATTGGACAAACGCTTCCTTGCCCAAAATGCCAAGGCCCCATCAAAGTCGAAGCGCCAAACCCTGCCCAATCGGTTGCATCACCGGCCCATCCGGATGCAGGGACATCGGGGCCCAACGAACCTCGGTTGACGGACTCGACACCCTCTGCGACCGGACCGTCCCCGAACAAGCCCACCCCGCCCACGACGAACAAGCCCACCCCATCGAAAGCCCCACGAACCTCGCCGGTAAATCATCCGTCGACGATCAATTCGGGGGCGATTACCAAAATCGATCCGGCCGATTGGGACATTGCTCAAATCGAGGCCGGCTTGGCCGCTCCCAAAAATCCTTCTTCTCCGCTCGCCTCCCCTTTGCCCGACTTCTCGGACGTCGATTCGATTGCGTTAGAACACGCTTTTGCCGCGCAATCCTTGGAATCGGAATTGCAGAAGCATCCGACCGCCGAACCAGTGGCCGAATCCCTTCCATCCGAACCTCTCACGGCTATCAAACTAAGAAAGCAGCAGGCCCAATCTCAACGTCAACTCATACTGTTAGGAACGGTTGGAATCACCGGTGCGTTGTTGGCTTTTCTATTGTTCCTAGCCTTCGTGCAGTATTTCGGCAAGAACAAAGAAAAGGGAGTCGCTGCCAATAATCGCAACATCGCTGGAAACGAAAATATCGGTGGGAACAATAGCGTTTCGAATTCCAATGTTGGTTCCGATCCCGTGCAAGGACCCGATGCCGACAAAACAAATGCAACGAACCCGCCAATCGGTCCGAACGGAGTCGCCGCAAATGCTGCCGGCAACGATCCTGACGCTAGGAACAATCGCTCCGACGATATCGATCCAGCATCGAACGACGGGAAACTCCCGAATGCTCCGCTGGAGCAAGCACCGCTCAATGCCGCGAATGCTCCCAACGTTGCAGAACCAAAAATCCAGCCTGGAATCGCTTCACCCGAACTCGGGCCTCTTATGGAACCTGCTGCTGTTGGTCCGGGTAAGCAGAACGGACAGGCCGAATCACTTGCGGTTGATGAGGCACCGATTGACGAAAAAATGCCCAGTGTGTTTCGCGAATTCCAACAGATGTTCAATCGCTCGAGCCAGGCGACCTGGGATGACGTAGGCAGGAGTGGGCGAACCATTGACAGCGAGTTATCGCTGGAGAACACGGAGGTCTTGTTCAAGGAGGAATACTATCCACCGGCCGTCCCGTTACCGAGATGGGAGGAACGCTCGCAGCGCATCTTGAATTCCGTTCATACGAAACCGATGAACTTGGTTCGCGCTACGGATTGGCTGAATAAATCCGGGGGCGTCGGGATCACACTCGACTGGTTTCAAATCAACCTTTCCGATATCGACTTGGATGCTCCCATCACCATCGAAGGGGAAAACATCACACTGGGAGCAATCCTAGAAAAAATTTGCACCGAGAAAGGGTTGGAGGCGGTCGTCTATAGCGAGGGTTTTGTCTACCTTCGACCCCTTCCAGGCAAATGGCAGGATCGATTGAGAATCGATGGATCAACCGATGCAGGGCCCCTCTCGACCGGGTTGCCTGAGGGGCACGCTCAAGCCATCGTCGATATGTTGATCCAACTCTGGGGAATCGATGGTTGCAGCTATGCCGATGGTAAGCTGCTGTGGTCCGAAACGACGGAACCGTACGTGCAAGCTCAGTTGCTTGGGAGCTTGCAATCGATCCGCGAAGCAATTTCCGGACAATCCGCAAAGTTTCGCGAGACGAACGATCGATTCGACTTTGCTCGTCCGGCCTCATGGATCGAGTGCAAGAAACGGGTTCAGATGTTGATACCTAACGACACGATTGTGTACGAAGAGCGACCGTCGATGGATCTGCTATCTCGCAGTGCCGAAGCGTCCGGTGCACGATTATTGATCGATTGGCCGGCGGTTTGGGGGCATGGCTTCCACCCTGGGCGATTGTCCCTTTCTGTCTTGAGGGGAAGAACGCTGGAAGAAGTCGCGAACCGTTACATGGAAGACTATTCGTTGGAATTGGTTCCCATGGACAGCCAATCGGTGCTACTGACGACAGATGCCGAACGTCGATCGACGACGCGGATCATCGCGCTTCGAATCGATCGAGGCATTGGATTAGCAGAGATCAAGCAAGCGCTGCGGCCGTTGGTCCCTCGAGGTCCAGATCAACGGTCTCGATTTCGTTGCGTTCCGCTCCCAGGGGACGAGAACATTGTGCTGGTCCGAGTTTGCCCGCCAACTCTCGCTCAATTGCGCGATAACGATTTGGTCCGTGCATTGGGTATCGATCGTAACGACCGATAGCCGACGGCTTGATAAAATTTCCGCGTTCTAGAACAGACGGAAATTTCTTTGAATTTCTAAAGTGGTAGAGTCGATAGTACACGCCTCGCAGGAAGGCGTCCCCGTCTTAGCGGAATTGACTGGACTTACTACGGAGGGCGGTCTCACCACCGAATGGGAGATCGCGAGCTATGTCTATCGAATTTTTGAGTGGTGCAATGGGCTGCCTATTTGTAGGCGTCTGGATTATTGTCGGACATATTCTCGCCGTGGAATACATTTAGGCCGAAATGCTGGCTACGACAGGGGCGCGAAAATGGATTCAAGTTCCAAAAAGGAGCGGTCGAGCCTTCCGACTCGTGAAACCGATGCCATATCGGATCGTATCAAGGGCCGTGCCATGCCGTACACGAACATGCCAAACAAAAACTCCTCTTCATTTGCTTTCCGTTAGTTGGCTGTAGATTCGTCGCATGCTATCGACGATCGGATCGACCTGCGATACAACCGTCGGCACGAAGAGGATGTTTGCGATGGTTATACCGATCCCATCAAATCTTCCATCGGCTATTGCCGAGCTCGACGACGCGGTTCTCGTTAATGCGACCCAATGAAGATCCTTCCAAGACTGAAATTCTGCGGCTTCACGCGTCGCGATGATGTGGTAGCAGCAATCGATGCTGGGGCGGACGCGATCGGATTGAACTTTTATCCGGCCAGCAAACGCTTTGTGACACCGCAGCTCGGAGAAGAATTATCAAGGTGCGCCGAGGGACAAACGCTACGTGTCGGAGTTTTCGTCAATGCGACTCCGGCGGAAGTCGAATCGGTTGTACGCAGTTGTAGCTTGGACTTGATCCAGCTTCATGGCGATGAAGATGCTCCTTGGTTAGAAGAGGCATCGAAGCTGCAAAGTCTGAGCGGGATCGGGGTACTGCGAGCCCTGCCGTATCGCGGGGAAGTGGATGACGCAGCGATACGACTTTGGTCGAGCCTTGCCCTCACAAAATCCAGTCCGGTCATCGGGATTTTGGTGGACGCTTACGACCCGATCGATCGGGGAGGGACGGGGCGGACGGTTCGATGGGATACTCTATATCCTCGGCCACGTTCTTTCGATGGCCGCATCGAGGATTCGCTGAATGTGCCGCAGGAAGCAATCACCTATGCACCCTGCATGTTGGCAGGTGGCATTCGGGTCGACAATATCGTCGAGGCGTTGGCGACGGCCCTGCCGGATGGTATCGATTTGGCTTCTGGAATCGAGAGCGCACCGGGGATCAAGGACCATCGATTGATGCATCGAATTGCCGAGCAAGTCCACCGGTATTTTGATCAAGTCGGCAGATCGACGGGCGCATAGATCACGAATCCTTCTGTTCCCAACCGGCCACCGCAAGAGGTCGTAGCACGTCAAGCAAAGCGACCGCGATGACCGGCCAGGAAGAGAAGGCTGAAGGGCTGAAATGTTCGGATTTGTTTGTGAATAGCGACGCCCAAGTTGTTTCGGCTTATTGGATCAGTTGCAACATACCCGGATATTTCCAGATCTCACCGTTGTTGGCTTTAATGCCACCGATGATTGGAAAGACGATTCCGACGATTCCGAGGAGAGCCAGGAGGGGTATTCCGATGATCACAAAAGTGAGGAGCACTGCCACCACTCCATAGATGAACATGCTGATAAGGAAGTTCATCACGTTTTTGCCGTGGACGTCGATGGAGGGAAATTCATCCTTTTTGATTTGCCAAATGACGATGGGGGCGATGAGGCCCGCGAGAGGCAATACATACCCTGCGAAAACGGAGAAGTGGAGCAGCATGCCCCAGGTACGTTCGTTTTTGTCCATGGCGTGTGTTCCTTGAAAAGTACTGTAATTGGTTATTTGAATAGCGATCGGATCGATGCTTCCTAGAGTGCAAAGCTTCCTAGGGTGCAAACAGCGGATTGGATCATCACCCTGAGCTCCTGGATAGGAACTTCGTGATGGGTGTGCCAAGCTTGGAAATTTGTGTCGTCAATCGACCGAAATAAAACTGATTAGGAAAGGAGCTGCTGGATTGAGACGGAGCCGAACCGTGGGTGCGGAAGTTGCGATACTTCGGCTGCCCTCGTACTCGTACTCAATGAAATGGTACTCGTACTCGTACTCGAGGATACCGCATCGAGTAGTACGAGTACCGCTATCGCTGAGTACGAGTACGAGTACGAAAGATCCAGGGAAAACGCGAATTGAGATTCCTAGACACTCACCTAGCGCGAATTCAAAAACCGTGGGGTCGGATGTGGATGGAGGAATCCGTTAGAAATGGTGAGAGAAAAACGCTGTTGGGGTAGCCGTTAGGTGGGGAGGGTGCGATAATCGCTGAACATCGGGGGCGATCTGGAATCGACCGGATGAATTGATGATTTTGGTGGCATGTCGTGGTTGGTCGAGAGGCCACGTTAATACTCGATCAAAAAAAAGTAACTGCAGAGAATAATCTCGCATTGGCAGCCTAGTTTAGGCTACCCAGGTACCCGAGGCCCGTCGGAGGCGTTGGAGTACCTGTCGCAATTCCGAATCGCCATGGCCCGTGTCTCGCACGGTCATGGTTAAAAAAGCTCGAGACTGGCGCACTGCACCGATGCTGACGACGAACGCAGTGGGCGAGACAAAAACAGTTAGCTAAGCATGTAGAGGCCGGATCGGAAGCATCGCGGGACGGGGGTTCAATTCCCCCCGCCTCCATTGGCCAAAGGCCAATAGAGAGTAGACAGGAGAAAGTAGAGAGTAGAGTTTCCCAAGCCAAGGGAGATTCGAGTTGGCCAAGCGCCATTCATCACCGCTCAACTTTCTCCTTGTCTACTCGAGCTACTTTCTACCCACTACTCTCTTTCTTGAGAGTCTCCATCGAGTTTGACCCAGTGGCGGGAAAGATAACCTTCGCCAAATATCGTTTGAAGGTTTCTTCGGGAGTCACCAAACAAGGTAAGCTGTTCAAGACCGTCGACGGCAATGAGGAACCGTAGAAATCCCTCGGCGATGATGGCGGACTTGGTGTGGTCGAATGTCTTCAAACCCTTGATCTGCCCAGCATAGTCAAGAACCTCGTCGGTCACCTGGTACTCGCCAAGACTCAGCGACTTGAGTTGCGGCAGTTTCGGCAGAACCGCGAACGCTCTGGCAGGCATGTCGGTCGCGTATATCTGGAGGTAGCGGAGCTTCGGCAGCGCGGCGAGGGCCGCCAGCCCGTCCGCGGTGACCTTCCCCTTGTACACATACACCCGCTCGAGTTCCGGCAGTTGGGCGATCAGCCGCAGGTTCTCGTCGGTGGCGTTGCTCGCCTCCCCTTCGTCCAAGCCGGGACCGAGATCGATCAGCGAGCCGCCGTCCTTGGGTTCGATCGTCAGGCCACGCAAGCTGACCTTGTTGGCCTTGAGTTTCGATAGAGAGGCTTCACGATCCGAGGGCTTGGCCGGGTCGGCGGACCAGGTGCAACTCCCCACGAACAGTGTTAAACACACTGCCAGGAAATTACAGCTCATCGGGGACCGCATGATTGACCTTTTGAATTGGAGACAGTGAGGGTTTGTATAGACTTTGTCTAACCACTAAAAATCTATCCCTCTATCACGATGGTCGGCCATTCCATCTGCTTAGAAGCACCGGCGAGGGAATCAACCAAACTAATAGCGACAAGCTCTCGAACGCTTTACGCCCAATTGTCTTAAGAATTGATAAAAAATCGCAAGAGAAATCAGCCCAACCCATCGGGTAAAAGGATTCACCGGTTGCTATCGCAGAAATAGTTCGTTCAGCTAGTTGGCAAATATCTTTTCGAACTTTGGCGATCTGGGTGAGTTGATCATGAGCTTGCGAATTCCGTTGATGGCGTTGTATGCTTGTTTCGTGTTGGCATTGTTCGCTGAGGCTCAGGATGAATGGTTGTTTTCCTCGCCCGCCGGAGATCGCTTCGCCAAGATCGTCCCCGATGGCGAAACAGTGCTTCCTAATGGACGCTTGTTGACCCCCAAGGGGCCGCGCCTATACGCAGGAGAAAACCTGTGGAATTCCATTCCTAGCCCCGACGGCAAGTATCTTATAGGCATGTGCAACACGGGGATCGTTGTCTGCGACGCTTCGGACATGGATCAGCGGGCACCGTCGCATCTGCTGCCTTGGAAATCGCCCGCATTTTGTGGCGTATTCACGAAAGATAGCAGTAAGCTTGTTATCTCGAGCGGTGACTCAGGGCACGGAATCCAAGTTCTTTCCACCTCGTCCTGGTCGCAGAAACCGACCGGCCGTTTAGCAAAGCTCGAACCGGAAGTTGTTTTATCGATTTTCGCAGACCGCGAATGCTACATCAACGATCTGGCATTGTCTTTGGATGAACGATACGTTTTTGGGGCGGATGTCGCTCGACAACGAATGGTCGTTTTTGATCTCGTCGAGCAGAGAGTGGTCAGCGACACGCCCGCAGGGCGCGAACCGTTCAGCGTCGCTCTTTCGGCGGACGGGAAACGTTTGTTTGTCGCAAACATCGGCATGCTCGACTACTCATTGATCATCAATGAAGAGGGGGATCCTCGCGGTTTAAAGACCCCCGCCTTCGGATTCCCGTCGGTCGAAGCTGAAGAAGGGGTTCGCAAAGAAGGAAAGATTGTACCAGGCCTCGGAAACCCTCATGTTGCAGATGCCCATTCGGTTTGGATGTTTGATGTTTCCCAGCCTGACCATCCGACGCTACAGGCTAAGGTCAAGACGGGATTGTTGCTTCAGGCGCCAGCCGATCGCGGGCATACCGTAGGAGGCAGTTCACCCAACGGTCTCCTTGTCCACAGCAACCGTTTATTCGTTAGCAATGCGAACAACGATACCGTGCAAATCTTCGATACAAGCTCGATGGAGCTGCAGGAGACGATCAAGCTAACGCCGGAGCCAAAACTCGCTACATTGCGGGGGGTGATCCCAACGGGCATGACAATCGATCGGGCCGGCAAGCGATTGTTCGTCTGCGCCTCAGGATTGAACGCCATTGCTTCAATCGATTTGGAGAATGGCAATTCAACCCGCTGGATAGCAACGGGTTGGTTTCCCACCGCATGTCGGCTGACTCCTGACGAGAGACGACTTGTGGTCGCGACTCAAAAGGGATTGGGGCGAGGGCCCCGAGGGCCAAAACACCGGCGGGACGTGGATGACGAACGATTTGGGTTGCCCGACATGCCCGGCATGTTGCATATCGTCGACCTTGACCCAAACGTTGACGAAACGCAACAGGTACTTAAGAACAACGGCATGGCCCTTGCCTCTCGATCGTCCGCTTGGCTACCTCCAGCGATCCAATACGTCGTTTTCATCACCAAAGAAAATCATACCTTCGACGGCATCTTCGGGGGGCTCCCCGGATCGACCAGTGAGCCCGAGTATGCGGAATTTGGTGTCAACGGTTGGATCAAGGAGCATGGGAAAGAAGAGCGAGTCCCGATTATGCCTAACCATGTGCGGTTGGCCGAGCAGTTTTCGATATCGGACAATTTTTATATGGAGCCACAAGCCTCGGGAGATGGACATCGATGGCTAATTGGCGTCTATCCAAGTTTTTGGACGACGCGAGTCTTTTATTCGGGGTGGGGATTTCGAAAGAGCGAAACGGCGCGTGGGCGGATGGTTGTGATGGGTTCTAACGGCTCCCAGATCCCGGAGGACTATCTCGAAAACGGCTCGATGTTCGAGCACTTGCACCGTGGTGGGATCCCTTTTCGAAACTATGGGGAAGGATTTGAGTTCCCCGACAACGATGAGGGACCGATGGCCAATCGTTCCGGTGCTTACACAAACGTCAATTACCCGATGCCCAAGGTCCTGTTTGAGAACACCGACTTTGATTACCCGGCCTACAACAACAATATTCCCGACATCGCCCGGGCGGATTGGTTCGTAGAGGATATTGAGCAGTATCGGCAGGAACACCAAGGAGCACTTCCTCGTTTCATCAACTTGGCTATCTGCAACGATCACGGCGCGGGAGCGAATCCGCAACGCGGCTATCCCTACGTTGCCAGTTACATGGCAGACAACGACCTAGCGTTGGGCCGGATCGTAGCCTACCTTTCACGCCAACCTGAGTGGAAACAAATGGCGATTTTTGTCACACAGGACGATTCCGGTGGCGACAACGATTCGATCGATCGGCATCGTTCCTTCGTGCTATGCATCAGTCCATGGGCCAAACGCGGCTATGTCTCGCACCAACACACCTCGATCATGAGCATCATTCGGACGATCTACAGGTTGCATGGCTTGCCCCCCAACAACCTCTACGACGCAACGGCAAACGACCTCAACGAAATGTTTACCGAGCAACCTGACTTCAGTCCCTACTTTGCTGTCCCCTCGGATCCTCGCGTCTTTAAACCAGAGGATACCTTCGATCCGACCGATCCAAAATTCGAGCGTCGCCGAAGCGAAGGTCCTCAGACTAAACTCGACGACCCTGAGTTCGTCGAGTCCCTCCGCGACGATGATGACAGGAAATAATGATAGAACCGAAACCTGTTGTGCTAGGTCGGGCTCCAACCAAAGAGGATTCGCGCGTGGGTTCGAAGAGTCAACGCGCGGGGGAGAGTTTGAGAAATTGAGCGAGCATTCGCTCAGAGCAAACGGCCAAGCCGCCTGACGGCGGTGGTTTTTTTGACTGGGTTGACGGTGTTGACAAGATTGACTGTGTTGAAAGGCGATGCACCATGGACACCTCACTGGCAGACGATTGGACATGTAATTTTCTCGGACTCCGTCGAGTGCTCGTGGCAGAGATGCGTTCCCCCACTCTAGGCATAGGTTTGGTCGGTGGGGTTGGTATCCTCTGCACGTTGGTCGCGGGCAGCATCGGCTGGATTTCTGCGAACTAAGGATTTTTGGCATTCGCAATCCTATCAGCATGCATCACTGCATTTCCTTAGGCTCTGTGGCTTGGGATGCGTCGTTCTTTCTGGCGTATCACCCTTGACTTCGAAGCCAGTCTCGTTTGCATCGAGGAACAAAGATCGTTCGACAACCCACTTCTGTTCGACTCGTCGATCAACGAGATTTTTCTAGAGAAAGGACCCGTTTCATCGATTAGGTTGCGTTGGCGAAGTGACGCTAGTACCGAGATTCACATCCCTTTTCATACTGACGACCAAGCCCATCGAACGCTCACCCAACTCCAACAATGGCTGCATGACTTGAGCTCCCAGATGTGACATGCACTATCGATGTTTCGATGTCCCCACAAAAACACCTGAAGAACCCTTAAAGGCAATTTTATGATGTCGGCAATCGATCGATGGAAGAGAATTTCAAGAGAACGCATTAGGGACGTGACAAGGAGGCTTGAAGGTTTTTCCGGAAGATTGGGGATCTGGAACATTACTGACCACAATCAGCAAGTGGGATTCGCGAGTTGTGGTGCCTGGCACGAGCGACTTAGATTCAAACGACTTTACCTGGAATCCGAGAATACTAAGCGATCTTTTCGATTCGTAACAAGCTTCAAATTGGAGTCGGAATTGATGCGAGAAACAGAGCGTTTAGGCCTTGTGGTCTTGAATGGTTCCGAGGGGACTTCGAGTCTTAAATCACATATTCTACGCATACCCAGATTTGTGTCGTTGGTAGTTGATCTACCAGATACGATCGAGGAGTATTTCAGCAATCTTCCAACGAATAGGAGACGCCAAGTAAGGCAGGCGATCGATCGAGGATATCGAGTAGAGTACAACCGAGAAACCATTTTCTGCCGAGAGTTCGTTCAGGCTTACAATTTGCCAACCGTCCAAAATTCTCACGGAGAGGAGGGAATCATTACAAAAGAAACTGAACTAATAAAACTTCTACGGGAATCCGACACGGAGATCATGAAGGTTCTGAAGGGTGACAAGTGTATACTAGCGGGGATTTGCATCAATACAGGCGACGCTTATCAGCTTTATAAAGTCGGATGGCTAAATGGGGATACAAGATGGGTGAAAGAAGGCGCACATACTTTCCATATATGGCAAGCAATAATACGAGCTAGGGAACTTGGGTTGAGCATTTTGGATCTTGGTGGCACCCCACCATTTCTCGATGACGGGGTATTCAATTACAAGATGAGATGGAATGCTAGGCTCAATACCAAACGTCGAACATTAGGAGAGCACTGTCTGCTCATGAACCCGGGACATCCTGCGGTTCAATCGTTTTTTCAGCGGCATAGCATGATCGTATATGACTCGGCGAATAGAATATACTTTTGTTCCGGGCATCGTCCCTCAAACTTGAAGCTATGCAAGGGCATCCTCGATGGTATAAGCGGTTGGTGGAGATTGGCCAGCCCCCAAGAGGCCAAAGATAGAGGCTTAGACAAAGAGCCTTCCAACGGCATGCCCTCTGGATGGTTTGCACCAGAACCACTTGACGACCTTTGATTCCGAAACATCTTCGAAATTTTGCAAAGCAAGTATCACCAAGGGTTTTGTGACTGGGCGATCAATTCGCTGATTCGATTCATTCCAGCCGATTCAAGGATCGTGTTATGGTCTCCTGGTATTCGATGCACAATGACTTCCTTGGCAACCGGCGACCATCCAAGATCCGGCGACAAACTGTGAAGCAATGGACGAACCGTTGCGCGAAACAAGGTGACTCGACCTGTGTAGGATTCGGGTTGATAGCCATTGAGGCCCTGAAAAATCCTCCCGAGTATCTCGCGACGAGAGTCGTCAAATGGCACCATTGCGAGTCCACGAAACCATCCAAGCGAAACGTGTTGGCTACGTTGGAGAGAATCCCACCGATGTCGATGTTGCTCTAAGCTTGGGAGCGAACCGTTGTAGATGCATCGAATCCCGGCGATGCGATCGAGCTCGGTTGCATGAGCAGCACGCATCGCTTCGATTGCTGCGTTGATCGCCATTTCGGTGTAATGGATTGGGTGCCGCGTCGACTGTATTAACCCAAATAGGTCAGAGTACTTCCTCGCGTTGGCAGCGTCACCGACCTCATCATAGCAACCCGCTATCTCGCCGTGAGTTTCCTAAGATGGGTCGTTACCTCATGCGTTAAGGGGAAATTGAGTTGCAGCCCACCCTGCGGGGAAGGTCACTTCGGCGAAATACGGCTTCTGAGATCTCTCGGCGACTGGCCAAACTTACTTCGAAATGCCGCGTTGAACCGCGTTAGGCTGCCGAAGCCGCTGGTGTAGGCGATTTCAGCGACGCTTCTGTGGGTTTGCGTGAGCAACTGGTGCGCATAGGCAAGGCGGGCGTCGGTGAGGAAGGTGACGAAGGTCTTGCCGGTGTATTTTTGGAACTGTCGGCAAAAGGTGGCGCGGCTCATGGCGCTGCGTTTCACGGCTTCTTCGAGCATGAGCGGCTCGGTGAATTGTTCGAGCACCCATTGCACCACGCTGTCGAGACGTGGGCGTATGGCGGCATCGGCTTCGGCGAAAACACGGGTCTGGCTGAGTGTAACCGTTTGCTCCGTCGGAACGTCGTGAAGCAGTGCGAGGAGTTCCAGCAACAGACCGGCGCGCGCGAGCTTGCTGGCCATGGCCATGCGATCCAGTAGGATGATGGCGGCTCGCGCGGTGGCGGGCCGAAAGGAAATACCGCGATCCGCCGTGGCAAAGAGTCGCTGCACTTCGCGCTCGCCGCCCAGCCTGCGGAGCGGGTGTTCATTTGGCAAATGGAATTGAAGCACATAACCATCCGTGCGGTCTTGCTCCATCCAGCAGTGCGGCAGATGGCTTCCGAGCAGCACGCAGTCCCACTCGCTAAACGCGCCGACGTGGTCGCCGACGTAG
>JBAWXH010000060.1:0-35595 GCA_037144155.1 Planctomycetota bacterium | reverse complement strand
GAGTGAGAGCGGAGGGACTCGAACCCTCGACCCAAGGATTAAAAGTCCTTTGCTCTACCGACTGAGCTACGCTCTCGCAATGGGTCTTACTTTTTAGCAGGTGCAATGCTCCGCTTGGTTCGCGGCGCAAAACGATGGTGTCCCGTTATCCGCAAACGCCCCGTTCGATTAACGGGTTTGCCAATCGCAAAGTCCGAAAATCTCAGCTTATCGCTGTCCTAGAGTCACCCGCAACGCCTAGAGGCAGTTGAACAGGTACGATAATCTAGACTGCGCGGAGTTGCGATGAGGGGTTTCCACCTCGCACAAGACTCCGATCCTAACAAAGTCACTGGATTTTTGAAGGGGTTCGCGCCTCGGTTCTCGATTTCCGTTCACAAACCCTTCCCTTTTAGAACGCCCTGTTCCATGAAATCAGCTTTGGTGATGCTCGTAATGCCGATTTGGCTAGTTCTACTAGCCATCGAGACCAAACCCGCTTTGGCCGGTGCTTCGCCGGCCGGCTGGGTCGTGGTGGTCAATGGCAAGTCCAAAGACTCCCGTACTCTGGCCAATCATTATTGCCATCTGCGAAATATCCCAGCTAGAAACGTCATCGTCCTGGACGAAATTCCTACAGGAAAAGCGATCACCGTCGAAGAATTTCGTACCAAGATCCTCGGTCCTCTTCTCAAGGAAATCGATGCTCGGAGGATCAGCCCGCACATTCAAGGCATCGCGTACTCCTGCGACTTTCCGACAACGATCCAATTGGAGGAGGATCTCGAGGTCGTCAAGGACCTGCCGAAGATCTTAACGCCAGCCGGGAGCATCAACGGGATGACCTATTTGTTCCGGATGACGATGGCCAAAGATATCAACTACGTGTCACTGGACATCAATTGGTATGCCAGCCAACCGGCCGACGCCTTGCTGCGAGTCTACAAGTCCGATGCGGCATCACAAAAAGAACTCGCGGAATGGATCGAGAAAGGGGAACATGAAAAGGCAGCCGAGCGTTTCGATGAGATGCGGGCCGAAGTACCGAGCCCATTCCCGCTCGATTACCTAGCCGCTCGGCATTGGTCTCTTGCGAACCAGCCAACGAAAGCTTTGGAGAGACTGTCCGAGGCGATCCAGCATGGATGGCGCTTCCGAAAACAGCTATCGCAAGACCCTGCCTTTGAATCGCTGCGCGACGATGCAGGCTTTCAAAAACTGGTGGCACGCTGTCCGAACGAACCGTTTGACTACACCCATTCGCGCGGCTTCGACGCGCGTTACTTCTATGCTCCGAACACGCTCGAATCGCGCGATCCAAAACACGGGATGCCATATCTGCTGTCCGTGATGTTGGGCTACAACCAAAAGGACCGACTCAGTCTCGATGAATCCATTGCGATGCTCGAAAGAAGTGCGTTAGCAGACTTCACTCGGCCCGACGGCGCATTTTTGTTTAGCAAAAACAGCGACGTTCGATCGACCACACGGCAACCCAATTTTGCAATCGCCATCGAAAGACTGCGTAAGCAGAAATTCGATGCCCGCGAATTCAACGGGATCCTGCCTGACGCCAACGAAAGGGTGTCGGGAGTCATGCTGGGCATTTCCGACTTCGACTGGTCCGCGTCGGGTGCTAAGTTATTGCCGGGATCGATTGGCGACAATTTAACGAGCATGGGTGGCATGTTGTTTAGCGATGGCCAAACCAAGCTGACAGAATTGCTAAGGAATGGGGCAGCCATGGCCAGCGGAACCGTTACGGAGCCCTATGCCATTCAGAACAAATTTCCCCATCCTTTGCTTTACTCGCATTACGCCAATGGATTGACTAGCGCGGAATCGTTTTATGGGTCGATCCTCGGTCCTTATCAACTCTTGATTATGGGGGATCCGCTTTGCCAACCGTATGCAACCCCGCCCCGCTTCAGTGTGGAAGGCCTTAAGCCATCCGAACCAATCTCTAGCAACCGGACGCTCCGCTTAACGTCCAGCGATGATGAATACTCTGTGGACCCGATCAAGCTTCAGTGGTTAGTCGATGGGCAACTCATTTCCGAAGCCCCGTTTACACCGAAGATCGACATGACATTTTCCGACGATGAAAAAGGGGCTCACGAATGGCGCATCTTGGCCAAGGGCCCCAAGCCGATCGAAAACCAATACGAGCAATCCGGTTGGATTTATTTGGGACCTACTGCTTCCCATTTGCGTCTCACCGGCCCAAAACAATGGTCAATCAAAGATAGCGCTGGGCTTCGGTTGCAAGTTCAAAACTTTCCGCCCAAACGAAAAATTGCCATTCGACACGATTGGGAGATTATCTCGAAACAAGACTCGGATCGACCGATTTTTGTCGTCGATCCCGACAAATTGGGTTATGGTCCCGTGAGATTGCAAGCGGTCATTCTCGATGACAACGGGGAAGTGGAATATGGAAGTGTTCCGATCACTGTGCAGTTGAAGCGTCCGTAGCGATGGCTGCATGGAGAAAATCACCAACGGCAGCGTGAGCAAGGCGTCGTCGGTCCCTTGCCGGCGCGGCGGGTTAGGAATCGATCAACAACCCGTCATCCCACCCATCTCTCCGAATTTCTCTATCGCATCGAAATCGTCTGTGAGCCAAGAATCTGCCACGTCCAGTTCGAACGGATCCGGGTCACTAACGAGGGATTGGCTTGGTCCATTGCTCTGCGCCTCGGCGGCGATACTTTGGAGCACCAGCGCGTTCTTTGCCGGTTCACCTTTGTTTGACGTTTGGCCTATCGAGTATCGCGGAGCCACGATTGCTTTTTGGCGAGCCCTCTTTGCACTCTTGATTTTATTACCCCTGGTTCGACGTCCGATTTGGGATTGGCGCATGCTGCCGATGACACTCTGTTTCGCGTTGATGAACTGGACCTATTTGACGGCCTTGGTCGGCGGGCCTCCCGCCAATGTCATTTGGTTGCAGAATCTCGCTCCCGCGTGGGTCATGCTGGTGGCTGTTTTCGTCTTGCGAGAGCCGACCATCTATCGCGACTGGGTGATGCTGGCTTTGTGCATCGGTGGTGTGCTATTCATTCTCGGAATGGAGATGACGCATGCCGATCCCTCTGACAAACATCGATGGTGGTCACCTTGGTTAGCCATCGCGAGTGGGATCACGTATGCCGGGGTGATACTCAGTTTGCGATCACTGCGGCATGTGGACCCCGCGTGGCTCATTGCCCTGAATCATATCGTGACAGCCATCGCCATGTTTCCGTTGATGATCGCCTCTGGGACGAGCCTACCTCAAGGGAATATGTGGTGGCTATTGATCGGTATCGGTGTCTTGCAAATGGGTACGCCCTATTTGCTTTTTGCGACGGGACTCAAAACGACTCCGAGTCATATCGCGTCGCTGATCACGTTGCTCGAACCGGTCATTCTCCCGCTATGGGTCCACCTCGCTCGCAGCGGTGACCCGGACTATCACCCTCCCTCGTGGTGGACATGGGTCGGCGGCATGTTAATCCTTAGTGGACTCTGCATTCGATACTTGCCGCTGGCTAAGCCCGGAAAAAAAGAAACCGAGCTCTAACAACAATTCTTGAAATGCGGCAATTTCAATCCGCGATTTTCCATAGGTTTTTCGTACTCGTACTCGAAGATCCGGCTTCGAGTACGAGTACGAGTACCATTTCATTGAGTACGAGTACGAGAGCAGCCACGATAGCGCAACGTCAAAAGATGGACGTCCGAAAGCATGGCGATTCAAAATGCGTTATTGACCGGGCGCTTGCCACCTGCAACTGCTGCGGGTTGGGTTTTGTCGAGATAGTATCGTCGAGATGGCATCACAGAGTGCCGATGTAAGCCAGCAGGTCGGCGATGTCTTGGGGTGATTTATCGTCCAGCAGCCCGACGGGCATCAAGGACTCGGTGGAATATCCTTTTTCCTGGATAGCATCTTGATTGATTCTCAGAATGGAACCATCGGCTGCTTGCAGCGTCACTCCATCGGCCGCGTTGTAGATGATCATTCCAGTGAGGATTTCATCATCGACGGTCAGCACGCGTACGGATCGGTAGCGATCGGAGATATCGCGACTAGGGTCCACAATGGCGCGCATCAAATCCAATCGGGAAAAACGTTTGGAGACGCCTGACAAACTCGGCCCGAGGGAACTCTGGCCACCATGGCACAAGATGCATTTCGCAGCGTAAAGATTTTGACCACGTTTTGCATCGGGGGTGACTCCATTAATTTGGTCCAACACGACCGCAGCCTCGACGTGCACGCTCGGAGGGAGCAAATGGATTCGTTGCTCTTCGGCTAATTGCGATTGAAGATACGGTTCCCATTCGTTCCATGACTCGGACGCTGGTGGGGAGGGACGCTGCAATTGGTTCGCGACATCGCGAGCCCGTTTCAAAACCGCCGGACGAGGGAGTGGGACCGTCGTGTTGAGACTAGCGGAAACCAGCTTCGCAATCGTCGGCCATTCCCGTTCAGGTTGCTTGGCTTCGAAGGCGGCGATCCCGCGCCAGGCACTTGGCCACATCGTACGATCCCCCTGATCGAGCGCATTCAGGAATAGCTCAAAATCATCTTGGCTGGGCTTGGCCGACAGGATGTCCACGCAGGCTGACCGGAGGGATTCAATCCCAGCGGCTTTTCGAACGGCCTCTCGAAGTTCATTGTCCATGTCTCCGGCGACAGAGTATTTTAGGATCGGAACGGTCCACTCTTCGGAGGGTGAACCTAGAAGAGATTCTCTCATCTTCTTGCGGGCTGAGGATTGGACTTCGGTTGGGAACGCATTGATCAGGACGAGGTCTTCATTGCAGCATGGGGTGGGCAATTCGACAAAGGCTGTTCCGAGGCGGCTGTCTTTGCGTGTCAGAGCCGCGACGATTTGTTGCAATCGATTCGGCCATTGGTTGTCAGTATAGAGCCCTCGCGATTTGACCTTGCGAATAATATCGGACAATGCGGCCGCCGTTTTGTTTGTGGTGTCGGGTGCGCGCGGCCCTCCGCACTGAGCCAAACAGCAGAGCATGTGGATATCGGAGGTGGGGTGAGAAGCCTCAGTGATTTGTTTTAAGAGGTAATCGCCGCATGCGGGATCGGATGGTTCGAACATGGCCATCGTGCGCAAGGCTTCGGCGTGCAAAATCGGTTTGTCATTGGATTCCGCCTGTTCGGCGAAATGAAGGGCCCAACGAGCCCAACTGTTTCGAACCGAATCATTCATCCGACTGGAGTAGGTTGCTCGATAACCGTCCAGTGCATCAGCGACTACTTCACCCTGCAAAGGCAGTGTTAGACGACGGTCTCCCAACGAGGCTTGCATGGTATTCAAAACTTCCATCTGCTCGCGCGTCGAGAGTTTGTCGCGCATGGCGCTGAGCCATTGCCCAAGAGTCTCGAGGATAGCGGTGTCGATACCATTCTTGGGGGGGCCGAAAAGCAATCTCGACAGCTGAAGATCCAGCTTGTTTGCCAAGTCCTTTTTGGAAGGGGGAGTCGCTGTGCGGCTCAACGCCCACAACCAAGCGCGTCGCAATGAGCTCCCGGCAAAATCGTTGGTAGCATCGACGCTGGAGGCGTCCGCAAACGACCATTTCCGCAATCCGAGGGCCTCCCATCGCAAGCGCTGGTCGGCGGTCCCCATGTGTGTTTCCCAACGGGTGTTTTCGTTGGGTGTGTCGTTGGCAGTGGACTTAATTCCCCGTTGCAGCTTTTGTTCTTCTGCAGCCGAGAGATTCATGCGGCCTGCCAGCCACCAGGCAGCGGCGCGGGAGGCAGAAGCGGGGGAACTGGTCGCGCGAGCGATTGCGTCGGGCGACACTTTCGCGCCGACCCGTGTCAAGACTTGAGATGCCCGCTGCTTCCACAGTGCCACCTGGTCGGAAGGTCCATCGACAGGAATCTGACCGGTGACCAACCGTGCCAAGTGATCGATCGCAGTGGCGTCTACCAATGGACGCCATTGCTTCTCGGACCAAGATTCCCAGGGACATGGCGCATCGAGAATCGTGATCAGCTGCTGAGCGTTATTGACTGTAAGCAATTGACTGGCGACCGCACCCGCGAACGAGGGTCGTTCCATCTGCACCGCAGCATCCTTCGCAACCGAAGTGTCCATGGAGACGCGGTAGATCGCTCCCGTCGTCCCGCGACCACCCACGCAAATCAAGATGCTTCCATCGGGCGCCACACATAGGTCGGTCGGAGCAAAGCCGGCTGTACCGGAGGGTTGCATAAAAATCTCCGACGGGATCTTGTTCGGGATTCGCTGGGACTCGACCAGATTGGCAGACGGATAAATCGTGAGCACACGGCCAAAGGTCCAGTCCAGGGCGAACACCGCATCGTGATATTTCTCGGGGAACGCGCGATGTTGATAAACAGCAACGCCCGTCGGAGAACCGCGGCCTAAACGAGCCAATACATAGGGCATCGTAATCCGAGCATCATCATCCTTCCACGCGGGCCCACACCATCCCGCATCGGAGCCAGGGCCGAGTACCAACACACGCGTCGGACGGTACCATGGCAAGGTGGCTTCTCTCTCATCATCGCTATCGTACGTGACGATTTGACCATCGGGCATGAAGTCAAAGTCATAGCAATTGCGAAGCCCGTGCGCCCACACACCGCGCCGAGAGAAATCGGGACTGATTCGCCAAACGGTCCCCGCTCGAGCTCGCGTCACAGCGGCATTTCCATCATTGGCCAAGTTGCCAATGGTCGATGCAAAGTTGCCGGCAACTAAATACCAGTATCCATCGGGGCCGCGCCGCACCGCATGCGCATCGTGCTCTCCTCCTGTCGGTAGCTCGAGAACGCGCGTCGGTGAACGATCCCCTACGAGATCTTCATTCGAATCTTCGGACCGCCACAATCCACCATCGGCCACCCAATACAAGATCCGCCCGTCAGACCAAAGTCCTTGTGCGCCTTGTTTGATCTCCTTCGTCCATTCGACCCCACGGTCATAGACTCCGTCTGCATCGTCGTCGACCAATGTCTTGAGGTAACCGGGCCCCGAGATCACCGGACGGCCCTGACTATCCAATGTCATGCAGAAACAATCATGCGACAGCGTGTCGTCAGCGACTCGCTGAACCACAAAGCCGTCGGGCACCGTAAAGGGATATGTTTGTGAACAACTTCTCCTACAAATCGACGCACAACCAACAAGTACCAACACCGTTGCCAACGAATGCGAACATGTTTTCCACCGAATTGTGAACACGGTCGTTGTTCCTAAGCAGTTCATCATGAAGCAGAATGGATCAGCAAGACCCGAGAATCACCATTAAATATCGTATCCGATTCGCGACTTGGAAAACCACTGCACAACCCGCCGGGATGAAAAATCCGATCAATATTATCCTTCGGCTTGGCTGACGGGTTGGTCCCGAGTCGTGGTCTTTGACTCGAGCGACTCTCCAGTGTCTGAAAGCGAAGGATCAGAAAGAGAAGAGCCAGCGAACCGATGCGGCGAATGAGAGCCCCCGAAGGTGAGTTTTGAAGTTGAGCTAATCTGGCATCTCTCGTACTCGTACTCAATGAAATGGTACTCGTACTCGTACTCGATGCGGTTTCTTCGAGTACGAGTACGAGTACTGCTAGCGCGGAGTACGAGTACGAAAAACCTCAGAAAATCGGTAATTGAAACTCCGAAACACTCGAATAGCGCAACTTCAAAAATGGTGGGTTCCACCTCGGATGCCACCCCACGCGGCCGAAGGATTGGTCCGGGGGCTCGGCCTGCGATTTATGGCTCGGGGTTCTCGGTAAACGATCCAAGGCGAATTCAATAGATTCCTTGGATTGAAAACGCCTCGAAATAACCCGCCGGCACCGTATGATAGGATTGGAGAAATTCCGATCGACGCCTTCACCCCTATCGATACCGGATCACCTCGTCACCCTACCTTCGTCCCTTCCCACCGGAACGACCTCTTCATGTTGCGAAATTTTGTAACTCTGGCATGCAGCTGCTTTACGTGGCTCGTTGCACTACCGGTTTTCGTGCCTATTGCCTGGGCTCAGGTGTCCGCCGTCCAACAACCCGACCGTATCGAGTTCTTGCACGATGGAAAACTGATCACGAGTTACCTGTTTCGGTCTGGCACCAAACCCGTTTTATGGCCGATCCATGGTCCAGATCGTGTCCGGATGACTCGCAACTATCCACTTGATGCAACAATTCCCGGTGAAGACCATGATCATCCGCACCATCGCGGTTTATGGATGACCTTTGGTGAAGTCGAAGGAAAAGACTGGTGGGCTGAAGGCAATGGCAAAGGCGTTGTCGCGCACCACAAAATCATCGATGTCAAACAAACCGATCAAGCCGCCACGCTCATGGCCGAACACCATTGGCTGCTGCCGACCGAAGACGAGAAATCCAATCCAGCCCCTTTGGTACGTGAGCTTTGCCGGTACACGGTATCGGTCATCGAGGACGAGACAATCTTGGATTGCGAATTCCTCCTTCAAAGCGCGGACCCGAAGCGTGCGATTCATTTTGGTGATACCAAAGAAGGGATGTTTGCCATTCGAGTCCCGGAAACCATGCGTGGGGACAAACCGGGTGGGATGATCTTGAACAGCGTCGGAGATCGACAAGGGGATGCCTGGGGCAAGTCTGCCAAGTGGGTCGATTACTCAGGCCCAGTCACCCATAGCAGCGACACTCCCTACGGCATCGCAATCCTCGTCCATCCCTCGAGCTTTCGTGCCGATGGACTTTGGCACGTTCGCACGTATGGGTTATTTGCGCATAATCCCTTTGGAATCAAAGATTTCGTGAGCAATCGAACCAAAACACCCTCCACGGCAAAGGATCCATCGCATGCAGGGGGCTATGATTTGCCCGCGGGGGAATCCTTGCATTTCAATTATCGAGTGATTTGTCATCGCGATCGGTGGAATCTCGAAACGGGCGACGCTCGCTTTGCAGAGTTTGCCAAAACAGAACCTCAGCTGTTTCCATAAACGTTGTTCCTTGTTGAAAGGGTTGCACGCTTGTCCACCGGTCCATCCACCAACCTCAGCTTTTATTGCCCGCAATGCCAGAAGCGATTGAAGGCAAGTGCAGGCTTTGTCGGCAAAAAGGTGCAGTGCCCGGGTTGCAAAGCCAAGGTCTTGGTCCCAGGCGTCAGCGTGGCCAGGAACGAGGATGACGATTGGTTTTCCTTGGACACTCCCTCCGCGGTGATCGGAGTCGAAGACATCGAAGGGGATATCCCAAAAGAACCTACCGTCTCTCCATCGTTACCATCGAAATCGTTACCATCGAATCGCGGAACAGAGTCGAATAAGGTTCCTACCACGACGATTTCGGACGATCGCAACAGCCCGTCCAATATCGAATCATCCACAACATCGGCCGACGCTGCACCGTCAAAACAGCCTTCGCCGAACCCGCCCCTATCCGCAAGCGCACCGGCGTCCCTTGGGCGTAGCCTGTTCGATGACGATCTCGAGTTGGAGCCTCTTCTGCCAGAGAATCCACCTGCTCCGAATCCACGGAATTCGCAATTTCCCCCCGAGGCGAAACGGGGCCAGGATGCGCGCAGCGCCACTCCTCCGCCCGCCAACAAGAAATCCCCATCCGGAAATGCTCCAGCGGGAAAATCCCCGCCTGGCAAACCCCCGCCTAGCAAACCCCCGCCTAGCAAATCCAAGCCTTCCGGCTTGCCGACCACGAATGCCGGGTCATCGCCTCCTGACGATCTATCGTTACCCGCGCCGATCGTGCTGCGCGGCTCGCTGGAGCAAATGTCACGCGATGAGGCCGCCTTGAAGGATTATTTCCAGCCGGTCGCTGACGAAGATTTCTCATTCCCATGCAAGGTATGCGGAACACTGCTGTACTCGGAGGTGTCCCGCGTGGGATCCATGACACGCTGTCCCGATTGCCATTCTCAGTTCAGTGTTCCTGCAAAACCTGCGAAGAAAAAAAAGCAGGAAATGCGATTGGACGACAATGTGGCGGATGTCAAGCTGGCACCGATCGACAGCCCCAATATCCGCGAGTCGACTTTCACCCCGAACAAGACCAAAGAGATCCTCGACAAAGCGTCGGTGGCAGTCGATCAAGAACGGCAAGAGATTGATCCGGTCACAATGAACTTTGATGGGAAGCGATGGATTCGATTGATCCTCGGCTTCCTGCGAGACCCTGGATTGATCTTTGCATCCGTCGTCTTGGGCATCGTCTCCGCGGTCTGGCTCTACTCGGTCCATGCGGTCGGGGATGCCGAGATGAACGCGACGCTCAGGGCCGTCATTCGCACGGGGCTGTTTCTCGTTTTTCTCGTGCCGATCGGTTGGGCGATTTCAATGTGCATGCTGGCCATCATCCCGATGGCTGCCGATCAATTGAAACGGGTGGAGAGTTGGCCGTTTGCTCGGATGTTTGAAACCTTTGGCGAGGTCATGATGATTGTCATCTCGGTAGCATTGGCGAGCGTGCCAGGGGGTATCATGGCCAGCACCCTTTCGACCCTGACAGGAGTGACGTTTATCTCAGCCGTCCTGGTGATGCTTTCCATCTGGGCCTTCACTCCCATTTTCTTATTGGCCATGATCGATAACGGACGAATCACAGGCGCTTATTCGAAGGAAGTGATCCAATCGATCTCGCTCAAGCAAGATGCATGGGCAGCGATGTACTTCCAATCGGGAGGAGCGTTCGCACTGCTGACCGTCTTGATCGGAATCGCTAGGATGACGGTCCCCGCCGCCTCTGCGGTTTTAGGAGCCATGCTGCCGCTGATTTGCTTCTTCATTGCCAATCAATACGGTATCCTGGCAGGTCGCATCAGCGATGTGACGGAATTAGGGTTCGAAGGGGATTTTTCGGAAGATTGATCAGAACGGACCAGCCAAGCCGAATCATAAGGAAAACGAACGTGGGCGCAGATCAAGACCTAGAGAGGAAGTTAGAGCGACGCGCCGTGAGGCAATTGGCGATCTACACGTTGATGGTGATATTGATCAGCGTCTTACTTTTAGGCTTGAATGCAGGATTGGTTTTTGGACTGGCGACGACCGTTGGGGAATCGCTTCAGTTCCTGCCACTGATTGGTCCGATGACACAGTTTGCCATCTTCATCCTCCCCGTCTTGCTGCTATTCGTCGAATGGTATGTTTGGGATGTTTTAAGTTCTTCCCGACGCCGCAATCGCATCTAAGCCTATTGCCAACTTGCTCTCGGCAAATGGCCGGATCGTGTTTGCGTCGGGCTACACTGCAAAGCTTGCGAAAACCGGGTGCTAACGCACTGCGGCTAATGGAATTTTCCATTGCATCGTTGCGGGTTACTCGATGGGCAAATCGTGTTGGTATGCGTCAACGAGCTATTCCGAATGGCTTTAGCTCCACCTATTCGGCCAATGCCGCAACCACAACTCCAACATCAACAAGTTCCAAAGTCGGTACTGATGATTGGCATTGCCCGACATATGTTCGGTCACCAAGCGCTCGATCGACTCCCGTCGGAAGATAGCTAGGCAGTGTGTGTCGTTCGCGAGGAGCGCATCGTAGGTGCGGTCTCGGAGAGACGTTCGAAACCATTTCCCGATCGGTACTCCGAAACCCATCTTGGGACGGTTCCAGATGGCGGCCGGGAGCAGTTCTCGGTAGGTTTCATAGAGCAACCACTTGCCTCGTCCGGCACGCATCTTCCATTGGACGGGGAGCGAAGAAGCCCACTCGACGAGTCGGTAATCGAGAAACGGTTGCCTGGCTTCCAGGGAATGAGCCATGGATGCGATGTCGACTTTGGTCATAAGATCGCATGGGATGTAGGTTTGAAGATCGGCTGCCATCGCACAGCTCATCGGATCCCTTTTCGATTGCGCCGCTTTCGCGCCCGACACATCACCCCAAGGGCTGGCGATGGATTGTCCCCAAGCGCTTCGCAAAAAAGAAGCCGGATCTCTATCTGGCAATCTTTGGATAAAGGAGTCTTGGTACAAATCGAGACGATTGGCTTCGCCGAAGATTTGAATCCAATTCATGTAGCGATCGGGTGATGACTGTCCCAGGGCTTCGCAGAAGCGTCTTACGCGGCGCAGGAATGACCGACGAGCCGTGGAATCGGGAAGACGCTTGAGCCACGAAGACTCACGGATCCATCCCACCGGCAACCATCGTTGCATGCGCTCGCTCAGTTCGAGCGCGCGGTACCGTTCGTACCCACCAAACAGTTCGTCCCCGCCGTCGCCACTGAGTGCTACTGTCACGGCTTCACCCGTCATCTGACTCAAGTACCACGTCGGGACAGCGCTGGAGTCACTGAACGGCTCGTCGTATTGCTTGACGAGCGCATCGATGATACCTAGTGCATCTGGCTGCACTTCGAATCGTTGGTGGTTTGTGCCAACATGGTCAGCAACCATTTTCGCAAAACCGGTTTCGTCGTAATCGGCTTCGGAGAATCCGATCGAAAAAGTGCGGATCGGTTCTTCAAGCTGTTTTTGTGCTAGGGCCACAATCAAGGAGGAATCAATGCCTCCGGATAGAAATGCCCCTAACGGAACATCGCTTCTCAGTCGCAATCGGATCGCATCATCCAGCAGTTCATGCAGTTGATGTTTGGCGTCCGATAGGGATACAGGAACTTCTTTCGTCCAGTCAACGTCCCAGTAGCGCTGGATCTCAATCCTTCCTTTCTCATAAACCAACCAGTGCCCCGGAGGAAGTTTTGATACACCCCGATAAATGGTGTACGGATAGGGAATGTATTGGTAAGTCAAATACGTATCGATTGCGCCTGGATCGATTTCGCGAGGGAATCCAGGCACCTGCACGAGTGCCTTGAGTTCGCTGGCGAATACCAACTGTTCGCCGTCATGCCAGTAGTACAAGGGCTTCTTGCCCAATCGATCGCGGGCCAAAACCAATCGCTCGCGAACCGAGTCCCAGATGGCAATCGCAAACATGCCGTTGAAGTGACGGAAGCAATCGGTTCCGAGGTCTTCGTACAAGTGAACAATCGTTTCGGTATCGCTATGGCTGATGAACTGGTGCCCAGAGCCCTCCAATCGATGCCTCAAGTCGCGATAGTTGTAGATTTCTCCGTTGAATACCAAGCGAATCGTGCCATCCTCATTGGCCATGGGTTGATTGCCGGAGGCCAGGTCGATAATCGACAAACGGCGAAAACCCAACGCCACTCCAGGAACCGACTGCGATCCCGTCAGATGTTTTTTGGGTGTCGGGGAGATTAGCCAAGCTCCTTGGTCATCCGGTCCACGATGCGCGATGGCATCGGTCATGGATCGCAAGATAGCGCGATCGATGCCACGATGATGTTCTGACCAAATCCCCCCTGCGATACCGCACATCCGTTCCTCGATCCTTTGGCTGCAATCCGCGAATCCATGACCATTCGATACAATGAGCAGTGAACTACCTGTGTGCATTCTACACACGGACAACGGATGTCGAAGAACTACGGAGTCCGGCCGCGCATCGAATTCGACCGCTTCCTCGTGTTTCGTGCCGTTCGCAGGATGCCTATACTGGGAATCCGCAGTGAACGACTCTCCCACTCTCTTGCATCCAGGACACCTCCATCATGCGCCATCTCGCAACGCTTCGCGCAGCCTGCTTCTTTCGCCCCTTCGCGAACACGTCGAAAAAGGCTTTGTTTTGGATGGCGCTGGCCATGGCCTGGGGCCTCGCCAATACGCCGGCAATCGCACAAGTCTTTTGGATCGGCGGTTACGGTCCAGGTATCTATGCGAGCCGACTCAACCCAGATGGATCCATGGCGGAACCCAAATTGGTCGCAGAACAAAAGGCCCCATCGTTCATGGCCATTCACCCGAGCAAGGATGTCTTGTACGTCGTTACAGAAACCATGCGGGACGATGCATCGCAGGGGGCAGCGATCGTCGCGTATGGGTTCGATCGCAAAGCGTATCTCGCTGGCGAGCAGCCGCAACTAAAACGACTCAACACCGAAAAAGTCCATGGGGATGTTCCATGTCATGTTGCCATCGATGCCACGGGGAAATTTGCCATCGTCGCCAACTATATAAGTGGATCGGTTTCGCTGTTCCCGCTCAATGATGACTGCACATTGCAACCCGAAAGCGATACGGTTCAGCACCAAGGCTCGGGTCCAAATGATGCAAGGCAAAAGGGGCCACATGCACACTGCAGTGCGATCGACCCGACAAACCGCTGGGTACTCGTCGCTGATCTCGGATTGGATCGGGTCAAAGTTTATTCCCTGGACGCAAAGAATCAAAAGTTGAAGGAAGGTCCATTTCCTGAACTTGTTCTCCCACCGGGAAGTGGTCCACGTCACATTGCCTTTCACCCATCGGGCAAATTTGTTTATGTGATCAATGAAATGGGGATGACTCTCACCGCTGCCAATTGGGATGCCGAACAAGGAAAGCTCGAGAAAATCTCCGATGGGAGTACCGTTCCTGAAGGCAAACCTTCGGAAGGGGGATCGACCGCGGAAGTCGTGGTTCATCCAAATGGCAAATTCGTGTATGGCAGCAATCGTGGTCACAATACCATCGCCCTGTTTACTGTCCTTCAAAACAACGGAGCAGCGAAGCGAATTGAGAACTTCGATACTCTCGGCAAAACCCCGCGCAACTTCCGCATCGATCCGAAAGGGCAGTACTTGCTAGCTGAAAACCAGGATAGCGACATGATCTATTCTTTTAAGATCGATTCGGCGACTGGGTTCTTGAAGCCTACCGGGCATTCGATTCGTGCGGAAAAGCCGGCATGCATCAAGTTCTTGTTGGATCCGGCAACTCCAAACCGATAGGTCTCCATGGTTGCATTCGCCGAACCGATCTCAGCGGAGCTCGAACGCCGGGGAGGTACGGGTAGGGTAACCGGAGAACATTCGAGGAACCAAGAGTTAAAGTGACTACCAGCGAACGCACATGCCGCAGCCTGTAAAGGCGAGGTTTTCCGCGGCGCGATTCAATCCAACTGCCGAATGAATATCAAACTGCAGATCGGGTGTTAGGAAGTACTGCAGTCCCGTATGAAAGTATTGCTCGGCGGGAACCGTTGGTTTGTTGGACCAAGGTTGATAAAACAAAAACTCCGTAAACCCAAGCCATCGATCCGACAGATCGAACTCCAAATTGATCGTTTGAAGTTGCTCGGTGTAAAACGATCGATCTTCATCGAGTAGTTTGCGATTGAAGACCGTGTTGCATTCAATTTCAATCAATGGCGTAACAGCCCAACTGTACGCAAAATTGACTCCTGGTAGCGTTTGATCGGAACTGAAAGCGCTCCCACCGGTGGGTACTTTCATTTGCGGAAAGATCGTAAAGTCCGGCAGGAACCCTCTCTGTTTGACGACCGCGACCTTGGCAGCCACCAGCATGTCCTCGGCGCCAGAGAACCGGACGCGACCACCCGAACCCGTGGATTGATTCTGGACCAAATAGTTCGTTCCCAGACGTAACTCAAACCAGTCCGCAAACATTCCCCATCGCAAAAGGGGTTCGGGCCAAGAATGTCTGGTTGTCGTCACTCCCCCGTCGTTATCCAAGAAAAACGTATAGCCCGTCTCCAGTTGCAGGTGGCCCTTTCCAACCGTTGACGTCGCTTCGCTAACGTGTGGACGATCGGTGATCAGTCGATCTCTCTCCTTTGCAGGCGAAACCCAATCCATGTTTCCGATCTTCCAATCCATCAGCGCATCCTGTGAGACTCCAATGCTAGCCAATGCGAGGGCCAGTGCGAGCGAGGTCACGGCTTGTCGCAACCAAAGGAGTTTGCCGAATGCATGCAGTTTGGAAGTGCTCATGGCCGCATGGTGGCTTTCAAGTGGACCAAGACGTTTTCTAGATAGCCATCGATCACTCTATCGGGTTTAGCGGATGCTACCCTGCAGCCGGATCGAGGACTTTGTCGAGCTTACTCAGAGAGAAAGATTCAAGTTGGCGTAGCGAAACAACGCGATCGATTGGCGATGATGATCGCTGTCGAAGGATTCTCTGGCCCAAACGCAGTCGACAATAGATGGAATGCATGGGGCTCGTTCGAAGTGGTGGCGACGGCGCTCGGAGCGGCCGCGAGGAGCGCTGGAACCTCATGCCGAGGTCGCTATCGCACGGCGCGCGAAACCGCTTCGATGAATTGCTCGACTTCGTCCATCGTGTTGTAGAAATAAAACGAAGCACGGCAACTAACGCCGATTCCGAAGCGAGCATGAAGCGGCATGGCACAGTGATGCCCAACCCGAATGGCGATTCCAGCGGCGTTGAGATACTGTCCGATCTGATCGGAGTGCATGCCGTCGACCACGAAGGAAACAATGCCAGTTTTGTGTTCGGGCGAAGATGGACCCTCGGGCGAAGACGGGCAGAGCAACCGCAATCGAGGAATGGAAGATAGTTCTTCGATGGCACGGGCTGCGAGCTTCCGTTCATGGGCCATGATTTCCTGGAAGCCGACCCTTTGCAAATATTCGACCGCGGGCTTCATCGCGATTGCTTCCAGGATGGGTGCCGTTCCGGCTTCGAAGCGATGGGGTAATCCGGCAGGCACGAATCCCTCGCGCGAGACGCTCGAGATCATATTGCCTCCTCCCAAGAACGGAGGCGTGTCTTCCAAGAGGTCTCGTTTTCCATACAGGACTCCAATGCCTGTCGGCCCGAGCATTTTATGGCCACTGAACGCAATCCAATCGGCATCCCAGCCTTGGGCATCCACGTTGCCATGCGGAACGCTTTGAGCCGCATCGACCAAGACCTTGGCGCCCACACGGTGCGCCGCGTCGACGATGGACCGGACCGGATTGATGGTTCCTAAGACATTGGAAACGGCTGTCACTGAGACGATTTTCGTCCGTGGACTCAATACCTGTTCTAGTTGTTCGATATCCAATTGAAAATCTTCGCGAACGTTCAGCCAGCGAATAACCGCTCCGGTCCGCGCGGCCAATTGTTGCCATGGAACAATGTTCGAATGATGCTCCATCTCAGTCAAAAGGATCTCATCGCCTGCTCGAACGTTGGCGTCACCCCAACTGCGGGCGACTAGATTGATCGAGGCGGTTGTGCCCGAAGTAAAAATGATTTCGTCCGTACTATGTGCGCCCACAAAGTGGCACAGTACCGTACGTGCCTCCTCCATCGCCATCGTCGTTTGGGCTGCAAAGTCATGCCCCGATCGATGAACGTTGGCATAGTGCTCAGAGGCCACATTGCGGATGCAGTCAATGACCTCCAACGGCCGTTGCGAGGAAGCCGCGTTATCGAGATACACACATGGTTTGCCCGATGGCAGCAACCTTTGGAGGATCGGAAAGTCCTCCCGACATCGCTCGATCGAGATACGAGGCAATGACGGTAGCCCACGGGCACCGATAGGATTCGACGCTTTCGAAAAAGTAGACGCTGACTGAGCCAGTGCTTCTGCAATCGGCAATGTGGCACGCGCGATACTCTGGATCCGCTGCACCATGGAATGCAAGCCGTTGCTTCGCATGGGAGTCAAAAACGACTGGAGCTGAAGCTCCTGAAAGACCTCTGCAATCGGCAGATCTAAAATGGCCTGCGGAGATTTTCCCGAGTAGGCAGCAAGCAAGATCGCGACCAAGCCTCGGACCATCGGAGCATCGCTCGATCCTAGAAACTCAATCGACTCCGAATGGATCTCTGGAACGACCCATACCGCGCTTTGGCAACCTTGGACACGGTACGTCTCGGTCTGAAGTTCTTTGGGCAAGTCTGGGAGAGATTGACCTAGTTCGATCAAGTATCCGATCCGTTCTTCGGGGGTCTCGAGGTCGGCGACTTCTTCTCGAATTTCGTCGAGCGTGACCTGCGGTGATAACCCTGTCATCAGAATATTCCCAACTGATCGCGAGCGTCTTCGGTCATTCGGTCTGGTCCCCACGGCGGATCCATGACGACTTTGATGTCCACAGCCCCGACTCCCTGGATCGCCTCGACGACCTGTCGACTATTGGCAACGAGTTGCGGACCGGCTGGGCACATCGGGCTGGTCAACGTCATTTCCACGTTGACGTTTTCTTTCCCATCTTCACCGGGTTGGATATCGACGACATAGATGAGCCCCAAGTCGACGATATTGACGAACAGTTCGGGGTCGATCACTTTCTTGAGTTCTTCGCGGACTTGATCTTCGTTGATGGCCATGGTCGGAATTCTACGGGGGAGTGGGTGGAAAATCGTTTCGATTGTGGATTCGGAAAGTCGTTGACTGGATGGATGTCAGTCGTTCAAACGGACCAACACGCGTGTGCCGTCGATTTGGATTTCATGGCTAGGAGTATTTTCGGTGGCTGGCATGCACACGGCGTGTCCATTTCGAACATCGAATTTCGCACCATGCCGCGGGCACATGATGCAGAAGTCCTCGAGTTCGCCGTCGCCCAAGGTCCCACCATCGTGGGTGCAGAGATCTTCGATGGAATACACATTGCCACCGATGGTCACCACGACGATGAAGCGATCATCGACTTCAAACGTCCTGGGGACATTTGGGAGGAGTTCCGAAAGTTCACAAATGTACTGGAACGGGGAAGTGTTGAGCATGGATTTTGTTTCTTGGGATTGCTGAAATCCACGGCAAATCGAATTGCGGGAACAGCGAACTTCCATAGGACGGGCGAAGCCCGTCGCTGGGCATCGGACCACAAACCAAGCGGTTTGAGCGATCAATCGTACTGGCGGACCTGCCGTGCAATGGCAGCCCCCAAGGCCTCACGAACACTTTCAATGGTGATGCGATCAAAGATCTGTTGAAAGAAACCGGTCACGATCATCCGTACGGCTTCGGCGCGTGTGAAGCCGCGGGACTGGGCGTAGAAGATCAATTCTTCGTCGACACGGCCACTGGTGCTGCCGTGGGTGCAGCGGACATCATCGGCATTGATCTCTAAACCCGGAATGGAATCCGATCGTGCGGAATCGCTGAGCATCAAGTTATCGTTGCGCTGGTAGCCATCGGTCTTCTGGGCTCCTTGATCGACCTTGATCATTCCTCGCCAAACGGTTCGAGAGCGGTCTTGGAGGACCGACTTGTAAAGGAAGTCGCTGTTGCAGTGAGGGGCCAGGTGATGCTGGAGTGTGTTGTAGACAAGGTGTTGACGGTCGCGTGTGAACATGACGCCGTTGACTTGGCAGCGGGCGCCTGGTTCGGCGAGGGCCACGCGCTGGTCGACTTGGGCGAATCGGCAGCCCATGGCGGCCACGGTCCATTGAAGCATTGCATCGCGTCCGACACTGGCTCGCTGATGGGCAAAGTGCCATGCGTTTTGCCCCCAGTCCTGAAGATTCACATACCTCAGATGAGATCGACCGCGCTGGATCAGTTCGACAGCACTGCAATGGAATCCCGAGGCCTCTCCGGTTGGGCTGGCAGACTCGAACAGGACAGTTGCTTCGGCACCTTCTTCCAAGACGATCAGCGTATGGGACAGGTCCACTCCTCCGTCGGCCATGGCAGCATGGATATGGATGGGGCGATCGATCGTGACGTTGCGTGGAACATAGATGAAGATTCCATCGCTCCACATCGCAGTCTGCAAGGCTGAGAATTTATCGGCTTGGTGGGATACCAAAGAATGCAAATGAGGCTCCACCAGCGACGCATGGTCGCGGGCGGAACGAGAAAGGGACCCGACGATGACTCCGCGATCGGCGAATTTTGAATCGAGTTGCTGGTGGGTCACGATACCGTTGACGGATCGTAGCGTTCCAGCAGCATCCACTCCTTCGAGCAATCGCACTGGGGTATCGGTCGAAAGCTCGGTCGATTCGTCGATGTTCGGCACAAATTTTTGGATTCGGAATCCGCGGAGTTCGGATCGCATCCAGTTCTCATCGCGAGGGCTCGGCCAATCGGTCGATTGGAACTCTGTCCAAGCTGCTTTGCGAGCTGCGGTCAGCCAGGCGGGATCGATCCGTTTGTCCAAAAATCGAGAGAACGCACTGTCGTCAAACGTGGACGATGTGGAAGGAGTAGACACTGTCTTGGTGCTCATTTTAGCCCACCGATCCTTCCATTTGGAGTTGGATCAGGCGGTTCATTTCGACCGCGTACTCCATGGGCAGTTCTTTCACCAAGGGCTCGATGAAGCCATTGACGATCATGGTGCTAGCTTCATGTTCGGTCAAGCCGCGGCTCATCAGATAGAAGAGTTGCTCTTCGCCGATGCGCGAAACACTGGCCTCATGTCCAACACTGACATCCTGATCGAGGATCTCGATGTAGGGATAGGTATCGCTCTGACTCTTGGAATCCAGGATCAACGCATCGCAAACAACGTTGCATTTGGATTTATGGGCACCTTTCTCGACTTTCACGAGACCTCGGTAGCTGCTGCGTCCACCATTCTTGGAAATCGACTTGCTGATGATTTGGCCGGTTGTATTGGGGGCCGCGTGGACCAGTTTGCCGCCGGTGTCTTGGTGTTGTCCAGCCGATGCGAAGGCAATCGACAATATCTCGCCACGGGCGCCCGGTTCCATCAAGTAGACTGCTGGGTACTTCATCGTCAGCTTACTACCTAAATTGCCATCGACCCATTCCATGGTGGCATCGGCGTAAGCCATCGCTCTCTTGGTGACGAGATTGTAGATGTTGTTGGCCCAGTTCTGAATGGTCGTATATCGGCAACGGCTACCTCGTTTGCAGATGATCTCAACCACGGCCGAGTGGAGGGATTCGGAGGAGTACATGGGAGCAGTACAGCCTTCGACGTAGTGGACGCTGGCTCCTTCGTCGACGATGATCAGGGTCCGTTCGAATTGCCCCATGTTTTCGGCATTGATTCGGAAGTAAGCCTGGAGCGGGAAGTCGATTTTGACTCCCTTGGGAACATAGATAAAGGACCCACCCGACCAAACTGCGGAATTGAGCGCCGCAAACTTGTTGTCGTCCGGTGGAATGATTTTGCCAAAGTACTCGCGGACGAGATCGGTATGTTCCCGGATCGCGGTATCGGTATCGGTGAAGATCACACCCTGCTGCACCAGTTCTTCTTTCAACGAGCCATAGACGACTTCGCTTTCGAACTGCGCTTTGACGCCGGCGAGGAACTTCTTTTCTGCCTCGGGGATGCCGAGTTTGTCAAATGTATCTTTGATCTCTTGAGGGACTTCGTCCCATGTACGGCCCTGCTTGTTGGTCGGCTTGAGATAGTAGTAGATTTCTTGGAAATTGACGTCGATGCTCCCGCCCCATTTGGGCATTGGCTTTGCATAAAACGTTTCCAAGGACTTCAAACGAAAGTCGCGCATCCATTGCGGTTCGTTTTTCATATCCGAGATCTGATGCACGATGCTGGCATCGAGCCCCTTGCGGGCTTTGAAGACCGCGGTGCTTTCGGTGCGGAAGTCGTATTTGTTAATTTCGCCGACGGCGTCGTCAGGAGCTAGGTCAGTAGACATAGAGGTTGGATTTCTTAAGCATGAATGGGTTTTGTTCTCAAAGCATCGAGGCCTTTAGGCCAAGGCAGCTTCTTCTTTGGCCAACATCTCTTGATTGGCGGCATCGGCGTCGGGGTAGGCTTTGCGAATGCGATCGTAACCACGATCGTGCAGTTCGCGGGCCAACTCCGGCCCCCCGGTTTCGACAATTCGACCACCGAGCATGGCGTGCGTGAATTGGGGAGGATTGTGTTCGAGCAGTTTGTCGTGGTGGGTGATGATCAGCAGACCCATTTTGTCCCGTCCTATTTCAGCGATCGAGGCGCTGGCAAGTCGAACGGCGTCGGCATCTAAACCGCTATCGGTCTCATCGAGAATGGAGAACTTCGGGGAGAGCATCGCCATGGTCAAAATCTCGGCTCGTTTCATTTCTCCACCCGAGAAGCCATCGTTGACGTAACGACGGGCGAATTCGGGATCCATCTTGAGTTGTTCCATCTTGGACTTCAGTTCTTTTCGGAAGTCTCGCATGGCGATCAAGTCTTCTCCTTCTTTCCGATCGGGACGGCGTACGTTGGTCGTCGCATGCCGAAGGAAGTCGGCCATCTTGACGCCAGGGATCGCAATGGGGCGCTGGAACGCCATGAAGATCCCCGCTCTGGCACGTGCATCGGCTTCCATTTCGGTCAGATCGACGCCGTCGAGATAAATTGCACCCTCGGTGATCTCATAGTTTGGATGGCCCGCGATAGCCAATCCGAGTGTGCTCTTGCCAGATCCGTTCGGTCCCATCAACGCATGCGTTTCGCCGAATTTGATTTCAAGATTTACGCCCCGCAGGATGGGCTTGCCATGGACCGAGACATGCAGGTTTTCAATTCGCAAAACGTGGTTCATGCGAGTGCTTTTCTCAATGATGCGATGGTGAAAGGAATGGACAAGTGATGCGGGAAGCAGGGATGCGCGCTTTCCACATTCCGTTGCGACCGCGAAAAATTGGAGGAATCAACTGGCTGAGGTCACCGCAATCGAATGCGACTGCGAAGACTCTTCAACCAAATTTTGAACGGGCTTGAATTGACAGGAGGTGTGACCATCGAGCTTGCAACAACTCAACTCCAAAGGTTGACCGATCGCTTCACTCAACACTTGTTGCTCGAGTTGGCACAAACTGCGTTCGTGATCTCTTCCCGTCAGGTCGGGATAAGGGCAGGCATGCACTTCCAAAATAGGAAGACCGCTCGAGTTCTCAAACGATGCAGGGATGCGTCGATTGGCCATCAGATTCGCCAGCGAACGCATGCGATCTTCGACCGATCCTTCGGGAATCATTTCGCGGAATGCGCGGCCCATGCGCTTGGAAACATTCTGGATCAGTGTGTGTCTCACCGATTCGTCAGGGATCGAGACTAGCTCACTCCACAACGAGATGGCCAAGTCGGTGTAGGTCACCCCCACTTGACGCCACCCAAGATCGGTCAAGAAATAAGAGTATGTTGGTCTGCCGCGACCGCCGGAATGCTTGCGTCGCTCGATGAAGCAACCGCTCTCCAAACGATCCAATCGCTGTCGCACCGCCGTCGCCGTTACCTCAAGCTTCTCCGTCAATTCCGTCACGGTCAGGGGCTCCTGACGGCGCAGGAGATCCAAGACCAGTTGATCCACGGGTCGGATGGGTGAGTGCGTGGTGATTGGAACTAAGTCCATGTTTTTCAACGCCTTGGAGATCAAAACAAAAACCGGATGGTCGCGTCCGATCGATAGCAGTATAGGAGTCCATTCAATTTTGACAAGTTTCGTTGTGAAAATCCAGCGGCGGGATGGAAGCACTGTCAAAATTCAACGTTAGAATGAATGCCGACTTGAAACTCAAGGGTTTTGTGCGGGGCGATTGAGACCTATTCTGCGGCTGGCGAGGGGGGAAAGACTGGATAGCGACCGTCATCCGCAATACGTCTAGCTCACACTGACTCACCATCGATTGGCGACCCGAAAGCACCTATGAAACGATCGCATCGAATTCGACCGAGCACGTGGGGAATGGCGTGGTTGCTGTCGTTGGGACCCTCTTTTTTGGGAGGTGGCTGGGTTTCGGGACAGGAAACTGCAACGAAGCCTGCCAACGAGCCCCTTGCACCCAATCGACGATTCGAATCGAAATCCACGGATTCAAAAACCGGGGCCAGCGAGGATCTACCTGCAAACTCCATCGCAACCGCACCCTGGACCGGCGCGTTGCTCCTGTGTGGCGGGGCTGCTCTTCCCTCGGAAATCCGAGACCGTTTTTTTGATCTTGGGGGAGGGGAGCAAGGAAGATTGGTGATCATCCCGACGGCTTCGCCTCGCTCGGACGGGGGAGACTTTGCGTTTTGGATGGATTATTGGAAGGATTTCGCATGGTCCTCGGTTCGGATCGCCCACGCCGAGCCAAATGGGGATTTGCAACAAACGGAGGTTTTGGAAGCGATTCGAGCCGCGACTGCGGTTTGGATTGCGGGTGGGGATCAGAGCCGTTTGTCCGAGCGATTTCGAAATACTCCTGTGATCGATGAATTGCGGTCATTTCTCGGACGTGGTGGGATCGTTGGTGGAACGAGTGCGGGTGCGGCCATTTGGTCTGAAACCATGATTTCCGGGGGACGCACCGAACCCCGCTTCAACACCGGTTTTGGTCTGTTGCCTGGCGTGATGATCGATCAGCATTTCCTTGCCAAAGGTCGGACCGAGCGACTTTGGAGGGCGGTTCATCACCATCCCGGCCTAGCCGGTCTGGGGATCGACGAGTCGACGGGCATCCTGATCCAGGGCTCCACGGCCGAGGTGATGGGTGTCGGCAAGATCCATTTCTATGAGCCCGTTGCATCCGATTTGGAATCCGGGCCTTCCATCGAAACAGGCACCGAGGCTTTCATTCCTGACCGGAGTTGGTCCGCAGGGGAAAAAATCGAGATATCTCGACTACTTTTGTTCCAACCCTCCCGCCCAAGCCCGTAAGGCCCCCATTCGGTACGGGTCCCCGATTGGGAGGGACCTTTTCAGCCACTTTTGGCTGAGGAAACTGGCACCCTATCCGGCAAAAAATCAGTCATTTTTGCTGTTGCCTTCGTCTATGCGGCCGATATATTACCACCTCCCTGGACCACCCCTTTTGGACATTTGTCGGTAGGATTCACGTAGAGTTTGCTGCGGCGAACTGGCCACCGCCGTAGTAGGAGTTTGATACAATGAAAGTCGTTTCATCGATTGGTGCACTCAAGTATCGTCACCCTGATTGTCAGGTAGTGCGTCGCCGTGGACGAATCTACGTAATCTGCAAGAGCAACCCGCGTTACAAGGTCCGCCAAGGCAATGCCAAGTGCAAGCGCCGCAAGCGGTAAGTCCTTGCGGCTAGTATCCTAACGATTCCAGACGGATTTGCCGGCTGTTCCTCGACTGCGTTTGAACGCCGACCCTTGAATCATCAATCGCTTGCCTTTTGTTTCGTGACATCGATGGCAACGCTATCGGTTCGGGCAATCGATCTTGCATTGTCGACTGTCCGTGGGCACTCGGTGTTCTTCATGGATCGATAGAAAATTTCGCGCGGTGGTATCATCCCTGGCCGCGTCTGCGAAAAGAGTCAGCATCCTATGAAGCTGCGGATTGGAGTGATTGGACTCGGGCGAGACTGGCAATCGCGCTATCTCCCTGCCTTGCGATCGATGCGTGATCGCTTTCAAGTCGTAGGTATCTACAACAGTGTTTCCGTGCTGGCTGAGTCTGCCGCGCGCGAACTCGATTCTCAGCGAGTGGACAGCTATCGCGCCATCATGGAATCTCCCTCGCTCGACGCGGTCTTGGTCTTGGAGGATGACTGGTATCGTCTGATGCCTCTTTGGGCGGCGTGCGAATATGGAAAAGCCATTTTTTGTGGCGCGGAAGTCAATCTGGATCCGACGGCGGCGACCGAGATTCAAGAGCGCGTGAAAGCCTCCGGCGTGGCTTTTATGAATGAGTTTTCGCGGCGGTTTGCCCCCGCCACGCTTCGGCTCAAGGAATTGATGGCAACGCATTTGGGGCGCCCCAGGTTGTTGTTCTGCCATCGTCGATTGGCTTGCGAAACCTCCGATCCTTCCACGCCGGGTTCCTTGGAAGCTCGATCGCAGCGAGAACTTTTAGAACTGATCGATTGGTGCAAGTACATCGTCGGCGATCCGCCATCGTGGATTCAAGCGATTCGACATTTGAGTCTTCCGACTCCGGAAAACGCCGACTACCAGATTCTGAGCCTCGGCTTCGGGAATCCCGAGAATGATCCGCATGCGATTCTGGCGCAGATCAGTTGCGGTGCCTACATCCCATCGATTTGGCGCGAGGCCATCGCCTTTCGACCTCCGGCGGCGATTCAAGTTTGTTGCGAAAAGGGATTGGCCTTTATCGATCTTCCGTCCACCTTGGTATGGTTCGATGGTGCAGGTCGCCATCAAGAAACGCTCGAGACTGAGTTATCGGTCGGCCAGCAGATGCTGAATCAATTCCATCGCGCGACGACATCGTTGGTTTGTCATGTAAGCGATCTGGAAGAAACCTGCGATGCCATGCGCATCCTTGATTATGCTCGGCAAAGTTCCGAGAAGCAGGCCAGAATTCTCATCCCGTAAGAGTTGCTCTAGCGATCGATAGCACGCGGCATGCGCTGCCAGGCATGAGTTGCCATACCCCGTCTTCGCTAGTGGGTTCTATTTCAATTTTTTTGGTGCCGGTGCCAGGGTCCATAGACCCAACCCTAACAGCATGGCTGGACCGAGCGACAACCATACACCTAACCCAAGCTTTTGCGATGCGATCTGCGTGAAGGGAATTCGGCCAAGCCCGATGGACGGTGGATCCATCGATGAGGGAGGATCGGTAGTGGCTCCGAGGGTGGTCGACGGTGACGAGGAAGCCGACGGAAGATTGTCAGAAGGGATGGGCAAATTCGATCCGAGAAGACTGCCGGCAAAGGTTCCTTGGGGATCGGAAGTCACCACCGCTCCTGATCGGGACGCCTGGGCACTGGCCGTCCAAGCGGTATTGGACGAGGAAGGGTTGGATTGCAATGGGAACTTGACCACCCCCAAAGCGGGCAAAAGCAACGCCAAACTACACGACGCGCACATCAAGATCAGCCCTGCAAATTTCATGTTTTGTTCCTCGGGAAGCGACTGCTTTGCAGACGATGGTGAGCTCGACGGCACAGACTTCGCTGCAAAGGTCCAGCGGCAAAGGCCCGTCAGCCCGTGAGGGATCGGCGTAAACCGATTGACTCGCTTCTTCGTATATCAGATTCCCAAGGTGCGTGGGAGTGAGAAATTGTCATGGTATCGAGGCAGTGCCGCGCAATGGATCGCATTCTGGCTAGAATGTCACCTCTTTAGCAGTGTCCATTTAGCCGTGTCCATGTTCTCGATTTTGAATTGCCATGCCCCTCGATCCGAGCCATTTCATCAATCGTGAACTCAGTTGGTTGGAGTTCAATCAGCGAGTCCTCGATCAGGCGCGTTATTCGAAAGTTCCAGCCTTGGAACGGCTCAAATTCCTCGCGATTACGGCCAGCAATCTCGACGAATTTTTCATGGTGCGTGTGGGAGGTTTGCAACTCCAGCAAGCTCAAGGCATCGAGACGCGGGATCCCAGCGGCGCTACGGTGACGCAGCAATTGGAGCTGATATACGACCGGGTCAACACGATCATCCGCGACCAATACGATTGTTTTCTGAACTCGATTGAGCCGGCGCTGGCCGAAGAAGGTCTGGAAAGGATCGTCGCTTCTCAAGCCAACGCACCGTGCACCGAATCGATGCATCGGTTCTTTGACGAAGAAATTTATCCGGTGATCTCGGCTATGGATCTCGATCCGGATGCACCCTTTCCCCTGCTCTCCAACCTTGGCTTCTATCTTTGTTTGCGAATGGCAAGCGGAGATTCGGAATCGCCTCATCGCTTTGCTTTCATCCCGCTTGGAAAGGCTATCTCGCGATTTATCACGCTTCCTAGCGAGAAGGGGTACAGCTATGCCCTTCTCGAAGATGTGATCAGTCACCACGCCGAACACTATTATCCCGGCAAGCGGATCGAGGAATGCATCGCGATGCGCGTCACGCGGAATGCCGACGTAACAGTCCGCGAAGATAGTGCCTCGGACTTGATATTGGGCATGGAGGAAGTCCTCAGTTCGCGCCGTTCCGCCGACTTTGTCCGTCTCGAAATCGGGCAGGCCGTTTCCGACATCATGCTGGGATACTTGAAAGACAAACTGGGAATCGATGATCGTGATGTCTTCAAATTCCCTGGCCCGCTCGATCTTTCGGGGATGATGTATTTGACCGATATCGAAGGCTTTCCAGCCCTGCGCGACTCGGTCTGGCCACCTCAGCGTTCGCCCGCGATCGATCCTACCAAACTGATGTTTCAAACGATTGCGGAACAAGATGTTCTGCTCTGCCATCCGTACGAAAGTTTTGAACCGGTCGTGCGTTTGATTGAAGAGGCGGCGGTCGATCCGGATGTGCTCGCAATCAAGCAGACCCTTTATCGGACCAGTCGAAAAAGCCCAATTGTGGCCGCGCTAAAGCGGGCCGCCGAACGGGGCAAGTACGTGACCGTGGTGGTCGAATTGAAGGCTCGCTTTGACGAAGCCAGAAATATGGAATGGGCGCGCGAACTGGAACGCTCCGGGGTTCAAGTTGTCTATGGCGTTCGCGGGCTAAAGACGCATGCCAAGGTCTGTATCGTCGTGCGCCGCGAAGCCTCCGGAGTCGTGCGTTACGTCCATTTTGGAACAGGGAATTACAACGAAGTGACCTCGCGCATGTACAGCGACATCAGCTACTTGTCGTGCGCCGAGTCGCTCGGAAAAGATGCTTCCGCTTTCTTCAATGCGATCACCGGTTATAGCCAGCCTCAGCCCTACGAAAAATTGGAATCTGCTCCGATGGGTTTGCGGAAGAAACTCGTTTCCCTCATCGATGGCGAAACCCAACGCCGGCAGCAAGGACAGAAAGCATATATTGCGGCCAAGATGAATTCGCTGGTTGACCCGGAAATCATTGAGGCACTGTATCGAGCGAGTCAGGCAGGGGTCATCATTCGGCTCAACGTCCGAGGGATCTGCTGTCTTAAACCGGGCGTGAAGGGGCTGAGCGAAAACATCTCGGTGGTCAGCATCGTCGACCGGTTTCTCGAGCATGCCCGCATTCTCTATTTTTACCATGGTAGCGAGGACGAGCTCTTTATCAGCAGCGCTGATTGGATGCCGAGATCCTTGGATCGCCGCATCGAACTCCTGACCCCCATCGAAGATATCGCCTGCAAACGCCGATTGATGGAGATTCTCGATACGTACTTTCGAGACAATCAAAACGCATGGGCATTGCAGCACGATGGACGCTACCAGCGACTCCAACCCGGCGACGGTCAGCCCAAATTCCGGGGGCAAAAAGTCCTTTATCAGTCTTCGGTTGAAGCGGTCCGAGTGTCTGAGCAAGCCGCCCGCAATCGTTTTGAGCCTCATCGACCAGCCGTGCAATAAGATCCTCGCTTCGGGATTTTCTCCTGAGCGCGCTCACTCCGCCGAGGCGGATGGTGCTCGTGCTCGTCATCGAACGGGCTCCTTCGAGCACGATTACGAGCACGAAGAAACAACTAGGGAAAGCATGGATTGGGGCTCCAAGAAACTCGAAAATCGCGACTCCAAAACTCACGCGTCCGATTCGGTCGCCAGTTGCGATTGGATCTTCTCGATGCGTTTGGGGGAAACGCTGATGCGAGTCCCCAATTTTTGTGCGTGTATCGAGACACTGAACTCTTCGATCATCCAGCGATACTCCAGCAGGGTGCCTGTCGGATGCCATTTCGCCCCTGACACCGTGGCGGGCAATTCGGCTTCCTTGGCGAGGAGACGCCGCGCGTAATCGTCCCATGCTCTGCTGGGACCGTGATCCAGCTCAAGGTCTTTAATTGATCCGATGCTCTTCATCTTCTCGAGGCGAGCCGTGATCCCAGCCAAGAAGCGAGGCCAATCCCGCACATAGACCCAGGGAGTATGAAAGACATGCGATGGATCCATGAGCCGATCAAGTTGCGATTGGATCGATTTCCGGTTTATCGCTAAATTGGGAGCCAAAGATTCCTTGAGTTTGCGGACTTGGTGATAGGACTCGGCTACTTTGGGAAGCCAACGGCCAATCTCCGCCGCAGCCGTTGCAATCCGCCGAACACGATCGACCCGCAACGCTTCCCAATCCGTTCGTGTGCGACAGCATGGGCTAAAATCGGCAGCGCTTCGTGTCCAATCGGTCTCGACCAGCGCCAACCTGCCGATCAACATGGCGAGCCAGTCCGTCAACTGTTCACTGGTCCATCGATCCGATAGCCATAGACTCGCGTTCGACCATTGAGGCAAGTAGGGGATGTGGCTCTTGATCTCGCGGCGCTCACTCGCTGCCACGAGTCGTATCCAGCATTCACGCAACATTTGTTCGGCAATATGGGGATGGTCGTAAACGCGCGTTCCGATTTTGCCATCGCGGATCGTCAGGCTCGGATAGCGTTCGACGCGCACGCCCCCCATCGACTGCAAAATCGATTTTGGCAGTTCCTCGATATCCCATTGCGTCATGGTTTGACGCACCCAAACCGCATCCTGCGATTCGACGAGTTCGGCGGGGATGGACTTGGTACTTTTGGCGAGGATCTCTTTTTGGAGAATGGACAGATCACGACCCGCCAGGACGATTTCGCCGGCGTCGTTATGGGCTTCAATTCGCATGAAGAGGTGGGGTGCCATGGAATCGGTATCAAAGTCCGTGATACGAATGACTTCACCCAGCTTCTGAGAACAGCACGCGCAGACCGCCTTCCAAAAAGGTTCACCGCGCGCTGCCATTGCTTCGAGCTCGGGTTGCATTCCCTTGACGGTATCCGGAATAGGAACCAGTTGTCGCCTCAGTCGCTTTGGAAGTGACTTGAGTAGCGCGACCAATTTTTCCTCCATCAAACCCGGCACCAACCATTCCAGTTTTTCGCGATGGATCTGATCGACGACGCGCTCGGGTACGCGAAGTGTCACTCCATCGGTCGGTTCGCCCGGCGCAAAGGAGTAGCTCAACGGCAATGGACTGATGTTCCCGATCGCCAACTGATCCGGGTAGGCGTCCTGCCATTCGGAGGGATCGATATCGAGCTGAAGATTCGACCAGGTTAGATACGGAGGTGGTAGCGGTTCTGTTTTGTAACGAGGATCCGATGCTTTCGGCAATGTGCGCGTCAAATCTCTATCCCAAGACTCGAGCGAAGCGCGATCGACAACATGTTCTGGAATACATGTTTGGTAGTAGGCCAACAAACGAAAAGGATCTGCGATGCAATCGCGCCGCCGCGACTTGTCGCCAAACTTCTTGAGCTCGTTTAAGAAGCGTTCATTGTGTTGCCAGAAGCGAGACTGAGACACCAATTCCCGTTCCGCCAGTCCATGCTCGATCAAAAGCTGTCGGGCCAAGGGTGGATCGAGTGGTGCCAAGGAAACGGCATGGCGCGTCACGACCGGGAGACCAAACAACGAGCCTTTCCGCATGACCATCGCCGATCCGTGCTTGCGGCTGAAGTGAGGGCTATCGTACGAGTATTTGATGCAATGTCCCGCGATCGGTTCGATCCAAGTCGGATCGATCTTTGCCAACGTTCTCGCATACCGCTGCGTCGTCTCGACAATCTCTGAGGAAACGATCCATTTGGCGTTGGTTTGCTTGAGGCACGAGCCTGGCCACAATTGCAGTTCCATATTCGATGCACCGCGATATCGGCCTTGATCATCGAACATCGCGACTCCCGAGAGCATCCCGGTGAGAATGGACTGATGAATGGAATCGTAGCCGTCAGGAAAGCGCTGCGAACGATTCGCTGGGGGTGATTGCGTATCCGTACCCAGTCGGCCCTCCCGCGATGGGTTTGTTTCCAAAAGGAGTGGTGCCAATTGCATGCGTCGCGGACCGATCGTGAGTTTCGATTCGCGGCATTGTTCGGTTAGTTGTCGATGCACATCGCCCCATTCGCGCAGCCGAACCAACGATAGAAAGTTTTCGCGGCATGCTCTTTCTAGGCGCGATCGGCCCAGCTTTTCTCGAAGCGACTGATAGAAATCCCAGATTCGAAGATAGCTGAGAAAGTCGCTGTTCGGGTCCCGAAATCGGAGATGGGCAGCATCTGCAGCGGATTGCATTTCAGGTGGTCGAACACGGGGATCTTGGGTTTCCAATGCGGCTGCAATGATCAACATTTCATGAAGACATCCGAATCGATCGGCAGCGATGAGCATTCGGCCGATGCGGGGTGAGACAGGCCAATGGGCGAGCGAGCGACCGATGCCGGTCAGTTTGTCCTGTTCGTCGATAGCTTCGATTTCGCGCAGGGTATGGAGCCCTTCCCGAACGGTTTCGGGACGGGGCGGATCCAGCCACGGTAGGGACTCCAGTTCGTCGATACCGAGCGACTTTGTGTGGAGGATGGTACTTGCCAAATCGCACCGGCGAATTTCGGGTTGAGCGAACAAAGGCCGGGCGAGGTAGTCTGCTTCATCAAACAATCGAATCGCGATCCCGGGGCCCAATCGTCCGCAGCGTCCCGAGCGTTGGTTGGCGGAGGCTTGGCAGATCGGCTCGATCGGGAGTCGTTGCACACGGCTCTTGGCAGCAAACCGGGAAATGCGGGCGGTGCCAGTATCAATCACGTAGCGGATTCCTGGGACCGTCAAAGAGGACTCGGCCACATTGGTCGCCAGGACGATACGAGGCTTGGAATGGGACTGGAAGACGCGCTGCTGTTCGGCTTCGGTCAATCGCGCATACAGTGGCAAAACATCGATTCGCTCGGCCCATCCGCGTCGCATCAAATGCCCTCTCAGCCGTTTGGCAGCATCTCGAATATCTCGCTCTGTCGCGAAGAATGCGAGTATGTCTCCCATCGATTCTTCGAACAGTTCGTCCACAGCATCGCAGAACCGACCGAGCATCGATCCATCGAACTCCGGTTCAGCCACGGGTTTTTCCTCCCGCTCTGTGTATTGCTCATCAGAGATTTCGCTCCAACGCATGCTGGATGCGCCGCGATAACGAATTTCGACAGGATAGCCACGCCCTTCGATGTTGATGATCGGCGCTGGGCCAATGGCGTCGTGAAAATGCTCGGAGAATCTTTCCGCGTCGATCGTAGCACTGGTGATGACGACTCGCAGTTCCGGCCTCCGATGGATCAAACGGGAGAGATAGGCGAGAAGCAGATCGATATTGATAGAGCGTTCATGGGCTTCGTCGATCAGGATGCAATCGTAGGCTTCCAAGTCCGGATCGCGGTGGATTTCAGTCAAAAGGACACCGTCGGTCATCAGCTTGATCAACGTCGACGGTTGGGTTTGGTCTTGGAAACGGACCTTGTAACCGACGACTTGGCCGAAGGGAGTTTCAAGTTCTTCCGACAATCGGTGCGCGATCGAACGGGCGGCCAATCGCCGAGGCTGGGTATGTCCAATCCAGCCATATCTTCCCAAGCCCGCTTCCAAGCAGAGTTTCGGCAATTGCGTACTCTTGCCGGATCCTGTTTCTCCGCACACGACGATCACTTGTCGATGCTGAATCCAATCGATGATCGAGTCGCGATAACGACTGATGGGGAGTTCGGGATCGTAGGCGAGTCGATACGAGACCGCTTGGCGATCCGCGAAGCGCTGACGGGCCGCGTCATAGGCTCCCTGCCAGCGAGGACGATCGGCAGCGAGGCGTTCCGGCGTGGCGCGCTGGAGCCGCACCCATTGGCGGTACAATCGTTGGTAATCGTGTCGCAGCAAGTGTTCGGGAGACAAAGACTCTCCCATTTCGGAGTTCATGACCGTTCCCAGCGTATGGCGAACATCCGTGCTGTGACGATGAAGCTAAATGCGCACAGGGTAAGGACCCCGAGTTCCAGCTCGATATCCTTGAGCTGAAGATCACGCCAAAAGATCTTGTTATACCCTTCAAGTGCCCAGGCATTGAAAGTCACCAAGCCGACGCGTTGGATCGTTTCGCTCATCAAGTAGCGAGGGACCATACTCCCGCCCAATGCCGACATAGTCAAGATGACAATGGTCGACACCCAACCCAGCTGCGTCCGCGTGCGGCACATCGAAGCCAGGAACAAGGCGAAACTGGCGGCTGCACCCGAGGTGACCAACGTCATAGCGATGAACCCCTCCCAGTGCCTAGCCAATTCCATCTCGAAGACCAAGGCGCCCCAGGAGAACATCAACGTCATCTGAGTCGCCCCGATGATTGTCAGGTAAGCCCATTTACCCATGAGCAATTGATCCATCGTCAATCGGCTGCACAACAGTCGATCGAGCGTCGAGTTCTCGCGCTCTTCCAGCAATGAGCCACTGGCGGTAGTCGCGCTGAAGAGCAGAAACATGACAGCGATCCCGGCAGCATACATGGCGATGACCGGATTCGACTTGCGGCTCCCCAAAACATCGACCGAGGCGATGGCGGGAGGTTCGGGGAACGTCGGAACCGATGCAATGCGACCGGGGATCTCGGTCGTTGCAGGATAGCCAGGGGGTAACAATTCGGTAGGTGAGTCTGGGCTCGTGCGGGGAGGTTGCAATGCAGGAATCGTCGAATCAACCGGTAGTACGTCTTGATCGCTCGTCGGCGCATTGCGGATAGCGGCCTTGGCACGTAGTGCATTCATCGCATGCGACACAGGGATGGCCTGCGTCGAACGATTGGACGAACGTGTATCGGACGATTGAGGCGCTTTGGTTTGAGTCTCTGGGGATTGGAATAGGGCCAGGGAGGTAGGTGACGGCTGTTCCGCAAAATACTTCTTGTGCTGCTCGGCCGCGGCCATCATGACTGCCCGTTGCACGATGGCGGTCAACACTTGCGATGCGACTTGGTCGAACGAATCGCTCAAAACTTCAATGCGTGGCATGCGATGCTCTGCATTCGAAACAGGTGCGACGCGCAGAGTTTGCGAAGCGTTTGTCGAAGGATCGGGGGGAGAGAACACAATGGCAGCCGAGACCAATCCGCGGCGGACCATATCCTCGACCGAGGTTCGATCGACAGTAATGGAGTTCGGCTGGGAATGGGACTCGGCCTGAGAGTGCGGATCCTCGGGATCAATCCACCGCAGCGAGGGCTGCTCCGCGAGCAATGCGATAGCTCGCTCTGCGATCGGCGAGGATGAAGAATCGGAAATCGCAATCTTGATGCGAGGCGTTCCCGATGCTTTTCCTCCACGTGAACCAAAAATGATGGCGAAGATGCTAAAGAACACGATCGGAACAATGAACGTCAACACGAGCTCAGATCGATTGTTGCGCAATCGACGAAAGCTGGTTTGAATGATCGTCCATATCATGCGAACTTCCCTGACGTTGTTTCCCAGATTGCGATCGAAGTTTCCCAGATCGCGGTCGAGGCTGGAACCGGGATGCATCATCCCTTGAGTGACACTGTCTTTTTAAACTCTTACTCTTCCACTTTTTAAACTCTTACTCTTCCACTCCGTCGAAATGATAGCATGCAGGCCAAGCCGTCGTGCAGGCATGCTAGGATAGGAAGCGGGCGGAATCAAGGCGAACTCGGAGCGACGGGTGATCTTGACAGCAGGCAACGGATAGCCAGCATTTGGACGGCTCTCAGGAAGCTGGCAAAGATACTGCCGACGAAAGTGAGCCTGAGGCGCTAGCTGACTTCTTTCGACGTTCAAAAATCGGCTAGCGCCTCAGGCTCATGAAAACGAAAAGGGTCTTTTGTCGGCTTGTCTGTTTATGACCGAGACTCGGTCGGCGAGGGGCCTATGGATGGAACGGGAAAGATAGAGAGGAACGAGGAGAGACGGATTGACCAAGACATCGGAAGCCATGTGCGACGCCGCGCTGCAGTTGTGTCGAGATTTGAAAGCTTTGCATTTCTCATCGCCTGTGGCATGCGTTTACAATCCGCTCGAGTATGCGTGGCTTGCTCACAAAACCTATTTGGATAGACACGCGCGGGGGCGGAAGCGAGTCCTTTATTTAGGGATGAATCCTGGTCCGTGGGGGATGGCACAGACAGGCATTCCCTTTGGCGAGGTTCGCGCCGTTCGCGAGTGGCTCAAGATCGACGCACCGATCGGCCGGCCCGAACCAGAACATCCCAAACGCCCCATCACGGGTTTGGACTGCACGCG
>JBAWXH010000059.1:0-37514 GCA_037144155.1 Planctomycetota bacterium | reverse complement strand
GAGCACGAGCACGAGCACGAGCACGAGCACGAGCACGAGCACGAAAAAGCCAAGGGAAACATGGATGGGCGCTCTAAGACACTTGAAAATCGCAACTTCAAAAGTCGCACCGTCCTGTCATCGCTCGATACAAAGCATGGGTGCAGAAACGAAAAAGGGGCTCTCCGAAGAGAGCCCCTTGAGCTGTTTTGAACCATTCTATGGTTGACGATTTTCCTAATGGGCAGAACCGGCTGCGATCGTCTCCGTAGGGGCGACAATTTCGCGGCTTTCGCCCTTGAAGTCCAACCGAATGATCTTGCCTTCGGCATCTTTAAAGACATCGACGACAATGGTGTTCTTGCCTTCGAATGCCCCGCGTAGAAGTTCCTCGGCAAGAGGATCTTCGATCCGCTGTTCGATGGCTCTGCGAAGCGGACGTGCACCATAATCAAGGTTGGAGCCTTGTTTGATGATGAACTCTTTGGCTTCTTCGGTCAGGTCGACTTCAAAGCCTCGTTCGCGCAATCGATCACGCACCTTGGCCAATTCGAAATCGATGACCTTCTTCAAGTCCTCTTTATTCAAGTGCCGGAAGATGATCACATCATCGAGTCGGTTAAGAAACTCAGGTCGGAACACCCTTTCGATGGAATCCATAACGCGTGCCTTCATACTTTCGTAGGATGCATCGTCGTTAGGCTTTTGGAACCCAAACGCCGACTCATTCTTGATCGCTTCTGCCCCCGCGTTCGTGGTCAAAATCAGAATCGTATTTCGGAAGTCGACGTTGCGTCCAAAGCTGTCGGTCAGACGACCTTCTTCCATGACTTGGAGGAGCATGTTGAAGACGTCTGGGTGTGCCTTTTCGATTTCATCGAGAAGGACCACTGCATAGGGTCTTCGGCGAATCTTTTCGGTAAGCTGCCCACCTTCTTCGTAACCGACATAACCTGGAGGGGCACCGATCAGGCGGCTGACATTGTGCTTCTCCATGTATTCACTCATGTCGATATGAATGAGTGCTTCGGGATCGCCGAAAAGCGTTTCCGCAAGGGCCTTTGCGAGCAAGGTCTTGCCGACGCCGGTCGGGCCCGCGAAGACAAAGCAACCGGTCGGTCGCTTGGGATCCTTGAGACCGCTTCGGCTGCGGCGAACCGATTTCGCCACGGCTGCAACGGCCTGCTCCTGACTGACGACGCGCTTATGAAGATCCGCTTCCATGTTCATCAATCGGAGGGAGTCTTCGGTGGATAGGCGAGTCAACGGAATACCGGTCATCTTGGAGACGACTTCGGCGATCACTTCCTCATCGACGACACCATCCGTTTCGCGGCTCTTTTCGCGCCACTCACGATGGATTTGATCCTTTTTGCGTCGTAGTTTGTCGGCTTGATCGCGAAGAGCTGCGGCCTTTTCGAAATCTTGATTGGCAACGGCCTCTTCCTTTTCCTTGTTGAGGCGTTCGACATCTTCGTCGATATCCTTCAAGTCGGGAGGCTTGGTCATGGTACGAAGACGCACACGCGCACCGGATTCATCGATAACGTCGATCGCTTTGTCCGGTAGGCAACGGGCGGTGATGTAGCGTTCGCTCATCTCGACAGCGGCCACGATGGCATCATCGGTGATTTGAACGCGGTGGTGCTCTTCGTAACGTTCCTTAAGTCCTTTCAGGATTTGGATCGTTTCGTTTTTGGAGGTCGGTTCGACGATGATTTCCTGGAATCGACGAGCTAACGCATTGTCCTTCTCGATGTACTTGCGGTACTCGTCGAGGGTGGTTGCGCCGATGCACTGGATTTCCCCCCGTGCCAGTGCGGGTTTGAGAACGTTGGCAGCGTCGATGGCCCCTTCGGCACCACCTGCCCCCACCAGCGTGTGGAGTTCGTCGATGAACAGGATCGTATTGCGAGCGCGGCGAACTTCGTTCATCACGGCCTTGATCCGCTCTTCAAATTGACCGCGGTATTTTGTACCTGCGACCATCATGGCCAGATCGAGAACAACGATCCGTTTGTCGGCCAAGATCTCAGGGACTTCGCCGTTGACGACACGCTGAGCAAAGCCTTCCACAATAGCGGTCTTGCCGACCCCTGCTTCTCCGAGGAGAACGGGGTTGTTCTTGGTACGTCGGCAGAGGACTTGTGTGGCCCGTTCGATCTCTCGTTCGCGACCGATAACCGGATCGAGCTTGCCTTGGCGGGCAAGCTCGGTCAAGTCGCGACCGAAACTATCCAGTGCGGGTGTTTTGCTCTTGCTGGCTTTCGCGGTTTGGCCGGTTTCGCCGCTGGCTGTCGAAGGTTCTCGGCCACCTCGTTCGCTATCTCCACTGTCCATACCATGGCCAAGCAAATTGAGAACTTCCTCGCGGACATCCTCAAGCTTCATCCCCAAGTTCATGAGGACTTGGGCCGCAACACCTTCTTGTTCGCGCAACAGCCCGAGCAGAATGTGTTCGGTACCCACGTAGTTATGGTTGAGGTTTCGAGCCTCTTCCATCGAATACTCGATTACCTTTTTCGCTCGCGGGGTTTGTGGCAGTTTGCCGATGGTGACCATTTCCGGGCCACTCTGGACTAACTTCTCGACCTCAAGACGGATCTTTCGCAGGTCCACTTCGAGGTTCTTCAAGACGTTAGCAGCTACACCGCTCCCCTCTTTGACTAATCCAAGGAGGATATGTTCGGTGCCAATGTATTCGTGGTTGAACCGCTGTGCTTCTTGATTAGCAAGTTGCATCACTTTTCGAGCGCGGTCTGTAAATCGTTCGTACATATCAATCCTTCCTTTTGGGATCGACGGCTGGCAGGATTGCCAATCGCCAAAACGAGCTAGGTCCAACAAGGTAGGGGTAGGCCCAACGCTGCCTCAGCCATTCTCCGAATCTGCCGAGCCAACTTCGAACCGACCCTCACGGTAGGTATGTAGCAAAAGCTGTTCCAAGCACCCCAGCTGCCAAAAAAATTGGACGGCCAAGCGGACTTCGGAAGTTCTTGCTCACACCAAGCGTCGCACGCAAGACGGAGCTGGCCATGGTTCGTAGCTTTGCCGCAAGGGTCCGTTCCCTGCTCGCATCGTTGCTACGTTTCAATGGGAGGTCGCATTTCCGTCCGACGTACGCTTGGGAATTATAGGTTCAAACGGAAGATCGCAAACGGGCGGGGAGGCTAGGTTTTCCCAATTGCTTCAGTTTGCGTACGAATTTTTTGTTTTAGGACAATTCGTTTTTCTTGCTCGATTTCTTCCAGCCAGCTTCGCGCTCGGTCCAGCAAAGCAATCCGATCAAGCATCTCGAGCGATGCCTGATAACGCTCGGTTCGTCGCAAGATTGAGGCGACTAGTAGAGCGGCTTCTACGTCGCATTGCGGCGCTCGACAATAGGGGCTCAATATCTTCTCGGCTTCGAAGTATTCAGCCCGTAGGTAATGCGATTGGGCTTGTAGCAATCGCGCATCAGGACACCCGACAAACGTCCGGTATGGCGACAAATAGCCATGGATTGCACAGAATGCCATCGAAACGCAAGCGATCGTCCCCAATAATCCCCAAAGTAACCCAAGTCGGATGGGGGAGAACCACAATGGCCAAACCAAGCTGGCAATCCAGGCGATGTTCAGCCCCGCTCCAAAAGCGATGGCGATTAATAATCCCCGCAAGTCCCCATCCCGCCAAGCTGGCAAGCTTCCCGGCCAGAATCCAAACGTCATGCGAGCAATAAAATACATCGTCAACGGACTCCGAAACGCGTCTCTTACCAAACATGGACCCCAACGAGACACCTGTCCTTGGAGTTAACCCACACACGAATTCAATGACATCCGGAACAAATGCCGAATCGGCAGGACACTGCCATTCTTGGTGTTTTTCATCCGGGCGAGAGGCGTGGTTTGATCCCGCTGCGCAATTGCGCAAGCTTCGCGAGTGCGTCGCCACGATCGTGTTTTCCCGTTCGCAATTCTCCGAATCTTGTTTGGAACAGTACCAAAAAACCGATTTGTTTGGCAATAGCGACCGAGATTGCTGTAGACACGAATTCTCGAAATCGAGACTATCCGCGAGATCCAGTTCCGAAGCGGGGCGGTTCATTAAGAACGCTGCCTACACCGCAGAACGGCATCGGAAGCGGAGCGGCGTGGTGGTAAGTTTTGATACATGAGTTCAGTCGCGAGGTGCAACATGATACGACCCCAAATGATTCGATTCCATCGCATCGCTCTTTGGTCTCGAGTTTCGGCAATACTCGGTCGCAGTCTTGCGCCATGCTCCTTTTTTGCAGCTTTGCTTGTAATCAGCGGTCTTGCAGGTTGCACTAGCCCGAACACATGCCCGCCCTATCCGCAATATCCGGCTTACCAAGCCTATCCAGGCCAGCAATCGTTTGGTGTTCCCACCGCTGCGGCACCGCCGGCTGGAACCTTTCCAGCGGGAGCCGTTCCCATGACAGGCCAACCACCTGTCTACGGCCAACCGATTACCGGAGGCGTTCCAACCTATCCAACAGCACCTGCTGTTCCGCCTGGATACGCGCAACCAATGGTGGGCAGATAGCCAATCGCAAGACGGGACCATCGCGAAAGCAATCCATCAGAGCCCTAAGCGTGAGCGCCGGGCAGTGGGACGTAAGAACCTAAATCTTCGAATGGGATTGGCAATGTCCTAGGATCTCGCATCGTCATCGCGCCGCCGCTGGCCGCTAACGCTCGCGCCTCTGACTTGTTTTCGATGATCCATCAGGTCCCTAAGCGTAAACGCTAGGCAGCGGGGCGTTGCATCTCTGTCCGAAGACGGCTTTTTCTGCAATGCTACCTCGAAGTTCGCTGCCGTTCAATGGAATGGCGGCACATCAATCGAGCCCTTGTGGAAGGTAACGCCGAGTGAAGTCGCGAGTCATGGTGCCCGAGCAAATGGATGATCCTGGATTATGTCCCAAGGAGCATGCACGAGCATTGGCTGGGTTGCGGCGCATCAATCGTTTATCGGGAACAAGTTCCCAGATGGTGCGCGAGATCCTCGACATCGCAGCGCGGCACCCAAAGCGGGAATGGCGGATCCTCGATCTGGGCTGTGCCAATGGCGAACTGGCGCTGGAATTGGCTCGCGACTTGGATAGCAAGCTGTCGTATCGCATCACCGGTTGGGATATCAGCAGCAACGCAATTCTACAAGCCAGAGAAAATCTCGCGGACCAGTCGTCCCTGAAAGGGCATTCCACAGCGGAGCCTCTTGTTCAATTTGAGGTGCGCGATGTGTTTGCAATGGACGAAAAGCAGGAGGTGACGGGCGGGTCCCAGTCGGTTCCTGCTCCTCCGTTCGATATCGTCTACTGTACCTTGTTCTTGCACCATTTTGATGATGAGTCCAGTGTACGGCTGATGAGACTTATGAAACGATTGGCATCGGTGGCGGTGATCGTTGATGATTTGCAACGGACTCATGCAGGTTGGTGGCTAGCCTATTTGGGTTGCCATCTCTTATCGCGGTCCCCGGTAGTGCATTTTGATGGTCCTCAATCGGTGCGAGCGGCATTGACCGTCGAAGAAGCGCGAGCGTTTGCAACAAAAGCACAGTTGGAGCCAGTCGCCATCCGCAAGCACTGGCCGGAGCGCTACCTACTGCGATGGGAGCGTCCGCAATCATGATGGAGAATCTCACGATCGAATCCAACATAAAGCTGCAGGAAGCGACGGAGAGGACTTGGGATATCATCGTTATTGGCGCGGGAGTCGCGGGAGCATCGACTGCGATTCTAGCGGCCCAGCGAGGATGGAACGTTCTCCTGATCGAATCCAAACGTTTTCCGCGCGAGAAGGTTTGCGGTGGATGTCTCAATGCGCGAGCCACCCACTGGCTTGAACAACTCGGTATCCTGGAGAGAGTTCGCAAGGCTGGAGCCGTCGACTTGGAGCGGCTGAACGTGCAAATCGGTTCCACCGGATGTTCATGGAAATTACCACGGCTTCTAAGCGTTCGGCGATCGACGCTCGATTCCCTATTGGTAGAGCGCGCGATGGAAGTAGGGGTGCGATTCCTACAAGAAACCACCGCAACCATCGATGAAGAAACAGTGACCGACGGAAATAGTATTTCTGTTGATCTTCAATTACGTTCGGTGGGTTCAACACAACTCGGTACGGCGCGAGCTCACTACACAGTAGTCGCTTGTGGCCTGACCCGTTCGGCGCTAGCGAGTCGCGACGATTGGCCGTCCGTCGTGGCACCGAATTCGAGGATCGGTGTGCACTGCTTACTCCCAGTGCATGCAATTCCTGAGGACTTGCTTCATGCGGACAAGCTTGGGAAGGATCACCCAAGTGTCCTGCATATGTTGGTTGGACCCAATGGATATGTTGGAATTTGTCGTGCGGATGGGGACTTTTTCGATTTCGCAGCGGCTTTGGATCCCAAAAAGGTCTCGGGAAAGTTGGGGATTCCCCGATGTGTGGATGAACTGATGATCTCGTGTGGCTGGAATAAGATTCCCGCAATCTACGACGTGCCATGGTTATCTACACCGCATTTGACCCGAACGACAACCATCGTTGCCCGAAAACGACTATTCTTAGTAGGAGATAGCGTGGGGTATGTTGAACCATTTACAGGGGAAGGCATGTCGTGGGCATTGGCAGGAGCATTCACACTCGTTCCAATCCTGGACTCTGCCATTCGCACCGGTGAGAACAATGCTGCGGAGTTTGCGTGGAATGCATGGGTGTCCCGGCAGCGACATGTGTCGCAATCGGTATGTCGATGGGTTGCTTCGCAGGCTCGGCGACCCGACCGCGCGCGGTGGGCTTTGAGAGTTTGCGATTGGATTCCACCACTGCGACATTTTTTGCTTCGAAAGGCGACTCAATAATTTTACAAGACACCGAAGTGACTGATTGGGTGCCGCAGCCTGCTGGAAGCGCAATGAGCAGCTCGCAGAATGCGGCTCCTCAGATATTAGGACTTTCTACGGCGCTCCCAGCGGGATCGATAGCCCAAGCGGATTCCGCAACACTCGTTCAATCGCTCGGAATTACCCAGAAATTCCATCGATTGCTGCCCGGGCTGTATCGCAAGTCAGGAGTGGAACGACGCGCCAGTGTTCTTTTGAATCCTGTTGGGAGCGATCTGAATGATCGCCAATCGTTTTATCGTCTCGCGACTGCGGAAGCGCCGAAAGGTCCGACGACCGCCGAGCGGATGAAAGTCTATGAGGAGCACGCAGGGCCACTGTTGCTTCGTGCTGCAGCGACGGCGTTAGATCGCTCTCAGATCTCGGAGAACCAGCTGACCCATTTAATTACTGTCTCCTGCACGGGCTTCTACTCACCAGGTGTCGATCACTATTTGATGGATCAACTGAACTTGCCGCAGCGAGTTCAACGCGCTCACATTGGGTTCATGGGTTGCCATGGGTTATTGAATGGTTTACGCGTCGCCGAATCGATTGCGCGAGCAAATCCTCAGGCAAGAGTTCTCTTGGGGGCGGTCGAACTTTGCAGTTTGCATCAACAGTATTGTGAGGACAGTGAGCAATTGGTCGCCAATGCATTGTTTGCAGATGGTGCTGCAGCCATGGTTCTAGGAATGAACGAAGATTCGACGCGAGGGAACCCTCACTGGCAGGTCGTATCGAGCTTCTCGCAACGCATTCCCAACACAGCAGACTTCATGAGCTGGAAGATCGGCGATCACGGCTTCCAAATGACTCTCTCTCCCATGGTGCCTCAAGTCATCGAAGAACAACTGCGCGAACCCATCACCGAATGGCTTCAGAGCCAGGAAGTGGATCGTGAATTGATTCGGCATTGGGCAATTCATCCGGGTGGCCCTCGCATCCTGGATTCCGTCGGCCGCTGTTTTGACTTGAGCGACGAGGCGATTCGCCCATCGCGCGAGATTCTCGCGCAGTATGGAAACATGTCCTCTCCAACCGTGATGTTTATCCTTGATTCTTTGACTTCCCAAGTGGCCGATGGAGAATTGTGTGTGATGATCGGTTTCGGCCCGGGACTGCATGCCGAAGCCATTCTGCTGCGTCGGTCTTCGGGAATAATCCGCAACCGCTGATTGCATTCAAAAAGGTGCTCGGGAAATCGGTTCGCAGAGTCAGATTCCCCCGTCTTCCATAGAGAACTTCTAGTCGAGCACTTTCCCTGCAATCGATGTTACATTGTTGAGATGATGGAAATCCTCGAAACATTGCGAGATCTTGTACGCATCAATAGCGTGAACGCATTCTATCTGGATGGGCCAGGGGAATCCGCGTGCGCCAACTACGTGGCTGATTATTGGAAGTCGTGCGGCATCGAAACCTGGTCGAGCGAAGTCTTACCGGGTCGCTCCAATGTGATCGCACGATTGCCTGGAAAATCGGCAACTCAACGTCTGATTTTGGAAGCCCACATGGATACTGTCTCGACTGCCGGGATGAGCATCGATCCTTTCGATCCACGGATCGAAGGAGGGCGGATTTACGGTCGCGGTGCGTGCGATACCAAGGCTGGATTGGCAGGCATGATGTCGGCTGTCGCACGTGCCAAAAAAGAACAGTTGATTCCTCCGTGCGAAGTTTGGATGGCTGCCGTCATCGACGAAGAGTATTCCTGCCAAGGGGTGTTGCATTTGTGCCGCGAACTCCGTGCCGATGCTGCGGTCGTCGCTGAACCGACGGAGATGAAGGTAGTCGTCGCGAGCAAGGGAGTCTTGCGATGGCGAATCCTCGCGCATGGGAAATCTGCGCACAGCTCCAAACCCCATCTGGGTATTGATGCGATCTATCCAATGGCAAAGCTGCTGATCGAGCTGGAATTGGAACACCGGAAATTAAGTGCGACTTCGCATCCCTTGTTGGGGCCTGCCACAGCCAATGTGGGGCTGATTCGAGGGGGCGTTCAAGTGAATTTCGTTCCCGATCAATGCGCCATTGAAATCGATCGCCGTTTGCTTCCCAGCGAAAGCGTGCACGATGTCTTGAAAGTCTATCAAGCCTGCATCGATCGCATGAGGTTGGAATTCCCTCTCGTCGTTTTCGAGATGGAACAACCGATGCTGATCGACTACGGCCTGGAAACCCCGATCGATAGGCCGATCGTACAAACGGCTATCCAAGTACTGGAGCGTCTCGGCTTGGATTCGGCTCCAGTCGGAGTCCCCTTCGGCAGCGATGCGAGTAAACTGCACTTGGCTGGTATACCCTCGATCCTGTTTGGTCCGGGTAGCATCGATCAAGCACACGCATCGGTTGAATTTGTCAGTGTGGAACAGGTCCAGCAGGCAGCCGAGTTTTATTATTCGATACTTAGCGAGTTCGGGAAATGAAAAAACCATCACGGCATCCGAGACAATCCCGCAGGGTGTGGCTAACACAGACCGGCGCGCTAGCCGCTGGGTGCATCGTGTCGCGCGAAATCATGGCATCCCCTTCCCATGATTCACGGGCAATGCTTGATTTGGCTGAGGAGCCTTCCGAATGGATCGATGCGCATGTGCATGTTTGGCCTTCGTTTGGCACAGAGTATCCACTTGCAGATGGCTTTTCCGAAAACGACGTCCGACCTCTTTCGTTTACGCCGATCGAGTTATTCGCGCACTGCGCGCCGGCCAATGTCACTCGTATCGTTCTGATCCAAATGAATTTTTTTGGGTTCGACAATCGTTACATGCTGGATTGCATCGCCCGGCATCCAGGCGTCTTCGCTGGGGTGGCCGTCGTCGATCACAATGATGCGGACGTCGCATTGGAGATGAGAGAACTTCGAACCCAGGGAGTCCGTGGATATCGACTCTATGCAAACGCCAGCAATGCAGCGCAATGGAAACGTTCGAGCGGAATCCATCGCATGTTCGAATGCGGCGCGGAAACTGGTCAAGCCATGTGCATGCTATCCGATCCAGAGGCGCTTCCCGCCATCGATGCTTTGATGGAGCAGCATCCCGATACGCCCGTCGTCATCGATCATTTTTCACGTATCGGCATGAATGGTGATGTGAATACCCGCGCCCTGGAAACCCTTTGTAGGATGGCCGAGCGAAAGAATCTCTACGTCAAGACATCGGCGTTCTATGCGCTGGGTGAAAAGAAACCACCTTACGATGACTTGGCTCCGATGATTCAAAAACTGCGCAATGCGTTTGGAGCGGAGCGGTTGATGTGGGCATCCGATTGCCCGTACCAAGTTCAGGCACCACACCATTATGCGGCGTCGATCGCGCTGATTCGCGATCGACTGGATTTCCTCAGTGAATCCGAACGGACCGAGTTGCTTCGAGGGACCGCAGAACGGGTTTTCTTTAGCCCGTGAGCGGATCGACCCTTTCGTTGCTCAGCGAGCCAAACCTTGCGATTCCCCTCCTGGCGGAGGTGGTAGTTGGATCGATGAAGGGGCTGGGTTCAATGAGGCTTGGTAGTGTTTTAGCAAGCTGTAGACCGATTGAAATTCAGGGCGTGCCGATAGAGTCGCAAACTGGGGATCGCGTGCCACGGAGTCGTAACGTGTCACGACGGCATTGATCTCTGCCGGATTGGGAGGTGCCCCCCCGAGAAATATCCACGCAGGCAATCCCAAGAACTCTTTCCATGAGGGGTCTAGCAAGTCGAACAATTTGGGGGCGATTTGAACCAGTTGTCCTCGGACGACTTCGGATTCACTGGCGCCGACTTGCAAGGCCGACGTGCCAGAGGCGACTCCCGAGGCCAAGGATGCCGCGTAACGTGCGACCGTTTCGGTCAACTGCTGTCCCGCAGGTGGAACGATCGGCGTTTGGTTGGTCGCAGAAATTTGATAGTACGCACCGGTGCTGATTCGATCGACTTGCAAAACCGATCCATCGATCGAGACTCCAGCGAACAGCCCGCGGCTTCGGGAGTAGGTATAGATTTCCGCTTGAAGCTGACCGTCTGTCGCTACGGCACCTTCGCGGCCAACAGGTCCTGCTGCAGCAGCCACATCCGCGCCGAGTGTCAGTTTGCCGTTCAGGATGTTTTGAATGCTCCGTTCGGATTTAAAGACCAAAATGATATCGGAGGATTGCACACCGACTTGCCAGCCGATGTTTCCGCCGGTCAGAGAAACGAACACAGGGGCATGCCAAGTGCCATTGGGTTCTTTGATAAAGAGTACCCCTTTGCCGTAGCGAGCCCCAACAATGAAGCTTCCTTTAACGACATTCGGGATGATGGCGACACCGTGTGCGTTCTCCATCAACGATTGCGGGACGCGAGCCATCGGTTTGGCCATGGTTTCATTGAGAAGCAAAGTCGCGTTGGCGATCACTTCGTCTGGCCGTTGGTCCGCGTGAGAGGGGTTCGTCCATCCCGCGCAGGCCAAGAGACTGCCGAGGACAACGGTTAGGAATCGCAACCCGCCGTTAGGTACGTGTTTTTCATGCATCCTGCATTCTCCGAAAATGGATAGTGACCAGCAGCATTCGCGTAGGACTGATCATCGATTCGGAGAATAACGAAACTGCGTGGCTTGGGTAAAGAGCAGTCGCCAACAGGAACGGACCAGATCGTGCCCCTTATCTAACAACCTCAAGCCGAATCGGTGGAACCGCGGAAGCAGTGCATTCATTGACCGAGAGGATGCCGGATCGGCTAGGCTACGCAAAACGCATCAGCAAGATCAGAGAGCCGATGGCCATGAGAATGCCGAGCACCTCGTAAGCATTTAGTTTTTCGCCAAATTGGGTTGCTCCGATCAATGCCAGCATCAGAATCATCGCGACCGAGTAAATGACTCCCATCGTGGATAGCTTGAGCGTGCGCATCACGATGACCCATCCGAACGCGGTCGATGCATAGAGGCAGAAACCGACGTAGAACCAGACGGACGTCAGTGGATTGCTTTTTTCGCTCGAGATCTTGAGAAAGTAGTCCCCTGCAATGCCGATCGCGCTGAACAAGAGGGTGATGCAGACGGCTTGAGTGGTTTTGTCCATAAAAATCGCTGAACTCTTGCAAAGTAAAGGGATTGGAAAAGAAGGGGTGAGGCTCCCATGTTCTAAACATCTTTTCATCGGCCTTGCCCAATCAAATCATTGGTAGGGATCAAATCATTGGTAGGGAGGGCGACGCTCCTGCGGAGCCAGAACAGCCAAAGCTCGGCAGGAGCCTCGCCCTCCCATAGTGTTCTAGACGGTTCAAAATCCTGTAGGATGCTTAGAGCTGTGGGGTCTGGCTCCCATGTTCTGACCGTTGGAGATCGAGCGAAGTTGCACGACGAGGTGTCTATTTCGCGGTAGTCGCGAATCGCGAAGTAGGCGATTCGTAGTATACTAGGTGGTGCGGATAGCGAGTGCGATGATTCGGGATGTGCCACGTCCGCAACGCATATCACGCCGGAAATCATTCGCCTCAACCCCTCCCCTCCCTGCCGCCCTACCCTTCCCACCGTTCCTCTCTTCTTCTGGAACAGTTCATGTTGGTCCGACCGTACCCTGCCTGCACTAGCGTGTTCGTATCCTTTCGAGACATGCGATCCAATTGGGTGCCTCTCATTGGATGCCTCGTTTTTGCGGGTATGATTTCGGCCATCGCCTGCAGCCAAGTTACCTTGCAAAGCTCCTATCCCAACGGAGTCGTGCCTGGACAGACGACCCGCTTGGAACTGATCGGTCAGAACTTCAAGGCCCCACTTCGACTGGGAGCCACAATCCCACTAAGCGTTCAGACGGTCGGACTGGAGCCCACCAAAGCCATCATCGATGTTGCGGTGGCGAAGGATGCAGCGATTGGTCCCATGGGGATCTGGTTGGCCGGCGACGATGGAATTTCTGAACCGTACCAACTCTTGGTCGATGATCTGCCCAGTCTGGTTGATAACCAAGCCAATCACCAACGAAATGTCCCTCAAGCCGTCATTGCTCCCTGCGCGATTGACGGAAAGTCCGACGCTTCCCTGAGCGACTATTATTCGGTCCATTTGAGTGCAGGAGCCGAATTGAGCATCGATGTCGTTGCGGAACGGATCGGTTCCAGCCTTGATAGTTTCGTACGTATCTACGATCCAACAGGCAAATTGCTTTCACAGAACGACGATAGCGATCCAAGCCCCGATAGCCAACTTCGTGTCGTTGCACCCGTCGAAGGGGACTACGTCATCGAACTGTTCGATAGTCGCTATGCAGGAGATGGGCGTTATCGATTGCGATTGGGAGATTTTCCCATTGGGGTCGTTCCGTACCCTCTGGCGGTTCGGGCGGGAACTCCATCGGTCATTCAGTGGTTACCAAGAGAAACCGTCAGCCAATCGACCGGCAACGTCACCCAGGCAGTAGCCCCATCCTGGAGTCAAACCGTATCGGTACCAACGGATTTGATCGCGGATCGATTTTCGATCGGGACCTCTCTTGCGGATCGTCCGGGAGGTGTTTGGGGGGAGGTTTTGGTGCGATCGATGGACCTCTATCACGAACCCTTCGAAGCTGCTACTTCGGCGCATGCTCCTCAAGCACAACCTCTCGCGGTACCGGTTGGGATCTCGGGGCGATTGGCCGCTCTCAATGAACAAGACTCGTTTGCATTTTCAGGTAACCAAGGGCAAGTGCTACGTTTTCAGACGCGCACTCGAAGCCTTGGGTCCCCCGCAATCGTCCGATTGCAGCTGATCGGCCCACAAGGGCAATTGCTTGCAGAGTCCCCGATCAACGATTCGGACGAACCAGGCCTGGATGCAACACTCCCGGAAACGGGTACGTATCAATTGCGTGTTACCGATCTTCTAGGTCGAGGTGGTAATCACTTCGCATACTACGTAGAAATCGTGCCAACGGGTGGATTCGTTGCCAGCATCAAACCGGATGCCAACACGCGCGACTCGAAATGGATCGAGGTGGGTTCCGGTGCGACGTTTGTCGACTTCCAACTGCAACGCCAGGGATACGACGGGCCTGTGCAGTTAGAGATTAGCAATGCCCCAGCGGGTCTACGTATCCTGAATCCGGTGATCCCAGCCAAAGTCAATGAGCAGCGTGTCTACCTGAGCGCGGATCCCCAGTGGGAACCTGATCGCATGCAGTCTCTGACCTGGATCGCCAAACGGACCGAAGATCCGACGCTCGCTATTCCGGTTCAATCGATTGGGCTGCGGCGCTCCAAATGGCCTGGGCAACCGTACCCTCCAGCCTGGTTGGAAGGGCGCAATTTCTTGGCGGGCGGAGCGGCCCGCGGGCCTCTCTTCGCCTTTGATTATCCAGCTGTGATTTCCGTTCCGAGATCTGTTAAGCAGCACAGTTTCACGGTTCAAGTGAAAAGGTTAAACGATAGTTTTAAAGATCCTATAACCGTACTTTCGGCAGCCGGGCCTCAAGGGTGGACCGTTCAGCCCGCTTTAGAAAAAGAAACCATCAAGGTCACTCTATCGCGAGGTGACACTGCGACTCCGTTACCCCCCAACAGCGCGATCAGCTTGAGCGCTTATGGTCAGACGACTTATGGACGGATCGAGTCCATGTCGGTGCCGATGACAGAGTTTGACCCACTCGAGATCGACGTCCAATCCCCCTCGTCAGTACTGGCGGGCGGGGCGTTGCAAATCAAGGTTCGGGTCAAGCGGTCTGGTCCTGAAGTGGGATCCGTAACGCTGCAGTGGGGTGGTTTGGCCAGTAGTTGGGCCGCTCCGACGCCAGTGATCATTCCTCCCGACCAATCGGAAGCCATCCTGGCACTGAATGTTCCTGCGGATGCCTCGATATCTGTCCCCTTTGCGTACCAACTGGTTGCCACTAGCAAGTTCGGGGAATCCGAATTCCAGGTCGCTAGCGCAACGAAACAGGTGGTCGTAGAAACTCCCCCCACCCGCTTGGAAACGTTTCCGACTTCGATTGCCCTCCGTCGGTCTCGTGATGCGCAGAGCGTGGTCGTCATGGGTTTTGACGCTTCGCATGGATCCAGTGAATGGACGGACCGAGCTTCGTTTCGTGTTGCGGATCCAGCGATTGCGAAGTGGGAGAATGGCCGCGTGATTCCGGTCAGCAATGGCCAGACCGAACTCATCGTCGAAGTGGCAAGCCTTTCATCCAGGATTCCAGTGTCCATCGAGCACGCCGATGCACCTAGCCGTGTTGAATTCGAAAATGAAGTGTTGGTCGCCCTGTCCAAGCAAGGGTGCAATTCTGGGGCATGCCATGGTTCGCCAAGCGGCAAAGGAAATTTTCGCTTATCGCTGCGGGCCTTTGACAAGCAACTCGATTCATTGACTCTGGTGCACGAAGAAACAGGCCGCCGACTCAATTCCATCGAACCGGATCAGAGTTTGTTGCTGTTGAAGCCTCTCATGAAGGTTCCACATGGTGGTGGTGTCCATTTGCACAAAGCCGATCCCGCGTATTTGGCGTTGCGAGATTGGATTCAACAAGGAGCTAGCCTGGATCCACCCAATCAAGCTCGCTGTGTCAAGTTGGAAGTGTTTCCGAATGGCCAACGCATCCTTCCAACCAAGAAGGGCCAGCAGCAACTGGTTGTGCTCGCCCATTTTGCGGATGGCACATCGCGTGATGTGTCGTTGGTGGCTGCATATGAAAGCTCAAATACGAGCGTTGCAACGGTCGATCAACGGGGTCGCGTTTCTCCCACGGTCCAAGGAGAAACAGTGATACTGGTTCGATTTTTGGAGCATATTGAGTCGGTTCCGTTTCTCTTTATCGATGACGCTCCCGGATTCCAATGGCAGTCATTGCCGCAGCACAATTTCATCGACGGTTTGGTCGATCAGAAATTGAACCAAATGCGAATCCAGCCGTCGGCTGCATGCACCGACGAAGTGTTTCTGCGACGCGTCTACTTGGATGTCATCGGAATCCTACCTGCCCCGGAAGAGACGACGTTATTCCTCAATGATGCCAGCCCAGACAAACGTGAGAAGCTCATTCAGACGCTACTCGATCGTCCCGAGCACGCAAAATTCTGGGCGCTCAAATGGGGAGATCTGCTTCGATTAACCGGTAAGAGTGTCGGCAATGAAGGGGTCTACAAATACCACCGTTGGATCGAACAAGCCCTTCGCGATAACGTTCCCTACAACGTGTTTGCGGAACAATTATTGGTGTCAGCCGGGAGTACATTCTCAAATCCACCTGCGAACTTTTATCGCACGGCAGGAGACGTGAATGACTGTGTCGAGACGATTTCGCAGGTTTTTCTTGGTGCCAGATTGCAATGTGCCAAGTGCCATAACCATCCCTTTGAACGTTGGACACAGGACAACTATTATGGCCTGGGAGCTTTCTTTCAACGGGTTCAAAGAAAGAAAACGCAACGACCCAACGAACTCTTTATATGGAATGCAGTGGCTGGTGAAGTCGTGCAACCGCGCACGGGTCAAACGATGAAGCCCTGGGTTCCAGTTCAGGGGGAGTTAACCCTGAATGCTGCCGATGACCGACGCAAAGCCTTTGCTGAATGGTTGGTGCGTCCCGACAATCCTTATTTTCCGCGTGTCGAAGCCAATCGTATTTGGAGTCAGTTTTTCGCGAGAGGTATTGTCGAGCCTATCGATGATTTCCGCGATTCCAATCCGCCGACGAACCGCCCACTGCTCGATGCGCTTACCAAGCATTTTGTCGAATCAGGTTACGATCGCAAGGAATTGATACGCACGATTCTGCTCAGTCGCACCTATCAAGCGTCGTATGAGACGAATCCTTCGAACGACAAAGATGCATTGTATTTCTCCCACCAACAACCGCGATTATTGGGTGCGGAACAATTGCTCGATGCCATCAATCAATTGACCCAAACCGAACAGTCGTTCGGCACGCTTCCGATTGGAACTCGAGCCACACAAATTCCTGCCCCCGATGTGGCGAAGATCGATTTTCTCAAAGTCTTTGGGCAACCTGAGAGGTCGACTGTTTGCGCCTGCGAGCGTTCCGAAGACTCCAATCTGAGTATGGCAATCGAATTGTTCAATGGTGCGACTATTTATGACAAGCTACGTAATACCAACAACCGTTTCCGACGCGGAATCGCAGAAGGGAAGGGAGTCGACGAAATCGTTCGATCGTTGTATCTCGCTGGATTGTCGCGTTCGCCCACGCAACCGGAACTCGCAGAGGCGATAAAGCATATCGAATCCAGAAGCGATCCGATCGCTGGTTTGGAGGATTTGTGCTGGGTCCTCATCAACACCGATGAGTTTTTATTCCAACATTGAAAATGGTGTTCGCTACTGAAAGTAGTTTACCCCCCCCCTTTCCATGCGAGTCCCTTCGCTCGACGAACCCCACCACGCGATCTAATACCATGTTTCCCGTTGACTGCCGCTTCGCGATCTTTTTCTTTCCGTTCCTCGCAGTCTCAAGCGTGTGGGCCGGAGAATCGCAACAGACGCCCGTTACTTTTGCAGAACACGTTGCGCCCTTGTTGCAAGTGCACTGTGTTGCTTGCCATGGAGCCAAGAGAGCCGAGGGAGGCTATCGATTGGATACCATAGGGCAGATGATGCGAACCGGAGAAGGTGGAACCGCTCCTGTCGTGGCATCACAAAGCAAAGAGAGCGAATGGATCGTACGATTGCGTGCGCACGATCCGGATGTACGCATGCCAGCCGAGAGTGAGCCATTGGATCCCGTTCAAATCGAAACGATTGCAAGATGGATCGATGAAGGGGCGAAGCTTGACGGAGTTTCATTGACAGATCCATTGTGGTTGGTCATGCCACCTAAGCAATATGCTGCTCCTCCAGAGCGCTACCCAAACGCATTTCCGATCAGTTCCCTCGCATTTACAGCCGATGGCAGCCAGATACTCACGTCGGGCTATCACGAATTGCTAGTTTGGAATACATCCGATGGCATGCTGCAGCGTCGCATTGGAAATCAAGTCGAAAGGATCCATTCGATTGCGGTTCTTCCACAGGCTAATGCGTTTCTTGTGGCAGGGGGTTCCCCTGGAACATTGGGAGAAGTGCGTTGGGTCGATGCAGCAACAGGAATGGTTGTTCGCACATTGGTACGCGCCAACGATGTCGTGTTGGATTTGGCTGTTCGACCTGGAAGAAATGAAGTCGCGGTTGCGATCGCCGACAACACCATTCGATTGATCGATTTGGATCGCTTCGAGCAACGCCAGCTTATTGCCAGCCATGCGGATTGGGTGACACAATTGGCTTACAGCGATGATGGCAAACGATTAGGTTCGAGCAGTCGCGACAAGTCCGCGAAGATCTATGATGCGGATTCGGGAGAACTATTAGTCAGCTATCCCGGCCACTCTGCCGCTGTACGAGGAGTCGCGGCAATCGGAGACGGTGCTCAATGGATGACGGTCGGTTCCGACAACAAGTGGCACCGTTGGGAACTCGAGGGAGCGAAGAAAGTTGCCGAGATTCCGTTAGGAGGCGAACCAGCGAAAATCCAGCGCGCCGTTGGAGGATTGGTGATTCCGTGCAGCGATGGTCAATGGAAGAAGATGGATGTGGAAAAAAATGCGCTCTCCTTGCAACTGCCGGGACATACGGGTTGGGTGACCTCGATCGCAGTGCATTCAGAGAGCGGTCGCGTTGCGACTGGAAGCTTGAATGGAGAAGTCCGCATCTGGAACTTGGCGGATGGAGCCCTGATCCATTCTTTTTCAGCCCGACCCTGAGAAGACCAAAGAAGCCAAACGATTCCAGTAGCCTCTAGAGAATGGCTTCGATTGGGGTACCTTTGCTAATGACCAATGGGCGTTGCAGGCGATCTCGAATTTCCGTGCTGGGAGAAAAGCCCAAGCAATGATAGATGGTCGCGGTTAGATCTTGAGGTTCCACCCGGCCGTCGAGCGGAAAGGCGCCTTGTCGATCGGATGCTCCGTACACCGTCCCACCGCGAACGCCTCCACCCGCCAGGGCACCGCTGAAGACATGCCCCCAATGGTCTCGCCCACCGCTCGGATTGATTTTTGGAGATCGACCGAATTCCCCAATCAGAACCACCAATGTTTCGTCCAGCATCCCCTGCTGATCCAGATCTTCTAAAAGTGCGGAGTACGCTTGATCCATGGGAGGCATTAAGGCCGTCTTGAGGCGCTCGGCATTCTTTGCGTGCGTATCCCATGCGGGAGCGACATCTTCGTCCGTCTTCCATCGCGTCCAGTTGACCTGTACCAGAGATACTCCGGATTGCACAAGACGTCGTGCTAGGAGCACACTCTGCCCAAAACGATTGCGTCCGTATCGATCTCGAATGGTTTCGGACTCTTGGTCGATGGCAAAGGCTTCTTGGGCTTCGCGTGTTCGAATCAAGTCGATGGCCTTCGATTGCCAATTCCCCCATCGTTCGAGATTCGGGTGGCCTTGCAGGGCATCCAGTCGGCGATTGAGATTCGTCAGGAACGACCGCCGTTCCGCGAAGCGTTCGGGTGTCATGTCGACTGGGAGCGCAATATCGGGAACTCGAAAAACGGTTTGGCTCGGATCGCAGGTGAGCAGCCAAGGGTCGGCGTGACTCCCCAACCAACCCGCGTCTTGACCTGGCCAAACGATACGACCGGTATTCCAAATCTCCTCGGGTAATCGAACCGAGCCGGGCATGGCTCCTTGATCGCCTCGCAGATGCCGGACGACTGCCGCCATACTGGGCCAATCGTTCGGGGCACCGGGGAGCGAGTTTTCCTGGTTCTTTGGGGAATGCGGTGTGCCTGTCAGCATCCAATAGCCGCTGGAAGAGTGCGCGTTATCGTCGGTGGACAATGCACGAAGGACCGCGATCTTGTGGGTCCACTTGGCCGTCAAAGGCATCAACTCACTGACGTGCAGGCCAGGGGTTGCTGTTGGAATAGTTTTAAATTCCCCTCGGACTTCAACGGGTGCATCCGGTTTTGGATCCCATGTCTCATGTTGCGGAGGGCCACCCAATAGGAACAGGACGATGCAGTTCTTTGCCTTGCCGAAGGATGCAGCGATATTCGATCCGACCAGTTCTACTTTCGGCGGACTCGCTTGCGTCGATCTCGACGCCAGCAACGCCGGTAATCCCACGCCGAATGCCCCGAGAGTACCGGCCTGTAACCATTCGCGCCGTGTGAAGCCATCACACAAGCGAACGCCGTGGCGTGAGGATGAACCATGAAAGGAGAGCATATTGGCAAGGGCTCCGATCAAGGGCCGTGGCGGAGGAACCACGAAGGTGGGAGGGGATGGATTGGACCGTAAGTATATCGTGGGTAATCGAGCGATGGGGTACTGATCCACGCGAATTCCAGTGGGAATGCTAGGGCTGAAATGCCGAGCTTCCACTGCATGGGGATCGCCAGAAGAGCCTGAAACGTTCCGGATCTCTCGTATCTCTCGTTCCATGGCTCCGCCTGGAACGCACTGAACGGAGGCTCTGCCTCCAGGCACCCTTCCTAAACGATCGAGCATCCTTTCCCCGAATGACTTCCCCTGGATCGACGTTATCATTTACCTCGAGATAGATCTTTTCGCACAACGCGATTCGTTTCGACGAATCCGCAACGAAGGAACCGATCGCGAATGTGCCGATACCCGCATCGATGATTAGGGCAATTGCAAGGTTCCCAGAACGATTCAACGTACATGCTTCTATGAGAACGATTCAAGATTTTGTGTGGGACGATGGTGGGCGTTCGAAGGCGGGCTTCGTGGGGTTGACCGGTGATTGCGTTCCACGGGCCATTTCAATCGCGACGGGCATTGCTTATCGCGATGTCTATCATGCGCTCCAACAATCCTCGCCACAGAGTCCCCGCTACGGTGTTTCCGAAAGCGTCTATTCACAGTATCTGAAGCAGCGCGGATGGCAACATCGGAGAATCGATGGGGGATTGGTCGACGAGGAGAAGTTTCCGGATGGGTTGGTGATTATCGGTTGCCAAAAGACCTATCCATCCAAAGGTCACTTGTTCGCGCTTGTGGAAGGATCGATTCGAGATACATGGGATGTCCGTGATGACGGAGCGTACTTGACCAAGGAAGTTTGGGTACCTGGAGATGGGGCTTGCGTTCTCGATCCCACTCCGGCCTCAGCAAGCTTGAACGGCGAGGATCTGACACAGGCAGAGTTTGAGAAAATCATTCATCGATTGCGGGCCATCGATAACACCGCCCGCAACCATGCGGCAACGGATGGCGAGCGTGAGAATGCATTGCGAATGATGCAGGCACTACTCCTGAAGCACAACCTGTCTCGAGAAGACTTGTCGGAGGATGGCAACGACGAATCGGGTGCGTTCACGCGGCGTGCGTGTCCGGTCAATGGGTCCAAGGCGTTGTCGTGGGAAAAGGACCTTGCGTACTACGTGACTCAGCATATCCTTCCGATGACTCAGTTCTATACGCATCGCCGAGGGCATCGGACGTGGTTCTACTTTTACGGTCCCCATTGGGATGTGGACAACGCGATCCAATTATTTCGCGAACTGCTGTTAACGATCGCGACCAGTGCGCGTCGTTTGTACAAGGGCTACGCACGAGGCAGTGGTGCTTCGTATGCAGAAGGCTATGTAGCGTCATTGCCCAGGAGCGATCAGCTTTCGGGAAGTTTAGAACCCTCGAACGCGGTGACCGAACGAGGGATGGATTCGTTGGACAACCGTACGCAGACGGCTGTGGTTCAGCACCGGCGACTGATTGTTCATAGGCAGTCGAAAGACTGGCTGCGGGCTGAGTGTGGAATTGAACTGGTGAGTGGGTATCGCCGATCGCGGGATTTTCACGATGCGGCCGCGGAGAACATGGGGAGGATTCACGGAGCCAAGCATCAAATCGATGTGCGATCTCGTCCGAAAGGACTTCCCTTTCGCCCGGATGCCTAGCGGAGCCAAGCATAGCCGTGCAGGAGGCTCGCTCAAAAAGCCATACGACGGACGGAGAGAGTGATTGGCCTGGATTCTAGCCGGTTTGGACTTCAATCCATGCAAAAACGGCGATTGCTTTGGCTCGCGTGACCTTTTGTAACCCCTTCCGTTTCGTTCCAACGCGATCACTTGACCGATGGCAAGCTCGGCTCGTTCTCGGTCACCTTGACCTCGGGCACCTTGACCGACTGGGTATTGGCTCTGATAATCCGTCCCCTCTACGTAGAGATTGTCACCCCCCCTAGAGAAGAATCGCGTCGCGATCGCGTTTTTCCGAGTCACCATTGAGATCCGCTCGATGAAAATCCACGAATACCAAGCAAAAGAGCTGTTTCGAAGCTTCGATGTCCCCATTCTACAGGGCTTTGTTGCAAAGACCCCCGCGGAAGCCAAGGCTGCTTTCGACAAACTCGGTGGTGCGTTGGCTGTAATCAAGGCGCAAGTCCATGCTGGGGGACGAGGCAAGGGAACCTTTGTCGAAGTTCCATCGCAGCGCGGTGTGCAATTGGTGAAGACGGCTGACGAAGCGGCAACGGCAGCCAAGAATATGATCGGCAATCGTTTGGTGACGATCCAGACCGGAACCGAAGGATCGATTGTCAACCAAGTTTTCTTGGAACAAGGCTGCAAAATCGCCCGCGAGTTGTACTTGGCTGTCGTCGTCGATAGATCTGAAAAGCTTCCGCTACTCATGGTCAGTAGCGAAGGCGGGGTAGAGATCGAAAAGGTAGCCGAGGAGTCCCCCGAAAAGATCTTGCGAGAGCACTTCGATCCGGCGTACGGTCTTCAGCCTTATCAAGTCCGCAAGCTATGCAAGAAGCTCAATATCACGGGTAATGCCGCCAAGAGCGCTGAGCTGTTCATGCGGAAGCTATGCGATCTGTTCGTCAAGCTCGATTGCGCCATGGCTGAAGTCAATCCGTTGGTGATCACCGAAGACAATCAAGTGATCGCTCTCGATGCAAAAGTCACCTTTGATGACAACGCTCTCTACCGACATCCAGACTTGAAAGCCCTCCGCGACATTGACGAAGAAGAGCCCGCCGAACTGCGGGCTGCCAATTCGGGGCTGAGCTTTGTGAAGCTCGAGGGGAATATCGGCTGTCTTGTTAACGGTGCAGGTCTCGCGATGGCGACCATGGATATCATCAAATACCACGGCGGAGCGCCCGCAAACTTTTTGGATGTCGGTGGCGGTGCCAATACTCAACAAGTGACCGAAGCGTTTCGAATCATTCTGTCCGATCCCAACGTCAAAGCGATCTTGGTGAACATTTTCGGGGGAATCGCGCGTTGTACGACGATTGCTCAAGCCATTATCGATGCTTCCAAGGAAGTAGGGTTCAATGTTCCCCTCGTCGTTCGGCTCGAAGGAACGGAAGTCGAAGAAGGAAAGAAGATGCTGCGTGAAAGTGGTTTGGCCATTATCTCTGCAGATAACTTGACCGATGCAGCCAAGAAAGTCGTCGGCTCCATTGCCTAGTGCATGTCCAGATCCTGCGTAACGCACTCCTCTCTGTGCGACCAAGTTTCCAACAACCATCCAGAATCAATCCATCGATCAGAACACCAAGCCATGAGCATTCTTGTTAACAGCAACACACGCGTTATATGCCAAGGGATCACCGGCAAGGCGGGCGCTTTCCATACCAAGGGGTGCAAGGAATACGGGACCAAGATGGTCGGCGGGGTAACTCCCGGCAAATCAGGGGAAACCGTCGAAGGTCTGCCGGTTTTTGACACGGTACAAGAGGCCGTCGAAAAGACAGGTGCCAACGCCACCATGATCTTCGTTCCACCCCCATTCACAGCCGATGCCATCCTGGAAGCGGTCGATGCAGGGATCGAAGTGATCTGTGCGATCACAGAAGGAGTCCCCGTGATCGACATGGTCCATGTGTACGATCGCGTTCAGCGCAGCGATTCAGTACTCATCGGTCCGAATTGCCCGGGAGTCATTACGCCTGGCGAGTGCAAGATCGGCATCATGCCGGGATACATCCACCAGCCTGGCAAAGTCGGAATCATGTCTCGCAGTGGCACGCTGACCTACGAAGCGGTATGGCAGACATCGAATTTGAAGCTCGGTCAATCGACCTGCGTCGGCTTGGGCGGAGACCCGATTGTCGGAACGTCCTACATCGATATCTTCCGTCGATTTCAAGACGACGATCAAACGGAAGTCATCTTGATGATCGGCGAAATCGGCGGGGATGCCGAAGAGCAGGCGGCCGAGTACGTGAGGAACTATGTGACCAAGCCGGTGGCTGCGTTCATCGCCGGCCGCACCGCTCCTCCTGGCAAACGGATGGGGCATGCGGGTGCCATCATCACCGGTGGTAAAGGAACTGCCGCAGAGAAGGTCGCCGCATTGGAAGCGGCAGGGATTGTCGTCGCTCCTTCACCGGCCGAAATGGGCGCGGCCGTCGCAGAAGCGCTGCGACGATGAAAGCAATTACTGATCCGATGATGCGATGACCCCTACCGATCGATTCCGACGCCAGACTGCGTATTCCCATGTCGGGATCGATGGCCAGCAATCCCTCGCCGATGCACGGATCGCAGTCGTTGGATTGGGGGCGCTGGGTTCTACGATTGCAGAGCGACTCACGCGCGTCGGAATTGGCTATGTGCGATTGATCGATCGGGATTGGGTGGAATTGGATAATCTCCCACGGCAGGCTCTCTATACTTTGCACGATGCGGAGTACCACACACCGAAAGCGGTTGCTGCCGCAAACCAGCTTGCCGCCATCGATCCAACCGTGCATCTCGATCCGCACGTCATCGATGTGAACCACCGAAACATCGTCGAGTTACTTCAAGGGATCGATCTGGTGCTCGATGGTACGGACAACTTCGAAGTCAGGTATTTGATCAACGACGCATGCGTCTCAGCAGGCATTCCTTGGGTGCATGGAGGGATCGTAGGGGCCAGCGGTCAGTGCATGTTGATCGACCCAGCGCGAACGGCTTGCTTCCGATGTTTGTTGCCCGATCCTCCTCCACTTGAAAGTATGCAGACCTGCGACTCAGTGGGAGTTCTAGGTCCTGCCGTCGGCGTGATCGCAAGCTGGCAAGCGATGCTGGGAATGAAAACCATCATCGAGAGACCTCGGCTGGGGCCTGGAGAAAATCAGGCGCAACAATTCCAGGCTCGGCTGACCGTTTTTGATCTTTGGTCGGGCGACGTTCGCACCATGAGTCTCCCTCGCAGCGAGAACTGCGAGTGCTGCATGCAACGTCGTTTTCCGTTCTTGGACGGCGAATACGCGTCCGATGCAAAAATTCTTTGTGGTAAGAACTCGGTTCAGATTCAAAGTGCCTCTGGACACCCGTTGGACCTGGCAACATTAGCCCAACGACTTCGGGGGCATGGCACGTTGATGGAAACTCCCTATCTGCTCCGATTCTCGGCGGAATCCTGGACGATCAGCATCTTTCGGGATGGCCGAGGGATCGTTCACGGGACCGAAAATCCTGACCAAGCCCGAAAAATTTATCAGCGATGGATCGGCGGTTAGCGGTTTTCTGCTATTGTATGTAAGGTCGGGTAGAATTTCCTTAGACTACTCTGGACTTGATTCAATGGGTAGAATCTTCACCTAGAGCATGGATCTACGGCTGACGGTATCCGAAGCGTCAGCTCCTCATCGTTATCCCCGCAGAGCAGAAATAAGCAGCAATCATGAGGTACGCCTTTCGACTCGCAGAATTGCTCGGGCATACACCTGATCGCAGGAAACGCCCGGGCACGATCAAGGCTATCGTTGAGTACACGGGGCTCGATCGACATCAGGTCGCCGCCTTGCTCAAGAACGAAGCCAAGTATATTCCGCTCGAAGCCTTGTCCCGCCTGTGCGATTATTTGATCGAACATGGTTATGCCCGGGCCGAGGAATTGCCTGGGGCACTGTTTGCCGTCACGCCAGAGAACTTTTGGGAACTCCTCGCGCGGCGTTCTCGACTGGAGGTATGCGTGGGGGTCCGCAAGCCGCCTGCAGACGACTCCGCGGATACCGCATGGATCGTAGCTTCTGATAGTGTCCTGGCGGGTGAAGTTCTCAACGGCGTTTCGACGTTGGGTGGGACAGCCAAAGCCCTATCTGGCAAGCGGGTACCTGGGAAAGAGATCCCGCACATCGAACATCTGCGGCAGACTTTGGTATGGAGTCCGGGAACGATGAGTGTGGATCAGGTGCACGCGCGTGCACAAACGGTCTACGATGATTTTTCGGAAATCAGCGGGGACAAGGCGCTCGTCTGTTTAGGGAGCGTGAAAAGCAACCCGACCGTAGAGCTGGTATTGGGTGGAGCTTTCTCCTGCACTCCCTTTGCCTCGCAGGACGATGTTGCCAAGGCGACCGATCGATCTTTGCCATTTTTCTTGCGTTACCGGGATCGCGATCCACACCCACCTGCTTGCTCCGCAGGTTTACGATTGAGCAAATCCGAAAAGTTAGATGAGCCCGGGCTTTATTACGAGCAAGCCGATGGCAAGTGGGCCTTTGCCGGTGGTTCGTCACAAGGCAAGGATGCGGCGTTGGTGTTCTATATTTTTCGTGAGTCGCTCGGACGACTTGACATGGTACTGAGTGGATTTTCCGGTCGTGCGACCCGCTTGTTAGCAAGAACGCTCGCTCACCGCGCGGAGGACTTCTGGCCTCCGGTGTTCCATGAGAATTATCTCCAAGTCGGTGCGTTCATTGTTCAATACGAAGCATCGGAAGCCGTAGATGATCCAAACGATATCCTATCGACCGATCTGATGGCCAACGCCAAAGTCATCCCGCTCCCGGGCGAAGCGATTGAACGGCGATTAGGTAAAGGTTCACATTGAGCAACATGAGCTCAATACCATTCGACGATTCCCCGTTGGGCAACGCCCCATCGGAAAAGAGCCCATCGGAAAACACCGTGACCGCAAATCTTGGGGTTTCATCCGCCGACAGCATGATCGAACTCGGTGTCCGCCTCGGTCGTTTGCATCTTCCGAACCCAGTGATGGTGGCATCGGGGACCTTTGGCTATGCCAAGGAGATGGAAGGGCTCGTCGACCTGACCAGGTTGGGAGGTATCTTGCCAAAGACGATCACCCGTGCATCCCGTGCTGGCAACGCACCATGGCGTACGGTCGAGACGTCTGCGGGATTGCTCAACGCGATCGGATTGGACAATGATGGGATCGATTATTTTATCGCGCACCATTGGCCTTACCTGCGGAGCACCCGTGCGAACATCATCGTCAGCATCGCGGGTAAATCGCACGAAGATTTCGTAGCGTTGGCTGCTCAGTTAGCTCCCCTCGAACCGTTTGCAGTGGAGCTCAATGTCTCCTGCCCGAATGTCACCGGAGGGATAGATTTTGGGACCGATCCCATCGCTTGCCATCGTGTCGTATCCGGCGTTCGCGCCGTCCTCGATTGCCCGATCTTGACCAAGTTGACACCGAACGTCACGCAGATTGCTGAGATAGCCAAGGCCGCCTACGAAGCGGGTACGGATGCGGTGACCTGCATCAACACCGTGCTGGGTATGTCGATCGATTGGAAGAAGCAGCGTCCGTTGTTGGCGAACACGGTTGGCGGGCTGAGTGGTCCCGCGATCAAGCCGGTTGCACTTCGCTGTGTGTACCAAATTGCATCGCGCGTTCCTGTTCCTATCGTCGGAGTTGGTGGAATTGCGACGATCGATGATGCGATGGAGTTCCTTGTGGCAGGTGCTTCCGCCTTCCAAATCGGCACTGCCAACTATTACGATCCTCAAGTCAGCATCAAGATCCTTGAACAACTTCCCGGTGCCATTGCAAGTTTGGGAGCAAAGCGTCTGACAGATGTGGTAGGGACGCTGCAAGTACCCAAGCCGAGTCCAATACCCGTGAATGCGGTCCTACCACCTTAAACCAGTGCCACCACCTTCGGCAGAAAAATAGTTCGTCTTCTTTTCAGGTACCGGACTATTCGTCGAGAGATCAGAACCGTTTCGTTTGCTACCAACTTTTTCGTTCCCCAGCAATCACTTTCGAACATTATCGAGCGACATGCGAGTACTCAGCGGCATACAACCTACTGGTCGGTTTCATTGGGGGAATTACTTCGGAGCTATCAAGCAGTACATCGAGCTGCAGGTTGACAACGACGGTTTTTACTTCATCGCCGATCTCCATGCGTTAACCACGGTGCGGGCTGCTGCCCCCCTGCGAGAGTATGTAAGGGATGCTGCTATCGACTTGCTCGCCCTCGGATTGGATCCCGCTCGAGCGACATTGTTTCTGCAGTCGGATGTTCCCGAAGTTTCGGAACTCTATTGGATATTGATGACGGGCGCACCGCTTGGATTGCTCGAACGATGCGTGGCCTTCAAAGATAAGGAAGCGCGCGGGATCAAGGCCGATGCGGGCCTGTTCACCTATCCGGTTCTGATGGCCGCTGACATATTGATGTATGACTCGCAATGCGTCCCCGTCGGCGAAGATCAAAATCAACACATCGAAGTTTGCCGCGACTTGGCGCGTAGCTTTAATGCGCTTTATGGCGAAACTTTTGTAATTCCGTCCGCGCGAATTTTGAAGGAAACGGCCAAGGTCCCCGGAACCGATGGCCAAAAAATGAGCAAAAGCTACAGCAACACTCTGGGCATGTTCGAAGATGCCAAAGAACTCCGTAAGAAGATCATGCGGATCAGCACCGACTCACGTCCTATGGAGGAGGCAAAGGATCCCGATTCCGATCACCTCTACCAGTTGTATTCCTTGTTTGCAACCGATGAACAGCGCGAGGAAGTGCGAGCGCTCTATTTGCGAGGCGGCTTTGGATACGGTGAAATCAAAAAGCGATTGGCCGATGTGGCCGATGGATTCTTGCAACCTTTGAGAGAGCGCCGTGCGGCGTTGGTTGCAGACCCTTCGGTCGTTGACGCTGCATTGCATGCAGGAGCGAAGCGAGCTCGCGAAGTCGCTGCAGGCGTCCTTCGCCGTGTGCAAAGGGCATGCGGACTCAAACCTTAGTTGAATCTCTTCCAACGATTGCCAGTGCATGTGATGAACACGACGAGATTCTCATTCCTACTCCGAAAACAGTTCTCAAAAAGAACCAACCGGTCCTGCCGATGAAACTAAAAAGCACTCCGGAGGATTTTCAAGTCGACGAACAGACGGACGTCAGGCCATCGGGTGGCCCGCACGCGTTTTATCGACTGAGCAAACAAGGCCTGGGAACTCCCGAGGCAATCGCTGAGATATTGAGGCGTTGGGAGTTGCCTCGCCATCGAATCAGTTACGGAGGGCTGAAAGATCGACACGCGAGCACCACGCAGTATATTTCGATCGCGCATGGTCCGAAGTCGAATGCAGAAGATCGGTCGTTTCGGCTGGAGTATCTGGGTCAGATTCCACATCCGTACGAAGCCAAAGACATCGCATCCAATCGGTTTGAGATTCGGTTGAGGGCTATCCCTGTTGCTCGTCGATCAGAACTGGATAGGCGGCTCTCGCAAATCTCACAGTTCGGTGTCATGAATTACTTTGATGACCAACGCTTCGGTTCGATGGGTGTTTCCGGGGATCTAATTGGCTTGCATTGGTGCAAGGGGGACTACGAGCGGGCTCTGTATCTGGCTCTGGCCGAGCACAACTCGCACGATCGGCCGCGCGAAAGGGAGCAAAAGGAGATCCTGAGGGATTGTTGGGGGCAATGGGAAAAGTGCAAAGCCATGCTCGATCGTTCCCATCGCCGAAGCGTCGTTACCTACTTGGTGGACCATCCTACGGATTTTAAACGAGCCCTGGCGTTGGTCCGACAGGATCTTCGCAGTATCTACATCGCGGCCTTTCAAAGCTGGATTTGGAATCGCTGGGTATCGAACTTGGTCGACCAATTCAATGCGATGGATGGGGACGATCCGAAATCCACCAAGACGATGCCGAGTCTCAGCGGAGCCCTCAGTTTGCCGCAATGGACCGGAGCGGAATCGGCAAGCCGTTGGGCTTCTCTTACATCAATCCCCATTCCGCTTCCGTCGGCTCGGCAGCACTCATGGCCGGAAGGAACCTATGAGGCACTCATTGCGGTGCTCGAACCATGGCAAATCACCCCGCGTGAACTCCGCCTCAAGTTTCCCCGCGATACGTTTTTTTCCAAAGGGGTGCGAAGCATGGTTCTTAAGCCAATGCAGATGGTCGGAAGTTGGGAATCGGACTCATCGCGTCTCGATACGCTTGATTTGATTGTGAAATTCGAGCTACCTCGGGGTGCCTATGCCACGATGGTAATCCGCCAGTGGATGGACAGCGATGCAGAAATTGCATGGGAGAGTGATGATGACGCAGCGATCGAATGAGGTCCGTTTTGAAGCCGTCGTCTTCGATTTGGATGGAACGCTGTTGGATTCCCTGGTAGATATTGCAAATGCAGTCAACGAGGTTCTACAGGCTATCGGTCATCCTCAATATCCCGTGGCCGACTTTCGATACTTGGTTGGCGATGGTGTCAGCCTTCTATTTCAGCGGGCTGTGCCGGATTGTGTCACCGACGAAACACTCAGAGCCGAATGCATGAGGCGATATGAAAGTGCCTATGCTGCCCGGTGGGATCAAACATCCGTCCCCTACCCTGGCATCCCCGAATTGCTTGACGAACTCGCGACAAGAGAAATGCGGATGGCTGTTCTATCCAACAAGCCGGATCCATTTACGCAAAAGTGCGTATCCCATTTTTTCCCATCGGAGCCCTTTGAATGTGTGCTAGGTCATTCCGATCGATTTCCACGAAAACCGGATCCTGCGTCGGCTCTCTGGATCGGTGAATCGATGGGTTTGCGACCTGAATCCATTGCTTATGTGGGGGATACAAATACCGATATGCGAACGGCAGTCGGGGCTGGATTCTTTCCAATCGGCGTTTCCTGGGGGTTTCGTTCGGAAGCCGAATTATGGGAAAGTGGTGCCGCCAAGGTCGTGACATCGACGAAAGAACTCGCAGCCGTACTTCTACGGCAATCCTAGTAGACAAGTTTTCAAGTTGCGCTATTTTGGCTTCTATCGTACTCGTACTCAAGGAAATGGTACTCGTACTCGAAGATACGGCATCGAGTACGAGTACCGCTAACGCTGAGTACGAGTACGAGTACGAAAAAGCCAGAGAAACATGGACTGGGGCTCCGAGTGGCTCGGATAGCGCAACATCTTTAGCCTATATAAGCGAGAATGGATACCCACTTAGAATCATCAACGAACACCGTTGCGCAGATCGATTCGAATCGGCCAAAGTCCGTAGGCCTTTGGTCTCAGCAAACAAGAATATCTTCGCAAGCACAGTTATTGGATCGGGCTGTTCGTATAATCACAGGGACATGACTTCTACTCATTCGATAGGAAATCGGGGCTGCCATGACCAGCAAACCTCCTAACATCCGTCCCCGTTTTGCCAGTTCTCAAGGAGTGTTCCTGATGCGATTGCAGCGATCGGCGCTGCGAGGATTGAACGATCGCTGGATTGGATTGCAGAAAGCCCGCTCCGTCGATTCTTCGTTGCTTCAGTCGCAATGCGATGAGGAGCGGAGCCATTACGAGGCGAGTAGTGAGGCGCAGTTGCAGCAGCACCGCGCTGAACTGCAGCATGCGGTCACTCGCTGGGATCAAGCGATCGATGATACCGTTGGATCTGCGGAACTTAGGACTTTGGAGACTATCCAGTCGGAGCAATCGAAGCTCGCGAAACTCAAATCGAATTGGAAGGATTCGCAGCAAAAGCAGAAAGCCGAATATGAGGGGCGAAAGCAAAAGCTTTCACAGGATTGCGACGGGGCCAAGCAGGTAGCGATCAAGACTCGGGATGGCTTGCGTCAGCGACTGGAAAACGAAAAGAATGGCATCGACCATCGCATGCATGAAACGCGTGAATGGGTTGGAATCAAAACGTCCAATCCGGTATTGATCAACTGGACAGCGCACGACGCTCCTGCGAACTCGGAAAAGATCCTCGCCATCGAGTCCCTCGGAGAGATCGCTAAAACGCTCGATGCGTGCAAGAAACAATGGTCGACGGCGATCGCCAGGATGGAATCTCACCCTATCGCGAGATACATCAATGTGCCGATCTTGGCGGTGCTGGGAATCGTTCTTGGAGCGGTCGGAACAGGGGTGGCGTATTCCTTAAAAACCCCTCCGCTGATCTGGGTTGCTTCGGGCTTGGTGTCCGCCATCGTCGCTCCCGCCTTGTTGGCTCTGGCTGCTTCTCCTCTCATCAATCGAACTATTCGTCGCTTATTCCCGCCGATTGTGGATCAAGAAAAAGAGGCACATCTCATCCTAAGTCAGGGGAAACGCTTGGTCGACCAACAATGCACCCTCGAATGCAACAAGCTGGACAAGCAACACCAGGAAGACGCGAAACGCCTCGAGGCAAATCACAAAGAAATCCTGTCCCAACTGCATGTGGAATACGAGCGCCAAAAGGAAGAAGTGATTCGAACCTCCAAGCAAAGACGCCACGAGCTGTCACAGGAACGGGTCAGTGGACTTGAAAGGATCGACACCAAAGCGAAACCTAAGCTGACCGAACTAAACGATTCGCAAAAGAAACAACGCGTGGAGGCAAAGAATGCGTTTGAGGGAAGGTTGAAACGCTTGCAATCGGAATACGAGAAGTCGCAAGCGCACAGCGTGGCCCGATGGACGGGAGGTATCGATCGCTTTCGAGACCGAGTTCAAGCCGCTCGAGAGGGAATCCAGGCCGCTTATCCAGATTGGAATTCCTCCGTCTTCGAGGCGGATGCATGGGCTCGCTCGCCTAGCAATGTGGCATGGCCCATCGGTACCATTCTTCCCAAGTTCTCATACCCGAGCGATCATCCGGATGCGAAAGGTTTGTCCGGCTTAGAAGAAAAGCTGTCGCTTCTAGGTGAAGTACCGATCGCTTTTGATTTGATCGGACACGGGGCCTTGGTTTTGGACGCAGATGCTCCTTCACAGGAACGCTCTCATCAAATGATGCGAGAAGTACTCCTTCGAGCCGTAACCTCTCTCCCCGCAGGATCCTTGCAGACCACCATTATCGATCCCGAAGGGCTGGGGAAAAAGTTCACTTGGTTGATGCATTTGGCGGATGTCGATCCGAGTTTGGTCAACCATCGTGTCTGGACTCAACCTATCCATATTGCAGACCAACTAGCACTGACTGCCCGGCATGTGGAAGACGTCATTCAACAGAGTCTCCGAAATCGCTATCGCAACCTCTATGAATACAATCTTCAGGCCGGTCCAATGGCCATCCCGTATCGATTGATTGTGTGGTCGGGATTCCCGTTTGGACTCGATGACCATTCTTGGCAGTCTCTGTGTTCGATCCTGTCTTCGGGGGGAAGATGCGGAGTGGGCGTGATCCTGCAATTGACGGATCACTGTGCGTGGCCGACGTTTGCCGACAAACGCAAACTCGAAGAATTTGGTCTCCATGTCCGCTTCACGTCCGAAGCGTCGTCGACCGTAGCGGGTTCCAATTCCAATCCGAAGTCCAATTCCATCGTGCGAATCTCGACTCCCGAGCTTTCTGAGTATCCGATCTCTGTTGCGGAGCCACCCGATGAAGTGACACTCAGTCGCATCATGAAGAAGCAATTGATCGCCGCAGAGAATATCGGCAAACGGATTGTTCCCTTCGAATCGATAGCGCCCGCATCCGATCGGGTACAGAAAGAGCATGCGCACGATGGGTTGGAAATCCCTATCGGAATCTCAGATGCAGGGCGCATCCAATCGATTAGCCTGGGAACGGGTACTTCGCAGCACGTGCTCATCGCAGGCAAGACCGGATCGGGGAAATCCTCGTTGCTGCACACGTTGATCAGCAGTGCGGCTCTGAATTACCCGCCCGAAGAGTTGCGTATGGTTCTCCTCGATTTCAAGAAAGGGGTCGAATTTCAGGTCTATGCTGAGTTGGGATTGTCCCACGCCGATATCATTGGGATTGAAAGTAAAAGAGAATTTGGTCTGAGTACCCTTGAGTATTTGGATCGGATCATGACCGCTCGTGGCGAAGCGTTTCGCGCCTGGGGCGTTCAGGATTTGCCGACGCTGAAGAGAAAACATCCGGAGGTCACGCTGCCTCGCGTCTTGATTGTTATCGATGAATTCCAAGAAATGTTTGTCGAGGATGACAAAGTATCTCAGCATGTTTCTATGCTGATGGACCGCATCGTCCGCCAAGGAAGATCGTTCGGCATGCACTTGATCCTGGCATCCCAAACGCTCGGTGGAGCCTATTCTCTGCCCCGTACGACCCTTTCGCAGATGGCCGTTCGCATCGCGTTGCAATGCGATAGCTCGGATGCGATGCTCATTCTTAGCGAAGACAATACCGCTGCGGAAAGGCTACGCCATTCTGGACAAGGGATCTACAATGAAATCGGTGGGCGACCTGAGGGAAATCAGAATTTCCAAGTCTCGTACTTGCCAAAGATCGAGCAATTGCAGCGACTCGGGGAATTGCCAAACCAGCCAGTGCCTTTCCATCCTACGACGAATGCTTTGGGACGCAGGATTGTCTTTGAAGGGCACAAACCGGCCACTTGGGATCGGGATACAGTCATTGCGGCGTTTCGCGATATCAAACTTTCAGATCCATCGTCGGCCCCTTGGGTGCTTGGAGACAGCGTCTCCATTGAACCCCCAATCATTCGGCAATTCTCGCGAGCTGCAGGGCGAAATGCGATGATCGTCGCGACCGAAGAAGGAGTGGCTGCAAGCCTGATCGCAAGCTGGCTCGCAGGTTGGAGAGAAGTTCACAATGCAACGCGGAACCCGGTTGTGAAAGAGCTTGACGGTGTCACAACTACGGCATTTTGGATCCTGGACGGCAGTCGCAATGAAGATGCACGCATGCAGCAAGTCGTCCAGTGGAGTAGCACCCAAGCGCCGGTGCGCATTGCCGCCGCGCGTGATCTCGATGTCCTTTTCCAGGATCTATCGAGCGAACTTGAAAAGCGCTTGGCAGCTCCGAATGAGAATTATCCTTCGCTGTACTTGATCGTTTTGAATCTGTCCCGTTTCCGCGAATTGCGTCGCAGCGAGGAGTTCTCGTATTCAGGAGATGACTCGGGTAGCCCGAAACCGGATGCCGTTCTTAGCAAGCTGCTGTCGGATGGACCACCGCTCGGGATCCATACCTGCATTTGGGCGGATTCCGCGTCGTCGCTAGGGCGCTGGCTATCGCGAGGATCGCTCCGCGATATTGAGCTTCGCATTCTAACGCAGATGTCGACGGCAGATTCGAATCAATTGATCGACTCCAATGTGGCCAATCGATTGGATCGATACTTGGCACTGGTGCACGACGATGCCGACGGTAAGTCGATCAAGCTTCGGCCATTTCTCTTGGAGAGCATTATCGAGAGTAGGAATGCTCCGTTTGGTGACTAGCGATTCATGGCGGTGAGAAAAATTGCGTGTGTAGAAGTCGGGGGGACGCAATTGCACTTTTGAAGCCGCGCTATTTTGGCTTCTATCGTACTCGTACTCAATGAAATGGTACTCGTACTCGAAGATACCGCCACGAGTACCGCTAACGCGGAGTACGAGTACGAAAAAGCTGGGGAAAATGGGACTGGGGCTTCGGGAGGCTCGAATAACGCAACTTCAAAAATTGCACCGGACGCGGTTTTGACCATCGCGAAAGAGACCGCCAGGTTGGGTAAACAAGATCCTTTGCGATGAAGTGGAACGATTGAGTTGATCTCCTAGTCTATGGATTCATGCCTCATGTCATCTATGAGATTCTTGCCTTACAATAGGACGGAAAAGGAGTTCCGCATGAACCAATATGAAACACCTCATCCGGTGGAAAAGGCCAAGATAACTCTCGATGGCGCCGTAGTGATGTTAGTCGGTCCCTACGATGTAGACCGAATTGGCCTGGAAGCCATATTGCAGGAGATGGGAAGTGCGCTCGGATACCATACAGAACACAGTGAGTCCGGGCTGGAGCGAATCGCCAACCAACGCTTTGATGCGGTGCTGGTCGATACGCACAGCGTCGTTCAGGATCCGCTCGTATGGATCGAATCGATCTACCGCATACGCCCCGAACAGGTCGTTCTAATCCTTGCGGATATCGAGAATCCGAAAGCATCGACCCTCGCATCGAATATCGGAGTGCGTGGAATACTGTTGAAGACCGATTCCCCTTCAACGATTGGTTCGAAAATCCAGATGGCTTTAGAGGGACGGAGTGCATGGTCCAAGCGGGAACTCCGCAGTTTGTCGGTGAGCGCCGCTGCAATACGTAACGATGCCAAGTTCGATCACTTGCTCACAGAACGCGAAGAGGAAGTGTTATCCCTCATCACGCTTGCGAAAACCAACCGACAAATTTCAGAGGAACTTCGGATCAGCTATGAAACAGTCAAGGAACACGTTCAGCGCATTTTGAAAAAGATTGGTGTGAACGATCGTACGCAAGCCGCGGTTTGGGCCAAAAGACGAACCTCGGCTGTTTGAGCTCGCATTGATCGGCTGGAGAATCAACCCCCAACGTCATCTGCACGGGTGAGTTCGACCCCTTGTTCCCAAAGCGGAGGAGCTTCGTTTTGAAGTCGTGCCCCGATTTGGCTGATCACCTGAGAAGCCATGAAATTAGCCCCTCTCGCCGCTACCATGGGAGAGTATCCATGGGTAATGCCATAAAGGAATCCACCCGCGAACATATCGCCTGCACCGGTCAAGTCCTTTGGATGGCAAGCGAAGGCGGCCACGTGGTCTTCTTCACCCTCGTAGCGAACAAAGGCACCGTGAGGGCCGTCGGTTACGACGGAGTTGGGTACCAATCCCCTGAGAGCTTCAAAGGCGGCACCGCTCGAATCGGTTTTCGTGACGGACATGGCTTCCGATGCATTGCAAAAAAGGAGATCAGTCTCTTTGAGGGCCTCATGAAACGCATCCGCAAAAACAGTGGGGACAAACGCTTCGGAACAGGTGATTGCGATCTTGGTGCCGTGTTGTTTTGCAAATTGGATCGCCTTGCGAATCGCGTGCTGTCCGGTTTCCGGATTTGCAAAAACATATCCTTCGATAAACAGCCAAGTCGATTGGGCAATCCGTTCTTCATCGACATGGCGATCGGAAAGGTGACTCGAAATTCCGAGGCATGTACGCATCGTGCGCTCTGCATCTGGAGTGATCAATGCTAGACACGTGCCAGTGCTCTTACCAACGATGATTGGGTTTCCGATATGGATCCGCAAATCTTGGAATTCCTCGGCGTAGTGCAATCCGTACCGATCATCGCCGACGCATCCAATGAAAGCGGAGCGTCCACCGAGCTGGGACAAACCGATCACCGAGTTCGCCACCGAGCCTCCGCTGGCCAATTTCAAGTCATGAATGCCAGTCGAAAACTTCTCAAGCAATTGATGTTGGTCCTTTTGCTCGACCAATCGCATCGTTCCTCTTTCGAATCCGAGACTGGCAAACTCGTCGTCGCTCAGTTCCAAAAAGATATCGACGATTGCATTTCCAAGTCCGCAAACATCGTAGGTTTTCATCGCGTCTAGCTCTCTTTAGAGGGAATTCAAACAGGTCGAGTTACGAGGATTCGCATGGCACGAGTCGGAGGTGGTACTATCCTCCGATTTGATACATGGCTCTTTCCGGCGGTACAAAACCGGCATTCGAGATGCCGTGAGACGCAAACTTGGCTCGAACACACTCGAGCGCGATACGAAGCAGTTCCTCATCGGTTGCACCATTGTTCAGAGG
>JBAWXH010000058.1:0-38653 GCA_037144155.1 Planctomycetota bacterium | reverse complement strand
GGGCATCGATGATGTCTTGAAGTCTCGCCATCTCGTCGCACAACTTCTGCATCTCCTTGTCATCGGTAACCTCTCCAAGGAGGTTGGTGATCTCATTGAAGCGATCGATGACTTTGCGTTTCGGGGCGACCGCTTCTTCGACATTCTCCTGCACATTCTTGTCAGGATTCAATTTCGGTTCCTGAGGCAAGTACCCTGCGGTGAAGCCGTTGCTGAGACGAGCCACACCTTCAAAGTTCTTATCGGTCCCTGCCATGATGCGCAGCAGCGTGCTTTTGCCCGCACCGTTCGAACCCAGTACGCCAATTTTGGCACCTGGATAAAAGGCCAGAAAGATATCCTTGAGGACTTCCTTTTGGCCATGCCGCTTGGTGAGGTTTTCGATTTGATAGATGTAGGAACGATTCATTTTCGAATTCCGGAAAAAGGGTTCGAGTTCGCAATGCTCGAATGTTCGATGGTTCGTTTATTCCCACTCGATAGTGGCGGGAGGTTTGGAGCTGATGTCGTAGCAAACCCGATTCACACCGCGTACTTCATTGATGATGCGGGTCGATATCTTTGCGAGCAGGTCGTAGGGCAATCGGCTCCAATCGGCCGTCATGAAGTCATCGGTGTTGACGCATCGCACAGCGACAGCGTTCTCATACGTTCTCGCATCGCCCATGACTCCGACACTTTGCGATTCGAGCAGGACTACAAAGGCTTGCGAAGTGGCGCGATACAAACCAGCGTTTTTGATTTCGTTGATAACGATTTCGTCGGCTTCTCGCAACACATCCAGCTTGGCTCGGGTTACTTCCCCCAAACATCGGACGGCTAAACCGGGACCAGGGAATGGATGTCGCCACACGAGATGTTCGGGCAAACCGAGTTCCAACCCCAGTCGACGGACTTCATCCTTGAACAGATCTCGCAAAGGTTCGACCAGATCAAAGCCTAGTTGTTCGGGCAATCCTCCGACATTGTGATGCAGTTTGATCGTGGCGGCGGGGCCATCGGGTGCAGCACCGCTTTCGATGACGTCTGGGTAGAGGGTGCCTTGTGCGAGGTATTTGGCACCGTTGATTTTTTCGGCTTCGGCTTTGAAGCACTCGATAAAGGCATGGCCTATGCGCCGTCTCTTTTCTTGTGGATCGCGTATCCCTGCCAACGTACTCAGGAATTGATCACTGGCATTGACCACTCGCAGATCGGCTTGGAAGTGATCGGTAAACTCGGAGATGACGGCGGCTTGCTCGTCCTTTCGAAGCAATCCATTATCGATCAGGATACAAGTCAATTGCGGCCCGATAGCTTTGTAGAGCAACGCCGCCGTTACCGATGAATCAACCCCTCCTGACAAACCGCAGATGACTCGGTGATCGCCGATCGATTCGCGGAGCGAGGAGATGGTTTGTTGGGCAAAGTTGGACAAATGCCAATGCCCTTCGCAGCTAGCAATGTTGTACAGAAAGTTGTGAATCAACGTTCCACCCAAGGGAGTGTGCGAAACCTCGGGATGAAATTGGATGCCATAGATCGGGCGCTCGTGATGTTTAACGGCAGCGATCGGGCAGGTTGAAGTCCCTGCCAGCACTTCGAAACCGGTCGGCAACCGATCGACTTGATCCCCGTGACTCATCCAAACATCGGTCTCTGCGGGAAAACCAGCAAAGAGCTTTTCCATGTTGCTGATCTGCAATCGTGCGCGGCCGAATTCCCGTGCCGGGCAGGGCTTGACCGATCCACCCATGCAATGCGCAGCCAATTGCATGCCATAACAGATGCCTAGGATGGGGATATCTAGCGAAAACAGTTTTGGATCGCAGCGAGGCGCACCCTTTTCGTACACGCTCGATGGACCACCGGACAAAATGATGGCGGCGGGCTTGCGGGCTGCGATCGATTCGACCGAGATATCATGCCGGACGATTTCGCAATAAACGTTTTGATCACGAACTCGGCGCGCAATCAATTGAGCGAACTGGGAACCAAAGTCCAGGACTAGGACGCGTTCTTTATGCAATGCATCGGGCCGTCCCAAAGATGAATGCGTTTTGGAATTTGGAGTCATAGATTGGGGGTCAGAAACCGCTTGGTGAAAACGCACTAGTATATCGCTCACACGCCGGTCATCCAGTCGAAATGGGGTCCGCGAAAAATGCGAAAAACCCTACTCTTTTCGGGGGTTGTCCCTGCGCGAGGCTGGGCGAAAACCGGCCGCATGGAACTTGAGAACCTAGAATTCCCACCCTGCGAGACATCGCGTCGCGCCCCCCTGTTTGCATAGGCGACGTCAGCCTCCGATCGATTACGATTTTTCGCGGCGTTGTTTCTCAAGCCACGTGGTCAGTTGCTCCCGAAAGATCTTGGAGTTGTGTCGTATGTCAGTCGGTAGTTTTCCCGGATGGACAATGAAGGCATCGATCGGGTGTTCCGGAAGATACGATTGAATCATCTGGGACCATTCCTGTTTTGATTGTAGGGAATGTGCGTTAACATCGCGACGATGCTCTGGCCAGGGTTCGATGACGACGGCTGGCGATTGGTCGGGGGCCCGGCCTCGCGGAACCAATGCAGAGCGATAGACCCATGGATGGGTATTGATCACCCCTTCGATCGGCTCCGTATACAGCGTGCCGTTGGGGGTAATCACACGATGCCCCTTGCGACCACAAAACCAAAAACGATCTCGGTCGTCGAGGTATCCAACATCTCCCATGCGGTGCCAGTAACGGATGCTTCCGTCGTTCGACGTGTTTTCGCTGGAGAGCAACGACGGATCGAAGACTTTATGCAAAGCATTTTGGTCGGTTCGCGTCATGTAGGTTTGCGTCACAACGGGTCCAGCAACCATCAACTCGCCGATCTCTCCTGTTCCTAGCCTTTCGGTCTCATCCACGTCACGCAAAGGGCCATCCTGGATACGAATGACGCGCCACTGAATTCCTTCGAAGCGATTCCCGACACACGTTCCACGGCCAATACGCGTTAAAGCGGCTGTCTCCCCCAACACCTCGCGCGATTCGATCGATGCAATGGGCAAAGCTTCGGTCGCTCCGTAGGGGGTGAACATCTTTCCGTCGGGATGCATCGCGGATCGGATTTGTTCCAGCACGCGCGGTGGGACAGGGGCACCTGCCGAAAGAACGCGACGCAAAGAATGGACCGTTCGGCCTGTCCGCTTGCAGTACAGGCCCACCTTGGTCCAAAGCGCAGGCGAACCGAATGATTGGTTGACTTGCCATTGGTCGATCGCATCGAGCAAACGAACGGGATCGACATCGGCGGGACGCGTCGGATCCATATCGGGCAATATCGTTCCAGTCCCCATTACCGCGTTAAACAGCCCGAAGAGAGGGAATCCACTCAAGTCCAATCCACCAGGCTCGATTCCATAATGTCCCGAGATCTTATCGATTTGGCCATTGAACGTGCGGTGCGTATAGAGGACTCCTTTAGGCGGCCCGGTGCTTCCGGTCGTGAAGATAATCGCCGCAGGGTCGCTTGAAATCGTTTCCGGTGAAACGAACGATGATGGGCTTTTCGATTCCAGTTGGCTCAAGGTGGGATGAGGCAAGAAGCCAAATCGTCGACCGACCGTGACGTTGTACTTGGCCTTTGGAAAACGAGACGAATAGACTTTGACGATGGCATGAGCCAATGGGATCGCTACGAAACCCTCGGGTTCCGATTCGGCAAGACATTGAAGAACGTTTTTTCGTCCCATGCCAGGATCGATCAGGATCGCGGTTGCACCGCACTTGAGGAGTGCAAAGACGAGCGTGATGAAGTCTTCACCAAAGCGAACGAGCAACGCGATCCGTTTGCCGGGTCCAATTCCCAATTCCTGCATGCCGGCTGCAATGGCAGACGATCTCAAATCCATATCCCGCAGACTGACACGGTAATAAGGACGATGGTTACCCGATCGATGCGATCCGCGGGGCGTAGCGATTCCCAATTGGTCGGGATACCGTAAGGCTTGTTCGGTCAATCGCAGGCCCACGTTGGCATTCATTCGGACGTCCACTTCTGCGTTTCTGTTAAAAGCTTCTGCAAGCAATAGGAATCTTGGCACCGTTTTCTGTCACCAAGGGGGTTCGATTCCTCAAGTAGTCTTCAGGGGATACAATCGGACTCCAATGCCTGCGAAAAGAAAATGAACGTAGAACTGAACACCAAAATCTGTCCAAAATGTCAGTCCGTGATCGACCCCACCGCTCCCGGTGGACTCTGTCCGCGTTGCCTGATGGCATTTGTAGCCTACAGCACAGGTGGTGTTTCTGCCAACCTGGATCGCGAACCGCCTGACATTCAAACAGTTCAAGCGGCGTTTCCCAATCTCGAGATCCTTGAGCTCATTGGAAGCGGAGGGATGGGAGCCGTCTTTAAAGCCCGCCAGCCCAAACTGGATCGATGGGTGGCTTTAAAAATTCTGCCGGCAGGTCTTGCCAGCGAGCCTTTGTTTGCGGAGCGGTTTGAACGCGAGGGCCGTCTCTTGGCCCGACTCAATCATCCTAATATTGTGGCGGTTTATGATTTTGGTCACCAGAACGGCTTCTATTTCCTGATCATGGAGTTTGTCGACGGTGTCAATCTGCGCCAGGCCTACGCGACGGCCCGTTTTACACAGTCGCAATCGTTGTCGCTGATCCCAAAGATTTGTGAAGCGCTCCAGTTCGCCCACGACGAAGGAGTGTTGCATCGCGACATCAAGCCCGAAAACATCCTTCTGGATTCGAAAGGCCGATTGAAGATTGCTGACTTCGGCATCGCCAAATTTTTAGGTACCGATGACAAAACCGGATTGACGGCCACCGGAGCGACTATCGGTACACCGCATTACATGGCTCCCGAGCAAGTGGAACATCCTGCCGATGTCGATCATCGCGCGGATATCTTTTCGTTAGGAGTCGTGTTTTACGAGATGCTCACCGGCTCATTGCCGCTAGGAAGGTTCCCCGCTCCATCGGAAAGCTCAAGCGTCGACGCACGGATCGATCGTGTGGTAATGCGGGCTCTGGAACGGGACCGCGAAAGGCGGCAACAGAGTGCCGATGAAGTTCGAACGCAGGTCGAATCTCTCAATCGCAATGAGACAAAGATAGAAGGATTCCGTGAAGCGTCTGCCGAACCATCGCACGTGAATGGCTTGGCCTGGGGTTGGCGCGCCTATGCAGGCTTGTTCTTGACCGTGATTTCGCTCGCAGGCGCGATTTTACCCATGCTCCGAGTGGGTAACGTTGGCGCATCATCCATTCCCTATGCTGTGTTTTCCTTCCTTGTCTTTTTTGCATTCGGCTTGCCCGGAACCATCTTGGGTTGGTTGCATGTAAACGACGTTCGCCAAAGCGGTGACAAACGGGGGCTTTATATGTCGATTCCTGCGGCGACGCTTTGGCCTATCGCCTTGTTCATGATCCTGCTGACCTCCCTCACGGTTCTCGTGTTTCAGAGTCTGTCGATAGCTCGTTCTTCGTTACCCGAGCAAGTGTGGTTTGCCCTGTTTCTCGCGGTTTCACTGGCGGTAATCCTTCTTGTTTTTCGAGGGACCAAAAACTGGGCTTCGCAGGGCACGGCCGATCCCCATTTCTTAAAGAAGTTTCGCCAACGGACGTATACGTCTTCGGCAGCAATTGGCCTTGCCTCTATCGTTTGGTGCTACTTCGGTTGGACCGCGTTGATCTCTCTCGATCAGTCTATTTTGGCCGACCGGGAACGAACCCGAGCTGTGGAGAGGATGCATCAAGCATCAAACCACAATGTTCTTTCAAGCGTTCGCATTACAGACATCGATATCAAAGGGAATGTACTTCTAGTGACCCTCTCTCCTGTCGACGATCCTTCTACCTTTGTCGTACAGTATCAAGGCCCACCGTTGATTCCCAGGTCAGCCAATGCAGCCACCGAAGAACATATTGCCAACACTCACTTCCCCAACGAGTCTCTCGGAAAGACCTTTCGAATCGACGAAGCCATTTCCGAAGTGCAACTCGCGTTTGCGATGCCCAGCGAAGAAGCAGCGCTCGCTTGTGGGCACAAATTGCTTCGCATGGGTAAAGAACGAAACCCAGATCGCACAATTGGAATGGGAATACCGTTGTTTGAAATCTCGGACGAGCGTGGTTCCTACAGCGCCATGTTGCAGCCAAGCGTAGCCTCCCCAAACGTAGATCAACAGGCAACGGGCTCCAATGAATGACCCTAGCGCTGCCCGATTCATGACCACCCACTGGACCGAAGTTCTCTCGGCACGTGGAAACTCCGCTGACGCGAGGCAGTCCTTAAAAGAGCTATGCGAAAGATACTACACGCCTGTCTATGCATTCATTCTGTCGTATACACACCATGATGAGAATGCTCTCGATTGGACACACTCCTTCTTTGCAAAACTCCTCGAAGGACGTTCCTTTGATCATGTCGTCCCCAATCAAGGTCGTTTTCGTTCGTACTTGCTCGGCGCGGTGAAGCACTTCATTGCGGATGAACGGGAGCGATCTTCCGCACAAAAGCGAGGTGGCAGTATCCAGCTTGTTTCGCATGACGCGATACGAGGATCGATGCTTGAACCACAAAGCGAATCGATGCCACCGGATGCGTACTTTGATCGCCAGTGGGCACTCTCGATTCTCGACCAATCCCTTCGGCAATTGGAGAATGAGTGCGGAGGCCCAGGGACACGCGACACATTCGAAGCTTTGAAGCCCTGGTTAAACGGAGGCATGGTCGATGAAACTCAAGCGGAGATTGCTGAAAGGCTCGGAGTTTCCAGGGATGTGGTCAAGAAGACTCTTCATCGATGGCGTTCACGTTTTCGTGAGATCGTCAAATCGACGATCTGCGCGACCGTCGATTCTCCTGCGGAGGTCGACCAAGAACTCGCCTACTTGATTCAGTCTCTCGCTTTTACGAGTTCAGGAAGCTGGCATAATCCTATAAAGAGCGGTCGCGAATGAGCTCGTTGGGAAGCGGAGAGGATGGCTTGGATGACTGCCCGCTACGATCGTTACCACATGCATTGATGCATCACCTCGAATCTCTCTCGGGTTGCATCAATGCAGACGAAGTGCGATGGGTGTTTGGCCTTGGAGCGTCTTCCCGACATCGATTGCGGTTTGTTCAAAACTTGGCGGGCCGAAACCGCGTTTCGGATCGTTTGAAAATCCATAGCGCTCGGTCGGAAGGCCAAAACTGTTTTTGTCCAACTTGCCATTGCCGTTGCGATCATGGTAGGCACTCACCGCCAGTTGGATTCCCTCGAGGTTATCGATGCCTCGGCGGGTCATCCACTCCGACAATGGGACTTCCCAGACAAGACTATCTCCATCGATTGCGAGCATCTCTCGGGCGATCGCTCGGTCTGGGTCGTTAAAGCCATCGCGCTCGTACAGCGCCACCGGGCATGTTCCCTCCCGAGACTTGAAACCGGTAATCGTGATTCGAAGGATGGGTGCTTGGACGTTTGCAGGTTCTTGTGGCTTGATCGGATCCGTATTCGCCTCCTTATTTGCCAATGCGTCCGAGTGTCCAGTGGATTGGGAGGCCGAATCCAAATCTTCGGTCCTAAGCGCAGCATCGATTCCTGCCTTCGTGTCCAGTTCGGTCGACGCGGGAGTCTTCGGAGAGGCTAAAGTCGGGGGCGATTTCGAAGGGACGCGTCGGGCCAGGTCTTCGGAATTTGGCTGTGAGCACCCAAAAATGGATAACACGACGAAAAAGAACAATCCGTCGGGCAATCTCCATTGCCGACGCCGTGAATCGGAATGGGAGTTGGCACGGGGCGTCGACGCTCGGCTTTTTTCAGATCCGCGGAAAACCCGTCGACGAGATCGAACCATCGGGAAGGAATAGAATGCCACCAAAATCGCTCGGTTGTTGATGGATGAAGGAACCGTTGGGATTCCTGAAATCATACCGGATCGGTTCCCCTCGAGCATGATCCAGACCGCGATAGATGTTGAACATACGGAAGCCGAATCGGAATCCTTTGGTAAATGAGTACACCCACCGGGGGATGACTGTTAAGATACTATGTGGGTTCCTTCCTTCTTACGGGAAAGCCGTGGAGGAAACTTCGCCCTTAGCGGGCCTTTTGACTTTTCTGGCAGGACGGCACGAGTGGCCGATTCGAGAGTAGTTCATGCCAAACCAAGACGACGACCTCAATCGATTGGATCTGGGTCTACCCGAATTCCAATCCGCCCAAGTCCCCACGCCGCAAACACCAAACCCATCGGATACCCCCGATTCATTGGGGGCCGACGGGTCATTCGAGCCCGACGGGCAGGACTATGATCCTTCGGTAAAGGCGGCTCAGGAAGAAAAACCAATCGTCCCATCGAAGTCAACCAAGCTTCCTGCACAGAACGTCGACAAGAAACAGCCGGTTGCAGCCAAGCCTGCTCCACTGTCCAAAGGGACTCCTGCGGCTGCGTCGAAAGTACGATCCCAACAAGCGACTGCGGTGTCTGCCAACCCCGTTTCCAAAGAGCCATTTCACATCGAAGGTCGGCGTGGAGATCATCGGTCGTGGTGGAGCGCTGCGCCGAGTTGGGCTGTCAGCACTGCTTTGCATGTATCGGTCATCCTGGGTTTGGCCGCGTGGAACATCGAACCCATCCAGAAAGAACTCAAGCTTCTCTTGAATGTCGGCGAACCCATTGGTGACGAAGCGGATGGACTTGAGGAATTTGCCATCGACAACACGGTGGCGGAAATCCAATCCGATTCTACTGAAGAGATGCCGGCGGACGCTCCGGCCATCGCACCTACCATCGTCGATGCCAAGGTCAATGTCGATTTGAGCGGCGTCATCGCTGCGTCAGCGGAGGTGTCCATTCCCAGTATCAGCCAGTCGTTGGTCCCCTCGTCCGGTATCGCGGCTCAGAGCAATGCTGCAATGCGCGCGGCATTGAATAGCCGTTCGAAAGAAACCAAGCGCGAGCTGCTCAAAAAATACGGTGGAACCACCGAAACCGAGCGAGCCGTGGCGATGGCACTCAAGTGGCTAGCAGAACATCAGAATCGCGAAACAGGAGCCTGGACCTTTGCCCATCCCCTCATTTGTGGTGGTCAGTGCGATCGCCCTGGTAACCGGGGGCCCAGCGTCAATGCGGCTACGGGCCTGGCTCTGATGTGTTTCCTAGGTGCAGGTCAGACCCACATGGAAGGAGAATACAAAGAAACCGTCTTCGGGGGATTGAGTTTTCTCATTCAAAACATTCGCGTTAAGCAGGATATCGGCGGCTGGTCTCTAGGGTCTGGTTTTTCAGGCGAAGACAGTATGTATTCGCACGGGATCGCCGCGATCGCCATGTGCGAAGCCTACGGCATGACGCGCGATGAACGTCTGCTGGAAGCGGCGCAGCTCAGCATCAACTATTTGACTTATGCTCAGAATCCACTGACGGGAGGTTGGCACTATACCCCGTTTCCCGAGGGGAATATGCCGGGGGATACATCCGTCGTTGGTTGGCAAATGATGGCCATCAAGAGCGCTGCGATGGCTGGACTGAACGTCGATTTGGATGCCGTTCGCCGTGCCAATGTGTTTCTCGACACCATGCTGGTGCCCCAAGGTTTCGGCTATCACTACAGCATGGATGAAAAAGTTAAAAATCCCCTTAATTATCGACCAGCCATGACCGCTTGCGGCGTTTTGTGTCGCATGTATTCCGGATGGAACAAAGAAGAGCCGACCATCAAGGCAGCGGCTGCCAAGTTCGCAGCGGATGGTCCCATCAAGGGCGATATCTACTACAACTACTATGCCACCCAAGTCATGAAGCAATACGGTGGTGCAGAGTGGGAGGCTTGGAATAACAAAATGCGCGAGCTCATCGTGACGAGCCAAGTCCAAACCGGTCACGGAGCAGGTAGTTGGTATGTTGAGGATGCGCATTCGGTAGAGGGTGGACGCCTGTATATCACCTGCATGTCGACTATGATGCTCGAGGTCTACTACCGCTACATGCCCCTCTACGGGGAACAAGTCCAAGAAGATCCCTTTCAGCTATAGCGGGCTATCGATCTTGATGCGATGGCTGCCAATCCGAAAAGGTAAGGGGGTTTGGCCACCTTTCGCCGTCTGCCGATGGTGCCATGCTGGACACGAGCTCCCCCAGGGCCAGCGATTGAGTATAAGAAATCTCATTTTCGCCCGTAGCCCCGTTTCTCTCCGTGGCTAAGCCCCCCTGCCCCACGACCACCACTCGGCAACAAAGATTGCTGCCAAAAATTGGGGCGTCTTTCGACCCCAAATAACCGTGGATAACCCTATTGGAATCAGTTAATCTAGAGTCTCGTCACGCCCCGTTTTTCGAAAGGGTGCCGACGGCAGACCGACCGCGATTCCTTGAGAATGGTCGGACCGATTGTCGCCATTTCCAACTAGACCAACCCGGAATTTACCTTGGCCATGCGATTTCCTCGATTGTTTTCCAAGTCGATGCAGTCTCTCCGTCAACGAGCCAAACGACGTGCTCCACGCCGACGTCTCGGCATCGAAGCATTGGAATCCCGGCGCGTCCTCGCGCTAGTGATCAGCGAAGTGCATATCTCCCCTTTGTTCGGAAGTTCCGACAAAGACCAATATGTTGAGCTTCGCGGCGCCCCGAACCAAACCATTGGAAGCGGAACCTATTTCATTACTCTCGAGGGTTGGGGCGCAGTTCCCGGTGGACAGGGATACATCCACAGTGTCATCGATGTCTCCAACGTAACGCTTGGAAGCAATGGCTTCCTGACTATTACACAAGCTGGCAATCTCTATTCCATCGATCCTCAATCGGCAAGATTGACCGGCACACAAGCCGGCTTTGCAGGTTTGCCTGACAATCGCTGGAGCGATGCGACGACCCTGTCGGATCGGCTCGCGTTTATCGCTGGGGCGAACACCTTCCTATTGGTGAAATCGCCGACAAAACCCGTTCCTACAAGCGATGCGGACGCGAACGACGACGGAACCTTTGATGGGGATGCTGCCAATTGGACGGTTCTCGATTCGGTTGGGCTTTTGAATTCTACGGCAGGCCCGTCGAGATCCTACGGTCGCATTACGTTCTCTGAAAGTGTCGACAATCTTTATCCTGCGGGGACGACCTTTGTATTCACGGATGGGGGCGGATACGTCGGGCGCATCGGCGCATCCAGTGGATGGAATGCCAGCGATTGGGTTTCTGGAACCACGATTGCAGATGATGTGAACCCCAATTCCCTGTACCGATTTACGTATGGGACCTTTGGTGACCCACGGCCACTCGTTTATTCAGGCCGATCGATCAACACGCTCGGCACCTACAACTTCAATGGCGGGTTCCAAGGCTTTACGGGATTGGACTCCAACAACGACGGAAACATCACTTCGGATGAAACGCCTGTGCCAGGAGTGACGGTCTTCGCAGACCGAAATGGCAACGGCCTTCGCGATTCCTTTCAGGTCGAAGTCATCGCAGCCAAACAACCGCTAGGAAATGAACTCGCGAACAACTTCCCGAATGCAACGTTGACAGTTGCTGATAGATACAACGAGAATATTGGTTTCGCCGTACGGACCAGGTCCACGTTCGACAATGACTTCAACACCATTACAGTCTTGTCCAGCGAAGGCATTCCCTGGTTCGACAGTGGTAGCCGACTCAAGGTGATGTTTTATCGCGAGGCCGATTCGGTTTCGATTGAAGCCATAGCCGCCGAAACCCTCAAGGCCTCCTATGGCCGCCTCGAAGTTTATGACCGAAACAACAATTTGATCACCGTCGCACAGACGGGGCCCTTGCAAGGAACCGCGCGTCAAACGATTGGTATTACTCGTCCTCAAGCCGACATCAAATACGCAATTATCTACACGAACGATAATGTGCAGAACTCAAGCCCGTTTGGACCGTTTGATAAACTGCAATACTCCTACCCAGAGTTTCAAGCTATATCGGATTCGAATGGGCAATTCGCGATCGAAGAACTCCCAGTTGGCCCTTATCAATTGACGTTAGGTTCGTATCCCGGCGATAAGATTCCACTCGACTCGAACACGGGCGTTTCTTTGTTTGTCCAAAGGACAGAGCATCGATTCGACGGCGCGTTTGGATTTAGGCAGAACGCTTTGCCGGTCATCCAAACGTCCCAACTTTTGATTAGTGAGAACCCCATTCCTAACTCCATAGTAGGAAAAGTCATCGCGTCCGATGACGACCCGGGCCAATCATTAACTTATCGTTTTCTCGGACCTGCGGGTCCTTTCTCGCTCAATGCGATCACTGGAGACGTGAAGTACAACAACTCGTCCCCATGGGATTTTGAAACCAATATCCCTATTGTCGTGGATGTCGAAGTCAGCGACTCGTTGTCCATCCCCGGCAAAGCAGTTAAGTCGCTCACGATCACTCCAGTGGATGTCAATGAACCACCTGTGATTCAAGCCGCGACGTTTACGCTGCCTGAAAATTCTCCTGCATCGACGCCGGTAGGAACGGTTGTCGCCTCCGATCCAGATGCCGGTCTGGCTGGGCAATTCACCTTTTCTCTCGGTATCACGAATCCAATCGGTGCCTTCTCGATCAATGCGAACACAGGCGCGATCACGGTTCTCTCATCGGCAGGGCTGGATTATGAAACCAAGAGCACGATTCTCGTTCCCGTGATCGCTACCGACAAAGGAAATTCTCCCCAGTCGTCTACCAGAACGATCGCGGTCAACTTGACCGATATCAACGAACCCCCGAGCAACATCCTATTTGCAAACGTCGTCTCGGTCCCTGAAAACGCCAGCACCTTCAATCCAATCATTGTTGCCGCCATCGTGGTCGTCGACGATGCGCTCGGGACCAACACGCTCGCCTTGTCGGGGCCCGATGCGAGCGCGTTCTCCATCGCGAACGGGGTTCTTCGACTCAACAGCGGTACCACACTCGACTTTGAAACCAAACCGAAGTTCATTGTCGTAGTGTCCGCAGACGACCCAAGCGTCGGGTCGACCCCAGACGTCAGTGCGACGTTCACCCTGCAAATCACCGACATCAACGATCCACCGCGCGGAGTTCAGTTCAGCAATCTGTTCAACCCTGTGCCTGAGAATACCAATGTCTCGACTGCAATTCGAGTCGCCGATCTATCGGCATTGGACGATACTTCAGGAACAAACAACTTTTTCGTCGCATCCGGCTTGGATAGCGCGAACTTTCAAATCGTTGGAAATGAACTTCGATTCCGGTCTTCCACCCCATTGGATTTCGAAATCAAAACCAGCTACCGCGTCGTCATCCAAGTCGATGATCCAGCCGTAGGTGGTTTTCCCGATGCAACCGCCTCGTTCACATTGTCGATCGGAAATGTTAATGAAGCTCCGACGGATGTGCGGTTCAGCAATTCGATCAATCAAATCGCCGAGACAAACCAAGCCTCCGCCGGTCAAGTCTTATCAAATATCAACATCACCGATGATGGGATTGGGACCAATGTCATTACGCTCCTTGGTAATGACGCCAACGCATTCGAGGTCGTGGATAACCAACTGCGTCTCAAGTCAGGCACGATTCTCGACTTTGAAGCCAAACCCTTTTTTCAAACCACGGTGCGGGTCAGCGATCCAACAATCACGGGATCCCCGTTTGTCGAACGACCGTACCGACTCAATATCGCCAATCGCCCCGAAGTCGCATCCCTAACGGACATCCAAGGTCAGCCTCTGAAGTCTCCGATCCGTTCGTTTCGGTTGACTTGGGATACCGAACTCGGTGATATCGCCCGCGATGCGATTCGCATGGTCACGAAAGATGGATCCACGCAACCGGTCGATCTCACATGGCAATCCAGCGTCATCAACGACAAGACAGTCGTCGATGCGCAAATCGTAGGCCAATTCCTCGGCCCCAATGGCTTGCTCGAGGGTACCTACGAAATCTCCGTGGATGGTCTCAAGACCACGACCTTTTCCGGTGCATCAGGATTGAGTTATCAATCTGGGAACTTGGATGTATTGCAACCGCTATTGCCGGGCATCTTGAACCTGACCGGCCCCTCCCTTTTGCGTGTTGGATCTCCGGTCAGTTATCAATGGAGTCTGACCGGACTGCCCGATCCACAGCCCACCGCTGTGGAATACTTGATCGACTTCCAAGGGGACGGCGTGGTCGATAGAACGCTCACCGGCGCGCCGATTTCCTCGATCTCTCAAGTCGTTTATGGGACGGCGAGCGCCAACACATTGATTGTGACCGCTCGCGTCAACGGGAATGTGGTTGCAACCAACAGTTTGGTCGTCAATGTGTCACCAGCAGCATCCGCAGACGAAAATTGGCTCGTGGCCTTGGACGCAGATCGCGATTCCAGCGTATCGCCGCTGGACGTTCTCGCCGTTATCAATCGCATCAACAGTGGCTCCAGCGGAAATACCCTCTATTCGTTCAACCTGGACACCGACCGCGATGGAGCAATTTCCCCTCTCGATGTGCTGGCGGTGATCAACTACATCAACACTCCCGCTCCGCAGAGACCCAAGCCCTTCTCCGATTTGTCGCAAGCCTCCTCGGGAGGTTTGCCGGGTATCACCAAAGACTTGTCGATCTCGGGCAAGATCAATGATGGTAGTCCGGAGTTATTCGCCACTTTAGATGGTGGTCCCAAAGTCGATGTGACACAGTTCGTAGATTCCAGCGGGCGATTCCTTATTCAAGATGCAGCCATTGCACAATTGTTCGGCAGCGTGAACGACGGACCGCATACATTGTCCCTATTCGCTCGCAATCTCGGGACCTATTCGGCAGCCGCTGACAAGCGATTTTTGAGCCTAAAAAACCACCTCAAGAATTTCGACCGGAACATGTTGCTGAACGACAATGGAACGCTCCGATTGGGCTGGAACCCCTCGGCCTCCGGGGCATCCTACAACGTATGGCTTAGCACCAATGGAAACCCTGCCGAAAAAGTTCGCAACGGCTTAGCAACCACCCAGACCCTGCTGCCACTGGCCCCCGGTCAGTACCGCGTATTCATCGAAGCAACCGATGGGGCGGGTAACAGTTTGAATTCCCCAGCCTATGATTTTGTCATCGGATGAACCGACCCAATTCGTATCCAGCAGCATGTTTTTTCAGCACATTTGCGTTATTTACCGAATGATTTTCAATTTCTCCAATAAATTTGGATGGCTGGCGCATCGTATCTAACATGACCTCTGTTTCCGCCCCTTTTTCCGAATTGATCCGAGAGCGAGCCTTGCGCATGAGCGAACTGGGCCCGAGCGCCGTCGCATCTCTCTACGATTTGGCAGCGGTCAGGTTAGTCCGTTTTTCTGCCACGATCACGCGAAACCAACATGATGCAGAGGACGCCGTCGCGGCGGTCTTGCTGCGTGTGGTCGCGGAACCGACCCGCCTGGCCCAGGCCGATTCGCCATGGCCCTATTTACTCCGCATGGCCCGCAACGAATCCCTTGTGATCCTTCGAAAGAAACGTCGATGGTCCATGGCACAAGGACTAATCGACTTGCTTACATGGACTCGCGTGGATGAATTGGAACGCGAAGAGTCGATTCGCGAAGTCTGGACGGCCCTTCGGAAGCTTCCCACCGAACAATCTGAAGTTGTTGTCCTCAAGATCTGGGAAGAGCTCACCTTTCAGCAAATCGGCGAGGTGTTAGGAGTGCCTGCGGCAACGGCTGCCAGTCGATACCGTGCAGCCTTAGGGAAACTCGCAATTGCTTTGCCGCGATCCGAATCCGAGGTGAATCATGCGTGAACCTCAAGACGATTCGAGCGATCCGATGGAGTTCGTAAACCCAAATCGTATTGCTGAATTGGAATCTCAATTGCGTTCTGCGAGTGACTTCGTTCGTCCGACGGATTCATTGCGCGGGCAGATTCTCGTTCGTGCGAAGGAATGGAACGCAGATCGCACCCGTGACCGAGCGATTTTTCGAACGTCTACCGCCGCCGCGCTTTGCCTGATCTGCGCCATGTTCACCATGAGTAGGCTGGAAGTCTGGTGGATCAATCATCCTGCTGTCATCAGTTCCGCCCGAATGCAGGAGCGTGCCGATCGATTGGCAAAAGAGCACCATTTGCAAAGCAGCGAATCCATAGCTGATGCATTTCAGCAGTGGCGTGAGAACTTGGCCTCCAAGTGGTGGGCCGTTAAACCCTAGATGGGAGTCCATTCTTTTTTGTTTTATTGATCGCTGGATCAATAAATTCTGCCTCGCCATGCATCGTTAGGATAGCGAGCCGAAGCACTTCTCCCGAAGTCCATGCTCGGAGCGCTGACTCCCAATCATTAAATGCGTGAATCCCAATGGCGATGTCGGAACCTCTCGTAACCAATACACCTTCGATCGAGGATGTCCTCGATTTCAATGCACTGCTAGGCTCTCTCCATCGAGCAGGTATTCCGTTGTACTTAAAGGGGAGTCATGGTGACGTCCGAGGGACAACCGACGTCATCGATCGCGCCGTCGCGATTCGGCACGGGCGCGGCGAATCCCTCGGGTCGATCATGGAAGACCCAACACTGATTAGCAAGGAGTATCGCGAAGCGTTGGTCGATTGGGTCGCGAGCGATCGCAATGCCACCTCGATCGAGCCACTGGTCCGAATGGGAAATTGGAGCCAGCGGCAACGAAGAAAACTGGCGTTATCAGCAAGCCAGCTTTGGATCCTGTGGGTCCTCGCGTCAGCGACTCTTCTTTTGATGGTCGCGAATTTAACTCCCAAGATTCGAGAACTCTACCGAGTTTCCGATCTGAATCCTGGGCATGCCTATCATTTCTTGGAATGGATCTACGATTCGTGGCTCGTTTGGGCGATCGCTGCTCTCGCATTCGCAATCGTGGCTTGGCTCGGCTGGCAATGGCGATCTCGGTGGGCCAATTTTGCTTGGATTCCATTCCGTTCCAAGATCCTTGACTCGACATGCAAGTCTGCCGTTGCGTCGAACCTCTCGAAAACCTACCCAGGGATGGAAGCAGGGGAAACCGAGTCAAGCCCCTTCAGTAGCTCATCAATGCGTTGGGCGCGCGAACAACAGCCATCGTCCGATCCATCGAAGGGCTCTTTTTCGTTGATCGCTCGACTGTTCCAAAGGGATACGCTTCGCAGGTCGAGGGTCGGCCTCCAGTGGATTCCGACGGCGGCGAGTGCCCTTCTCGGAGGTGCCATGGTGCTAGCCCTCGGCCTAGCGTTGTTTCTGCCCATGATTGAGTTACTCGTCGCCTACTGCTTACCGTAAAGAGGGAGGACCAACACGTGAGTGAATCGATCAATCCCGATGGGGGCGAAATGTACGATAAAATCGCTCAAGCGGTGCGGGACAGCACCTCCTTGCAGGAGCTGTTGCGAACCTCCGCACAAGACTTTGGTCGCGCGGTTCAAACGCAACCTGTACGCAAGCTTTTGTCAGCCCTTGAGAGCCAAACACCCGCCGAGCGTTGGGTCTCGGATCCCGAATTGGCCTCGCTGCTTCCGATCGTTCTGCGATTTAGCGATCGTCAGGAGACGCGTGATTGGAACTGCGCGCAACTTCGCGGCTTGATGACACAGCCGGAAAACAGACGCCTCCTTTTTCTGCGTCAGTGGAGCTACCCGTTGTTCGTCGCTGCCTTGTCGATCGGTGCCTTGGTAGTCCTGTCGTTGACCATCATTCCCATATTCGGAAAGATATTCCAAGATTTTGAATTAAGACTGCCACGTGCTACGCAATGGATCATGGCCATCAGCGACGCATTGTCGGGAAGGGATCCGAGGTCGCTAATAATCTTCCTTGCCATCTTGGGAGTTTTGTGGTTTCGCGCCGGTGGATTCGGATGGCTACTTCATCGATGGCAGTCAATCTCATTCTTCGGCTACTGGATCGCAGGCAGCCGCTGCCAGCTCTCGGCCATGGCGCGTTGGACATCGACCCTCGCAGAACTGCTGGCGATCGATGTTCCGCTCAGCGAATCGCTCCGCATTGCCGGCATCGCATCGAAGCATCCCTTTTATCGAAGCCAATCGGAACTCCTTTCCATTGCCTCTGTCAATGGAGTATCACCCCTCGCCACATCGCCGATTGCCCGCAGTTTTTCGTCCACCGCGTTGCATGCCCTCACCGCGGCGCGCGATGGAACACCGAGCATTCCGCTCCTTCGACAAATCGCGGACATCTATTGGGAGCGATGCGAACGGAGTCGTTCTTCGGGGAATGGTTGGTTAGGACCCTTGGCCATTATTTGCCTAGGATTCATTGTTGGTTTTGTCGTGCTTGCCCTTTTCATGCCACTGATCTCATTGGTCACATCTCTTAGTAGCTAAGGCCATCGCGATGCATTCCAAACCCAAAAGTTTCCAGTTCCTTCGCAACCTTTTCCGACCGGGCAACGGTACCGCCTGGAAGATAGCGACCCCCTTCCCTGTTGACAAACGAGAAGCGAATCAAGCTTCCTTGTTGCAATTGCTCGACGTGATTTATCGAGAGAGATTGGAGCCGGCTCCGATGATCTTTGCTCTGGCCAAAGAACATCGAGGCATGTATCGACAGAAGTTGCGATGGCTCGGCCAATTGCTCTCCCGTTCCACTCCGCTCGTGGAAGCCCTTGAACAAGTCCCCGGCGCATTGCCCGAGGAATCGGTGCTTGCATTGCGATTGGGAACCCAATCGGGCACTTTGCCCGAGACGATGGAGATGCTTCTGCAAACTCAATCGGACGCGGCCAAAGTCCAAAAATTCGATTGGAATGGATTGACGGTTTACTGGTGGAGCGTAGGTGCGACCTTGCTGATCTATTTGGCGTTCATGAGGTACTTTATCGCTCCCACCTTCAAGAAGATGTATGAAGAAATGGAGATGGGTCGAGAGCCATTCGGACAGACCCTTTCGGAGATCACTCCGGCGGCGATCCTGCTTCTGATCTTCACCTCGCTCTTAGTTCTTCTCGGATGCTCCCGATGGATTCGCAACGTATTGCGCACTCGAATTCTCCCCTACTGGGGCTCATGGTCAACCCAAAGTGCCACGAGTGCGATTCTTCGCATGCTGGCCGTCAATACCGCCAGCGGAAAACCCATCGCCGGAGCACTGTCGACGTTGGCCAAATACCATACTCACCCAATAGTGAGGCAGCGATTGCTCCTGGCACGCATCGAAGTCGAACAAGGAGCGGATCCTTGGGATGGACTCAAGGTCGCAAAACTTCTTTCTGCCAAAGAGGTCGAAGCCGTTCTCGCCGCGAGCGGAAACACTTCCAAGGCGTGGGTTTTGCGTCAACTATCAAGGGTCAAAGAACAACAGCAACTGGATCTGAGCGATCGCATGGGAACGTGGGTCCATCCGATCCTTGCACTCGCCTTCGGATGCTTGGTGGGTTGGATGGCATACAGCCTCTTTGGATCCCTTTATGGCATGGTGACAAGGTTCGCATAAAAACATGAACGCAAAATCCACTCCCAACCCGGGCACAAACAGAAAAAGAAACTCTCGACTCGGCCTATTGCAAGCCGAGGTCCTGGTCGCTGCTTCCCTCCTTTCGACCGTGATCGGACTGTTGACTTGCATCGGATACCAAGTCCAGCGCGTCGCGAAAGATACCCAGCAGTATCAAGTCGCCTTGCATGAACTTGCCAATCAAATGGACCGATTGACCATTTTGCCTATCGATTCCCTATCGGAGCAACTCAAAGATCTTCGAGTATCCGAGCCGACGGCTCGGTCGTTGAATAAGGCGACCTTAGCATCCCAAGTCGTCGCGGATGCCAATGGCACGCGATTGGTCTTGGCCCTGCAGTGGGAGCGAATTGGCCAGCCCCAGCCGGTACAACTGGTCGGCTGGATCGACACTGACTCAGTGGAAGGAAACCGATGATGCGTAAGAGAAAAAGTTCTCACCGAACCCGAGCTGGATCGATGTTGATTGAAACGCTGATGGGTTTCGCGGCGGGGAGCATGGTCATGCTGACCGCCATCGGTTTGATTCACCAATCCATGCACTGGTCCAAACGGGTCCACGCTCGTTCCGATCATGCCTCCCATGTTGAACGTTTGGCCGCGAACTGGCGAGCCGATGCGCACGCTGCATCTGGATTCACGATGGATGATTCCGTGGGGCAGTTTCTCCAAGGCGATGGCACACGTATCCAATATCGAATCGATGGCAACAGTGTGATACGAACCCAGTATGAAGCTTCCGTCTCGACAACTGAGAACGCCTCGTCTTCCGTCCAGAATCAGGAAACCTTCCGACTGAACGATCGAACCGAAATCACATTTCAGTCACTGACGGAACCCTCACGGGCCGTGATTACTCTTCAGCCAAAAACACCCGCCTTGGAAAACGGAACGGGTACCGTTGCGGTTGCAAGTGTCATCGGACGCTGGGACAAAAAGTCAGGAGGCAATCCATAATGCCAATACGCCATACCAAAATGGATCGCACGGATACAGGTTTTGAGGTTGCGATATCTTGGCTTCTCTCGTACTCAATGAAATGGTACTCGTACTCGATGCGGTTTTTTCGAGTACGAGTACGAGTACTGCTAACGCGGAGTACGAGTACGAAAAACCTAGGAAAATTGCGAATTGAAACGCCGAGACACTTGAACATCGCAACTTCAAAAGATACAGGCCCACGAGGCAGGCGAGGCGTCGTGCTCATTGCCGCACTTGCGACGCTGGTCATTGTCTCAGCTTTGGTTGCTGTAGGAGTAGGGATGTCCCTCCGCTCGAGACAATCGCGAAAGACCGAACGGGATCGTGTTCAACTGGAGTTGTTGTGCGATGCTGGTCTCCGGCGCGCATCGCAACGCCTCCAACAAGATCCTTCGTACGCCGGCGAAGCCTGGCTGGAGTTGGATGGCCTTTATCCAGAAACTCGCATGCGAGTCCTGATCGAGCCCGGTTCGTCCTCATCTACGGATGGAAATCCGTCGCCGCTTCGGACGTTCACGATCCGGGCCATCTTGGAAGGCCGATCCCATTCCCCAGAAACCATGCAACGCAGCCGCACGCATACCTTTTTTACTTCCTCTAACTAATCGACTCAAATCCCAATCCCATCGAGGAGAATTCATTCATGATCATCTCATTCCGAAAACCTACGTATCGCTACGGGTTCACGTTAGTGGAACTGTTAGTCGTCATCGCCATCATCGGTATTTTGGTGGGGCTGTTGCTACCGGCCGTCCAAGCAGCACGAGAAGCCGCGCGGCGGATGAGCTGCTCGAACAACATGGCTCAAATCGGCTTGGCGACTCACCACTTCGAGTTTTCCGCCGAATATCTGCCATCGGGGTCGATCAATGATACCGGGCCCATTCGGGATGAACCGATTGGAAAGCACATTGGTTGGCTTGTTCAAATTCTTCCCTTCATGGAACAGACGTCGCTGTATCTGAGCATTGATCGTGAGAAAGGGATTTACGACCCTTCCAACCTGAAAGCACGGGAGGCCAAAATGGCTACCGCTCTCTGTCCCAGCTCTCCTTTCAGCGAAACGGCACAAGAGAATGGAGTGAAGCTCGGACTCACTTCCTACGCGGCCTGCCATCACGACCGAGAAGCTCCAATCAACACGGATAACGATGGCGTGTTTTATTTGAACAGTCGTACCAAATTTAGTGAGATCACCGATGGTTCCTCGAACACGATTTTCTTTGGCGAAAAAGTCTCCGAGTATCCAGACTTGGGTTGGGCATCGGGGACACGCGCGTCCCTTCGCAACGGAGGTACCTTTGGGCGACCTCCTAAAGTAAAACTGACTTCACTTCCACCCGGAAGTTTAGAAGTGGGAGGCTTTAGCAGTTTCCACGGCAGCGGAGGCAATTTTGTGTTTGGCGATGGCGGGGTTCGATTTCTGCCCTTCAGTATGGAACCCAAAGTGTTCCAACAATTGACCAACCGACACGACGGCACCTATATCGGATCTTACGATCTCTGGTAAACGACAGGGTACGTAGGTAGCGTCTCATTGCGGGCTCAATCGACTAGCGCCTCTTTGAGCCTGCGAAAGGCAGTCGATGCTTGCCGTCCAAAGTTTGTCGCTTCCTCTCGATCGCGGTCTTCGACGGCATGTTCAAGCAACTCGAGTTTGTTCATATAGACCTGCAGTTTAAGCTGCTGGAAACGATCCAACGGCTTGCCACGCAAATTAGTCGTATCTTCGCGTCAGGGCAAATGTTGCCGAGTACGATCTTCAACGGCGTGGAGACTTTAACGGGGAGCGATGTTGTCGCGGATCGTTTTGTTTTTGCGGCAGGATCGACCCTTAGCGGATCGCTGAATGGTGGATCGGGAGTGGGCGTCGATGAAATCAATGTTTCTGCCCTGACGGGATCGGTGAATTTTGCAACCAAGAAGGTCACCGGTGTGGGGGGGACTTGGTCGGGCCTTGAGTCGTTCGTGTCGACGGGTGGGACATTGACGGGTGCCGATGCGAATACGAATTGGCTCGTATCGGGCGATCGAACGGGCACGGTGGGATATCAGGAGGCGAGCATTTCGTATGCGTTGTCGTTTGCTGGGTTTTCGACTCTGCAAGGTGGATCGCAAGCCGATGTGTTCACCTTTGGACCATTGGGCCGAGTGACCACGGTATTCGGTGGAGCCGGAGTGGATCGATTGGTAGGGCCAGATCTTGCCGTGAATTGGATCTTGACCGAGGCAGGTGGTGGATCGCTGCTCAACAGTGTGTCGTTCAAGCAATTCGAAAATCTGCAGGGGGGCGCGGGCGCGGATCGCTTCCAAGTACGTCCTGCGGGAACGCTAACTGGAAATATCGATGCAGGAGCGGGTGAGAATGTGCTCGACTATACGCTGTTCACGACAGCGATCAATGTGGATCTGACGAGTGGTATGCTCAAGGGGACGAATGTGGGTGGTTTGACCGATTCGTTTGCCCTCGTGATGGGAGGAAGTGGAGCGGACACCATCAAAGGAAGTACAACGCGATCGATGATCTTGGTAGGCAATGGAGGGAATGATGCGTTGTGGGGAGGTGCCGGCAACGACATTTTGGTCGGCGGATTAGGTGCCGATACGCTACGCGGCCAGGGTGGGCAAGATATCTTGATCGGTGGGCGCGTTTTGTATGATACGACGATCGATGGATTGATCAGCATATGGCGAGAATGGTCGCGCGGTGACACCAATTACGTAGGCCGCATCAACCACTTGATGGGAACCACTTCCAATGGACTCAATGGAACCTATTACCTGCGCAACAAATTGTCGGCGACCGATCCATTGCCCGGAACGTTGCCGGATGACACGACGGTCGACACATTGTTTGGTGGCGGTGATACAGACTGGTTCATTTCGGCGACAACGGATCTTGATAGCGACATTGTGAGTGGCGAGACCAAGACCGCACCCGGCAAGTTGACGTGGTAGAGTTACTCGGCGGGTTCATTGCCATCGTTAAACATGGTGCATGAACAGATTTTTACTTCAGGTCTTTCCCTTTCTTTGCCCCAACGGGGCTTAATGTGGCAGCCCAGGGCAACGCCCTGGGTCCCATGGCCCAAGCTTACAAAGGGCTGAAGGCCCGCGATAACGACCTCGCATTCAAACCGTGCGCGATGTCACGGCAATTCGTTTATGTCGCCCTTACAGGGCTTGCTCAACATGGTTGTCCAATACCCAGGGCGTTGCCCTGGGCTGGCATAGGGTGCCCCGTTGGGGCATTTCGATCCGCCCTCTTTTCGACTGATCCTCCCACCTCTCGATCTGCTCCTTGCACATCTCGATTTGTTTGTCCCTTCACTCTTCAAGGCTTCTTGTCGGAATATCGCTTTTCGATATAGGCCTCGATCTCGCCTGCCGATTCTACCGACATCGCTTGCGGTACTTTGAGGCGATCCAGGTTGATTTTGTCATTCAACCACACGTCGACCAGGATTTGGTCTTGCCTATTGCCGATTCCTTTTTCGGCAAAGATCGTCACCTTCCAGTCCGCGTTCCCGTGATCCTCCTGGGACCAAGGCGACTTCGCTTTGCCTTTACCCGGATGCAAGATCACGCGAACGTTGAGCCCTGGAATCGCTTCGAAACGTTCAAGCATTTGCTCCAAGTCGGCGTTGTCCCCTTGGTAGAACAATGCATCGCTCGAATTGATCCAGTATCCATGCACACGACTTGGCAAATTGACCGCCTCGTGGATCCCTTTCAGCCAACCATCATGGCGCGGGAGCTCCCCTTTCCGGTGATCCGCGCCCAGTCCGAGAGCGGATGCAGTAAGAAGCACAAGGACGAACAGTACTGAAAAACACTCTCGAAACATCGTGGGGTACTCCTGCTCAATAGAACTAAACCATACGCCTTCAACGCCTTCACCGAAGGAAACTACTCACAAGACGAACCCACCCCGACGCGCGTTCCCAAGAAGAAGAAAAAAGAACCTGAGAAAGAACTAGGGGTTTCGTTTCCAAAGAAGGTGTCCAAGGTTTCTACAACCATCACCGAGGACGTCATCCGCGAGGTGGCGTTTCCGATGGGTTATGTCGACATCAACGTGTGCGCTGTCAGCGAAGTGTGGTCTGGTCTCAAACTCGTTGTTCGCAAGGAACTTCACGCCACAGGTGAAGCCTAGTCCTCGTTCATTGGATTGCGCATTGGCGTACAGCTTCGGTCCCGCATCGAGATGGGAAATTAGGACAGGTGTGATCGTCTCGTTGCGAGAGTGACTTGATTTTAGAAAGGCCGCTTTCTACGCAGTGCATGTGCTGGAATGTGCCTTACTGTTCGTAATCGTGCTCGAAAAAGCGTTTTCGATTACGAGCACGAGCACCATCCGCCTTGGCGGATTGAGCACGAGCACGAGAAAAAGCAAAAACGCGCAACTTCGAAACGAGCGCCTCAGGCTCAAGTAAACGCGCGCTGCCGCAGATTCATAGTCGTTCGGCTAGCGCCTCAGGCTCAAGGAAACCACCGTTCACCCCCCACCCTGTTGGGGTGCCAAAATTCTTGTTCTCGGCTAAAGTAACGGGGTCGCTTAGACGCGACGCCTTCACTGCCAGTCAACTCTCTTTGCGAGGTAACGAGATATGAATTCAATGAGGAAGAATCGATGGAAGCGGTTTGCTTGGTTGGCATCGACTGCGGTGGCTTGCACCGCCAGCGCCGCCGTTGCCGATGAAGGGATGTGGTTGTTCAACGCACTTCCCAAACAGCAGTTGGCAACCAAGTACCAGTTCGAACCCACCCAAGAATGGCTCGATCATTTGATGCTCTCGAGCGTCCGCTTCAACTCGGGCGGATCGGCTTCGTTTGTATCCTCGAATGGTCTGGTACTGACGAACCATCACGTCGCCTCCGATACACTGTTTAAATTGTCAACAGCGGAGAAGAATTACAACGAAGACGGTTTCCTCGCCAAGACTCTGGACGATGAAATTCGCGCGCCCGATCTAGAACTCAATCAACTCATCAGCATTGAAGATGTCACGGCTCAAGTTAACGCGACCGTCAAGGAAAGCATGAGCCCACAGGAAGCGTCCAAGGCTCGACAAGCCGCGATGGCTCAAATCGAAAAGGACTCGCTCGACAAGACCGGACTTCGCAGCGATGTCGTCACTCTCTACGGTGGTGGTCGCTACCACCTGTATCGTTACAAGAAATATACCGACGTGCGATTGGTATGGGCACCCGAAGCTCAGTCGGCATTCTTTGGTGGTGATGCCGATAACTTCGAGTACCCGCGCTATTGTTTGGACGTGACGTTATTCCGCGTCTACGAAGATGGTAAACCAGCCAAGATCGAGAACTTCCTCAAGATGGACCCGACCGGGGCAAAAGAAGGGGACCTCGTCTTTGTTTCCGGCAACCCAGGCCGCACCCGCCGAATCTTGACCGCCGATGCCGTCGAGTACCAACGGGACTTCGGGATTCCTCGCATGATGAATACGCTCCGCCGCAAAGAGGTCCTCCTGCAGCAATACGGACTGCAAGGTCCCGAACAACTCCGCCGTGGTCGCGATGATCTGTTCGGCATTCAGAATTCTCGCAAAGCCTACACAGGGATGCTCGCCGGAATCCAAGACCCTAGCTTCATCGAATCGAAACGCCGCTATGAAGCTCAGGCTCTCTCCCGATTGAGCGCCGATCCAAAGCTGGCACCATTGGCCAAGGCCTGGGATACCGTGCGCGATTTGCAGAAGAAACGCAAGGAACTGGCTTCTCAACCCGCATCGCTCCGCACACAACTGTACGGGTTTGCTGAACGCATCGTCCTGATGGCCATCGAAGATGAAAAGCAGAGTTCCAGCCGATTGCGCGAGTTTCGCGATAGTGCTCGGCAATCGCTGGAACAAGAACTCTTCTCCGATGTCCCGGTCTACGAAGATCTCGAACGACTCCAATTGGCCGATGAACTAGCCAAGCTAATCGATGATCGCGGAGGCAATGATCCGCTCGTCAAATTAGCCTTGGCAGGGAAGAGTCCGCGCGCACGCGCCGAGGACATCATCGCGAACACCAAATTACTGACCGTAGAGGGACGCAAGGCTCTCTCGGCATCGGGGCTCGCTGGCATCAAAACGTCCAAGGATCCACTCGTCCAGCTCGTCCTGGCGATGGAACCCGAGTACCGCAAAGTACGGGAAGCGAGCGAAGCGTTGGAGGAGCAGGAGAGACAAGCCTATGCCAAGATCACCGAAGCCAAGTTCGCATTGGGTGGCGATTCCGTCTATCCCGATGCAACCTTCACACTTCGATTGTCTTATGGTGATGTGCTCGGCTATGAAAGCGATGGTAAGTCCATCCCAGCCTATACGAAACTGGGTGGGGCCTTCGAACATGAGAAATCGCACTTGACGAAAGAACCGTGGGTCTTGCCCAAGAGTTGGCATGCAGCCAAAGACAAGATTCAATCCGATACGCCATTCAACTTTGTATGCACGGCGGATATCATCGGAGGAAATTCCGGATCGCCCGTGGTCTCTCGCGATGGCTCGATGGTCGGAATCATCTTCGATGGGAATATCGAAAGCTTGACGGGTGATTTCTACTACACCGACAAACAGGCGCGTGCTGTGGCGGTTCATATCGCTGGTGTGCTGGAATCCCTGCGCTCGATTTATGGCGCAGGACACTTGGCCGATCAAATGGGCAAATAGTTAGTCCTAAGCACGACGGCGATGGGTTCTCATCCATCAGCCGTAACGCGTTAGCGTCCGGTTCTCACGGAGTACGATCACCAGAAACCGGGTGCTAACGCACTCCGGCTAATGGCTGGTGGGGATTTGCCGTTGTTGATAGTCGACCATAGACGGCGATTGGGTCTGCAAAGCTTTCTTTTCACGGGAGACACGTTTGTATTATCTTCAAGCCCTCGCTGCCTTTGTGCTGTGGGGGGTATTGCCGCTGTATTGGAAGTTACTCAAGAATGTCGTCGAACCACCGGAGATCATCTGCCATCGGGTTCTTTGGTCCCTGGCGACGTTGATCTTGTGCGTGACGTGGTTTGGGCAGTGGGCGGAAATTCGACAGACCTTACGTCAGCCTCGCAGATTGGGGATGGCTGCGGTCGCAGCGATCTTGATCAGTGCAAACTGGCTCGTATTCATTTGGGCGGTGCTCAATGAAGCCATGGTGGATTCCAGCTTGGGATACTTCATGACACCCCTCTTCAGCATGGTGCTGGGAATGGTCATCTTTCGTGAACGATTGATGGGACTGCAATGGATTGCAGTGGCATTGGTGGCGATTGGTTTGATCATCAGTTCCGCAACGAGCGAAAGACTATGGGTTTCCATCGCTCTAGCCTCCTCATTCTCGATGTATGGTGTTGTGAAAAAGGAGACCAAACTACCCGCCATCGCGGGTTTGGGGTTGGAAACGGCCATCCTCGCGCCGCTGGCGCTTGGTTACTTGGGCTTCTTGTTCTTTCGACAAAAGCTCCACTATTCTGACTCGACGCTCGGTTTGCTTGCCCTGGGTGGACCGGTGACGACCGTTCCTCTGCTTCTTTTCGCTTCCGCATCGAAAAAGATTCCACTCGTGATCATGGGGATGTTCCAGTATGCCGGACCAACCATCCAATTCCTGCTCGGGGTGTGGGTCGACGGCGAACCAGTCAACCGCTGGCGACTGGCGGGATTCGTGTGTGTTTGGGTCGCATTGCTCCTGTTCACAATCTACGAGTACCGGCGATGGCGAAGGGCCAATCCGTCGATGCCTCGCGAAGAGCCCGCACGGAATGGATCGGCGAAGGAACTGCGATGAAGTTCGGTTTCCAGAATTTTTTTGGCTTCCAACAGAGACCGACGTTTTACCAAGAAACTTTCAAGCCAAACCGGAATCCACGCGGTATCCAGGAAGAATGCATGTCACCGATGGAATTCTGGGACCACCTTGAATCGAGTTTCATTTTGTTTCCATGAAACCCAGGTGCGGCACCATTTGTTGTAGCGATTTTCGCGATTCTGCTACCTCCAATCCGTATTATCCAAGGTTTTTTCGTACTCGTACTCGTACTCGTACTCAGCGTTTAGCGGTACTCGTACTCGAAGATACCGCATCGAGTACGAGTACCATTTCATTGAGTACGAGCAGGGGAGAAAGCCAAAATAGTGCAACTTCAAAACTTGTGACCGGCTCCGCTACTGGGAACGTCCACTGAGGCCAGATATATTTAAGGCTTGGCGGCACTCCGTTGCCGATGTTCCTCGTTCACTTCTCAGGTCCATGCCAATATGAATCCATTCGATATCCTCACTGAAATTCTCAACGCTGGCGCCGCTGCACAAACTCAAGGTGGCGGCGGGGGTGGTCAATCTCGCGGTGGCGGCTCCGGTACCAATATTCTCAAAGACATCCTCGGGGGAGGCCCAGCAGGGGGCCGAGGGGGTTCATCCTCGGGCGGAGTCCAGTTCCCTGGTGTTCTCAAAGAAGGTCGCGGCGGATCTTCGGGGAACCGCGCACCCTCCGAAAATGAACTGGAGGACATGTTAGGAGTTGGAAAGTCCTCGCAATCAGCTCCCTCGGCATCTCAGCGCTCGCCGCAACAAGCTCCTAGCAATCCTCGTGGCGGTGCAGCCGGCGGAGATATCTTTGGCCAGCAACCTCCTGCATCCGCTCCCCCCAAGCTCTCGCAAGCCGAACAAGAGCAACTGGAAGTGATCATCCGCGCCATGATCTACGCAGGCAAGGCGGATGGACGCATTGATGCCAAGGAGCAACAAGCCATCGTCGACAAGATCGGCGACACCTCTCCCGAAACCATCCAGTTTCTGCGTAAGGAATTTTCCAGCGCTACCAGCGTTCGCGATTTTGCTTGGTCCGTCCCTCTGGGTTTGGAACCCGCTGTCTACGCAGCCTCCTTGACCACCATCGAAATCGACACCCAAGCCGAAGTGGATTATCTGAAGGAACTGGCGCACGGACTCCGCCTGCAACCCAAGTTGGTAAATCAAATCCACCAACAATACGGCATCCGTCCTCTCTATCAGTAACAGCGTCCGAATCGATCAGCGCGCGCTCCTTCGCAGTCCGCTTCGTTGATCCCGTTTCCGATGTAATCATGGGAAAAAACCTTCGGCCGGCTCGATGGCAGGCCGAAGGTTGCAGCCATCTTTGGTTGCAACTCAAGTCAACTCGATCCCCCAAGTTACCCCACCTGCGGTTCATAGCAATTACAATCCAGTCCAGTCGGTCAATCTGCTCCTTCTGTCATTCTCTCCACCCCTCACCCACCTAACGCATCATGAAGTTCCTCTCGTACATCGCTACCATCGCATTTTTGCTCGCGCTCACTGCCATTGCTCCCGCGCAAGAAAAGAAGAAGGTTGCCGCAGTTCGCATGGGAAGCGGCATCATGACCTTCGATACTGTTCCCGGATGGGGGCTGCGTCCCGATGGGCAATCGGCCATTGGTCCAACCCACGGCTCGGTCGTGGTCGACAAAGCCGGAAACATCTACACCAGTTCCGATGCAGGAGTCTTTGTCTTTTCGCCCGAAGGAAAAGTCATTCAGAGCTATCTTGGGGGCGATTACACACGCCTGCACGATATGGAGATTCGAGCCGAGGGAGATGCGGAGTTCATCTACGGCGCGCGAAACGCGAACGCGGAAGGGATCAAATTCAACGCGGCCACCGGCGAAGTCGTATTGCACCTAAAATTCCCGGAAGAGTCGGGACTAGGACTCAAGCAATTCAATCCAACCGCCATCACCGTCGCCCCCAATGGTGATATCTATCTGTCCGATGGATACGCCAGCAACCATGTCTTTCGCTACGACAAGAACGGCAAGTACATCAGTCACTTCGGCACCAAGGGGAACGGCGTCAAGGAATTCAATACCGCTCACGGCATGACGCTCGATACGCGGTACGAACCAGCCCGACTGCTCATTTGCGATCGCAACCATGAACCCAAAGGTCGCCTTGTGCACTACAGTCTCGAAGGGGAGTTCATCGAAGAAATCATCACCGGACTGGGCATGCCCACCTCGGCCGCCGTTCAAGGAGACTACGTCTCTGTCCCGGATCTGAAGGGCCGCGTCGTCATTCTCGATAAATCGAACACCATCATGGCAGTGCTCGGTTACAACCCGGATCCTGCCAAGGGTGGCAACTTCAACATCCCTCAAGATCAATGGGTTGAAGGGATTTTTAGCGGTACGCACGGTTCGTATTGGGATAACGAAGGAAACCTCTACGTCCAAGACTGGAACGTTTCTGGGCGTATCATCAAACTCGTGCGCGTAAAACCATAGACTGCACCGAAGTTATCTTGCAGCGGCACGCCTCATCGTTTTCTATTGTGCAATTGACCTCCTTGCGTCACACTCGACCAAAATTCTCGCCGTTACACAACACATTACACCCACCGGAAACATCATGAAGAAACATTGGACATTGGCACTTGCATTTGCTGCTGCCATTTTCGCCTCACCCGCCCTACCCTCTTTCTCTCAAGACGCTGGTGACCCATGGGACAAAAAGAAAGCCGAAAGCTTTAAACCCCTAACTCCGGAACAGATCAAGGCGGTCGAAAACGCGATTCCAGACAAGGCGACTGCCAAGCCGAAAAAGACACGCCGCATTCTCGTCTTTTATCGCTGCGAGGGCTTTATCCACGGTTCGATCCCCTATGCAAACCTTGCCCTTCAGAAAATCGGCGAGAAGACGGGGGCCTTTCAAGTGGACCTGGCAGATAAGTACGAAGTCTTTACGCCAGAGAATCTAAAACAGTATGACGCGATCCTGCTCAACAATACCACGGGCATGTCGTTTCCAAAGCCCGAACAGATGAACGCCTTTCTCGACTTTATCGCGAGCGGCAAGGGCCTCGCTGGCATCCACGCAGCCAGCGATAATTTTGGACGACATCCCGAATGCCGCGCCATCGTCGGAGGTGAGTTTGGCGGTCACCCATGGAATGCAGGTAACAGTTGGGCATTCAAACTGAACGACCCCGACCATGTTCTCAATCGAGCCTTCGGAGGCAAAGGCTTCTGGCATACCGATGAGATCTATCAGTACAAACCCGAAACCTATGTGGGAGACAAGTTCCTGCGAATCCTCGTCAGTCTCGACATGAATCAAGAGGCCGTGTCGAAGCTGATCAATGATGGCCCTCGAGAAGTTCCCGTATCATGGCTGCGCAAAGCCGGAGATGGGCGAGTCTTCTATACCAACTTTGGCCATCAAGAGGACACCTTCACGAAAAAGGTGATCCTGGAACACATCCTCGACGGGATTCAATACGCCTTGGGAGATTTGGAAGCCGACGCGACACCCACCGCAGATATCTCCCCGCGACAACCATCGCTTTCGCCGAAAAAATAGACCTCTAAGATCCAACAACACGCAGCGCATTTTCGAGGTCGGCAATCAAGTCGTCGACATCTTCGATCCCCACCGACAGACGAATGAGTCCATCGGCAATGCCATTCTTTTTACGCACCTCGGCAGGAATGCTGGCGTGCGTCATGATGGCCGGGTGTTCGATCAGACTCTCGATGCCACCCAGGCTTTCAGCCAAAGTAAAGATCTCGACCCGCTTGAGTACTTCGCGGGCTGATGCCGTCTCGCCGCGCACGATGGCCGAGATCATGCCACCAAAGCCTCGCACCATCTGTCGCTTAGCGAGTTCATGCTGTGGATGGCTAGTAAGTCCCGGGTAAATAACTCGCTCGATGGCAGGGTGCTTCTCAAGCCATTCAGCCACTTGAATTGCATTGGAGGAATGCCGTTCCATCCGTATTCCCAATGTCTTTGCCCCCCGATGCGCTAAAAAGCTATCGAACGGACCTGCGATGCTACCGATCGCGTTTTGAAGGAATCGCAAGCGGTCTCGAATATCTATGTTGTCACCCGCGATTGCCAATCCTCCGATCACGTCGGAGTGACCATTGATGTACTTCGTGGCCGAATGGATTACGACGTCAAAGCCGTGTTGAATAGGACGCTGAATCCATGGTGAAGCAAACGTATTGTCCGCCACACTGATCAAACGATGCTGGCGGGCAATCGAAGCGATCCGTTCCAGGTCGATAACTTTCAATAAGGGATTGGTTGGGGTCTCGACCCAAACCATTCGCGTATTGGGCCGAATCGCGGATTCCAACTGTTCGGGCTGAGTCAAATCGACGTAGGAGATATCGAGATGGGCGGAATGTCGTCGGACCCGTTCGAACAGGCGATACGTTCCACCATATAGATCATCGACAGCGATCATGTGCGAACCCGACTCGAGCAATTCCAAGACCGTCGACGCGGCCGCCAATCCAGACGCAAAAGCGAAACCCCCTGTCCCACCCTCTAGGTTGCTGATCAATCGCTCGTACGCGAATCGCGTTGGGTTGTGGCTTCTGCCATAGTCGAATCCTTTGTGTTCGCCAGGCGCTGTTTGCGCATAGGTTGACGTCGCATAGATCGGCGTGATCACAGCCCCCGTCGTTCCGTCGACTTCTTGGTCCGCGTGGATGGCTCGTGTTGAAAATCCACCGCTTGCTTTGCTACCGCGTGTCATGAAACAATCCATTCAGAAGTCATCGAGAACGTAGGATGCACCAACTTTTTCTACGCACGTGCCGTTTGTTTGCGCAGATATTGCAATAGGTCGATCGGAGTGATGAGTCCTAAAAAGCCACTGGAATCGACCACGATCGCAACCATCCCTTTTTCAAAAACAGGGAGCAAATCGGAGATCGGCTGATCGTACTGAAGGGTCACCAAATTCGATGCCATCGCAGAAGAGACCTTCGTAGCGAACCCATTCGGATTGTTAGTCACTGAAACCAAAAGATCTAGTTCCGAGATAATCCCTTTCAGCTGACCATCGACCATCACAGGCAACTGGGAAACATCGTACATCCGCATCTTGCGATAGGTCCCTTGCAACGTATCGTCGGGAGAAACGACGACCGAGTTTTTCTTGGTATGTTGTCGCGCGATTAAATCTCTTAGATCATTCGTGGGGACGCGCGCCACCATCCCATGATCATCGAGCCAAAACTCGTTGAAGATTTTTGACAAGTACTTGTTCCCACTGTCGCATACGAACGTAACGACGCGCTTTGGTTGTTTTTGTTCGCGGCAATAGCGCAAGGCTGCGGACAGGAGTGTGCCTGAGGAAGAACCGCAGATGATTCCCTCGGCTTTGAGGAGTTCGCGAGCCGATGCAATACTCTCCGAATCCGTAACCGTGAAGGCCCGTTTGACGAATCGCAATTCGCAATTCTTGGGAATAAAGTCTTCGCCGATCCCTTCGACCAGCCAACTGCCAGCTTCGATCATCACTCCCTCGTTGACGAGGGGAGCCAAGACGCTGCCCGCAGGATCCGCCAGCACCATTTCTAGACGCGGATCGACGCTTTCAAAGAACCTGCCCAAACCGGTCAATGTTCCCCCTGAGCCGACACCGCAAACGACCGCATCCAGTCGATGGCCCATCTGCTCCCATATCTCCGGTCCGGTCCATCGCACGTGTGCTGCCGGGTTAGCCGGGTTTTCGAATTGGTTGACATAGAACCCACCCCGTTCCGCCGCGATCCGCTTGGCCATGTCTTGATAGTACTCGGGATGCCCGATCCCTACGTCCGAGCGGGTCATCACCACTTCGGCACCCAGTGCCTTCAAGTGAAAGATCTTCTCCTGACTCATCTTGTCAGGGATCACCAACAACAGCTTGTACCCCTTTTGGCTGGCGACTAGCGCTAAACCTAGCCCAGTGTTTCCCGCGGTCGCTTCAACGATCGTGCCACCCGGCAACAAACGGCCATCCTGTTCTGCCGCCTCGATCATCGACAGTGCAATCCGGTCTTTGATCGATCCACCCGGGTTGTGGCTCTCCAGCTTGAGATACAGCTCGCAGACGCCAGTATCGATATGATTGACACGAACCATCGGCGTATTGCCGATCAGTTCCAGGGCGCTATTGTTTGGGGGAGGATTCATCGCGGGCTGCCTTCCAATCACATTGGGAATCGCCACATGGATGGGTGTACGGTGGACCGTGGACATCGATTCAACTCCCGCAGCAGACAACATACGAACGATCAGGTCAACAGTTCACCTGAAGGCTTTTCGCCAATCAGCGCGGATTGTAGATATGGCAAGAAGAACACGTCAATGTCGAATGAGAAAAGCGTTATGAAAGCAAAGGATTAACGCGAGGCAGGGGAATCTGGGAGGAGGCAAAACCTCCAGGTCAGTGCGTTCCACGGCAGAGGCCATCGAACGAGCATTGAACGCTCTTGCTGCGTGGTTTTTGCTGCGTGGTTTAAGAATCCAGAGTCGCAAGGGCGACTGCAAGGCGGCAACCTTGGGCAAATTCGGGTAAGTCAATGTACTCCTTCACGGTGTGGATCTCATGCTGTCCCGCGCCGAACGTGACGGTAGGCAAGCCATGTTTGTTGAGCCAATTCGCGTCCAATCCACCGTTTGAAAAGGTTGTGGTGGGAGTCAGTCCGATCGATTCGGCCGCGCGTTTGGCTCGTTGAACGGCTGGGGCGTTCTCGTCGAGATTAAACGGAAGATACGCGGCATGGCTCTCAAATTTGAGCTTGGCGGTCTCGCCGTTAATATCTTTGACTTGAGCGACTGCGTTCGTAAATGCCTTTTTGAAGGCTGAGGTGATGGCCGATGCAAAGGTTTCTTTTGGACTGCGTGATTCACCCTTGATGTGAACGTAATCGGTCACGACATTCGTGGCGTCACCAGCCGCCCTGCCACCTTTACCGCCAAAGACTCCAGCGTTGCTGGTGCCGTGACCATCGGGCTTGATCACTTTACCAAACCAACCCTCTCGACTTGTATCGGCCAATGCCAATGCAGCCACAAGTGTCGACGAAATGCCCTTTTCTGGAGCGACGCCTGCGTGCGACGCTTTGCCGTGGATCTCGACATCCCAGCTTTCCTGACCGACCGCTCCGATAATCAATACCGATGCCGACTTGCTATCCACGTTGAAGCACATGGTGGCGCCGTCGAAATCGGCCGGATCGATATTCTTTGCTCCTTGAATGCCACTCTCTTCGCGGATCGTAAACAAAAGAGTAATGGGTGGATGTGGCAACTTGTGTTTTAGCAGCGTCTCGGCCAGAGAGACTAATACCGCGCAACCTGTTCGATTGTCGCCGCCAAGCCCCGTGCTACCATCGGTAACGATACGATCTCCTTGCCGTTTCGGAACCGCTCCGGCGCAGATAGGTACGGTGTCGAGGTGCGTCGAGAAAATGATTCGAGGACCGGGCAGGGTACCGGGGAGATCGACAAACATATTTCCAATTTGAGTCGGCAACGAAATGCGTTCGTTCGCCGAATCCAATCGAATCGCTGACGCGGGCACACCCACTTTTTTTAGTTCATCCGCGACTGCTTCTGCAATCTCCTTTTCTTCGCCACTGAGCCCCTTGATTTTCAGAAAACGCAGCAAGCGCTCTTCTGCGGACTTAACGTCTACGGGAATTTCTTTGTTGCTCATTGTCTTGTCCCTTGATTAACAATTAGTCGTTTCCTGGCTCTCACATAGCAGACAGACTCCGTGCGCCCACCGCGACCACTTCCACTCAACCTTTGCAATTCAAGCGGTTTAGATCCCACGACAGCCCAAACATACACCGGACAGCGAATAGCACCTTCCGTGGGCCGAAAACAATGACCATCTACAGCCGTATGAGCGAAACGATGGTGTGGTGAGCAACAAATAATACCAGCACCGTGCGCAGCTGCGTTAAGCGATCAAGCAGCCGTGCGAATACGATGCCCATCGACCAGCGCCAGTGGATGCGCCAGAGGCTGATCATCTGAGACGACGACTTGGAGAGCCAAGCGGCGGGTCGAATTCAAGATGATCGGGCTCTTTAGATTGGTTGTCAATGAGTTCTCATTGCGGCTCACGACCGATAGCACAAAGACTTGATCGCGTGAGTGCAGTTGTAATAACTCCAAGCTGCGACGATGAACATTCAATCGGTAGTTCGGAAGAAATCGCCGTGGGCTGATAACGGGTAATGCGACGCTGGGCAAAGCAACTGCCTGCAGCCAAGCGACCTCTTCGGTCTCTTCGGTCGCAAGCAAAACCCAATGACGGCATGTTTCAAAGCCGATCACACCGTTCGGCATGAGCAGCATATCGGCATGGCTTACCTCGAGTTTTCCGAATCGAGTCGATTGGATTTGCATGGTAGCACCTGACGGAAATAAAGCTTGCAATGGCACTTGCCATCGACCGACACACAGAGGTTGTCGGCACAATCGAACCCCTCCCGTCAGATAACTCGGGAAATTGGCCCGTTTTTCCTCAATAGAAGATGAACAAATCGACAAGCCTCTAGGGCATTATCAAGGCCGCGTAGACCCCACGCACGGAACGGGGGGCTACTTGGTCCGCACGCGGTTCGATTCGCGCATCAGTCGGTCTGGGTTAGGCAGTGGCGATTGGCCATCGAGATGCCACTGACGATCGCACCGACGATCCCGACGTAGCCTTGATCGGTACCGCACAGAAAAAGATTGCGAAGGTGTGTCGTACCATCGAGTTTCTTGTCGGGCGCACCGTACACTGCTCCGTTGTCATGCGATGTGAAACGGCGAATCGTGTTCGGAGTGAATATATCGGTATCGACGACATGACGGCGGAAGTCGGGAATGAACCGTACGCTCGAAGCGATCGCGGCGTCGTACCATCGAAACTTTTGACGTTGGTATTCAGCATCTTCCAATCGTCTCCATTGATCGGGATCGGCGATGGTGGTCAATCGAATAAATCCCGCGTCCAGTTGCCCGTCATCGGGTGAATAGGCGTAGTTGTTGGGCGAGCACAACACACCGGTTCTAATGTCGCACAGCGAATCGCGGCATCGTTCCCAATGAAACTTTTCACTGTCGTTGAAAAAGACGATGGTCTTATCGAATCCGATCTTGGTCGGTTGGCAGTCCAAGACAGAGATCGACTCGACAAAAGACATCTGTCCAGCCGTAATCGGTCGGGTTTCGCTCAGATGATCGCACATTCGCATCGTCTCGACGACGCCCGCGCTCGACAAGATCCGTTTGGCTGTCAAAACGGTGCCGTTCTCCAGTTCGACCGCGGTCACATGTTCATTCTCTACATGAAGCTTGGAAACACCGCTTCGCAATTTAAGTTGGCCACCCAACTCACGAAAGCGGCGAACGAGATTCTTGAGGATCAAACGAACCCCTTTGTAGGGTCGCGCGAATCCTTCCAAAAAGATACTGCGGAACATGATGCAGAATTGTCCCCAATCCATGTCGTGTTCGCGCGCGTTTCCGTACCACATCAGCGGGCACAAAAGCATCTCGATCAATAGTTTTTCCGAGAAGATTTCATCGAGAATTTGACGCGTTGAACATTCGAAATCGGACTGTTGCAGGTCATCGTAATCCGACAATCGAGACAACAGGGTTGCAAAAGCGTCGCGCTGGTGGGGGAAGTGCTGTTCAATCTCGCTTTGCAGCAAACGGATGTCGTTGTTGAAGTGCAGTTCGACGCCGGGAAATGCAATGCTCGACCCGCATTGTGGTGCCAACTGAAAATCATCCCATCGAAACCGAAGCTGTTTGAGCAGGCGGGCGAGAGGGCCTTTTTTGGCACCTCGCTGCGTGTAGTTCGTCATCGCATGCAGACCGACGTCGTAGTCGCGACCGTTGACGCGATAGAACGAATTGAGCCCACCGATCGTCCAATGCTTTTCCAGAACACAAACTTTGTGGTCGTACATCGCCAATCGGATGCCAGCGGCCAAGCCGCTCATTCCAGCCCCGATGATGATCGTGTCGAAGTTTGTCTCAGCAGTCATTCGTTTTCGAGCGTTCGGCTACTGAATCGGTTCAAATGTGATCTTGTCGAATCGAGCCATTCCTTCAGCCCCGAACAATCCGATCGAGACAATGGCTTCGCGTGTATCAGGCGGAACGGGAAACACTTTTTCTTCATGTTTCCAATTGCGACTTCCCTTGGATCCGCCAATGTAGTTGTAGCCGATCCGATTGCGATTGGAATCAAAGTACTGAATGGCAATTGAGGGGGATTTTTCTTTGTCCCGGCCAACTTTAACGTTCTCCAGTTTCATCCAGCCACCCAAGCGGATTTTTCGGATTTTGCGACCATCGATCGGTAACCCTTGCAACAAATGGTTCGGCCATCGCGGGTCATCGGCACGGAACTCAACAACATTGCTTCCATCGGGCGCTTCGGGGTCTTCGACTTGGATGCATCCGGCTTGGTAATACCAGCCTGGAAC
>JBAWXH010000057.1:0-39674 GCA_037144155.1 Planctomycetota bacterium | reverse complement strand
ACCGCATTCGCATCCTGTTCTTCTGCGGCAAGCTCGACCTGTTACCGGCAAAAGTCAGCCACTAAAATTCCCGAAGAACCCTGTCTTCCGTCCTGCGTAGCTCAACGGAAGCTTGAGCTATTCCTCTTCCCTCCGTATTGCGAAGTGTTTCTCCTTCGCTTTTTGATCATATAGGTTTCCGTATCGCTTGATGATGAAAATATCCGATTCCCAGGGAAGCCTCTCCATCCATTGCGACAAATGGTTTGCCAACTCCTCGCAATCGGGGCAAGTACAAAAGATGCGAAACTCACCCTCCTCGAATTCCGCTGCTTCTATGAATCCCCAATAAGGATCTGCCAATGACTCTTGCTTCAGTTCTTGCTCCAACGATGCCCGAATCTGCTTGGCCAGTTCCTCTTCCCATGCATCGGGTGCGTCGCTCTTGAGCCTAAGACGTAAAACAAATGCTTGGCCAACTAGCTTGACGGCTTTACTTTTCCTGCGTTGTTTTGCCGCCTCTTCACGCCAAGACGTACCGATTGGAAGAGGCCAGGCCTTTGCGAAATTGAAGCCATTGAGTCGTGCATTCTCAACTCGTTCTTTGAAAGCACTCGTTACAAGTTTTAGCTTTTGTTGTTGCGGTATACGGAAAATTGTTGCTCCTCTTAGCTTCGCCTCGTGAAAGGCAAAGGAATCAACAAGCATTAGCGCCGCGTTCCTCTCCGCAGGACGTAAATATCTTGTGTTCTCTGCGTCCAAGCAATCGATTTTAGTGAATACATTAAACGCGTAGTACTCGCCGACGGTCGAAACAAGTGGCAATAGTTCGCCATTGTCAGTCAACATTTCTCCCAGAACCTCGACAGCCCTTTTGCTGAAAGCCGGAACGATGAGATCGACGCATGGAAAGTCATTGAAAGGGCGAGTCGGTCCTTCGACCGGTTGAGGTCGCCAAATAGGCTGTAACGTCCTTGGTGTCCAATCCAATGATTGTGCGTTGTCCACGTCAAAGTCATCGCTGGCTAATCTGTTGCCGAGAAACGGCTTGGCCTCAGGTGCGAAATTGAAACCAAAGAAACGCGGATCAACAAGCTCGGGTTTGAGAACGAATACTTCGATACGATCGCTCATAAATATCTTCCGGCCTTGATCAACTCTCGCAGGATATCCATTCCCTCAATCATTTGTGGGGGAGTTGTTCGCCCTTTCATCACAAGAATCAAGTCATCTACATACGCTGCGGAGTGGGTTCCAGAATGCCCTACTGTACCTCGGAACCCATTTGCAACGTCATCGATCAAACCGGCATTCGTTACATCGCGAATGATTTGATGGAGTTCAGGGGCGGCCCAAGCCCAACCATTCCTTGGGATGATGTGAGCTGCCTGTTCACCTGGAGCAAATGGGGCGATTGTTGAGGAGAAAGCCACGATGCCGCGAGAGAGATTGCACACCCTCGATAATCTGACAGTACAACTCGTGAATGGCAGATAATTGTTAATTCAATCCTCTTTTTCCGTAGTTGACATTTCGATGGATACAATCGCGCGCCTCAAAGAGTCATCAAATTGAGACGCACCTGTTCCAATCTTAGCACGGAGCAATGGCAGGTACCTTTTCGCCTTACCACCGATCCTTCCTAATGCCTCGGCTGCAAACCAACTCTCATCATCACTAGGAACTTTTGCGACCTGCAACGCGAGGTCATCCATTACTGGTGCGCTTCTATTTCCCAAATTTGCAAGTGCCCGAGCAGCTTCACGCCTCACTACCGCATTTTCCGAATGCATCAATATTGCGATATCGAAAATCGCTGAGGATGCTGCATCGCCAATCTCACCAAGTCCAACAAGTGCCGCGACAGCTTCAAACTCGTATTTGCTACGGCTACGACGAATCAATTCGTTTGTAATACCCAAGTCTGTCGGTGAGTCTTTTGATTGGCGTACGAGAGTCGCTATTTCTATTGACACTCTCCTCCGATTCGAGGGCGTATCTAATTTTCTTGTCCATAAGTACAAAACAAAAACAGTGGAAAGCATTCCGCATGCAATCAAGAAAAAACGTGAGCGTTTCATGATGTAGTTGAAATGGATTTTGGATGTGTGTAAGTGTTAAGGCCAGTTTATCGGCAAGGTTGCTGATCCTGTATCTCGATCAAAATGCAATGGCGCGGCTGGAAGGAGTGGATGCTGACTTAAACCAATCCCGCTGTACGCATTCATTATATTAGTTAGGTATTGGTCCCAAACGGCTAGTTGTGCTGCAGTTCCGACGGCCCATGCTCCGATATTATTTACGATGCCAATTTTTCTGTCGAATGCAGCGGTTATGATTGTGACATCTGCGTCTTGGAATGGGCCTGAATTAACATATACCGTCCAAATGCGGACGCCCTCTAGCATATGCCCCTCAAGTGTCTGAGCCACTACCGTGCTATTTGCATCATCAAATGTAAGTTTAACGGGCGACCTGTCCGCATTGCCGGTAATAAATTTAATATCTGAGATAGTTCCATTTATCCCAAGCATGTCAAAATATGCCTCAATCCCTGTGGAATTAAGTTCGACGGTTGCGATAGTGTTTGCACCGCCGTTAAAATGAGCGAAGCTTTTCAAGTCTTCGTAGATGCGTCTCTCTAGTTCTTGACAATCGATATTACTCACCCTGAATTGAATTGAGTTTTGCGAATAGTGGAATGTACCGGTCCCCGCGCCGATATTAGGCCTAAGAATTCGAGGCGGAGGTGTAAAGGATCCAGAGGGGATACCATTTCCATGACTGGCAAGTGGTTTGCCCAGTTGTATTGGCGTCATTGTGGCCTTGATCCGTTCTACCGTGAGGCTTGGATCCTCCCATGGCTCCTGTAACCCCAATGGATCGATTGAATCCACGACCCCATTCCCCACGTACCTCCTAACATTTTCATCCCCCGCAGCGAAGCCCAGCGGGTCTTCGCTGAGCCATTGCCCCAGTGCCGGGTCGTACCATCGGAAAAGGTTGTGCTGCAAGGCGGTTGCTTCGTCATATTGCTTGCCCGTGAACGCGAACAGCATGTCCACGGCTGCGTTGTTCTCGGAAATCAGCTTCCCAAAACTGTTCAAGATACGGTGGTTGGTGATCGAGGTAACCCCGGTGCCCTCATTGAGATCCGCGATGTCACGCAGTGAACCCAAGTGATCCGCCAATCCCCACAGCGTGTTGCTCCCGGCGATCTGCTCGTCCGCCAGAAGTTCGTCGACGCTGTTGGACCACAGATAGCGATGGGATAGATTCGAGGCAGACAAACCATCGAATTGCAAGACGGCGTTGATCCCCTGGTCGTAAACCCAGAATTGATCGGTTGCAGCGCCGGATCCTGCACCATCGGCGTCGAACGTTCGATGGACCAGACGATTGTAGGGATCGTATTCGTAGTCGACTTGCTTGACGATCGTCCCACCCGAGCTGTTTCGGAAGACGACCTTCGTCAATCGATTGCGGTAGTCCCATGTATATTCTTCGACCTTGCCAGTGGCCGTCTCGGTCTTCGAGGTTCGGTTCCCTTCATCGTCAAAGGTGTAGGTGAAGCCGAGCCCTGCGGTGGTTTGGTTGTTCGTCCCTGTCGTAAAGCCAGTGGTATTCTGATTGCCGTTGGCATCGAAGCCATAGGTCTCGTTAGATTGCGATGTGTGGGTCGCACCGACCAACTGGGATGTCTGGTCGTAGGAAGAGGTATCGGTTCCTTCCAACGTCGAAACAATGGATGCGATCCTAGAAAGGGGATCGTAGGAATAGGCGTAGGTATTGAGGTTCGTTGTCCCTTGTTTATGGGCGATGCCACTGAGACGATTGGCAGAGTCGTAGGTGAAGTCCGTGGTGGCCACCGCGTTGGTTGTACCCGTGCTTTGATAACGAGCGATCTGTGTGCGCTGGCTGAGGGCGTTGTACGACTGCGTGATGTGCTTGGCGGTTACTGAGTTCCCGCCTGATTGACCTTGTTGGACGATATCGGTCAAACGTTGCAGTTGGTCGTATTGGTACGTGTTCTTGAAGTCCAGCGTGGATGTAATTGTTGCTTTCAGTTCCGTTCGATTGTTCATCGCATCGAACGCTTGGGCTAGGGATACTGTCGGCGTAAGACCATTGACCGATTGAGCAATCGTGGTCGCTCGGCCGAGATTGTCGAGCGTATAGTTGATTGTCGACGAGGGATCGGAGACCGACGTCACTTGGCTAGCCGCATCGTAGGCCGAGGTGATGGTCCGCACAGTTGAACCGTTGCTTGCATTGGCTGCATCGCCGAAGATCTGCTGCATGTTCGTGGTGGACTGAGTCCCGCCAAAGGTGACGGTAAAACTGCCACTGCTCCCGGTAACGGAGACGTTGTCGATCCCATTAAAACCATCCAGGACTGATTTTAGTTGACTGGCCGTGATAGATGGGGAAAGAGGTGCAGAAACTTCGCCATTGTAGGGCACCCGCTATGTTCCTCCGGAAGCGTTCGAGAGGGTAATGGTCTGCGTTTCGGTGAAGTTTCCTCCCGTCACGGTAGTGTTGGCAAAGCCGCTCGGGGTGCCAAAGGAAGCGATACTTGTGTGGCACTGCTCGGCTCTTGACACCCAACCAAATGGTCGGAGGCGATTCCCTTCCCGCAATTTGCGAATCCGAAATCTTGAGTGCCAATTGTGGATGGCACCAACCTGTCTTCTACCTGAATGCAGTTACTTATCTAAGCAAATTCAATACGATGCATAACGCAATTGCCAAAAAAAAAGGCACATGCAAAAACAACATGATCCAAAAAACGCGGTAAATGCGTCCACCCTCTAGCTTCCATAGGATGCTATTACATCTCGCGTATCGACTTCGAAACAAGGAAAAGTTTGTTCGCTTCGAAAGTTTACGACGTATTTTCCAATACAGCCTAATCCAAGGAATCCAATGGGACTTAATAAACCAAAGTATTACGAACGGGTAAACTATCGAGCAGTATAGTGCCAATGGCATAAGTAAAACGATCATTGCTAATCTGGCATAGGAAATTGCGGATTCAAACATAAGTTTTAATTTAGGACGAATACAATCATCGTTATGGTGTCTGTGCAGAATGAGTAGATCGGATGCGCAAGCGCCGGTGGAATCTAGATCAGTTCTGTTGCCCGTACCACCAGTTCGTGACCGGAAGGACTAACTTACTGTGGAGGGTGTCTATCGCGCTGTACCACGGTGACCACGTGTTAGTGACAGATATATTTACGGAAGCGCCGCAGCCTGGACCAGCGGATACGGCGACATACGGATTTCCATCTAAGTCTGATCCTCCTGAGACCGAACCTAAACCTGGCATATTAACATCGCCGCCAATACCCTTGCCTTCGATGTCCCCAGAGTGATAACCCAATCCAACTCCTCCTCCTACATTAACCCCCGCAGACACAGATACTGTTGTAAAAAGACCACTTTCCAGGATGTTGTCGAGGTCGATAACGTATCCAATCTGTGGCTCCACCCCTGTAACCCCAGTCAGGTCTAGTTCCAGGAAAAAGTACAAATCACCCGATGGCTCGGGGATTCGCGGCAGTTGTGTATTCGGTGGCGTCCGAGGAAGCCAACCTCCAGTACATGGAACAGCGCCGTTGCGATCAGGAATTGATTCACCCTGCACTGGTGCGCGTGGTAACACAGGATCGCGAAATGTGCTTGGATTCTCAGGGAGGGGATTCGATTCATCTTCATGTAGCCATTCGTAGATTAATTTTGCTTGCTTTGCTGTTAACGCCCTCTCTTCCAACCCTGTTGGATCCATCAAATCGACCACCCTATTTCCCACATACCTCCTTACATTCTCATCCCCTGCCGCGAAGCTAAGGGGGTCTTCGCTGAGCCATTGACCCATTACCGGGTCATACCAGCGGAAGAGATTGTGCTGCAAGGCGGTTGCTTCGTCATACTGCTTGCCTGTGAACGCGAAGAGCATGTCCACCGCCGCGTTCGTCTCGGAAATCAGTTTGCCGAAACTGTTGAATGTGCGATGGTTGGTGATCGAGGTAACTCCCGTTCCCTCATTGAGATCCGCGATGTCACGAAGTGAGCCGAGGTGATCTGCCAATCCCCACAGCGTGTTGCTTCCGGCGATCTGTTCATCGGCCAGAAGTTCGTCGACGTTGTTGGACCACAGATAGCGATGGGATAGATTCGAGGCCGACGAGCCGTCGAATTGCAATACGGCATTGATCCCTTCGTCATAGACCCAGAATTGATCGGTTGCAGCGCCGGATCCTGCTCCATCGGCGTCGAATGTCCGATGTACCAGTCGATTGTATGGATCGTATTCGTAGTCGACTTGCTTGACGATCGCCCCACCAGAGCTGTTTCGGAAGACGACTTTTGTCAACCGATTGCGGTAGTCCCATGTGTACTCTTCGACCTTGCCTGTAGCGGTCTCGGTCTTCGAGGTCCGGTTCCCTTCGTCATCGAAGGTGTAGGTAAATCCAAGCCCTGCGGTGGTTTGGTTGTTCGTCCCTGTCGTAAAGCCAGTGGTATTCTGGTTTCCGTTGGCATCGAAACCATAGGTCTCATTGGATTGCGATGTGTGGGTTGCACCGACCAACTGCGATGTCTGGTCGTAGGAATAGGTATCGGTACCTTCAAGCGTCGAAACAACGGAAGCGATCCTGGACAGGGGATCGTAGGTATAGGCGTAGGTATTGAGGTTTGTGGAACCTTGTTTGTGGGCGATACCACTGAGTCGATTGGCCGAGTCGTACGTAAAGTCCGTGGTGGCAACGGCATTGGTTGTGCCAGTGCTTTGGTACCTGGCGATTTGGGTGCGTTGGCTGAGGGCGTTGTACGCAAAGGACGCATGCTTCGCGAGGACCGCGTTCCCGCCTGATTGACCTTGCTGGACGATATCGGTCAAACGTTGTAGTTTGTCGTATTGGTAAGTGTTCTTGAAGTCGAGCGTTGATGTAATTGTTGCTTTCAGTTCCGTTCGATTATTCATCGCATCGAATGCTTGGGCTAGCGATACTGTAGGCGTAAGACCATTGACCGATTGAGCAATCGTGGTCGCTCGGCCGAGATTGTCCAGGGTAAAGTTGATTGTTGACGAGGGATCGGAGACCGACGTCACTTGGCTGGCCGCATCGTAGGTGGTAGTGATGGTCCGCGTGCTCGAACCATTGCTCGCATTGGCGGCATCGCCGAAGATCTGTTGCATGTTCGTGGTGGACTGACTCCCGCCAAAGGTGACGGTAAAACTGCCACTCCCTCCTGTGACCGTGACGTTATCGATCCCATTAAATCCATCCAAGGTGGATTTTAGTTGCGCAGCAGTAATCGTTGGAGCGAGCGCGGCGGAAACCTCGCCGTTGTAGGCAACCCGCCATGTACTTCCAGAGGCGTTGGCTAAGTTGATTGTCTGAACCTCGGTCTGGACCGATCCGTTGATACTTGTGGTGTTGAAAGGTGTTACCGTCGACATGATCGGAACCAATCCACCGGAATTGATGGACCTTTGCGGCAAGTCCACTCCCGCTTTCGCGTTCTGAAATGTGATACCGATAGTTCGACCGTAGGATCCGGTCGTCGTAACCGTGACTGATACATTTCCAGCCCCTATCGTCGTTAACGCTTCCAGGGCAGATTGGATCGTCGCCGCAGACGCGTTCCATGCGATGGCCGAGGTCGTTTGTCCGTTCTGGGTTAGTGTGAAAGTACCAGACATACCAAATCCGCCTACGGTCCAGCCAACTGACTGCTGCTCTCCAATCGAGCCACCTTCCTGGGTGGTGGCGACGGTAAGGGTCGGCGCCGCGGAACCACTCTGTTGCCATTTTTCTTGCGTCTGGCGATCCAGCGTGTCAAAGACGTATTGGATCATTCGGCCGTTGCGATCGACCGTCCGCGTCAGATTGCCCGCGACATCGTAAACGTAACTTTTGGATTTAGACAGGGCGTTGGTATCGAGTACCAATCGGTTCCATCCGTCGTATCCGAAGTTCGTGGTGTTATTGACCGGATCTTTGAGTGATGTCAGGTTGCTCGCCAGATCGTACGTGAAATAGGTGACTCCTCCTTTCGGATCCGTCTTGCTGGTCATGCGATCCACAGAATCGAAGACATACGAGGTAACAGGACGGGCTAGAGGACCTCCACCATCGGGATCCGGGCCTGTTTCGGAGAGCAAGTTGTCGTAGAAGTCATACACGTAATTCGTCGTGTTTCCAGCGGGATCGGTGACGCTTAGCACACGCCCCTTTCCATCACGAGTGTACGAGGTCACATGACCCATGGGGTCGGTGACGGTCGAGACGCCGATATTGTTGTATCCAATCGTGGTCACGGGAGCCGTCAAGGAACCTGCGCCATCGGGGTCCGGATCGGTTTGCGTGAGCATCCGGCCCAAGCTGTCGAACGTGAAGCTGGTCACGCCACCGCGGGCGTCGGTCGTGCTGGTAACTCGACCTAGGGCATCGAACACCCAATTGATTTCCGAACTGGTTAATGGCCCAGCTCCGTCGGCATCTGGATCGGTACGCTTGGTGACCCGCTGTTCGTTGTCGTACGTGTAGGAGGTGACGCGATTGAGTGGGTCGGTGACGCTTGTCTGGTCTCCTCGCAGGTTGTAACCGACCAAAAAGATAGGTGCAGTCAATGAACCGGCACCGTCGGGATCGGGAGAAATGACTTTATTGACCCACGAACGGCTGTTGTATTCCAACGAAGTGACGCGGCCAAAACCCCGATCGACGCTAATCTCTCGGCCCATGGCATCATAAGTATGCGAAACGATCAGTCGAAATTGGGGAGCAATGCCATCGGCGTCGGGAAGGGTCTCGGTCGCAAGCAAACCTCGGCTATTGTAGGTGTTGTTCTGGGTGAACCCACGGCCATCGGTCTGCGAGATTAGCTCGCCCGCGATGTTGTACCCGAAGGAAGATTCAGCACGAATCGTCGGTGCCCCCATCAACGGTTGCGATTGAACACTTTGACGTGTGATTCTTCCCATCGGGTCGTATTCGAGGACGGTTTTGTCAGGCTGCATACCACTCATAGCTGCCCGCGTAAATCCGATCAGTCGTCCTGCATTGTCATAGTACCAATTTTCGGAAACCGTCGAATTGGTGGGATCGCACTTACTGACCTGTCGATTGTCCGCATCGAAAGTAGCGGTCAAGGGTGCCGTAAAATTGCCCGAAGATTCGCCTTTGCTTAATAAGTTTCCGTTGGTATCGTAACTCCGTACATCTTCGGCCCGAGCCAATGGTCCAGAACCGTCGGGGTCTGGATACTTGATCTTGGAAACCCAGCCTCGATTGTTGTATTCGATGTCTGTGATGTTTCCTAACGCGTCCGTCTGCTTGATGACTCGGGACAGGGCGTCGTACGCGAACTGCGTGACAGCCGCGACCCGATCGGTGACGGATGTCCTGCGTCCCAAACTGTCGTACGCGACGGTCGTCGTATTGCCTAATTCATCGACACGGGTGAGATTCTGATCCGCTGTGTTGTAGGTAAATGACTGGGTAGAACTGTCGGGATTGGTCACCATAATCAGCCGTCCATACGTATCATACGTGAGCGATGTCACCGGTGAGGTGAGAGGTCCAGCGCCATCGGGGTCGGGAGGAGTGATGCTCGTCGGTAGCCCGCGCGAATTGACGGCATAGGTGGTCGTGTACCCAGCGCCGTCGACGCTAGTCAACTGATTCCCTGCGGTATCGTAGGTGCTCGATGTGGTGCGTCCAAGGGGATCCGTGACCGAAAGCAAGCGGTGCAGAGTCGTTGAATACGTTAGGGTTGTTACTCCACTATCGGGTGCAATCAGGTGGGTCAAATCCGATTGAGTGTTGTAACCGAGAAAGGTTATCGAACTGCCCAAGGGGCCTGTGCCATCAGGATCGGGTTCATTGACGATATACGGGTTTCCATCGGCATCGCGCAGTGCCATGCGTACGTATCCCAAGGCCGTAATGGACTCGGTAATCCCTCCATAGCGATCGGTGCGGAATTTCCACGTGTTGCTCCGTTGGTCGGTCACCGTTGCCTGAACATCAATCGGCTTCTTCAGCGTGTTTCCAGATGTTGCGGTCGGCAGGCCGATCGTCTCCGCAGGAACCAATTGCCATGTCGACGTATCGGGATAGGTAACTGTCCGTAGCCGCCCATCATTGGTGCCGTAGGTGTAACTTGTCGTCTGCGACAGGGGATTGGTACGGCTGGTGAGTTGGCCGGATGTATAAGCGAACCCGACGACAGGCGCCGCTAGTGGGCCGCTGCCATCGGGATCGGTCAGGGTGTACCCGGACAGGTTAGCGCCACTGTAAGACAGAGTGGTTGTCCGACCAGAAAAATGGTCGATGCTAGAGACTTTGCCTGACGCATAATTGAGATTTGTTACCCGTCCAAACGGATCGGTGATCGAAACCAGTTCATCGGCGATTCCATCGCTGTTCCGATCGGCATAGGCCATGGTCGTCGTGTTTCCGTTCGAATCGACGACACTGGTCAGCAATCCGAGGGTCGAAAAGTTCGAGATGGTTCCTGTCTTGGATGTTACTGTAAACGTTCCATTCCCATTCTTGACGAGGGACTGGTACTGAAGGTCTCCGGCGGCATGCAGATAGTTTGAGCCTGATTTGGGAAACCATAGAGTGTCGCCATTTCCTTTCACCAGCAATCCACCAGAGGTGCTATCTAGGATGCTGTCGAGCCCGTCCAGCCACCATCCAGAACCGTAGACACTCGCGCTGCGGTTCACGATCGCCTGCTTGCCCGTGTAGCTCTGCGTGAAACTCTGGCCGTAGATCGTCATGCTAACGGTTAGTGTGTAGTCATAGACTCCCGTTGCCAAAGAAGTGCCATCGGCTTGGAGGGCGAATCGCAAGGCTTGGCCTGGGGAAATGCCCGATGTCGAATACGCGTAGCTGGTTCCTGCCACACCGTTGAAGGTCAATTGAGCCGAGATAGCCGACGGAACGGCAACTCCTGGTGCCAGTTGTGTGTCGACAGCAATGATCGGCTTGACCAGCGAGTTGGATCGATAAATCAAGGACTGATCAGGGCTGAGGGCTTCGAGCAACTGTAAGCTGCCATTTGCGGCCAGCGATCCATCGGTTGATTGGGAGGAACCCAAGGGAATGTTCGATTGCCCCCTGGCCATCGGCAGAAGCATTCGGTTTCGAGAATAAATCCAATGCCCCTCCAAGGGGCGATCGATACGCAGTATCAAGGTTCTGACGCGGAAGCAGTTTGGTCCCGACGCCGATCGCGATTGTCGATAAGTTGCTGTCGTTCGTCCCGTCACTGACCTTGTATGTGAAGGTGTCAATTCCGACGAAAGCAGAGTTCGGGCGATACGAAAATGTTCCATTTGAATTGAAGGAAAGAAGTGTTCCATTGCTTGGGTTGGATACGACGCTGTAATTGAGAGACGTATTGTCGATATCGATATCATTGACGGCAGGATATGCCGGGAATGAGGATGTCGTGACAACCAAGTCGGTACCCGTTGGTGTCGTATAGGCCGTATCGTCCTTAGCGACAGGGTTGGCTGCCAATAGAGATCGTATTTCTAACGAATCCATGATCAACGCACGAAATCGTCGTCTTTTAGCGAGAGTCCCCGGTTTCGAGATGGTTCCTAACGAAACTGAATAGGAGCCGAATCGACTGAAAGAATCACGGAGAGATGAAACAAGCGTGAGAAGTGCGGAACGCGACATCGATTACCTCCCGAGAGAATGGAGACAACGCATCACTGAAACCGAATGATTCGGTTTGTGGCGTCATAGATGAAGTGTCCACAACACCCTCGGCGTCGCAAAGCGAACGTCCATGAGTAGAGCAAATCAAGATAACAAGTCAAGAAAATTGCGCAGTTAATTCGACGGAGTGATCTTTGCTGGTAACTTTTGCGCATAACCAGCATATGGCGACTCCCAACTTCTCCGCAACGATAATTTCAAAAATAATGGTCGGGCGATAGTTCGGATCACAAACGCCAAGCGCGCGTTGATCCATTCGCAAGTCAGCTTGCGTCTTCGAAATATCTGCTCGATTCGAAAACACATCCGGTGAGAAATCTTAAGGTGCCATCCAACCTGTCAGGTGCGCGGGGCACGACGGCCTACTTTAGGCCGACGCCGGTTGGGCGAGGGCTCAGTATTCCACGGACTCCCATTTGGCCCGGGTCGCGTGCGACCTTGTCCGTCAAGACGCGGACATCTTCCACGATTGGATGAAGTCGTCTCGATAGCAATTCAATATTGCCGGAGACCAATCGCACATTGTCGAGAGTGTCGTTGATCTTGCCATACATGGCTGGATCATCGATCAATCGAGCGATCGTTCCGTTGCTGTTGTTGAGTCGATTGGCAAAGACGCGCAGGTCCGCTGCCAAGGCTTCGATGTTCGCTAACGATCGCATCAGATTGCCTGTCAGCACATCGCTTTGTTGGCTGAGCGGTTCGGTGATCGCGGCGATGTTGGCGATGGCTTCGTCCGCGTTCTTCATAGCGGACTTGACCGATTCACCAATCCCTTCAAACTCGCCACTGATCCCTTCCAGCTTTTGACTGAACTCTTCGAATCCTCGTAACGTCCGTTGCAATTGTGTGAGGGTGCCTTGGGCTTCTTGGAAGAGTTTTGGCACCTCGTTCAGGGCTTCAGCAATCAGATCGGGAATCTGCGCTCGCTCGACTTGCGTTCCGATGCGATTAACCGTTCCGACCGCAACATTGATGTTGTCGATGGTATCTTTGAGCGATCGGGTCACATCCCGGATTGGGAGTTCGCCATCTCCGATGGTGTCCTGGGCAACGGACAGGATGCTATCCAATCGTTCCGCCACACGCTGCAAGGAATTGGCGAGGCCGACCAGATCGCCGACAGCTTCGAGTGGATCGGGGACGACTTGTCCGGACGAGATGAAATCTTGCGGGCCGATGACGGCTTGCGCGGCCGCGAATTCTCGTTCATCGAGGACTTGATCCCGAGGCGATCCCGCAGAACCGTCAAAGCGCGCCAATATTTCCTTCGGGTTGGGTTCGACAAACTCGATCACCGAATCACCACTAATGAGCGATCCGGTCTTGATGCGAGGGGTCTCACCGACGCGGAGTTCGTATTCGCGATCGACTTCCAGCAACAGATCGACCCCACCTCCTCGTTGCTTGCGCAGATCGATTTTCGCAACTCGCCCGATCAAGACTCCATTCTTGCGCACAGGCGTATCCACACCGACATTGGGTGCACTGGGGAAATTGACCGTGAAGCGATAACGCTCGACCCAAAATTTGGGAACGGCACCGAAGAACGCGATGAGCAAAACACCAATGATGGCCGAAGCGAGCACCAACACACCCACTCCAAATCGATATCCATTGTCGTCCATGGTCTTTAGTTCGCCTCCCTTCGAGCAACCGTGTCGTGCAGTTGCGGCGTTTCATCGGCATGTTGGGATTGACTAGCAAGCAACTCCATCAGTCGCTCGCCTGCTTCCCCTTTGACAAATTGGCGAACGCGACGATCTTTGGCCTCTTCTAACATTTCCGGAGGACCATCAAACAGGATTTGCGATTCCCCTGGGTGAAGTCGGCTGTACGGATAGAGCATGATGACGCGGTCAGCAATCTTGTGGGCGGAATGCATATCGTGGGTGACGACGATGCTGGTGACCGAGTATCTGGCTTGTGTTCTCAGAATCAATTCATTGATCACATCGCTCATGATGGGATCCAGACCCGTTGTCGGTTCATCGTACAGAAGCAATTCTGGTTCTAGGATCAGTGCGCGCGCCAATCCGACCCGCTTGCGCATCCCACCCGACAGTTGCGAGGGTCTTTTTTGCAAGACGTTCCGGGGCAATCCGACCTCGCTCAATCGCTGTTCGATCAACTTTTTACGAACATGGCCCTCGGGGACTCCATGTTGCTGCATCGGGAAGCCGATGTTTTGTTCGATGTTCATGCTGTCAAACAACGCCGCGTTTTGAAAAACAAAACCAAACTTCTTGCGGAGACGGGTCAACTCACTATCGGGCATCTTATGGATATCATTCCCGTCGAATTGAACGCTTCCGCTGGATGCAGGAATCAGTCCAACGAGGGACTTGAGAAACATCGTCTTGCCACACCCACTCTCACCGATAATGGCCACCGTCTGTCCACGAGGAATCGAGATCGAAACGTTGTTCAGTACGACTTGGCGACCAAATTGAATGCAGAGATTCTCCGTGCGCACTAGCGGTGGTTCACTGGTACTGGATGCGATCGGCTCAATTGGGTTCGGTGCATCGTTCATCAAAGCAACTTCGACCCCGTGCTTGAGGGCCAAATCGAGTAGTAGATTCCATCCAAAAGCATATTCAGTACGATGTCCAGAGCCAAGATCATCACAAAGCTTTGCACGAACGCGGCCGTCGCCGCACGGCCGACTCCTTCGGCTCCTGCAGTGCAATGAAAGCCGCGATAGCAACTGACAATAGCGATCGTCGCACCGAAAAAGACGCTCTTAAAGATCCCCGTAAAAAAGTCGAACCCCGACACGAACTCGCGACTGTTCTTTAGGTACTGAGCGTGATCGATTCCGAACACCACGACGCTAAAAAAGTATCCACCGACGATTCCCATAAAGTCCGCCATAATGGTCAAAGCCGGGATCAGCAGAACACAGGCTAAAAACCTCGGTACCACCAGGTAGTGGATGGGGTTTGCTCCCATGCTCACCAGTGCATCGATTTGTTCTGTCACTCGCATCGTTCCGATCACCGCTGCCATCGCGCTGCCGACCCGACCTGCCAGCATGGTTGCGGCCAGAACAGGTCCCAATTCGCGGACCAACGACATGGTGATGACCGCACCCAGCTTCGACTCCAAGCCCATCGACTTGAATTGGTGATAGCTCTGGATCGCCAAGACCATCCCGATGAACGTGCCGGTCAAGGCGACGACCGGCAGGCTAAGGACTCCGACACTGTAAAAGTTCGGCATCAAAGTTTCGCGACGGGGCCACGACCGGATCATCCAGCCCAGCATTCGCCAAGCAAAGAGCGAAATGTCACCCAGGGTATCGATACCTTGGATGACCACGTTGCCCCACGCTTGCGCAACACGCACAAAGCCAGCATTGAGCCGACTGAGGAGCGAGTCTTGGAGTTGTGGATTCGGATTCACCATATCTCGTGAATCGACCGTTAAAACACGCAGCTTGAAGAAAGTTTACCGCTTGGCGGAAGTTTGCGGCCATCGAACGCGAGTCGCCCCCTTGGTTCGTTGCCTTTGGATGCTAAACGATGTTCAGACTGGGCTAAACGGGCAATTGAGTGAGAATTTTCGGATGAAAGAGAATTTGCCGAGAAATACGGCTTTTCTGGCCGAGCGGTTTCAGTTCCATGGCTTCGCATTCCGATATCCCGAGTGAGCCAATTGCGCAGATTTTTCCGCTTGGGAAAACTGCGACCGCGTTGAGGTCGACCGAATCACTGGTGGAAGACTCCGTCTTTCCAGTAGGGGCCGGTTTTCCCTCGCCGCGATTGGTTGCAAGAGGTGATGGGCGAAACGGCTTGTTGATTGAATGGATTTTTACCTTTGCAAAGGTGAGATCAAGATCCGCAACGTCAACTAGGGGCAAGAGGTCCCTCGCGAACGGGATCGCGATACGTTTCAGTCATCAATGCGAACAGCCTGCACCCCTTGCTCAAATCACCTACGACGACCCGAACTGTCATACGGCAAACAGACCGAGGGCGGGAATGAGCAGAAATCAGAAGTCTAAATTCCACCGATGGGCCTCTTCGATGTGCCTTGCATCGATGTTGGCGACCGGATGCAGTCCTGTCGATCGTTTTCGAGCGTGGCGAGATTCGAAAGACGTCTCGTACTTTCAGAATTTCGTGACGCAGATCGAGCACCCAGACGTACCGGATACGGTCTCGTCGCGGGCCTCCGACACGATCAATCCGTTGTCCTTGGAGAACCCAAGCGATCTCCCCACGTTTGATCTCAAGTTGCAGGAAGCTATCCAGACGGCGCTGCAGACGAGCACGGTATTGAGAGACTTGGGTGGAACCGTCGTTCCTGCGCCGAATGGTCGACCGACTCAGATGGACCCTGCGCTGGTGGATTTGAATCCATTGAACGGCACCCAAGCGGCTTTGGCTGCGTTCGACGCCCAGGTCACTTCAACCCTCTTTTGGAACAAGACCGACCAACCGCAAAACGTTCCGATCATTAAAGATCCGACATTCGGGTCGTTTCTCGTCGGCGTGCGTCAAGGAGTTCAGGGGAACCAGGTCAACCAGATCCAGAAGCGGACCGCGACCGGTGCCACGTTTGCGTTGCGAACGAATGTTCTCTACGACCACAACCAAGTTCCCCGGGCGAACTTTACCCGTTTGTTTCCAAGCGATTTCTCCGGATTTTTGGAAGCGGAGTGGCGTCAACCGTTGATGCAGGGGGCAGGCACCACCTACAACCGCATCGCGGGACCAAACTCCGTGGTCGGGCAATACAACGGTGTGCTGATCGCGAGAATCAACACCGACGTATCGTTAGCGGACTTTGAAGCGGGTGTAATCCGGTTGATTAATGATGTCGAGACCGCGTACTGGGAACTCTACTTTGCATATCGCGCGCTGGAGGCTCAGATCTCCGGCCGTGATAGCGCCTTGCGTACATGGCAGCGCATCCGAGAACTTCAAAAGGTAGGTTACCGAGGGGGTGAAGCGGATGCTGAAGCCCAGTCTCGCTCCAACTTTTACTTGTTTGCATCTCAGCTCAATGATGCGCTCGGCGGACCGAATGGTCTCTATGCTGCCGAACAACGCTTGCGCTATATGATTGGAATTCAGGCTTCCGATGGACGATTGATTCGACCTTCCGACGATCCGATCCAAGCCGAAGTCATGTTCGACTGGCAATCCGCGCTTAGCGATTCCGTAACGCAACGGGTGGAAGTCCGACGTCAAAAGTGGAACATCAAACGTCGCGAGCTCGAGTTGATCGCCGCGCGACTCAACCGTCGACCACGACTGGATGTCGTCAACAGCTATCGTTATCGCGGGATGGGGGACCACTTATTAGGAGGGTACAACCCGTCGGAACCGTTTGATAACTTCTTCACCTCCTTGGCTACCGGGAAGTATCAGGAATGGCGATCGGGATTTGAGTTGTCCTATCCGGTGGGATTGCGTCAAGCATCTGCTGCAGTCCGCTCCGCACAACTGAACTTGGCTCGAGACATGGCCCTTCTCGAAGAACAGCAACTGCGCATATCCCATGAACTCAGTTTCTCGGCTCGACAAATCGCGCGGAGCTATGAACAGATGCAGATCAATTACAACCGCATCGAAGCGGACAAACTGCAAGTCGAAGTTCTTCGGAACCGTTATGAGCGTGGGTTGATCAACATCAACTTCCTTTTGCAAGCCCAACAGGGGCTAGCCAGCAGTACGAGCGCATTCTTCCGTTCGCTGGTCGATTACAACCTGTCGATTCGGGATTTCCATCGTGAGAAGGGATCGCTCTTGACGTACAACCAAGTCGGCTTGAGCGAAGAACCGCTGACAGGGGGCATGCTCAATGGCGCCTACCAACGCGGACGCCACTTCACACCAAGAGACAATCCCGAAGAGGTTACCGTTCGCAATCGCATCAGCGCAGGAGGATTTGATCCTTCCAGCGTGGGGGCTTATTCGAACGCTCTTCCAGGGGTCAATGGAGCGAATCTTCCTGGGAGCAATATGCCCTCGACCGATCCATCGACGCCAACCGAAATGGTGGAACCAGTGAATACCGGTGTTGGTAGTCCAAGCTCGGGATTGACATCTCAACCCGATCGCGGACCGGTGTCCAACGGCCCGATCCTACCGCTTCCGCCACTGCCTCAACCGCGATGACAAGACGGATGCCGTAGTTCAACCGACAAGAGTCACTCTTTCAAAAAACAGTGGGTAGAGGCGAAAGCCTTTGCCCATTGTTCATTTATCGCATCTCCACGCGCCAAAAACCGGAGGTTGCCTGAGCGACATGCAACTCGCATTCAAAGAGTTCCGACAACCGCACGGGATCCAGCGCGCAGTGTGTCGATCCATCGAAGCGAATCCGACCCGCGCCCAGTAGAACCGTTCGCTGGATGCAGGGTAGGATTTCATCCATGTGATGGGTGACCAAGATCAGTGTCGTACCGACTTGCGACAACCGATCAAGGTGCCGAAGCAGTTGATCCTGGGCTTTGAGATCCAGTCCGGCAGTCGGTTCATCAAGCACCAGTGCCACCGGATGATGAACCATGGCTCGCGCGAGCAGAACGCGCCGCCGTTCCCCCGTGGACATGTGCAGCAGTGGACGTTGTGCCATATCCGTCATCCCCATCCAATCGAGGGCTTGCATTGCGCGATCTCGCATAGCAGGCGTCACATGGGACTCATCCGGCTCGAGCTCCGAAGAAAAAAAACCGGTCAATGCGGCTTGCTCTGCCGTCAATCGGCCCGCTCGTCCTGTCATGAAGTGGTGATCGACTTCGCCACTGACAAACCCTAGTTTGGTGCGAAGATCCCAAACGTTCCATTCCGTTTCGCCGAACAACCGCACCTCACCTGCCTGGCCGAGGACCACGGAGGGATAGATAGTACGCAGGAGCAGTTTGAGCAGAGTGGATTTGCCAGAACCATTCGGTCCTAGAATCGCGGTGTGTTGTCCATTGACGACCCGCAATGACAAATCGTTGACAATGGTCGTCGTACCCCGAACTACGTAGACATGAGCCAAGTCGAGAATGGGGGGTTCGGGCATGCCTAACGGCTCTTTTTTAGAAACTGGAGCAAGAACGAGCACCGATCACATAGACCGATTCCTAGGATGGAGACTATTCTATGCTCTGACAGCGAACCGCAAGTCCCAAGCATTTTCTCCGACGGCCACTCGTTCGCAGACCTATCTAGATTCGCATGACCAAAGAGCCTGATCTCCCCAAACACAAAGGCACCCCCCATCAGGTAACGCGCGCCTTTCATCTCGATGATTCGACGAAGAATCCCCAACATCCGGACGAAACTGACTTTGATCTTGCCCCTATTTTGGATTCCCAGAAGCCAGGGGAAGAAGGCCCCATCCTCGGCGAATACTTGATTCTGGATAAGATCGGTGCAGGGGGGATGGGACAGGTCTTCCGAGCCCGCCATCGCACGATGGACCGCGAGGTGGCGCTCAAAATCTTGCCAGAGCGTTTTTCCAACGACCCAATTGCAGTCGAGCGATTTTACGCCGAAGTACGAGCGCAAGCCCGATTGATGCATCCGAACATCGTGGCAGCCTTTGATGCCGGTTGCCATCCAACACGGACCAACAAAGTCCACTACCTCGTGATGGAACTGATCCAAGGGGAATCGCTAGCGCATCGCATCCAAACCCATGGTCCGATGGGAACCTCCGAAGTGATGAGCTTTCTGAAGCAGGCTGCGGCTGCGCTCGATTACGCCCATTCACGGGGAATCGTCCATCGAGACATCAAGCCCGGGAACATGATGCTCACGCACCAAGGGACCCTGAAAATCCTTGACTTCGGTCTAGCCGTCTTACGCGATATGGAAAAGAGGCTCGACAACAGCAACAGCCAACTGGTGGGCACCGTCGAGTTCATGTCGCCCGAACAAATCAATACACCGGAGCTGGCCGATCACCGCAGCGATCTCTATTCGCTAGGAGCGACCATCTTTTATTTGCTGACTGGCCGCCCCATGTTCACTGGGGAGGCTGTTCAAACCGCGCTAGCGCAACTCAATCGCAAACCACCCGCACTCTACGAAGTCCGCAGCGATATCGACCTGCGACTCGATTCGGTTTTTCAATCGCTCGTCGCCAAAGATCTCCGCGATCGCTGCCAATCGGCCCATGAACTCTTGGAAAAAATGTATTCCCTTGGTTTGATCGAACGCAATCCGGCGGCCGGGGCATCGACTTCAAAGAATGCAGCCCTACCGAGCTTGGTACGAGAACGCCCTACCAGTCTCGGTCAGTCCACGTCGACCTTGCCACGCAGCTATGCACCGATCGGCATCGATCTTGGGATGATTCATTCCCGCGTCAGTTATATCAATTCGGAATTTAAAGTCGAAGAAGTGCCCTTGGAAGGGGATTCCTGCAAAATCCGAAACATGCTCTTCAGCGACGAGGAACAAATATCGATCGGCTCGACTGCGGCTGCCAAGCGAGTTCAACATCCCGAACAGATTTTTTATGCTCTCCAACGATGGTATGGTTTGCCGTTTCTGGAACGCCCTTTTGGCAACCGGAGAGTGCCTCCCGAAGTGTTGGTCGCCAGCGTCATTCGACAATTGACCGTCGCAGCGCGCGTCAAAGAACCCAACGCATCGCATGCCGTGATCACGGTCCCTGGTTGCTACGATCAAATGCACCGTATCAGCACACGAACAGCGTGCGTCATCGCCGGGATCGAAGTCTTGCAACTGCTCGACAAGCCGCTGGCTGCAGCTCTTGCCCACGTCGAAATCGAATCCCGTTTGGCGGTCGCCAAAGGGAAACACGATTATCAAAAAAATATGCTGGTGGTCATGCTCAGCGGATCGGCATGCGAAGCTGCTATCGTTCGTGTCGACACCCAACGGACGCAGACGCTGGCACTCGCGGGCGACTGGAAACGGGGCATGATGCGATGGTGCGATCGCGCCACCAAACGCTTAGCTGGATTGATTGAAACCCAGTTTGGCATCAGCGCTCGCGAGAACATCAATCTCGCGTCCCAGTTGCAACGCACCATGGAACGAGCCATTGAACGCTTGCAACATCAGGTGGTCGTACCCTTTGCCGTGGAGCTGCCCAAGGGCCGATTTGAGAATGCGTTGGATCGGAATCGAATCGCGGAATGGGTTGGTGACCTGGAAGGGGATTGTGAGACCTTTGCCAAAGAAGTGATTCAGCGAGCCAACATCCCCGCCGATACCATCGATACGCTGTTGCTCATCGGCGATGTCCGATGGTTTCCCACCATCCAACAGCGATTGAAAAAACTGGTTAGCGCCTCAGCCAACGTGGTACCCATGGGATCTGCGGATTTAGCGCGAGGGGCAGCGATCCAAGCCCGGTACTTGATGCCACCGGTCGATACAATGGCGCCTGCTGCCAACGGGGCGACGACGTACGATTTGGGAATGATCGTTCAGGAAGAAGTCGGTAACCAGCATCCACCGAAAATCCTAATCCCGAGAGACACTCCGGCTGGTTATCAAGTCAGCCGAACCCTTCGCTTTAGCAAGGAAGGAAAACAACAGCCGGTTCTCCAATTTGTGGAAGGGACGCGACTCGGCTCGTCCACCTGGAGTCGACTATCCAAGATCGATTTGCAAACATGTTTTGAAGGGAGAACCACGGCGGACCCCATTCAATTACGGGTCGAAGTCGCTCCGAGCGGACTTTGGGATGCCAGCCTCACGTGGCTGGCGGGAAACAAACAACTGGCAATACCTCCTTTGGGGGAACCGGTCATGGATAGTGTTTCCATGCGACAATGGCGCGATTGGCTGGAATCCCTCATGCTTTGCAATATGGAATTGGGTTGACCCAGTCTTCGAGCTAGGGGCTCGCAAAAACGCATGCGCGTTTTGATGTTGCGCGTTTCGAATCACTCGGTGCCAAAATCCTTAATATCCCTGGGTTTTTCGTACTCGTACTCAGCGTTAGCGGTACTCGTACTCGTACTCGAAGATACCGCATTGATTACGAGATCGAGTACGAGTACGAGTACCATTTCATTGAGTACGAGTACGAGATAAAGCCAAAATAGCGCAACTTCATCGCTTGCGCGGTGGCTGGATCCTGCGACCCTGGGACGCGACGTCATCGTTCGCTATCATCTTCCGTATGGATTCGTGGCGATCGCCGATCAGCTACGTACGAAACGCCCTCCAATCCGTTTATCCTCTGGGAGTGTATCGATGGCCGAGACCATAGAGATTCGATATGGCAAAGGCGAACTGAAACTACGTCTTCCGAAGGGCTGCGAGCCGACGATTATTCGCAAGCCAGCCATGCCCGTCTTAACCGATGTGGCATCGGCCATTGACGCTGCCCTCAAGAATGGAGTCGGATCCCCTCCACTTGTCGAAATAGCGCAGCACGCGAAACGGGTCTGCATCGTTATCTGCGATATCACGCGCCCGGTCCCGAACGGACCCATCTTGAAAGGGTTGGTTGGCGAACTGAACCAAGCCGGTATTCGCAACGATCAAATCACGATCCTGATCGCAACCGGCTTGCATCGCCCCAATCTTGGGAAGGAAATGCTCGAAGTCGTGGGGGACGATTGGATCTTTGACCACATCCGAATCGAAAATCACTACGCCCGCGACAACGCGTGGATGGTGGATTTAGGTACGACCTCCAGCGATGGAATCCCCGTGATTCTCAATAGGCATTTGGTCGATGCCGACCTGCGCATCGTGGTGGGTTTGGTCGAGCCTCACTTCATGGCTGGTTATTCCGGGGGGCGTAAAGTGGTCGCGCCTGGGGTGGCCGGGGAAGTGACCATTCGAACGTTTCACAACTTTCAGTTCATGGCCGATCCGTTTGCATGCAACACAAACCTCATCAACAACCCATTGCACCGAGGGCAATTGGAAATACTCAAACTCCTTGGGCCCACCTATGCCGTGAATACGATCATCGATGAAGCGAGGCGAACGAGCTTCGTGAATTTTGGTGAATGCGTGGCCAGCCATCTTCAGAGTGTCGACTTTGTCCGAAAATATGCCGAGGTCCCCTTCGATCGGAAATTCGCCACCTTGGTGACCAGCGCCGCCGGATATCCCTTGGACAAGACCTACTATCAAACGGTGAAAGGGATGGTGGCACCTCTGCAGATCATGGCCGAGGGTGGCCGGATGATCATCGCCAGTCGCTGCGAAGAAGGTCTCGGCTCCCCCGAGTATCGCGAATCTCAATCGCATTTGAAACAGCTAGGTGCCGACCGCTTCCTGCAACGCATTCGAGGCATGCCTTTGGCCGATATCGACGGCTGGCAAACCCATATGCTCCTTCGGCCGCTGAACATCGGCAAGGTTTCCTTGTACAGCGAGGGGATCGTTGGCAACGATCGCGACCTGACCTGCGTCGATATGATCGATTCGATCGAAGAGGCCATCGCCCAGAGCGTCTCGGAATCCGGGGACAAAGTGGTCGCGATTATCCCCGAGGGTCCATACGTCATCCCCGTGTTGCGAACGACATCGGCATGACCTCGCAACCCCTACGGAAAAGACTGCCCAGGCCGTCCATCCTCACTCGCCGTAAAACCGGTTCGTCCTGAATCCTAAACGGAACCCCCAGATTCTCAACCATCCGTTGTTTCGTTGAATTAAACTAATCGTTCAAAATCCAGATCGAGAGGCCGAGCACATCCCGTTCTCGCGGCGTCTCTCGTGTTCATGAACCCGGAATGCAAATCCCTCCCGCGCGTTCCTAAGGAAGGTATGGAAAGAAACCGAAAATGAATTTATTCGCTCGCAAGTCCATGGCGGATCTCCATGCGGAGGCCAACGCGGAAGGGGAAGGAACTCTGAAACGGCATCTCGGTGCCGTCAACCTAGTCCTGCTCGGAATCGGTGCAATTATCGGCGCCGGGCTTTTTGTGCGCACCGCAGCAGCAGCCGCGCAACATGCCGGCCCCAGCGTGACCCTGAGCTTTATTGTGGCAGCCGTTGGATGCGCTTTGGCAGGGATGTGCTATGCCGAATTCTCGGCCATGACCCCTGTCTCCGGAAGCGCCTACACCTACTCCTACGCCACCATGGGCGAACTCTTTGCATGGATCATTGGATGGGACTTGGTACTCGAATATGCACTCGGTGCAGCCACCGTCGCCATCGCGTGGTCCCAATACTTGAACAAGCTCATTGCAAACTTCATCGGTCCTGGCTACGTCATACCGTACCAATTCTGCCATTCACCGTTTGAGACCTCCAAGGAACTAGGTGTTAGTGGCATCATCAATCTTCCTGCCGTGTTCATTCTGTTGTTACTGACACTGGTCCTCGTCCGAGGGATCAAAGAATCGGCAATGTTCAACGCGATCGTGGTGTCGGTCAAGGTTTTAATCGTTCTGCTCTTCATCGCGATGGGCTGGCAATTCATCAACCCAGCAAACCACACCCCATTCATTCCTCCTGTCTCCGACTACACCGATGACTTTGGCGTCGATCATGCCTTTGGAGGTATTTGGGGAATCCTAGGTGGCGCGGGGGTCGTGTTTTTTGCCTTCATCGGATTCGATGCAGTTTCTACTGTGGCTCAGGAGACGAAGAACCCCAAGCGAGACATGCCGATCGGCATTCTTGGTTCCTTGGTCATCTGCACGATCTTGTACATCCTGTTTAGTTGGGTGTTGACGGGGATCGCCCCTTACACCGATTTCCGGGACGAGAACAAAGGGAAGGAAGCATCCGTAGCCTATGCCATCGAGCACTACATGACGGGTTACGGTGCTCTTAGCAATTTCATTACAGTAGCGATCTTGTTCGGTTTTTCCTCGGTGATTCTGGTCATGCTCCTAGGGCAAAGCCGTGTCTTCTACTCGATGGCGCGCGATGGCTTGGTCCCCAAGATCTTTTCGGAACTGCACCCGCAATACTCCACTCCTTGGAAGTCCAATTGGCTATTTTTTGTTTTCGTATCGCTGTTCGCTGCGTTCGTGCCGGACACCGTGGTGGGTGACATGACTAGCATCGGTACTTTGTTCGCCTTTGCACTCGTTTCCATCGGCATCATCATCATGCGTCGAACCGATCCGGACGTGCCGAGGCCTTTCCGAACGCCGCTGGTACCCTTCGTTCCTTTGCTGGCTGTTTTCGTGTGCGGCGCGATGATTTTTGGTCTTGGGAAAGAGAACTGGGCCCGACTGTTTGTCTGGCTTCTCATCGGATTTGTGATCTATTTCGGGTACAGTATTAGGAATAGCAAAGTCCAGGCTGCTCAGCGCGGAAAGACTTCTTCCTAGTTCCCATCCCCCCCTATTCCTATCGAGTCCCCTCTGATCGCTCCATCCCTTGGTCACCTCAAGTCGACTGACGGTCCCTCTCGTTTCACGGCGATCTCAGTTCGCCCAGCGATTCGGTCCCTGTCTGCCAGCGGGCGATCCAGGGGAGAATCGGCTGATGAATGGATGACTGGCCAAATCGTCGATTTGACCAGTCGGGGAAGCGTATCAAAGCGGGGATCACAGAGCGGTTTCTGTGTCCTGTTGCACGAGGTCGCGACGCATCATGGATGCTGAACAAACCAGGGTGCAAGCCGATTTACGGGGGATCCTCGAGGGGGAAGTCCATTGCCACCCCCTGATCACGCAACTGTACGCCAGCGATGCGAGCTTGTATGAGATCTCGCCATTGGCGGTCGTGCGCCCGAGGCATGAACGGGATGTCTCGCAATGCTTGAAATACGCTGCCGAAAACTCGCTTCCCGTCTTCCCTCGCGGAGGTGGAACCGGCCTGGCAGGTCAATCGTTGGGGCCTGGCATCGTGCTCGATTTCTCGCGCTTCATGCGACGCATGATTTCGATCAATCGAGATGCCCTCACGGTGCGTGTTCAACCCGGCATCGCATTGGCGGATCTGAACCGAGAACTGAGCGAGAAAGGCTTGGTTCTAGGAATCGATCCACCGACGCGGTCCGTCACGACCGTCGGCAGCCTGGTGGCCATCGACGCGCTCGGGAGCCACTTTTTGAAGTATGGGACCGCAGGTGGAGCCTTGGTCGCAGCCCAAGCGGTGCTGGCCGATGGTGAGCCGGTCTCACTCCGTAAGACACCTTGGCAAAACCCCAACACAGGAAGCCCGCGGCTCGATTACTTGGCCTCGGAGATTGGGCAGTTGCTCTGGACCAGTCGAACATTGATCAAATCCCCACCTTGGCGCGGCGTGGCTCGAGGCTGCGGCTATCGATTGGAAGCGGCTTGTGAAGCCAACACCGTGGACTTGGCTCGGTTGCAAGCGGGAGCCGAAGGGACACTGGCTGTCTTGACCGAGATCACCTTAAAGGTTGAACCCATCCCGGCTGCACGAGGTGTGGTCTTACTGTTTTTTGAAAAGCTCGAACTGGCGGCGCGGGCAGCGATTGAAGCGAGGCGAGACCAAGTCGCGGCATGCGATTTAATGGACCGACGACTGATCGAAATTGCCCGCGAACTGGATCCTCGCTACGAAGCCATGCTGCCGCGCGGTGCAGAAGCTTTGCTCCTCATCGAGCAACAAGGAGCGGATGCGGTCGAAATACGGCAGCGCCTAACCAGCTTGGTCCAGCGCATCGTCCGCAAGGCGCCATCGACCCAGCAATCCCGGATCATCGTCGACGACAACGAACGGGATTTCATTTGGAAGCTGAGCCGTCGCATCGTGCCCCGCTTGGTTCGTCTCGGTGGCACGCAGAAACCATTGCCCTTTATCGATGACATTTCCATTCCTCCCGATCGCATGCCAGAGTTTCTGGTCGAAATGCAGAATGTGCTCAAGAACGAAAGGGTAACGGCCACGCTCTTTGCACACGCAGCCCAAGGCCACCTGCAGATCCGACCTTTCCTGGATCCTCATTCCGCCGAGGATGTCGGAAAACTGCAACGCATCGCCGATCGATTGTTCGAAAAGGTCATCGAGTTTCGTGGCGTGATTTCTGGGGAACAAGCCGTAGGCCTCAGCCGGAGTATGTACCTCCGGCAACAACTGGGCGATCTCTATCCGATCTGCCGGAGAATCAAGGAACTGTTTGATCCCAAAGGAATTTTGAACCCTGGCAAGCTGATCACCGACGCCCCACCCAAACCGACCGACAACTTGCGTCCCTTCTCGAGCCTCACTATCGGGACAGAGATGCGTTCTACCGACCGGCGTGGCCGACGAGCGAAAGCAAACCCGACCCCATCGGATCCGGTTCCAGCCGTCTCTGACTTCGACGGACAAGTTCCCAAGCCGAACTCGACATTTCTCCCGATTCTCAAGTGGGAAGGCTCCACATCGTTGGATGCGACGGCCCAATCATGCAACGGATGTGGACGCTGCCGATCGAGCACTCCTTCGGAACGCATGTGCCCCATCTTTCGACATTCCAAAGCCGAAGAAGCTTCACCGCGGGCGAAAGCCAATCTCGTTCGCGGGCTTCTTTCAAGTCGCATCCCAATACGCCATATGGAAAGCGATGAGATGCGAGAGATCGCCGATTTATGTGTGCACTGCCATCAATGCCGAATCGATTGCCCCGCATCGGTGGATGTGCCGCGCATGATGGTCGAGCTCAAAGCGCAGCACACCGCCATGCACGGATTGAGTTTGTCCGATCGGATCTTGTCCCGATTGGACTTGCTCGCGACATTCGCAAGCCGTTTTCCGAGGCTTGCCAATTGGGCGATGGAAAGCCGTTCCACCCGTTGGATATTTGAGAAAACGACCGGCATCGCACTCGGTCGTAGGTTGCCGAAGGTTGCCCACCAGTCCTTTCTAAAATGGGCCGCTCGAAATCGACTGAACCGCTCCAATCGCAGTTCGGGCCGCAAAATCTTGTATCTGGTCGATCAATATGCCAATTGGCACAATCCGTTGGTTGCCAAGGCCCTCGTGCAAGTCATGCAGCACCAAAAGGTCGAGGTCTTCGTTCCTTCCTGGCAAACCGTGACGTGGATGACCAAGATCGCGCTCGGGGATATAGACCGAGTTCGTAAACTCATTGCACCTCAGATAAGACTCCTCGCAGAAGCGGTCCGTCAAGGCTACACCATTGTCACGACGGAGCCGACCGCAGCCCTGTGTTTGACTCACGAATATCCACTGCTTGTGGACAACGAAGACACTCGCTTGGTGGCTGCCAACACGCAGGAAGCCGGCCAGTATCTTTGGGCGCTGCACAGCAGCAATCAACTGGAGTTAGATTTTCGTCCACTGACAATGTCGATCATGTATCACACTCCGTGCCATCTGCGCGCCCTCGACCCGGATCACTCAGGACTGCGATTGCTCAGCTTGATTCCCGGACTGACCGTGCTTCATGCCGATCGCGGTTGCTCGGGGATGGCAGGGACGTATGGACTCAAGCGACAGAACTACCGAACCTCCTTGCGCGTCGGCTGGGGTTTGATCGGTTCGATGAAGGAGACCTATGCACAAGTGGGAAGCACCGAATGCTCATCGTGCAAACTGCAAATGGAGCAGGGGGTCGATAAGCCGACGATCCATCCCATCGCCCTCATGGCCTATGCCTACGGGCGTTTGCCGGAGATTCGAAATTGGATCCAAAGCCGCAACGAAGGACTCACGGTCCGGTAGCGGGAAACGGATGCGACTCCTCGGTCGAGTCGCGATTGCGACTTTTGAAGTTGCGCCATTCGAGCCTCTCGGAGTTCCAATCCGCCGTTTTCCTGATTTTTCGTACTCGTACTCCGCGTTAGCGGTACTCGTACTCGAAGATACCGCATCGAGTACGAGTACGAGTACCATTTCATTGAGTACGAGTACGAGTACGAGAGACGCCAAAATAGCGCAACTCCAAAAATTGCGACCGAAGATTTTTTAACAACTACCCCTTTTCAAAAGTTTGGTAGCCACTCTGGTCTTGTTGCCGCGCTAAGATATGTTCCCTTGGGACATGTTCTTTTGGAAATTCCGCCTGGACCTTTGCGACTGTGAAACTGTTTTTTACTGATCGTTTTGTGTTGCCATTGCCGGACGGACATCGGTTTCCGATGACCAAGTACCGTCGATTGCGCGATCGATTGGTCGCCTCGCCGGTCCACGCCACCGATATTTTTCTGGAGCCACCCGCGGCCAGTTTGGAAGAGTTGCAACATGCGCATGACGCGGACTATGTCGAACGGGTATGCCGTGGGACGTTGACCGCGATGGAGCTCAAACGCATTGGGTTTCCATGGTCCGAAGCCATGGTCGAACGATCGAAGCGAAGTTCGGGCGCGACCCTGGCAGCCGCTCGGTTCGCCATGCGCGAAGGAGTCGCTGTGAATCTGGCAGGTGGGACGCACCACGCGATGCGCGGTGCAGGGGAGGGCTATTGCGTCTTCAATGATGCAGCCGTCACCGTTCGAACGTTGCTGCACGAGCGAGCGATTGGGCGGGCCTGCGTGATCGATTGCGACGTGCATCAAGGGAATGGCACGGCGGAAATCATGGGACGCGATTTGGACGTGTTCACCTTTTCGATCCATTGCGCCAAGAATTTTCCAGCCCGCAAACACCCCAGTCATCTCGATGTGGATTTGCTCGAAGGGACCCGGGACATCGAATATCTGCATCGGCTGGATCAAGGCTTGGCACAGGTCATGGAGCATGGTCCGTACGATTTGGCAATCTATTTGGCAGGGGCAGATCCGTACGAAGGGGATCGTTTGGGGAAATTGCGGCTAACAAAAGATGGACTCCGATCGCGCGATCGCTTGGTGCTCGATACCCTCGTCGATCGCGGGATTCCGGTAGTGGTGGCCATGGCAGGAGGGTACGCGCCCAATGTCGAGGATATCGTCGACATCCATGCCGCTACGATCATGGAGTGCAACCGCATCGCTTCCTTGTACTGCTGAGAAGCCGAGGGAGTAAACATCCATACGACAACTCCCGCTACGATCAGAGTCACAGAAATTGCTGTTGCAATGAGATAAACTTGGTCTGAAAAGGAGGCATCAGAAAACGCAATCGTTCGTTCATCAACCGTGTTGTTGACGCGAGTCCAGTAGGTGCGAAATAGCCCTAGCGGAATTGAAAACAAGAACATTGCGATCAATAAGTGACGCAGCGAAAAAGCTAAAGCTGAGCGCCCATTTCCTGTTTCCGTTAGGTTCATGGCGAAGGGTCCCGTGAGTCATAAAAATTTGCGATAGCAAGCCCTAGGACGATAAGATCCGATCGTGTGAAGGCCAGAAAAGGAGTTGATCACCCAGCGGCAGGCGACGAAGTGCTTGTTGTAGAAACGCTTGATCCGCCGCTTGGCTTCGACGGTTGAATACGGCTAGGTTCCGGTTTCCGTACGGCGCGCGTCACTGTTATGGTACCAGAAAGCTTTTGCCTTTCTCGAGCGGCCATGGCAATGGAATGAATGTCTCCACCTGCCAGCATGGCAAGTCGTTCACGGGTGGACCGAATCTCGTCAACAATTGGATCAGACATCACCTATCTCCAGTAAGTCGAACGGCGTACATATCAACGGAGGCTCTACTCCTCGATCACGGCAGGCACGTTCGATTTTCGGACGGTTCTCGGGGTTTGCAATGTGCTTGCAATTCCACGTTAACAAGAATTGTATACCATGAATTGCTGCCATGGAAATGTGAAAGGCGTCGATGCGAGCTTTAGGCGGTATCTGAAGCTCCGCCGAAATCACTTCAGCGAGTGCCTCGACGTCGTCGTTCATATCGAGTACCGGGATATTTTTCAAATAAATGCGACGCTCAGATGCCGCAGAAGGATCCCCCTGGTCACATTCGTCAATGACAAACTGCGAAACGAAGATGTCAAACTCTGGTCGACGGATATCCCACCACTCACGCGTCGATAGCTGGTTGGCAGCGACACGGATGTCCCTGTTGCTGCGCATTGCCAAGTAACCAATGACAGTTGTCTCAAGATAGGCAGATCGTTTCATCTGGTTAGATTATCCTTCTGCCGGAAAGTAGACGATCAACGAGGCTAAGGGGCTGAGTCGACGCAAGTCAAAAATGGCCGATTGTGGCCGCCATCGGAATCCCGTTGTTTTGGCTCTTCGTCGTGCTCGTGCTCAGTCCCGATACATCGGGACGGTGCTCGTGCTCGTAATCGTCGATTTGGTTATTCCCACTCCGCTGTTCCGAAACACCATCGAGTTTCTTTGCCATCCGAGTGAGCAGTGCGTCGATCCGAACCAGCTTGGACTGGAGTTCGAAACTCGTTTCAGTCCGTTAGAGACAAGTATAGCGTCTTGCATGGCAGCACACTCAAGCGCTGAACCACGGGCAATATCTTGAAACCTCGCTCGATCGTTCAATTTTCGTTTGCCGTTGCCAGAAGCGATCTTTAGCGGAATGGACTGCCCAGCACGCAACCATTGCGGGCATGGCGAAGAAGCCCTTCCAAGGACCGCTTGGTATCAAAAGCATGAGCGATGGTTTCGATCAAAAGGCAACCTCGAAAAGCGATCGACCCCAAGTCGATCGTGGTCAAATAGGTGTTCTGTCGTGGTTGCCTCGATTCGATTACGAGCACGAGCACGAGCACCGTCGCGATGTATGGGGACTGAGCACGAGCACGGCCATTGCGTCGGACACTGCGTCTGAACGCCAGAACGAAGCATTCCCCCCTCAAGGGTGACCCAGTCGGAAACTTTTTTCATTTTTTTGCGTCGGGACCAGACGTGTCACTCCCATCATTCACATTTTCTTAACTTGCGATTTGATCGAGGTTTATGGACGGTCGGAAGGGGTCCAAAGGGGGAAAGGAGAAATTCTTCCCTAAACCCCAAACCTTGACAGTAGCGGGTGTTGCGCGCGGTCAAATCCAAAATTTGACTTCGCGAATCCATTCGATACACTGCTCCCCTATGACGCAACATGTAGTGCTAGCACGCCGAAAAAACTACTATAGGTAGTAGGTCGTGCCGATAGTTACAGTATGCATGTCGTTCGTGAAGCGCTGCCATAGCGATCGGGCAGAGCTGCTTGCGAATTGCGTCGGAGGCTTTATCGGAATGGGTACGAAACCCAAAGGTCGCAGGGACTCTTCTTTTCACCATGCACAAGGACACGGAGGTTTTCTATCCGCAAAACGGACTAGTAAACGTTTCGTTATCTGTGTTGGTCTTTTTCATCCACCTAAGGCAAGGAGTCGCAATAGCGAATGGCAACCGTAGAAATGGGACATGAGCGTCGCACCCGGACACGAACGACGCATGAGGCACGGGGCAACCGCAGCGGGTTAAAAATCGAATCTCGATTTTGTCCGACACATGTGGAAACCCCCTTCGAGACGGTCGCTTGGGAAGTCCGCAGCGCCGCGATCAAGGACGAAAACGGCAAGGTTCTTTTCGAGCAAACCAACTGCGAGATCCCATCCGATTGGAGTCAACTGGCGACCAACGTGGTGGTCAGCAAGTATTTCTACGGTGACCCCACCAATTCCAAGGAACGAGAGAACTCGGTCCGCCAATTGATCCATCGCGTGACCCGCTCCATTGCCGACTGGGGAATTGCGGACGGATATTTCGACACGGCCGAGGACGGTGAGCGATTCTATCGCGATCTGACGTGGCTCTGCCTGCATCAATACGGGTCGTTCAACTCGCCGGTATGGTTCAATGTCGGTTTGTTCCAACAGTACAACGTCATCGGGACCAAGTGCAATTGGAGATACAACGTCGAAGCCGGCCAACTGGAGCAACCCGAGAACCCCTACGAATATCCACAAGCCTCCGCATGCTTTATTCAAAGCGTCGAGGACAACATGGAAGACATCATGCGGCTTGCGACCAGCGAAGCCATGCTGTTCAAGTTTGGATCAGGAACCGGGACCGATTTATCGACCATTCGCTCCAGCCACGAGAAGCTCTCGGGGGGTGGCAAGCCGAGTGGGCCTCTGTCCTTCATGCGAGTCTACGATCAAATCGCGGCCGTTGTGAAATCCGGTGGCAAGACCCGCCGGGCTGCCAAGATGCAGTCCATCAAGGTCTGGCACCCCGATATCATGGAATTCATCGAGTGCAAATGGAAGGAAGAGCAAAAAGCCCACGCGTTGATCCGCGAAGGATACGAATCCAATTTCAACGGGGAAGCCTACTCTTCGGTCATGTTCCAAAATGCGAACTTGTCCGTCCGTGTCACCGACGAATTCATGGATGCGGTTCGCGATGACAAGATGTGGAAGACCCGTTGGATTTCGGACAAGTGCTCTGCCGAAGCCCCGACCTACAAGGCTCGTGATGTACTCAATCGCATGTCGGAATGCGCATGGCACTGCGGTGATCCAGGCGTCCAATACGATACGACCATCAACAAGTGGCATACCTGCCCGAACAGCGGTCGCATCAACGCCAGCAACCCATGTTCCGAGTACATGTTCCTCGATAACACCGCCTGCAACCTGTCCTCCATCAACTTGATGAAGTTCCGTCGCGAAGATGGTTCATTCGATAGCAATGGCTTCATGGCGGCATGTCGGATCTTCTTCATCGCCCAAGAAATCTTGGTCGATCACGCGGCCTATCCGACCGATCGCATCGCTTACAACAGTCACTTGTTCCGACCTCTCGGATTGGGTTACTCCAATCTTGGATCGTTGATCATGACCAGTGGCGTCCCGTACGATTCTCCGACAGCCCACAGTCTGTGCGGTTCCATTACGGCCCTGCTTCATGGCGCCGCCAACCTCGCCAGCGCCGAAATGGCTGGAGTCGTCGGCCCCTTCGCCGAATACGAAGAAAACGCCGAACCGATGATGCGGGTCATGCAAATGCACCGTAATGCCGTCGAGCAGATCAAGGATTCAGGACCGAGCCACCTCAAGGATGCAGCTCGCGAAGTCTGGGATCGGGTGCTGGAAATCGGTCGCAAGAACGGTTTCCGCAACGCCCAAGCCACCGTGCTGGCTCCGACGGGTACCATCAGCTTCATGATGGACTGCGACACCACAGGCATTGAACCGGATATCGCCTTGGTCAAATACAAGCAGCTTGCCGGTGGCGGGATGCTCAAGATCCTCAACGGCTCCGTTCCACTCGGTTTGAGAAATTTGGGTTACTCCCCCAATCAAGTTGCCGATATTGAGAAGTACATCTCCGATCGAGATACGATCGAAGGGGCACCTCACATCAAAGAGGGGCATTTGGGAGTTTTTGATTGTGCGTTTACCCCTGCCAATGGCACTCGCAGCATTCGATGGCAAGCCCACGTCGAGATGATGGCGGCCGCCCAGCCGTTCTTGTCGGGTGCGATTAGCAAAACCGTCAACATGCCCCACGACACCACCGTCAAGGACATTGGCGATGCGTATTTCTGGGGCTGGCAACTCGGCCTCAAAGCCGTGGCCATCTACCGTGATGGTTCCAAGCAAAGCCAACCTCTTTCCACAAAAACCGAAGGAAAGAAATCGGAAGAAGCTAGCACGGCTCCCGTCGCCGAGAAGGCCGCCGAAAAAGCCGTTGTCAAACCTCGACGCGAACGGTTGCCTGACACGCGCCACTCGGTTACCCACAAGTTCAGTATCGCCGGCCACGAAGGCTACATCAGTGTCGGCCTCTATCCCGATGGTCGCCCGGGTGAAGTCTTCATCACCATGGCAAAGGAAGGGAGCACCATCGGTGGCTTGATGGATAGCTTTGGTACCGCGATCTCGATCGCTCTCCAATACGGTGTGCCGCTCGAAGTCCTAGTTCACAAGTTCAGCCATACTCGGTTCGAACCCAATGGCCACACCACCAATCCGGATATCCGAATTGCGAAGAGCGTGGTGGACTACATCTTCCGTTGGCTCGGCTTGACCTTCCTGGCCAGTTACCGCGAAGAGCACAAGGCAAAGGCCGAACTCGTCGCGGGACACGAAGCCAAGGACATCACCCCGTCCAAGCCGTCGACAAACGTGACGAATACTCCGGTCAACGGGAATGGCGCGGAATCCGAAAGGGCCAAGTACACCGAAGCCTGCTTTGCTGTTCCCAACGGCAAACCCGTCTGGAATATCACGGCGACATCGTCGAAAGAGGATTCTCGCGAGCACCAGTTCAGCCGCTTCCAAAGCGATGCGCCGGCCTGCGATAACTGCGGGTCGGTCACCGTTCGAAACGGCAACTGCTACCTATGCCATAACTGCGGCAACAGCCTCGGTTGCAGCTAAGCTCGCTTGATCGGTAATCTATCCTGATGGGTAAACTATTTCTTCCTTTGCATCCCTCGCCCCATTTGGGGAGAGGGACCGAGGGTGAGGGGTTCACGCGGTCGTGGATGTTGATTCCAATCGGGTGCGCTGACTCAAGGTGATGTCGGGGAAGCGAAATCGGCGGATTTGGGTTCCAACGTCCCGCCGCCCGGCGCTGACGCTTAGGGCTCTGAATGCGAAGATTGCTCATTGGCCCTCGGGCTTTTACTGCTCCAAGACATCCGTTTCGCGGGCCTTGGACAATTCGCCGACCTGTTCTTCGTACTTCTTCGTCAGCTCTTGCACTTCTTCTTTCGAAGAATCGCGGTCATCTTCGCTGATGACTTTGTCTTTTTCCGCCGTCTCGATGGCCTTGTTGGCATCGCGGCGGACGTTGCGGATCGAGATACGGGCTTCTTCGGAAAGCTCCTTGATCCTGGCCACCAACTTCTTCCGCGTATCGGTGCTCAAGGGAGGAATATTGATTCGGATGATGCGCCCATCGTTCTGGGGATTGAGCCCCAGTTCGCTAGCGACAATTGCCTTCTCGATTTCCTTGATCACACTCGTATCGAACGGTCGAATGACAAGCTGCTGAGGTTCCGGCGCACCGACGCTAGCCAGTTGCTTGAGAGGGGTTTGCGATCCGTACACAGTCACCTTGACGGAATCGAGCAAGCCAGGGGCGGCGCGGCCCGTCCGAATTCCCGCTAGGTTGGACTTGAGGTGCGAAAGCGCTTTTTCCATACGTTCCTCAGCGTCCAACAAGATATCTTCAACCGACATGGTGATACTCCGTAGTAGGTAGTCGTAGTTCGAGGGATAGAATCAGGTGGCGTCGATCAGGATCCGTTCGCCCGACGCATTGCGTGGGCTGATCCGAGTCCCGACCTTTTGGCCACTGACTGCTTTCACAATATTTCCTTCCTTCTTGAAATTGAAGACCAAGATCGGAAGTTTGTGGGTCCGGCATTGAGCGATCGCGGTCGAATCCATCACTTTGAGGTTCTTTTCGATGACCGTGTCGTAATCCAATTCGCGGTAAAGAATGGCATGTGGGTTTTTTTCAGGATCATCACTGTATACACCATCGACCCGCGTTGCCTTCAAGACGATATCCGCATCCAACTCCAAACCTCGGTTGGCAGCGCATGTGTCGGTGGTGACGAAGGGGGCACCGGTGCCAGCGGCTAAAATGACAATACGCCGCTTTTCTAGATGACGAATGGCACGCCTGCGAATGAAGGGTTCGGCCACTCCATCCATCTTGATGGCCGACATCACCCGAGTTTGGCAGCCGAACGACTCGAGAGCGTCTTGCAAGGCAAGTGCGTTGATGACCGTTGCCAACATCCCCATGTAATGTGCAGTAGCTTCCTGAATCATTTCGCCGCTGGAGCCTTTGAATTGAGCTCCACGCAAGATATTTCCTCCCCCGACCACGACCGCCACCTGACAGCCGAGATCGTGCGCGGTCTTGATCTGCCGGGCGATGGTCGTGACTTCGTCCATGCTGATTCCCCGTTCGCCGGTATGAGCCAAACTTTCACCGCTCAATTTCAGGATGACTCGGCGGTAAACGGGGCGACTTTTCTCTGGCGAATTTTCGTCGGACATAGGTTGGATTACTGGGGAGTGCGCAACATTGGAAGGGTGGACACGATCCCGTCCATCATAGCCTGATTCCCACCGGCGAACGAGACCCGTCCTTCCTTGGGGAACGACCAAAGATGCGGTCTTCGCCACCCATCCAAAGAACATCCCAGCGACACTATGGAACTCAAGCTTCCTGTGTTACGCTACGGAGGCAAATCGCTCGAATAGAACCGCGATGCAAAGGGTGATAGGACCTTCGATCGAACCCACTGGCTGCGAACCGTGTCCGGTGTGGGTCCTCGCTAGATGACCCATTTTGCCCCCTCCGGCCTCGCCCCCTCCGGCCTCGCCATCGTGTCCAACTTTCCATTGCTCATCGCCCCTTCAGCCCACCGAGGATCCACGCATGTCGCTGCAAATCTATATCAACGGCACCTTCTACGACAAAGAAAACGCCAAGATCAGCGTCTATGACCATGGCTTGCTCTATGGCGACGGGGTCTTTGAAGGAATGCGCAGCTATTCCGGTAAAGTCTTTCGACTTCGCGAACACACCGATCGGCTGTATGAATCGGCGCGGGCTATCTGCCTTGAGATCCCTATTTCCAAGGAGAAGTTGGAGGCCGCAGTCGTCGATACGTTGGCTCGAAACCAACTCCGCGAAGCCTACATTCGCTTGGTCGTGACGCGTGGATCTGGGTCGCTGGGGCTCGATCCGAACCGGACCTCGGACCCCCAAGTCATCATTATCGCGGATCACATCGCTCTCTATCCGGCCGAGTTTTACGAGAAAGGGCTCAAAATCATCACGGCTTCGACCATTCGAAACCATCCCGCCGCCCTTAGCCCGCGCATCAAATCTCTCAACTACCTCAACAACATCATGGCCAAGATCGAAGGCCTGCAAGCCGGTTGCGTGGAAGCGGTGATGCTGAACCACAAAGGCGAAGTGGCCGAGTGCACCGGAGATAATATCTTCATTGTCAAGCGAGGCGTGGTTCTGACGCCGCCCAAAGATGCTGGGATCCTTGAAGGCATTACACGAAATGCCATTCTTGATTTAACAAAGAGCCTGCACTTAACGTCCCGAGAAGAGACGATGACTCGGCATGACTTGCTAACCGCCGACGAGTGCTTCTTGACCGGGAGTGCGGCCGAAGTCATCCCCGTTATTTCCATCGATGGCCGAACCATTGGAACCGGCGCCGTCGGTCCCATCACAACGCAATTGACCAGCGAGTTCAAGAAACTCGTCCACTCGTAGTGCGCTGCTGCCGAGGCTACCGTGATGCAAACGCACCACGCCGCGCCGAGTGCGGGAATTGCTCGGCGCGACGCGGTCTCAGAACGCGTCCATATCACGTGACCTAATGCGGGTTTCAGAAACCCGCTAGGGTACTTTTAAAAACTATCGGCCGATGCTCGGCGGATTGTTCAGGAAGAAATCGCGAGGTCCGCGCGTCGTATAGTATGGATAGGCAACCGTTGGCCCGGCAACGCCCGAACCGACTTGATCGTCGGCTTGGTATGCCTCTTTGCTTAGTGGCGCTCCGCCATGTCCGTGGCCTAGTAGACCACCACCGGCTCCTGCTCCACCGGCAAAGTGACCACCACCGGCTCCCCAGTGAGCACCGCTGTGTGCCAAGTGTGCCCCGTAATCGGTTCCGCCACGCTGCCAGCCTACGCGGCAGGGTCGACATCCGATGGGGGTATTGCAAGTCCGGCATGCTTGATGCTGTGCTCCCCAGCCATGCAGGCCGAGAGTACCGCGCTCGTGATGCAGAACACCGCAGCCTGTGGATCCAACGATGGACAAGGCGAGTAGAGCAAATGAAAATATTCCGCGTTTCATGACTTGATCCTTGTAGTGACAGGCCGGATCCACCGAATCTCGATTCGTGTCGGCATGGCTAAGATCGAAATAAGCGGTACCAAGAATTCAATCCCTCTAACCCGCCCTGTATACTTAACGCAAATTACCTGCACGGTTTGCCAGCATTTGCACTTACCCCTCCTCCCGCCATCATGTGCTCGGCTCCCCCCTCCAAATCGGAATCCTTCCCGCTTCGACATCGTTTCGAGTCTCGTCGAATCGTGTTGTGGAAGACATATTCGATGTGGCTCCAAGTGCTCGTGGTGTTCTCCGCTCTCTTGAGCGAGCGCCTGAACGCACAAGACCATATCGCGTCCCCTGATGGTTTGGCCATTCGAGCGCGGCAGATTCTGCTCCAGCGCTGTGTCGCTTGCCATGGCCCCGAGCGCCAGCAAGCGTCCTTGCGACTGGATCAACACAGCTTCCTGTTGTCGGGAGGAGAATCGGGACAATCCTTGGTCCCCGGTCGTTCCGTCGACAGTTTGCTCCTCGCACGGGTCGCAGCCGATGATCCCGATTCCCGCATGCCACCCACAGGCATCGCTCTATCCGAGTCGGATCAGCGGGTGTTGCGAGATTGGATCGATGCTGGGGCTCCCTGGCCCAACGTCGATGCCGCGCGCGATTCACGGCTCGATCATTGGGCTTGGCAACCATGGATTGTGTCCGCCATTCCGCCGACCTCGACGCATGCAATTGCTTCTTCCGATGCTTCCGACGAGCCGAAGTTCGCCCATCCACTTCAACCCATCGATTCCTTCGTCGATACGGAGTTGGTGAAACAGGGATTGAGTCCTCAGCCTCCGGCTTCCAGGCAACAAAGGATCCGCCGCGCGTACTTCGATTTATTGGGGCTCCCTCCTTCGCCCGATGCGGTCGATGCGTTTGAGAAGGACGATGCGCCGGACGCATGGGAACGATTGATCGATTCGTTGCTGGCCTCTCCCGCGTATGGAGAAAGATGGGCTCGTCATTGGCTCGACATCGCCCATTATGCCGACACCCATGGCTTCGAACGGGATCAACGCCGGGATCATGCTTGGCGGTATCGCGATTGGGTGATCGATGCTCTCAATGCCGATATGCCCTACGACGCGTTTCTACGACAACAGATCGCAGGGGACGTTTTGTATCCCGATAGTGCCGACGCAACGATCGCCTCCAGTTTTTTGGCAGCGGGTCCTTGGGATTTTGTCGGACAGGCCGAAACTCCTAGTCCTGTTATCAAGCGATTGGCTCGCGCCGATGACTTGGACGATATGGTCGCCCAAGTGATGACCAGCACCTGCGCCATCACCATTCACTGCGCTCGATGCCATGACCACAAACTCGATCCTATTTCTCAAGCCGAGTACTATCGTTTGT
>JBAWXH010000056.1:0-40421 GCA_037144155.1 Planctomycetota bacterium | reverse complement strand
CTGGGTCTTGGGGTGTCGCATGCGCCGATGGTGGAGAAGGTTCGCGGCCACAACTACGGCAAACCGGTGGCGACCATGCGCGAGTATCTCGCCGCCATGGCCAAGGTGAATTTCGATGCGCCCAAGCCGGCCGAAGGCTCCTCGCAGTCTTCCGCCCTGCTCCTTCCTAGGAATCAACGAAACGGAACGGATCCAGCGATCAAGTTAGCGAGTTTCCAAGATCCGGTCGCCGATAAGACCCCTCCTGTTGCCGACGCGGTCATCGTCGACCCGCCCTCCACAGCAACGACCCCAATCGAACAATCCGCAACCGATCCTGCGACAACTCCCGTTCCTGCAAACGACCCAGCGAATCCCCCCGCAGTCGCGATCTCGACAGAGACTCAGAACACGCAATCCCCAACCCCGGCACCAGGCTTGACCATTCAAGACCCCCCGGCACTCACAACCGACGAGGCCAAACCCCAAGTTCCGCCCATGCGGATCCAAACGTTTGAAGAAGTTCGAGACGGGATCGCGAGAGAAACCGCCGTCGGTCAGGCCCGACGCGTTCTCGACCAAGCCATTCGTGAGATTCGCGATTTGATGGTTTTGTATTCGGTCGACCGACGCGCCTACGATCGCGCTGTGGCGGAAAAGGACAAAACGGCCGTTGCCCCCGAACCAGTCAACCTTCAAGAAATCGCTGACAAATTCGGATTCCAATTCGGACGAACAGGGCCGGTCGACGTGCGCACCGCCAGTAGCATGAGGATCGGTCGATCGGTTGTTTCGCGAGGCCTGCGACAGCCGACATTGCAATTCGTCCAGTTGATTCGGATCGCTCCAGATCCGTACGAAGACAGCATCGGTAACACGTTTGTTCCGCTGACAAGCACAGGCTTGGGATCGCAATTCATCTTCTGGAAAGTCGATCACAAGACCCCCGAGACCCCATCCTTTGAATCGGCCAAGGAATCCGTTCGGGCTCTTTGGCAAGTTCAGCGCGCGGCCGAACTGGCCGAGGCAAAAGCCAAAGAGATCGCCTCACGCGTCGGCGCTTCGTCTCTCGTCGAATCCTTGGACAATGAAGCAGATCGAAACCAAGTCCTACGTCCGGCACCATTCACATGGCTCAATGCAATGGTCGCAAACTTTGATATCCAACTCAGCAATGTCGACGGACTGAAGCCAATCGGCAACGACTTCATGGAACGAGTCTTCGGGGCTTTACCCGACGAGACGGTCGTTGTGCCAGATTTTGCAAAGGAAGTTTTCTACGTGGTCAAAGTCAATTCGTTTGCTCCCAATGAAGACGAATTGCTGGTTCGTTTCGCGACCGCACCCAATACGACCGGAGTGCAGAATGCAGCCAACCAGGAAAGCGCTCGCACCTTGCCAGCGTGGTTCTCGAACCTTCAAAAGCAACTTGGATACCAGGGGCGTTAGTCGATACCCATCATGATTCGGTTGCAGAAGGTCGCCCCAAGCGGCACGATTCTTCTCGATGCTCCCACGACGCAAAACGCGCTGTCTCGGGAGATGATTCGGCAATTGATCGACGCGTTCTCGGATTTCCATCGGGACAAATCGGTACGCGCCATCATCCTATCCGCGACCGGCACAACCTTCAGTTCAGGTATCGACCTCAAGGAATGGCAAGCCAATACGCAAGATCTCGATGCGCTGGAAATCTGGCAAGACGTCGCCGGTGAAATCCAAGAGTTGATCGAATCCATGCTGAGGCTTCCTAAGCCGATCCTGACCGCCGTGGATGGCCCTGTCTATGGACTGGGGCTCGCTCTGGTCCTGGCCTCAGATCTCGTTCTCGCCAGCACCAAAGCCACCTTCGCTGCTGCCGCTCCCAAATACGGTTTGGTATCTGGCGTGGTTGCCCCCTTGCTGACCTTCCGCTGCGGTGGCTCCGCTGCGGCTCGTTTGCTTTTAGGAGGTGAATCGATCGATGCAGCCGAAGCGCATCGCTTGCAACTGGTCCATCGCATCGTGCCGTCGGACCTGATCTGGGCACACGCCAACGAATGGTCCAAGAATATCGCAACCGGCGCTGCCGAAGCCATCCAACTCACCAAACGACTGATTAATGAAATGATCGGGGAGTCGATCATGATTCATTTATCAAGTGGGTCAGCAGTGATGGCAACAGCATGCAGCACCGAAGCCGCTGTCGAAGGTCTGACGGCATTCGTCGAAAAACGCCCTCCGAAGTTTCCTTGAGCCGTGCCTGCATGCGACTCGATCGAGCGTTCTACCAGCAACCCACACTTCGGTTGGCGAAGCAATTGCTCGGCATGCAACTCTTCCATCGCACGGCAGAAGGTCTCCTTTCAGGCTGGATCGTCGAGGTCGAAGGCTACCTCTGGCGAAATGATCCTGCTTGCCATGCAGCCCGTGGAATGAATAACAAGAACCGCGCAATGTTCGGCCCCCCTGGAACCCTCTACGTCTATTGCATCCACGCCTCCTGGTGCATGAATGTGGTCACAGAAATCGAAGGTCGCGGTGCGGCCGTATTGATTCGCGCACTGCAACCCATCCAGGGAATCCAAGCCATGCAGGCGAGGCGAGGCACCGAGCATTTCCCTTCGCTGACCAATGGCCCAGGCAAACTCTGCCAATCCTTCACCATCGACCGAGCCTGCAACGGCATCGATCTTTGCAACCACGATTCCTTGTGGATCGAGCGTCCAGTCTCCCGCCCGAAATTCCGAATTCAGAAGTCACCTCGCATTGGAATCACACAAGGCACCTCGCTACCCTATCGCTACTTTATCGATACCAATCGTTTCGTCAGTGGCACCGCCCGCGAACACTCCCGCCCAAAAATAAGCATGCTGCCTTCCGGCGATGAAATAGAACACTCATAAAGGTGGCTCTTGGTTGCTCGAACGGATCGCGAAAGAAATTTGGGATCACGGCTGTAGCCAGCGAAGCATCGTCCGTGTAACGATCTCGGAAGCGTCTTGCTGGACGAAGTGATCGGCATTGGGAATCGTCACCAACGTCAGATCCTTGTCGATCCACTTCCACGTGTCGTTCAATGCACCTGGCAACAAGGCTTTATCCTTGAGTCCGTGGATTAGTAAAACCGGACAAGTGATGTTGGGAAAGGTATCCTCCCCTTTCTCGTATGGTTCGCGCGGGTAATTGGCTTTGTAGTAGTTGAGCATCCCATCCATCGAGGACCGGGTTAACGCTTCGCGATACTTGGTTTTTGCCTCGGGATCCTTGACCCAATCCACGAGCGCGTCGGGCTTGACCAGGAGAGCCGCATCTTCCCGCTGGAAGAACCTGGCATAGGCACTGTTCTTTTGCTGTTCGGGATTGGTCGCCAATTCGCGCCGCAATCCGGCAGGATGGGGCAGGTTCAAGACGATCAGCCGCTCGGTCATCTCGGGATATTTCATAGCAAAACTCCATGCCACCATGCCTCCCCAATCGTGTCCCACGACGATTGCTTTGTCCGCATGAAAATGCTCGATCACGGCGCGGACGTCATCCACCAACTTCGGCATAGCATAGTTCTCTACGCCCTTGGGTTGGTCGCTCCAGTTGTATCCTCGCTGATCGATGGCGACGACACGCATCATCTTTGACAACTCGGGTATCTGTCGACGCCACGTATACCAGTAGTCCGGAAAGCCATGAATCATGACGACCAATGGTCCTTCGCCCCGCGTAACGAAATGAATTTTGACATCACCCGACTCGGCGTAACCGTGCACTCCGAGGTCTTCTTCTGCTGAACTTCCTTCAGTCGGAGCCCCAGATCGGGCAGAGAGTTTCTCTTGCGCCGTCGCGCTTTCGGTAACGAAGAAGCCTATCCAGCCACAAAACAACCACGCCATCATTTCTCGAAAAAGTCTCGATCTCGACCGCGCACGCATAAAGCACCTTGTAGCATGACCTTGGTATGATGGTTTCTTCAACACGCTTTGAGTATAGCGAGTTTGAGTCCTTCGAACTCCCAGGCTAGGGCGAATCCTGCGGGGATTGCCTGCTTTAACGTATGGCAACGCCTGTTTTCACTCATGGCAACATCGTCGCTTCAACCAAACATCATTGAATTCCGATCCCACCTCTCCCACATCATCATGAAGCTCATTTCTGTTCACGGCACGATCGCAAGTGTCATCGCGCTCTCATCCGTTCTATGCATCGCGGTTTCCGCGATGGGACAAGCTCACTTGCCCGATGCCAAACGGGTCGTATTCCTAGGGGATAGCATCACCCATTCGGGAGGCTACATCACCAGTATCGAAGCCGCCATTCTGGTCGAACATCCCGAATCGAAAATCGAACTGATCAATCTCGGTTTGCCGAGCGAGACCGTATCGGGCCTAACCGAACCAGGACATGCGGGAGGTCAATTTCCACGTCCCGATCTTCATGAACGACTCGAACGCATTCTCACGCAAACGAAACCAGACCTCGTCGTCGCATGTTATGGGATGAACGATGCAATCTATTATCCCCTGTCTGAAGAACGATTTGAGAAGTTTCGAAGCGGCATCCAGCGGCTTCACGAAACGGTCGAAAAACGAGGAGCAAAAATCATCCATTTAACTCCTGCCTTTTTCGATGCCCTTCCGATTCGCGATCGACTGCTCCCAGCCGGACTTCAGGAGTACACGCAGCCCTTTGAGAAATACGACGACGTGCTGGAAGCCTACAGCCAATGGCTTCTCAAGCGACGAGACGATGGATGGATCGTTCTCGACGTCCATCAAGCCATGAAGGACGAAGTATTGCGCCGCAGAAAGAGCGAGCCTGACTTCACGTTCGCCAAAGATGGTGTTCATCCCGATGCGGCAGGCCAAGCCATCATCGCTGGTCCATTAGCTTCCGCTTGGGGACTCAAGCTGGATGAGCATGGACAGCCTCCGCATTCCAACGCAGCAAAGATTCTCGAGTTGCTGGAAAAGAAACAACAAACTCTCAAACTCGCGTGGTTATCTTCTACACGCCACACGCGGCCTGGCATCGGCGCTGGTTTACCGGTCGAACAAGCAACAGCCGTCGCTCGCGAACTCGACGATCAGGCACGTTCCATTGCTGTACAAAAGTAGCTGCCTGACACTCTGCAAAGAGTGTTTCCATTGTGGGATAGGCATCCTTGCCTGTCATCAACCTTAGTCGCCAAACTGGCCTCGCGATCCGTTTGTGCGTCATCGAACGCGCCACAGCCGTTCGACTAGTGCACCAAACGGGCAGTCACCGTCGCTTCCACCTCTTCCCCAAGACTGGTCACGAAGCGAACTCGCTGATGGACCGACGCGGGCTTTTCTCCTTCGCTCAATTGCCCCTTGAACGTAAACGGGATGACGTGTGCGGTCTTTTCGCCATTGGTCGGTGTGAATGCAAATCGCTCATCTTCGCATGCAATCGACGCGATCGAAAATGGCTTTTTCGCTTTGACGATCACTCGGTATTGCCGCGATTCACCACTGTGGATATCCCCGATCGCAATCGCCTCAGGAGTCACGGTGACAGGGGGGCGGACACGGGCTGTGACTGGCAGCGTGAATTGATTGTCCCGTTCGTTGGGATCATCAGTAACCACGAATATTTCATCCATGAAGTTCCCGATAGGAACATCGTCCCTGAGACGGATATGCATCTGGTACGTAACTAGATTCGATTGACGACCTGGATCATCCAGCCGGACTTCGAGCACCTCGGAATTACCTCGAACATCAACGATTTTCCAATCGCGCCGACCCGCATAGGAAATTTTCAGATCGATGGTTTTGGACGTTCCGACTTCCACATCTCCAAACTTGATCTCTCCCGGCTCGACGACCACGTCCGATCGAATCGTCCCTCCGACCGTGAGCTGCACCTCTGCGTAATAGGGGCGATCGATCACGACCGTGATCATGGCAGTTTTGGTACCGATAAACGATCGGGTGTTGAACTGCGCGAGGATCTGTCCCTTCTCCCAAGACTTGATTGTGTTTTTGGCGACGATCGGGGTCGTGCAGCCGCAGCTACTGCGAACCGAGGATATGTGTATATCCTCCTCGAAGCAATTTTCGAGTACGAATGCATACTCGGTCTTGGCGTTGCGACTGACGGTTCCAAAATCGTGATGCGTCTCTTGAAAGAGCTTTGCCGCCCAGGCCTGAGCGCGCACTTCCGAAGTCCCCACCACGAAGGAGGACCACAGCATGCACACACACGCGAAAACATACGGAAGCCGAATTCCGAGCGATTGCCGCATCTCTCCCAACCTTGTTCACAATGAATGACCGCATGGGATCCACACGGAAAGCCTAGCTCGCCATGCGATCCACGACGCAAATAGGCACGGATCCTTCGATCTATCGGCATTCCGAAGGTAATTGGTTGATGAGAAAAACGGGATTGCCGTTCGCAATCACCGCAATCATCGCAATTTACCAAAGCCCATTGCTAGCACACTCTTAATGCTGCACAGCCACGCGTTGCATGCGTGGATGAATAGCATGCACACGACACAATGGAAGCCCATACTATTCCGCTTGGGTAGACTGAACCAAAGCCGCCAACCGATGAACCACATCGGATTCTTCGTAAAGAACGAATGCGTATTCCCGCGACTCCAGCCATCTCAATTCCTGAACGCGCTGCTCCAGGTCGTGGCGGCGCTGTCCGAGAGCGGCTCGACGACCCGAGACCGCATCGGATATCCGATTCTTCAAATGCACCATCTGATGATGCCATGCTCGTTTTTGGCCTCGAGGTGGCATCGCGGCCAGCAGCGCTGCATGGGCTTCTGCTAATTCGCGTTGCATGGGTTGCGAGCGATCAAGAAATGTTTCGGGACGGGACCTCAACCATTGCTCTTCTCGCTGCAATGCAGGTTCCGACAACAGAGGGTCTTCCGTGCTGCGAGAAGACTCCCTGTCTTCCATGGGCAACCACATGGTCGCCGTGCAAATCACAAATTCGGGTGGTTCGATCTCCAGGAACTGACGGATGATGTCGTCGGTCAGTCGATCGTAAACACCACCACCGATCCCATGCACGAAAAGGTCGGCTGCAAAGCAACGCAGAAAAAGGGTCGTCATCAAGGCTCTTGGCCGAATGCGCAGCCCGCAGGCGACATGGGATTGCCAAGCCATTGCCGAATCGGTCGCATGGATTGGCCAATGAAGAGTCCAGAGGGGTGCGAGAGGCGACGTGCCCGAAGCCAGCCACCATTCCTGCCCGCGACGGCACATCCACATCCGCTGTCGCGTCGGAGACTCGGTGTCATACAACCAAAACGGCATTTCGATCCAGTCATCGATCCGGCCGAGGGATGCGACGGGTTGACCCGCGTTGGTAATTCCTTCTCGCTCTCGGTATTCCGCGAGGGATTGGTTGTAAATGCGATGCAGCTCTTCTGCCCGGTTAAAGCAATGGTACAGAAATTCGTGCCATGCCATGCCGCTGCACAGGTCGCTCATGGGTAAATCCAAGTTGGTTAGACCAGCCCGTTGTTCCAAAGCATGCCGGAATTGAGAAAATGCGCGGGCTGCATCCAATGGACTTGGCTGAGAACGCATCCGTTGAACAAACGACTGCACCAGCGAACGATGGATGCCAACCGACTGGAGCAATCGATCGACTTCCTCCTGGAATGGATTCAGTCCCTGCAAATCGACTTGAGTATCATGCCATGGAGGAATCGGGCCGGAATGCGTCTGCAAAGGCAATGGCACCGAACGTGGAACGATTCGCTGACTGGATTCGTCTCGACAAGGTGCTTTGATGGCCGTCGAGCGGGCCAAGTCATGATCCACGATACAGTGGAATCCTAGCCCCTCGGTTTCCTTCGCTACCGAATCGATCAGGAAATTCTTGAACCAGACTCCCGCATGAAACAATTCCGGTTGATGTCCTCCCAATATCCATGGGGCATCCCGCACAGCAGCTTGAGAGGACAAAGCCGATCGCTTCGAAGGGGCTAGGTAGGTGTCCGCATACCGCGTGGCCATTTCCCATGCTTCGCGTCGCACACTGAAACGCAGATTCCGGATCCATTCAGGAGTCGCGCCGCTTTGAAATCGCTCCCGATTCCGTTCAAGCCGGATCACGAGTTCCGATCGGACCGGGTTGATGACTGCTTGATTGTTCCTTCGCGGTGTCCGAATCCGTTCTCGGTTCACGACTGCCGGAACCGACTCTAACATAGCTCTCCGCCACAGGTCATCGGCGCCCGAGTTGGCAATCGATAACCTCGCTCTTGCATGGCCTGCACACTCTCGTCGATGACTTGGTTGTAGTGGTTCAGTCGGATGTGGCCGTCATCCAAAGCACCCCCAAACGAACGGGATAGATCCAGATAAATGAGCGGTACCGGAACCTCGAGTACACTCAGCCCCAACATAGCCGCCTGAGCCCACAGCTCCAATGGCATGGCATATCCATCGACCGTGATCCGGAACTGTTCCAAAGCCGAGGTGCGATAGGCCTTGAAACCACAAAACGCGTCGGTCAAACTCCAATGAAACGTGTCGTTCAAGCGTTTGGTAACGGTCCGATTGATGAACAACCGTTCTGCAGGTGGCGCGCTATCGCCCGCATACGTTTTCAAATATCTAGAGCCTGACACGATGTCCACGTTCTTGCAGGCCGCGACAAATCGAGGAATCCGCTTGGGTTGGTGCTGGCCATCGCAATCCAAGGTGACGAGAACATCGTAGTCCTCCTCGATCGCGTACTTGAAGGCGGTCTTCAACGCGGCCCCATAACCCTGGTTTTGACCATGGTGGATAACGGTAACATCGGTCCGATCGTCCAGCCGTTCCGACGTACCGTCGGTCGATCCATCATCGATCGCCAAGACGTCGGTGGAGTACTTGACCACTTGGTCCAGTACCCCATGAACGGTGTCTACCTCATTAAAAACAGGGATTGCAGCCAGCCAACGAGACATTTTCGGAACACCATGCAGTTAAAGGAAATCGGGCACTGCATTGTAGGTAGGAGGGTCCCAAGGTCAACTTTCACCCGCCTCGATGAGGGTTGAGCGATCAGGAAAGGGTCCAATAAAGCCAGTTATGTCAATTTTGTCATCGCGCGATTGGCGTGATCACGACCGGTGAACAGGGACTGGGAGCCAAACAAGAGTCCGCGATCCCGATGCCTGGACCTTGTTGTGACTGATCGTTCAAGTACGGATTGTCGAGGCTCATGTTGGAGCCGGAATAGGGAACTCGCAGCCAGCGGACGCTCCCATCGTTGTATAGGACGTTGACCCCTCGTTTGCCGTGCAATTCCATTTCGTCATCAAAGTTTCCGACAACTCCATCGGCCCGCGGCCAAACATCTCCCAAGAGAGCAAACCGAAACGGTTGATCCAATTTCGGCGTCACATAAACGCCGTTGAGCATGTTCCCCAAATGGAAGCCATAATTGCCTCCGACCACCGAACGCCAAGAAACTTGTTCCTCGAGGTGTGCCGCTAAGAACTGACGCGAATTCGGAACCGCTTGAGGCAGATCGACATGAGGACTCGATGGACAATGCAACCATCCAATCGAATCGAGCAATCCGAAGTCGCGTAAACGGATCGCGTAGACTCCCGCAAAGGACATTGCCCCTTCCCGATCGATTTCAGGGATCCTTCGATTGGAGGTGATTGTGCTGAAGAATGCCATCGCCTCACCAACCTGGCGCAGATTGTCTTCGCAGGTCATGCGCCGCGATTCTTCGCGCCAATGCCAGACGAAAGGAAGAAGGATCGATAGAAAAATGATGCCTGCAGCCAGCGTTACCAGGCTATCGATCCATGCCATTCGCATCCCCACCGGGGCTTCATACCAATCCAATCCAGATCGCTGAAAGCCTTGTACCGGCTGCACACTTTTCGCCGTTTCGATCTCCTGCTCCTGCGATTCAACCCGAGACATTGTTTCGGAAACCAGTCCCGCAGGTGGCTCGAAATTCTCATCGTCGATCGCCAACGGTTCCAACAGGGAACGAAGATCCGAGAGCCGCTGCCGAAGGGTTGAGGATGACACCAGGCGCTCTTCAATCCAGACCGATTCTTCAACGGAAAGGGAGCCCATCAAGTAACCCAAAAGGGTTTCATCAGAAATTTTTGGCGCGTCACCACCCATCATGGAATTCAGACTAGAAGCGTTCACTCAGAAAAGAAATTCAGCTCGACTGGCACTCGCCTTCTTTACGCATCCATATCTCATTTAGTTTGCGGATTGCCGTAAAAACACGGCTTTTCACTGTCCCAAGCGGAATTTGGAGGATTTCCGCAATGTCTGCGTACTTTAATCCCTGGTAAAACGCTAATTGGATCAGCTGCTGCGTCGGCGCATTCAATTCTTGAACCGCTTCTCGAACGCGTTCTCGCGTTTCATTGGAAATCGCCAATTGATCCGGTCCCAAATCCCGACTCGACAACCGCTGCGCGATCGATTCCTCGGACTCCCCAACCTTACTGGTCTGGTCCAGGCTGGGCATTAGATGGCGTTTGTTTCGCCGCATAAAGTCGATGGCTTTATTGCTGGCGATCGCATAGAGCCACGGCCGAAATCGCTTGCCAGACTCGAATTGCTCAATCCGCAAATGAACCAAGAGAAAGGTGCCTTGGAAAACGTCCTCGGCATGCTGCACGTTCCCCAGAAATCGCCTCAAAAACGTGAATAGCTCCCGCTCGTATCGCCGGAGCAATGCTTCGAAATGCTGAGGCTCTCTCCGCTCCAGATACAGCTCAACCAACTGCTCGTCACTCAGTCCCGGCTGCGTTTCCTCCAACACAAAGAACGGTTTTTGAATTGAACTTTCCATCAAAAATCGATCCTTTACCTGGATTTTCGAATGCCCATTACCATCGTTCAGAGCAAACGCGACTCAAGCCCAATGACCGATCGTCGTGAATGCCGAACGCTTCGTGATTCGTCGTGACACAATTTCCCTGGTGCAAATCCCTCCAATTTCCCTGGTGCAAATCCCGCCAAGAGTCCTGGATGTTGCTGCGAGTGGGAAGGACCCTTTCAGTGTACCGACCCAACCCTAGGATAGTCAAAGATTTCGTTGCCATTTTCGAGCTGTATGGCCCTATTAACGGTTTGATAACAGCCTCTGTTCTCCATGCGTCTCGCTACTTTCCCCTTCATTTTCGACACGTTATCGCTCCCAAGCAAGCCTGGTTCGCGGCGAGCTCGTCGCAAGCCCTGCACACCCTACCACGTGTCCCTGTTGATCGAGCATTTTGTATTAGCTGATCTCATCACAACACAAAGAAACAAGCAAAAATCATCTTGACTTCGGACGGGGGAAATAAATATGTTAGAGATGGGTTTGGAAATCGCAGAAGACCTCTCCCCGTGGCTGCCCGCCAAATCATGCTTCTGCGATTCAAGGGAACAGCACCCCCTTGTGCCGATCCTCTTTGAGATTCCATCCACGGTCTTTGCCCAGGTTAGAAACGGTTCCTTTTTTACGATTAGGAGCGAACCGACATGCCGTTTCAAGAAGATTCAGCCGCCAATGCTTCCGGTGGGTCCACCGAACGGATCCTTGAGCGTTTCTTTGCGGGACTCTCGGAATACACGTTCTTTACGCAACTCGGGGTGGCCGATCCTCCCTTGGTGCAGTACATCAGCCAACTCCTCGTCCGTTTCACGAAGACCGATGCAATGCTTCGCATCCGTCAATTGAATGGTCGCCCTGCGACCGAAGTCGTTACGATGATGACGGAAGCCCAGCAACGCATCGGTTTGGCGCGACGCGAGGTCCATCGGCACATCGGCGACTTCACCCTGTTTTGGACTGGACTGTACCCGGAGTCCCTGAGGAGCTTGCAAGGGAACCATCGAGGGGATTCCTTCGTGAGTTATTGCGCTCAAGGCAAACTTGCTTATGAAATCGCAAGTGAGATCGAAGATGAAACCAATGCGGAAGCCCCCTCCGACTTGTTGCATCGTCTCAGCGAACAATTCGACCTCTGTGCCTACGGACTGCGCGAGGTTCGTCGCCAATGGGAAGAAGGACCGACCGAAGGGACGGGGCCGATTCTGCTTTAGCTGTGCACCGAAGTCATTGGCCTGCTCAATGGAATAGACCGTGAGCTGCCAACGCGAGACGATGCCCTCGCTCATCCCCGTAGCCACCGAGCCAATTCTTCGATTCGGGCTGGGCGATCCCGCGCTGGCTGGTATCCCAGACGTTGTTTGGCTGCCGAAATGTCAAAGAAATGATCCACACCCAATTGCAAGGCCACAAACCGCGTCATGGGAGGCTCACGTCGGATACGAAGCGCTCCGTAGATCCCTTCGAGCACCACTCCCAGGCTGTACGCGAGTCTCAAAGAAATCCTTCGATTCGGTGGGGTCATCGAAGCGCATTTCAGGATCGTTGCGATCCAATCCCAACACGCGATGGGTTCGTCGTCGGTGATGAAATAAGACCGTCCACTGGCTTGATCATCGTGCGCCAACATCTTTTGCAGGGCCAACACATGCGCCTTGGCTGCATTTTCAACATGGACTGTATCAATGCGATTGGTCCCGTCTCCGACACACCGCAGCCGATGGCTACGGCATCGCTCGATCACGCGCGGAATCAAGTGCGGATCGCCAACACCCCAGATCAAGTGAGGACGCAACGCACACGTACTCAACGTCCCAGACTGGTTGGATTGCAACACGCGCTGCTCCGAAATGGCTTTCGTGCGAGGATAGTCGCATAACCATCGGGTGGGATAGGGAGAACTTTCGTCGATGCCGCTTTGCGGTCGGCCATCGAATGTCACCGACGGCGAACTTGTGTGCACGAACGCTTGGACTCCATGGCGCCTCGCCGCGGCGATCAATTGGTCTGTTGCGCGAATATTGGTGGATTCGTAATCGGCACGTGGTCCCCAGACGCCCGCCAAAGCAGCCGTATGAACGATTCCGTCGACACCTTGTACGGCTTGGTCGCATTGCTCTGCATTCGTAATCGAACCCCGTATGGTTTCGACTCCGAGCGATTTCGCCGCCGAATACTCGCTGCGCGCGATCCCACGGACACGATATCCTCGTTCGACAAGCTGTCTGCAGATCGCGCTACCTAGAAATCCGCCATATCCGGTAACCAGTACGAGAATGCTCAACTCCTCAGCGTTCCGAAATCAGAAGCGATAGCACAGGTTCACCGACGACCGCTGCTCTGTGCAGTACTTGGAAGAGGAGCGACTATCGGCCAAAAATAGACATGACCCATGTTAACGGATCGGCCGGGCGTTTGCGGCGGGCTTGCTCTTCTTTCTCAGCGACTTTTCGAAGCATCCGCACGACATCGCGGCGCTCGTCCATCCACGATTTGGATTCCGTCTCGGCGGTCACCGCACTGGGATGCGAAGCGTCCGCGTCGATAGCTCGATCGATGATTTCCGGGAGCATCGAATGGGAGTTTCGCTCGCTTCGCCGCTCGCCCTCTTCTGAGGTGTCTTCGAGGCACTCTTCCGTGAGCGTCGCTGCTGCGTCCTCGCTGTGCGTAGACAGCAACGAATCGCACGTCTGTCCGAAGGCAGAGCATGGATTGGGAGGGCCAAAAAAGGTTTCCGGGGCTTTTGGCTCGCCCTGGTCAATCGGATAGGTCAACTGAACCCGCTCCATCAAACGCGTCCGCCGTCGCGGATCGAGAAGTCGATACGTGGCCCAGGCAATTTCTTGCCGGCGCTTTTCGAGTGCATCCGCTGAGGTGTGCTGGCCAGTGCGATGAAGACGTCGGGACAAAGTCTGCGCCGCGCCGCGGATCACGTGCGGTCGCGATTCCCCCATGCGCAATCCGAGAGACCGGAAGTACGCCAAATTTTCGCGTGCATGATTTTTGGACTGGAGCTCCCGCAACCGCGGGGCAGCCAACACTGATTTTTTGGAAACCGTTGGATTTCCCATTTTGTTCTTCTTTTTCTTGAGATACGTCGAGTCAGTATCCTAGGCTCAATATCGGCCCTGCAAAGTGCGAAGCCATAGCAACTTCTTGCGAACTTTATGTCGCACCTCAGAGGCATCCAACCGGAAAAAAGTTCGGCGAAATGCGTACGCCTAAAAAAGAACCTTGGATCCTGTTTACGGCCGGATTCCAAACCGCAACAAGGCGCAGCGGGAAATCCGCTTTTCGAAGCAAATAACTAGCAATTCACAGAAATCGCGAAAAAAATCTCGCGCGAATGGCTATCTCTCGCTTGGACAGAATGGATCCGATCCTGCCGAAATACGCCAAAACGGCCGGCTGTCATCCGAGCTTCAGTTTTCGCTAAACAAGGTCACAGCCACCGAGGACGAGGGCTGTTCGGGCGCGATGGGAATTTCGGTTCCAGTGACAATTCCCATCATGAATCGATCGGCCGCTCGCAACATTTCGACATCGAGCGATCCAGAGGATAGCCCCATCGCGGAGGAAGTTGACTCCTCTCTTCCTTCTTCGGTTTCGAAACGGACAAAGCGGTAGTTGAGTCCTGCGGCATGCGCCATTTTCATGGCTCCGACAGTTTCCTCGACGGCGCACGACCCGGAATCGGATCCTTGCATGAACAAAACAGGAACACCTTTGGCCGACTTCCAATGGGAGAGGGCGCGCTTGATCTTCGGGAACGGGCCATTGATCGAGATCCCTCCCGCGAAGCGATGGGGGTGCCTCAAACTCAGCCACTGCGCCACCGAACCTCCCGTCCCGAATCCTGCCACGAAAACCCGATCGGGTGCAATCGACAAACTCTCCGATACTTCGTTGACCGAGTCGATGACAAAATCTTCAGCGATTGCCAAATCGGCGATGTTCGTGCCCCATCGGAACAGTCGCGAATTGTGCTTGGTCATGCGATGAGCGCGTGGTGACACGGCCACATAATTGCGCACGCTCATCGATTCCATCACAGAGTCCAATTCGTATTCGCTACTCCCATCGCTATGCAGCCAAACAACCAAGGGATAAGCATAGCGAGGCTCGTAGCACGTCGGGACAAACAGCCGATGAGGGAAACCTAGATTCGGTGGAGCAGCAAATTCATATGCTGCGTCACTTTCTCGAACACTCTGCGCATCCCGCAAAGCCAATCGTGCATCCAATAAATTCTGAAGACGACTGCTCATTCCACCATTCCTTCGAATCTGCTCAGAGAGCACACGGCGATCCTGCGATGCCTCGAAACACGGGTCTCGAAGATCGCACGGCACCTCGGTTGATATCACTTATGTCTTCGCAATGTTGATGGGAAAACCACTTGATTTTGCCCTTGTCCATGCATCGATTGCATCGGGTCCATCGCAACAAATGGTGCGACTCGATACCTGACGTGAAAAAGGTTGCACGGCTGCATCCCTGGAACAGCGCGCTGCGGTGCCTAACCCGACGGAACGAGCTTGAACCGATCTCAACGGCGATGCGGTTTTAAGGCGATGGACACGAACGCGTCAATGCCGTCCGCGCGAGATTGACGAAACTTGAATCCATCTCGCTAGAAATCAATGCTTGCATTTCACATGCTTACTCGCTGCGGTTGCAAGTTACGCCGTAAGCAATTTTTCCATCGAAGCCACCAACGACTTGACTGCATCGACACTCTTCTGGAATGCGGCCTTCTCCGAGTCGGTCAACGAGAGCTGGATGATCTTTTCAACCCCTGCCGAACCCAAGATGACAGGTACACCCAAATAATAGCCCCCAACGCCATATTCCGATTGGCAAAAGGCAGCGCATGGAACCAATCGCTTCTTGTCTCGCACCACGGCTTCAACCATCTGGGCTGTCGCTGCCGCGGGAGCATAGTAAGCCGAGCCGGTCTTCAGCAATGAAACGATTTCCGCTCCACCGTCCCGCGTGCGTTGAACAATTTCTGCCATGCGCGCATCGGGAATGAGTTGAGAGACCGGGATGCCACCGACACTCGTGCAACTGGCAATTGGAACCATGGTGTCACCATGACCACCCATCAGCATGGCGGATACATCTTCGACGCTGACTCCCAGTTCCATCGCGATGAAAGTTCGGAACCGCGCGGTGTCCAAAACACCAGCCTGGCCAATCACTCGTTGCGAAGGGAATCCCAGTACTTGAAACGCTCGCTGCACCATGGCGTCCAGCGGATTGCTAACGACGATCACAACCGCATTCGGACTGGTCGTTTTGACTTGCTCGGCAACACTGCTTACGATTTTTGCGTTGGTACTGAGCAAATCATCTCGACTCATGCCAGGCTTGCGAGCGATCCCTGCCGTGATCACGACCACATCGCTATCGGCCGTGTCTTCATAACTATTGGTACCGGTGACTGCACTATCAAAGCCCATGATCGGGGACGATTGCATCAAATCGAGCGCCTTGCCGCGCGGCATGTTCTCGGTCTGCGGAACATCCAAAAGGACGACATTCCCCAACTCGGCTGCGGCGCACCAATGCGCACAAGTCGCTCCTACGTTTCCTGCTCCGATAATGCTAATTTTCGCGCGCCGCATGCGTGTGTCATCCCAGTGAAAAAGGGCAAAGGTCGATGAAGTATGGATTGGGAAGTATCCAAACCCATGCGCGATCGTCAAGAACCATTCTGTCGTAACTTTCGGCCTAACATCCGACTCCACTTGGATTTGCAGACTCTTCAAAATCCATGGAATACCAGCGGTTTGCTCGCGGATTTCCCAAACATCACCCCCTTTCGCATAGAATCAAGGAGGTCACGCTAGCAATTTGTCCGGACAGATAGGCTCGTGCCACGCGTCCCTTTTCAGCCACGTTGCAACTTCAATCCCCACGCACCCATCCGATCGGAAAGCGATGCTCTGGCACCAAACGACGATCCGCCTTCGCCCCCTCTCGCGAGGCTTCCACTTGATCACCTCCAGCATCGATCAAGCCATTCCGGAAATCACCCATGTGCGAATCGGATTGCTAAACGTTTTCATTCAGCACACATCGGCCAGCTTGACCATCAACGAGAATGCGGATCCGGATGTGCGGACCGATTTTGAAACGGCCTTCAACCGTGTCGTCCCAGAAGATCAACCCTTCGTTCATACCATCGAAGGCCCCGACGATATGCCGGCACATATCAAGGCTTCGATGCTGGGAAGCAGCCTGTCGATCCCGATTCAAGAAGGTCGACTGGCCTTGGGAACTTGGCAAGGCATTTATCTATGCGAACATCGGGATCATGCGACCAGCCGAACCCTCCTCGTCACAATGATGGGAACACCGACCGGTCCGTAGATGTTTACTTCTTTCCCATCTTCCTTTTGCGCTCAAAGAACTCGGTCAAGACCCGACCGCAGGCGGCTGCCATCACACCCCCGATGACTTCGCAACGATGATTCAAGCGTTCATCACCTAGAAGCTGATAAAGCGAGTGCACCGCGCCCGCTTTGGGATCCACTGCACCGTAGACCACTTTTGGAATGCGGCTTTGTAAGATCGCACCGGCGCACATTGGGCACGGCTCAAGCGTCACATACAACTCGCAATCGATCAATCGCCATGAGTTCAGTTGGGAGGCTGCCTGGGTGATGGCGATCATTTCCGCATGGGCAGTCGGATCCGCCAGTTGCTCCCGCTGGTTGTAGGCACCAGCAATAACGCGGCCTTGATGAACGATGATCGCTCCGACGGGGACTTCATCCTCCTCGGCTGCCTGCTGTGCCAGAACCAATGCCTGCCTCATCCAATGTTCGGGGCCAATAGGCATCCAATTGTCGAGTGGTTCGTCATCAAATTCAAAATCGGTCATCGACGATCAAATTGGGTTAACGTGAAGGGCAGTAAATGAAAAAGACTCGGCCTGATGAAACGTGGGTACTTCCAATTGAAAACTTACGGGCGGGCGAAGCGTTGCACTGGACGGTGCAATGGACAGAGACTCGCTCCGCTCGATCTATTTACGATCTTCATAGCCTGCCGACGGAAATGCATACCGAATTATTGTCGCGGTACTGGAGCCGAGCTCTTAGCGGCCGTGAACTGGCGCCATGCCTGAATTCTCGCCGCACGAACGTCCTCCGCCGATTGAGAGGATGCGATGGTTCGAGGCAAATACCCTCGCAGTTCGTGCATCACGATACCCGGAAAATGCTTTCGATAGTCCATGGCCGAGATCTGCATGCAAGCTAGGATAGCCGCGTCGCGAACTTCCACCGTGGAGACATTCCTCCCTGCACCATCATTGCCCGGTGTAAACCCGTTGGGCTCGCTGAAGACATTGAGACTAACACTTTCGTCGCAAACCTCTGTGTCGTCGAGCCAACGTTCCAAAAGTGGAATATCCTCTGGTTTGCCAAAACGAAACATGACTTGCAATGCGATCAAGATATCGCGCGCCTCGGCCGCATCCGGGCCCTCGCGTACTTCCAGCATCTTCTTGGCGATATTGCGAACAGAGGTTAATTCCGATTCCAATAGAATGAGCATGCTCATCGTTTGGTCCGACGAGTTCGTGATCAAGGCACCCCAACGCTCCGAAAGCGCTTCCATCGGCTTTTTGGCTTGGGGATCCCGAAGGAATTGGTTGTACGGCGATCGTAGAAACGTTCGCACACTCACCGAAGGCATACCACCCAAGTCGGCTGGATTTGCGGCACACATGCAATAGAGCAAGGCTAACCCGTCGCTTTTGTCCCCTTCACCGCGCTGCACTTGATCTTGTTGGATGGATATCGCCACGCGTCTGGCCCATTCCAATGCGGCTTGAGGGGTTTCCAGTTTCTCTTCGACCAGCTCCGGATACCGTTCGCTCAACTGCAGAAACAAGCGTTTGGAACTGCGCGTCGCACCCGCCACTGCAGAAAAACTGGACCAGCCACCCAAGCCATGGTCGTGGTTCATATCCGAATCACGCAAAAAAGCGCGAATAATCCGCTGCTGTCTCTCGTACTTGAGCTTTGCCAATACCGCCGACAACCGAACGCGGACTTCGGGATCCGTTACCTTGCCAAGCTCACGCTCTAGCAGCGGAAGCATCTCCGCTTCCAGCTGACTCAGAATGCGCGTCGCATTCTCTCGATCTTCGTATTGACTGCTCCCCAGCAAGCGGATCCATCGGACGATCGATTCCTCGTCCGCTGACGGTGCAACGGCTGCTGGAAGTGACGCCCCCCCCGACTCCTCGGGTGATGGGGTTTGCCCCCAACCTATAAGGCCGACCGAGCTCGCCATCATCAGTCCCATTGCGGCGATAGGAATCCTGCCTTCGAGCATTTTCTTGGACGCGGAATACGGCATAGATCGGTTCAATGGCGGTCGCAAACCGCGGTGGGGTGGAAGGGAAGTCAGGCGAGTCCAAGCTGCGTCGGAACCGGGTGCGGTAAGCTTGCAGACTGCATGCATTCTACCGCTTCGAGCCCAGGTCGCGGAGCGAAAAGGACCTGAAAATAACTTGTGAGCCCATGGGCTTGTGGCTAGACTTCATGAAATTAGGGATTTGCGGCCGATTGCAGCCTCACTGCTAAAGAGCCCTCCATGCGTCCCGCCAATCGACTTGACGATTCCTGTTCCACCTTTGTCTCTCGCGGGCGCCAAAGCTCGCAAGAGGCTGCTCTGCTCTTGCAGGCGCTGCGTCGCATCCGCGATCTGCAAGCGAAATTCCTGAGGCACCGCGATGGCAGGAACATCGGAAACGGATGCCATCCGTTTCCGGAACCAGCTCGATTGGCCCGATGGCGTGGACTCTCCAGCGACCAACTCGCCGGTGTAGGGAGCCCAGGCTAGACATGCGTCGACAACGTATGGATAGCCGAAAGAAACGCTTCCCCCGAAGGGCAAGATGTCACCGAAGCTCGGTGCCGCAATTCTCTTGAAACAAGTCATCATGTTCGCGGACGCACCTTAGGCACAGCATCCAACATGCACAACTCGACTACCCTGGAAGAACTAGCCTTGGAATCCGGTAAACCCTCCCCTCGACCCAACCAGCCCGGTGCCCCTGCCGTCCACGTCGGTATCAGCACGGAATGCGTTCACGCTGGTGAAGCCCGCCAAAAAGCCAACGATGCAATCACAGATTCCATCTGTTGCACGAGCACCTACACCTTTGCATCGACCCAGAGCATTCTGGACTTCATCCAGGAGAAACAAGATCGGGAAGAGTACGGCCGGTATGGCAATCCCAACGAAAAAGTCGTCGAACGAAAACTGGCCGCTCTCGATCGAGCAGAAGAAGCCATCCTCTATTCCAGCGGCATGGCGGCCATCGTCGGCTTGCTGATGACCAAACTGAGTTCGGGCGACGAAATCGTCTTCTTCGATCAATGCTACCACCGCAGCCGCGAATTCTGCGCCAAACATCTCTCTCGATTCGGCGTGGTCACCCACCAGGTAACCACTGGGGATTTCAACGCGATGGATGCCGCGATCAATGAACGAACCAAAATGATCGTGAGCGAGTCGCCGACCAATCCCCACTTGACGGCCATCGATCTCGAACAGTTTGTTGCGCTGGGGAAGGAACGCAATGTCGAAACTCTGATCGATGCGACACTGGCCACTCCCTTCAACGTCCGCCCCATCGAATTCGGCGTCGACTATGTATGGCACTCCGCGACGAAATATCTGGGTGGCCACAATGATTTGTTGGCCGGTGTGATTTGTGGCTCCAAGGAAAAACTCGAACCGGTCCGCAAACTGAGAGGGATCCTTGGAGGGATCAACGCGCCGCACAACATGTATCTCTTGGAGCGAGGCTTGAAAACCTTCGCCCTTCGAATGCACAGGCACAATGAAAACGGACAGCGCATCGCAGAATTCTTGGAAAACCATCCTCGCATTGAGAAGGTTTTTTATCCTGGCTTACCTTCCCATCCATCCCACGCGATTGCCAAGCGGACGATGAAAGGATTCGGAGGCTTGATCACCTTCCTCGTTAAGGATGCAGACTGGAAGGAAACTGGAAGTATCATCGATGCTTGCCGAATCCCGAGAATCGGACCCAGTCTCGGGGGAGTCGAAAGCCTCATCGAGCAACCTCTGGTGATGAGCTACTTCGATTATCCACCGGAAGCCCGCGAGCAGTTCGGCATCTTTGACAACATGATTCGACTCGCGTGTGGTATCGAGGATCCCGAAGATCTCATCGCGGATCTAGAACAGGCCCTCAGCCGATGAAATTTCGAACGCGAGCAATTCATGTCGGCAGCGAACCGGATGCCACCGGTGCGGTCGTACCACCTATCTATGTCGCCACGACCTTTATCCAACCCGGTCCAGGCGATTGGGGACAGTTCGATTACTCTCGAAGCGGTTCTCCGACGCGAACCGCCGTCGAGAAAACCTTGGCAAGCCTCGAAGGTGCAGCCGGAGCATTGGCTTTCTCCTCGGGGATGGCGGCTACTCACTGCGCGATGATGTTGCTCGAAGCCGGATCGCACGTTGTCGCGGGATGCGACATCTACGGAGGCACCTATCGCCTGCTCCACAAAATTTGCAATCGCAGCGGCATCTCGGTGACATTAGCACCCGCTCATGATGCATCCCAAATCGCAGCCGCCATCCGACCGGAGACTCGCATGATTTGGGTGGAAACCATTGGAAACCCTTTGCTGAGTATCCCCGATCTGTCAGAGATCGCAGCCATCGCTCATCGGGCGGGTGCCCTGCTGGGCGTCGATAGCACGTTTGTTCCACCCTGTATTCTGAGGCCCCTCGAACTGGGAGCCGATATCGTGATGCATTCCGCTACCAAATACTTGGGCGGGCATAGCGATTGCCTGGCAGGGGTACTTGCTGCCCGAGATCCAGAGCTGCATCAACGACTCTACTTCACGCAGAATGCCACGGGTGCTGTCTTGGGAGGCCTCGAATCGTTCCTGCTCCATCGAGGAATCAAAACCTTGGAACTGCGAATGCGGGAGCAGTGTCGTTCGTCCCTTTTCATCGCACAGTGGCTGGAAAAACAACCCCGGGTCCGGCGCGTACTCTACCCAGGCTTGCCCAGCCATCCTCAACACGCGCGAGCCAAGCAAACCATGGGAGATCAATTCGGCGCGATGATCTCGTTTGAAGTCGACGGAGATTTGGAACGAACCAAACGCATCTGCAGCGCCACCCAGTTGTTCGGTTTAGCGGTGAGCTTGGGGGCCGTCGAATCTTTGATTGAACAGCCCGCAACCATGTCCCATGCGAGCTACGATGCGGCCGACCGCGCTGCCCACGGTATCTCCGATTCGCTCATCCGTATCTCTGTTGGACTCGAAGACCCGCAAGACCTTATCGAAGATCTCGATCAAGCGTTAAATAGCTAACGACCCTACGACCCGCTCGGAATCAAGACATCGGGCGTCCATCGCGCGGTTTTCCATCGCCCAGAGTCCCGCTCTGCCTATCCACCAACGAAAAAAGCGAGCTGACTAGCTCGCTTCTCGTGTTCCATTTCTCGAATGGCCGTTGACTATCTTCTTTAGCGATTGATCGCGAAACCAAACGTCATGCCGGGCATGACCAGCTGTTGGTTTTGGTCAAACTGATTCCCACCCGAGGAAAGGGTCGCACCTCGCCAGAGCCCCTGCCCAAAATAGACCAGCTGGAAACCGACTCGCAAGTCCAGGTACTGGGTCGCTCGGAAGGCACTCTCCGCTCGCAAGTCAAAGCCAACCGGGGTCTCATTGTTCTTACGCGAAGTGAAGGTCGTTCCCGTATGATCTCCGTCAAACGTTGGAGGATCTCCAATGACGGGCGGAACAGCATACGTCGTTCTCGTTACCAACCGCGTTGTCTCTTGTGTTTGAAAGTTGTGACCAGCGAATGCCTTGAAGTCCGTCGACAACGTGAACCGGCGCCAATGCTTGAAGTACCGGAACCCGAGTTGTCCGAGCAACATGTCGTTCCGGGTGAAGACCAAGTCGTTCAAGTAGAGCTCGCCATTGCCCGTAATCGTGACCCCGTCAGCCGGATCAATAACGTCGAACAAACCGTAGGTATCGCTACGTGCAGTATCGGTGAACTGGGCGTATCGCAAACCCATGTAGGGTTCCAGGATGCCGCCGTATCGATACGGTGCCAATCTCCAAGTCTTGTTCGCCTCAAAGCTGTCGAAGTTACCCACGTTGACACTCTCTTGGACTTGGTAGGTCCGCTGAAGTGTGAACGGGTTGTTTCCGAACACCAAGGGGTAGTACGGGTTGGCCGGATCGTTCAGGTCATCGAAAGTGATTCCGTTGAGCCGCAACTGTTGGTAACCATTGTAAACGTTCGGACCCGTGACCACTTGATAGGAGAAGGACCAGCCACTCTCCTGACGGTTCATCCAACCAAAGTCCCAGCGGTTCCCCCAAGTTCCATCGATGATGTAACTCGAGCCCGAGTTCTGTGGACGGCTTACCCCAGTGTAGACTCGATCGTATGTCAGATAAAACCCGGTAGGGGCTCGCTGACGTGCGGTCAAGTCCTCAAGATCCTGAAGCTGGACAGGAGCAAACAGCTGCCAGTCCGGATCAAAATCCATTGGCTCCGAGAACGGGTGATAGCCACTGTCGGCGAATCCAAGCTGACCAGCCATCACGGCTGAAGCTAACACAAACGCTCGCAAAGTTCGTTGCAAAATGGACATAGTCGATTTCCCACCGTTCCCCAAAGTTCACGCACTACTCAGCCACGGTTCGACTGAGCGCACTAGATCGGTTTGTGCTGCTAGTATCGGAAAGGTGGCGAGGTGATATTGAGTCGGTTTAGGTAAAGCGTAGCGAAAAATCCGATGCCACCACGTTTGAGGATTGCAAGCAAACGTAGGGTTGTACCTACAAGACCATCCCTCCAATCGGCTCATCGACCAAGCAAAAACCAGGATGGAAGATGAATCAAGCGTGGAAACGATCGCCTTTGGGCGCGCGTTCGTTAGGTCCCCTCGTGCATCGCAGCCTTTTTCGAATTCCCACCTTCGGGAATCAGAAACTCCACGAGATTCTTGAAACGCCAACGGAGGGAACGCTGCAAATCATCCAGAAGAGAGTAGACCACCGGCGTCGCCACCAAGCTCAGCACCAGAGACAGGGCTTGCCCGCCAATGATGACTTTTGCCATGCTGGCCCGAGCGCTGGCTCCTGGCCCGCGCCCGAGTGCAATCGGGAACATGGCTGCCATCAACATCACGGTTGTCATTAAGATCGGACGCAATCGCGTGTAGTTGGCTTCGATGATGGCGGTATCTCGATCCAATCCAGTGCGTCTCAACTCATTGGTCTTGTCGACCTGCAAAATCCCATTCTTCTTCACGATACCAATCAGCATGAACAGACCGAACATGGCATACAAGTCGAGTGGGGTTCGGAATAGAAGCAGGGAAAGCAGTCCAAACGGGATCGTCACGGGCAAGGCTGCCAAGATACTAATTGGATAGACCCAGCTTTCAAACTGCGCTGCCAATATCAAGTACATAAACGTGATGCTCAGCCCCAGCGCTACCATGAAGTAATAGGCCGTCTCCTTGAGCATGTCGGCTTGGCCCCCCAAGACGGTTCCATATCCAGGATCCATGTTCATCTCGGCCACGCATCGGTTTGCATATTGAACGGCCTCATTGAGCGACACTTCATCGGGATGAGCCATCAATGTCACCGTCCGCTGGCGATTCAATCGATCGATTTGGCTGGGCCCTTGTTTCTCCTGAAGTCGAGCCAAGCCTCCCAGTTCGATCGGACCCGCCGTACTCGATGGAATCGCTAGACTCAGCAATTCCTTGGAGTCCGTTCGGAATCGCTTTTCTGCGCGCAACCAGACATCGTATTGCTCCGTCCCTTCCTTGTAGGTCGACACGATCTGACCACCTACCAGCACGTTGAGCGTGTTCGCAATCATTTGAACGGGAATGCCCAAGTCCATCGCCCGTTCGCGGTCGATTTCGACTTGCAGCTCAGGCTTGCGCATCGAGAGGGTCGAATCGATGTCCACCAATCCCGGCAGTCGTTGCAGTTTTTGCCGAAGGATTTCCGCATACTCCGCCAGTTTCGTCACTTCCGGGCCTTGCAAGCTGATTTGAAAAATTCGGTTATCCCCGTTGGGCCCGCCCCCCAATGCGGAGACATCCGAAACCGCTGTCCGCAAATCGGGGTATTCGGCCATGATCTCACGTGCCTTGCGCATCAATTCAAATTGCGAGAACTTGCGTTCTTCCAAATCCAAAATACGGAGATAGATCGATCCTCGCGTCACATCCCCTTGACCCTTGGCGGTACCGGACTGACCGATCGAAGTAAACCGATGCACCACTCCCGGAAGCTGTGTTAGTCGTTCCTCGATCTCGCGGATGACTCGGTCGGTCCGATCGAGCGTGTATCCTTCCGGTGTGATGAAACTGATTTGTGTCTCACTCTGGTCATCGCGAGGGACCATGTTGATCCCGAGATTCATGAAAATCAATGGGGTTGTCGAAACCACGAAAAGACTGATCACGACCGTCATCCATCGATGCCGCAAGGACCATCTCAGGATCGTTCCATACGTCGATTCAATCCGGCGATACAACCAACCTGATTTTGATGCGCTGTGGCCATCCTCCCCCTTTTCCAATTTAAGGAACCGGGAGCATAGCATCGGCGTGAGCGTGAACGAAACAAACAAGCTCATGAGAATAGCAAAGGCCACAGTCAGCCCAAAACTACTGAAGAACCGTCCCACCATCCCACCCATAAACGCAACCGGAACAAAGATCACGACGAGCGATAGGCTGGTCGCCAAGACCGCCATCGCAATCTCCTTTGTTCCCACACGCGATGCTTCCATTGCATCCAGTCCATTTTCTTCCATGTGCCGAAAGATGTTTTCGTGAACCACCACCGCATCGTCAATCACAATGCCGATGGCCAAGACCAACCCTAGCATGGTGATGTTATTGAGAGTAAATCCCATCACCTGCATAAACAAAAATGTCGGCACGATCGATGTCGGAATAGCCAATGTGGCGATAACGGTCGTTCGCCAATCCCGGATAAAGAGCAGGATGGTCACTCCCACCAGTGCCGCTGCTAGCATCAAGTGAAATTTGACTTCGTCCATCGACACGCGAATGAACCGAGATTGGTCTTGCGTGATCTCTACCTTAATATCCCCCGGTAAGGTATTGGCAATCTTGGCCAGCCGCGCTTGCACGGCATCAGAGATTGCGACCGTGTTGGTGCCGGATTGCTTTTGCACGAACAAACTGACCGCATTCTGTCCATCCAAGCGACTCAATCCTCGCGGTTCCTCGATCGAATCCTCGGCATGTCCGATATCCCGTATTCGGATCGGATAGCCTTTACGATTGGTCACGATCAAATCATTGAAATCATCGGCGGATGTAATCCGGCCCAATGTTCGCAGGACCATCTCGCGCGGGCCTTGATCCACGATTCCCCCGGGGACTTCTAGATTCTGCGTGGCCAGCGCTCGCCGGACTTCTTCGATCGCAATCCCGTAGGCCCGCAACCGATCGGTGTCGACCCGGACGTTGATCGCTCGACTGCGCCCGCCGGTGAGAAATACGTTTCCCACCCCAGGAACCGTTTGGAGCAATTCTTGGATTTGCCGACGAGCAATCTCGGTCACCTCTTGGATATTTCGTTTTCCTGAAATACCCAACGTAATAATCGGGGCTGCATCCAAATCGAATTTGTTGACCAGTGGCGTCTCTATCCCCTCAGGCAATTGCCTCGTGATCGAGGAGATTTTATCGCGAGCCTCCTGCGCACCGACGTCGCCGTTTTTTTCGAGAACAAACCGCACGACCACCGTGCAATTCCCTTCGCGCGTTGTCGATCGGAGCTCATCGATCCCGGAGATCGTATTGAGTGCTTCTTCCAACGGTTTGGTGACCGAACTCTCCATCTCTTCGGCGCTCGCCCCAGGGAGCGCTGCCGAGATCGAGATGACCGGAAAGTCCACCTTGGGAAAAAGGTCGACCCCCAGTTCAAAGTAGGCGACGAGTCCCAGGACGACAGGGATAACAACCAAGACCCACGTGAAGACGGGGCGACGGATGCAGATATCCGAAAGGCTCATCGTTTGGACTCCTTGGAATTTGCTTCGGACCCTCGCGCACCGGCAGCTTTCGTCTGATCGGCCAACTCGGCGGACGTACTGATCGAAACGGCACGCTCCACCACGTCGACTCCATCGGAGAGCATTCGTTGGCCACTCGTAACGACTTTGGCTTTGTCCGAAATCAGGGGCGTTGCGATTTCGACCCAGTCTTTGGATTGCGCACCCAAGGTGACTTGGTATTCTTTCGCCTTTCCGTCTTCGATCAAAAATATCTTGTTGACGCCCGCCAGGGAATATAGCCCCGACATGGGGATAGTCATGGTTGGCTCAGCATCTCCGACCAAGATCTTGGCTTTGGCAAAACTACCCGGCTTGCATCGCCGATCTTCGTTGGGAACAGTTACCTCGACAATAAACGTACGCGTCGACCGATCGATCGATGGACTGATCTTGGAGACGCGTCCTGATCGAGGCTCATTGAGCGAAGTGGTCGAAATGGAAACTTCCTGACCAACTTCGACCTTCGAGGACTGAGATTCCGGGACCGATAATCGCAGCTTGAGAGTGTTGCCCAGGACCAGCCGAAACACCTCCGTACCAGGCCTTAACAAGGTTCCCTCCGAGACCATTCGCTCGGAGACACTGTACAAATGATCACGCTCTCGATCGGAAAGGGTCGGAACCGGCACGCGAATCTGACAATCGATCAAACGTTGCTTGGCAATCGCCAGATCGGCAGAACGCAATCGCGCCGTGGCAGCCGCAGCCTGTGCCATCAACAACTGATTGCGCCAGTCAAATTCCTGCACCCGCGCATCGCTCTTGGCTTGTTCCAGATCGTCGATACTGATGGAGTTGGTCGATTCCAGCGGAAGCATCCGATCCAATCGCGACTTGGCAAGATCGTATTTTTGTTTGGCGGAGACAACGGTAGGCAATGCGCTCAAGTCATCCCCCTCCGTCGGCACCGTTGAAAAGCCCCATTTGGACAACTCCGCTTGCAAGCTGCGCACCGCCTGTTCCAAAGCCAGGCGAGCATCCGTCTCATCCAACTCCAGCAAAATCTCATCAGGAGCGACGACATTGGAAAGATCGTGATGGATCTTTGCAACCCGCCCTTCCAATTTGGAACTGATGGTCAATTCCTCGAAGCCATACAACGTTCCCACCGCGTCCACGGTTCGTTGGATGGGTCGTACTTGGACTGGTTCTGCCGTCACCACAATCGAGGAACCTCGATCCGTCACGCCCAAATGGACATCCCCAAGCCCGACCTTCGCCGAATGCGACGACCCACCAGAAAAGAATCGACCTGCCGCAAAGGCGATCGCGGCGACAGCGAGCCATCCTAGCCATTTCATGAAGGGCAATCCTTTGGCACGGGCCGTATCGGGCAACCCATCAGGATCGGTCTTCGGTGCAACAAATTGTTCAAAACTCTGTCGGCCCAATTCGGGCAGAGACTCTTCGTTCTCTTCGACATCGATGACTTGATTCGTCATAGGTGACTTCCCAGGACTGGTTAAATCGTGGTTATTAGATTTCCATGCGCGCGACATCTCAGCGGACCTCCAACATGGACAATCGTTCGACTTGTTGTGTTCCCTCGCGAGCGATCTTGCGGAACAACACGAGCAAGATTTCCTGCTCGTCTTCCGTCAACGATGCGAGCAGTGCCCTGTGGAATTGAAGCTTGGCGGACGATGCCGACTCGAACAAACGCCGCCCCTGATCGGTCAATTCGACGTAGACCACACGTCGATCGGTCTCGGATCGGATCCGTTGGGCAAAACCTTTCTCCTCGAGACCATCCACAATCGACGTCGCGGAATTAACCGCCAACCCAACATGCTCGGCGACCGACCGCATCATTTGCCGTCCGGATTCACCCAAATGTTCGAGAACGCGCAGGTCCTGATGGCCGAGATTGGCATGCTGCCCGCATGCCGTGGCGCTGTGCAGCAATTGAAATTGCCGAAGAATATCGCGCACGACACTCCCAAATGCGTGCGCTCGCGTTTCTAAATCACTCATCCGTCTTCCAATCGCTTCTCGTGTCGAATAGTTCCATGTTCGAACTATCCAATTTTAGAAGCGAAGTTTCAGATGTCAAAGCCTGCTTGAGAAACAGGCTATGTCCAGCGGATTCCTAGCTATCTTTTGGGAATTCAACCCAGAGGCTACGGCTGTGGGTTCGCCAGGCTGAACAAGTGTTTTTCGCCTCGGACAAAAAGCTCGCGCCCCGCGGCTGCGGGCGTCGCATCCACACCCTCTCCTAGTTCATTGGTCGCGACGACTTTGAGGGTGGGCGAATCCTCGATAACCACCATGGTCCCATTGCGATCGGTCAGATAAACATAGCCATTGGCAGCGATCGGCGATGCATACGTCTTGGTGACCCCAGGCACGCGACTGGCCGAGTAGATGGTCTTGCCGGTTTTGGCTTCCACGCAAGTCAGCAATCCGGTTTTTTCCTTGTAATAGTAGAGCCTGCCGTTGGAGAGAAGCGGCGATGCCACATCCGGAGTATCTTTGGATTGGGTCCATAGAACTTTTTTGGTCGATGCCAAATCCCCTTGGCCAGTCAAATCAAAAGCGCCGATAAATGCGCCTCGGAAACCACTTGCAACGTAGGCGACCCCATTTTCTGCGACGGCCGTTGCGCAGGGTCGCTGGGTTTGACCGGCGCATTTCCAAAGCTCTTTGCCTGTCTCAAGATCGTATCCGCGCGCGGCTGTCTGCCCATTCATGACGATTTGATCACGTCCTTTTTGGTCTTTGGCAATGAGCGGAGTCGCCCAGCAGGTAGGCTCCTCCCGTTTGGTCTGCCATAGGATATCGCCCGTCTTCTTGTTGACCGCATAGAGCATCGACTGCCCCTCGTGATCCCACGGCACGATGACTTTGTCTCCCACCACGGTCGGCGAAGCACCTTCGCCAAAGCCATTGCGAACCGTCATGTCTCCGAAGTCGCGATTCCAGAGCAATTGCCCATCCAGCGTGTATGCAAAGAGACCGCGCGATCCAAAAAACGCGTAGATAGCCTCTCCGTCCGTACAAGGGGATGCGGATGCAAAACCGTTTGTTTCATGCGTTCCTTCGTGCGGTACCGCCAACACGGCGGTTTGGGACCACTGGATCGAGCCGCTCTTGCGATCCACGCTCAACAATCGAAACTCGAACTCCCCCTTCTTCTTGGTCGGCACCGCGGTCGTGACAAAAACGGAATCGTTCCAAACCACAGGGGACGAAGAACCCACACCAGGAATCTCGACTTTCCATTTCACATTTTTGGTCGCACTGAATTCGATGGGTGGCTGGGCGTCAGGCGACGTACCATTCCCGCTTGGACCTCTCCAGTGCCCCCACTGGTCACCCAATACCATCGGGTTCTGAAAGCAACCTACGGCCCAAAACGCACTTAAGGCCCACGCCGTTTTTCGCATCGCTATCCCCATCGTGTATCCCATCGTTTAGAAAATGCACTACTCAAATCATTTGAATGAGAGACAGCATTCTAACGTCTAGCGACTCGGCCGATGCGCCCAAAATCGATCCTCGAAACCAGGATAATCACGTCCTGATGGCAAGACCTGCTGGCAAGAGATGGCGGTGCAGATCTCAAAAATGTGCTGGAACAACCGCATCATGCGCGGCAACGCGGAGCATGTAGCCCGATAATAGAACGGATCAGGGCATGATCCGTCTCGGTCAATCCGTGGGTGGGAAGCTCGACCATCCTGTCTTCTGGATCATCGATCCAAACCACGATGGCCGACTCCCACGGCAGATCGGAAGAATAGCGTACGGAATAGGATTGCAGACAAGCCCACAACACGTTTTTTTCCGCGAAGAATGTACGCGATGTAATGCCGCGAGCATTGATCTCAAGGATCGATGACAGCTCGGAAATACCCTTGTATGCGGCATAGATTCCGATTGCAAGCATGAAGGAAGCACAAATGAGCAATTGGTTCGCCACGCGCGGGGCAACGGATAATTGCGCGATCAACCCAACACCTAGCCCAATGCAAACCATGCAAAAACTCCACCAAACCAATCCGAGCGTCCATCGCCTGCATGCGAACTGAAATCGCATGTTGGGATCGACCGTGCCCTTGGATTGCCTGGCCGCGAGCGAACCGATGACGATGCCATCGGTATCGGGGTTGATCATCGGAAGAGACCTGATTTCTGCAGCCGTATTGGATTGCTCATGCGTTGGAAACATGGAAGGACCCGTGTCTTAAGAAAAGTAATGCGCAGCCTTGCGGATTCGTAGCCGACCTATTTTTGTCGACCACATAGCACAACACATCAAGCAATCGACTTGCATGATGGTGGTTCTCAGTTGATATCAAGTTCATCCTCAAACAGCGCTGTCAACATCCAGCTGACGTGGCATTCCACTTTGTTGTCTCAACACAGCCGCATCGGGCGAATTTCCTGGCTGAGGTAGCGGATCTGCAGTCATGCTGCCGATTTTCCAGATTTACTAACTCCCGGTGCTCGTCATGGGGTAGGAGACTGGTCATCTCCATCAAAGACACCAGATCCACTCTCGTAAAAAATCGTTTCATGACACAGCCACCGAAGGTGACATCACATGGACGCAGGCATGATGGGCCGACAAACGCTTCATCGATTGCATACCATCCAGTCGCATCGGAATGTTGGCATCGTGAGCAATCTCTACCGCATGCATCAGATTTTCACATGCCGTATGATCGATTAAATAGGTCGACGGTCCAACGTGCACGACGACCTCTCTTGCTTTCCAAGGAATCGATTCGATCCGTTCACTCATCAACATCGAATTGAAACAGGACAACGGCCCATCGATACTGACGTGATATACATCCCCTATAAGCTCCGCTTTCGACACGGGGTTTCGGAACATCGACAACAATCCCGATGCCGTCGTTGGATGCTCCTCGCCATTACCTCGCAAATTCGAAATCGAACCGTAGTACAAGAAACCATCGAGGAGAAGGGTTGCAATCAGCCCCGCGATGATTCCCCACAACAAGTCCGTTGCCAGTGTCACAGCAATTGTGAAAGCGAAAATTGCTAATTGCTCTTTCCCAATTTTCGCCATGTGCCTCCACACCATCGGCTCGCACATCTTCCAACCCGTATAAATCAGCACGGCAGCCAACACACATTTCGGAATCAGGTTGATCAAGTCGCGAGCAAAGATCAAATAGATCACCAAGCAAACTGCATTGGTAAAGTTCGCCCAGAGTGTTTTGCCCCCTGAAGCAATGTTGACTTTGCTCTTCACACCACCGGGAATGATCGTCAAACCACCCACAAGGCTCGAAGCGATGTTCGAAATCCCCATCGCTAACAGAACGCGGTTTGGAGCCGATCGACGCTTGTAGGGATCAATTCGATCGATCGCGATGGCGGTCGCCAGCGACTCAACACCGTCGATCAAGGTCAGCGTAATAACCCCCATCGCCGCGGCATACCAAAGATCCGTTCGAGAAAACAGTTCTGCAAAGTGAGGCGAATGAATCCCGTCAAACGGATTCTCTGGCAACTTCAACAGAAATGTCGGATCCACCTTACCAAGCTGAACGACTTGCCCAAGAATCAATCCGAACACGACTGCGAACAAGTGGGGTGGAATCACCTTTAGAAGAGGCACCTTCTTTTGAAGCGCACCCAACGTGAAAAGCAATAACAACGTCGACAGACCAACGATGCCGACGATCGAAGTCATTCCCGCAAAAAAGCTTGGGATGTCTGCAATGTATTCGATGAATTCATGCGGATGTTCGTTTCCTTTGTATCCTAGGAACATGGGCAGTTGCTTGACCATGATTAAGATACCAATCGATGCCAACATCCCTTCGACCACGCTCAGGGGAATGGCGCTTGCGAAGCGTGCCAACTTCAAGAGCGCCAGCACAATCTGAAGACATCCCACCATGAAGATCACAACAATCAGAAACCTGTAGCCTTCCCCGACCCCTTCGGCGTTCCCGGCCCCGCCCAACGCCACCATGATCGCCATCAAGGCAGGCGCCAGTCCCGCTGCTGGACCAGCAATCGTCAGGTACGCACCACCGATAAACGGAAAAATAAGCCCGGCAATGATCGCCGAAATCAATCCGTAAATGGGGGGAGCACCCGACGCAATCGCAATCCCAGACGAGAGGGGCAACGACACGAGAGAAACAACAATCCCAGATAGTATGTCGTTTCGGATGTACTTGAGCCCGGCCACGCCATTCTGAGGTTTTTCCGTCGGGTCGATCCCCGTGTGTTCAATAGCAGGTGTGTGCATATGCCAGATTCCAGCAAGTATCGATGCGATCGAGGTTCTTGATTGCTTGGCGGAGAGGAAGAAACAAAAGCCAAGCTGCGTCGGAACAAGGCAAGAAACATGCCCAAACCTTAGAACGACTCGTAACTGGCTCGCTGCAACCGGTCGTGAGCTCCGATTCCACCAACGATTTTGCGTGTATTGGACACTCAAAAAATTCCTTGGTACCCCGGAGTGAAAAAACCTTTTGGCCAACTCCCGCACCGCGTGAGGATCGGCTTTTGTTCAACCGTGGCAAAGGCTTGGCCACAGCCAATCAACCTGAACGGCCTCCCTTCCCCGAATCTCCTCAGAGTATCTCGGCCGATCCTGTTTCTGCGATCTCTTCAATCGCGTCGATATCCCCTCGACACTTCCCTGCGACGAGATCTCGCCCATTCGCCACGCAGGCATTTCATTACCTCCCGCCCTGGTCGTTAAATACAGACGATCGTTCGGACCGTCTAGTGCGACTGGAACGAAGTCATTTCCGAAGGTTCTCTTCAACTTGAAAGCCCTTCTCGAAGCGCGTACGATAGAACGCTATGCCGCAGCGAGACGTCTGGAAATTAGTTGCACCGACTTTCTTTTTGGGTGCGTTCCTCCTCGGGGTCGGCGTTCTCGCCGCTTGGAACGTTCGAACGCAGCAACAAATCAGTTCAGAACTGATCAACCGAGAAGTTCGCGGAATGATCGCGATCGAAGAGCTCAATCTTGTAATGCACGAGATTCGGTCGCAGTTCAACCTCTTCTTGCGAACGTCGGATGTGAACCACTTGCGCTATGTCGCGAATGTCCATCGGAAGGCGGACGAATTGCTTAAGAAGGCTCAATTCTCGGCCCGCACTCCTGAAGAAATCGAACTCCTGGAAGTTGCTAGCCAAGGCTACGATGGATTCTTTACAGAATTCGACGAGTCGACGAAAGCCTTTGGGTTTGTCGATGGCTGGGATCCTGCAAACCAGCCCGAGAATCTCCAACCCCAACCGACTCCACCTCTGTCGGAAACCGATCGTGATGTACTAATCCAACAATCGAAACAGTCGCATGACCTCTTGACCGAGAAAGTTTTGGAACCCCTAAAAAATTGCATCCGGGTTAACAACGATGTCGTGGAGCGAACCAAGGATGCCAGCGAAGAGACAGCAAAGCATCTAATGATCGGCTTCCTTCTCCTGGGATTGTGCGGACCCATTGCTGGTATTTTGTGGGGAGTATGGATGGGACGCGCCATCGGTCGCTCCATCGTTCAACTCAATGTTTCCGTACGGGGTGCATCGAGCAAACTTTCGGACCTTCGCGGAGGCGTGACAGTAACCCACCAAGGCGATTTGCTAGGTCTCGAAGCCGGCATTAAGGCACTCGAACAAAACGTATCCCGCGCTGTCGAACAATTGCAACAAAAGGAACGCGAACTATTGCGCAGCGAACAACTCGCACGCGTCGGCCAACTGGCCGCGGGACTGGCACATGAACTGCGCAATCCATTGATGCCGATGAAGATGCTTGTGCAAGCCGCCATCGAGCGAGGTGCCGAGAGTGGTCTCAAAGGCAGATCGCTTCAGATTCTCAATGAAGAAATCTCCCGCCTGGAACAGTCGATCCAATCCTTCCTCGATTTTGCTCGCCCTCCTGCCCCGAAGGAACAGATCCACGACCTGAGAGATACCGTTCTGGCCACCTCCTTCCTCGTCGGCGTTCGCTGCAACCAACAATCGATCGAACTCCAAGTCCATGTTCCGGAAACTCCCGTCATTGTCAGCGTGGACCCAGCCCAAATCAAACAGCTCCTACTGAATTTGCTTTTGAATGCGATGGATTCCGTCAAGCGGGATGGGAGCATCCGCGTAGATCTCATCGCAACAACCCCAATCCCTGAGGAAATCGATTCCTATTTGGAGAGTACGAACGAGCATCCCGAGTCCTTGGATAACGATCGCCCGGACCTCCGATTCCCTGACCAACACTTCAAAGATACGTCGCTCACGTTTGCTCTCCTCCGCGTCGCCGATAACGGCGAAGGAATCTCCGAAGACATCATCGATCGTATCTTTGAACCTTTTGTCACGAGCAAGGAAACCGGGACTGGACTTGGACTGTCCATTTGCAAGCGGATCGCGGAAATGCACAGGGGATTCCTGATCGCGTCCAACCGCATTGAGGGAGGTGCGGAGTTCTCCCTTTACCTACCTTTGGAACCATCGCATCCTATTGCTCCGTCGGCAAATGGATCCAAAGACATTCTGTCCGATTCGATCATCAAGTAAAACTTGGTTCTCATGCATAAACTCCTTGTCGTTGACGATGAACCGAATATCGTATTCACCATTAAAGAGACATTGGGCTCCGATTCCACTCGCATCATCACGGCTGGGAATGGCCGCGAAGCCATCGACCTCTTCCGTACTTTGCAGCCCGATGTTGTGCTGATGGATGTGAGACTACCCGATATGTCCGGCCTCGATGCATTTCGTGAAATGCATCGTTTGGATCCTCGCGTACCTGTGATCTTAATGACCGCATTCTCGCGAACCGACACCGCCATCGAAGCCATGAGCCGTGGAGCCTTTGAATATCTCCTCAAGCCTGTGGATTTGAATTCCCTGCGGCAGCTGATCGCGCGCGCCATGGAAGTGAGCCATATCAACCAAAAGCCTGCCGTCGTCGATACCCATGCAATTCACGAAGACAACGCCGCCGATCTGATCATCGGAGACTCGGTCGCCATGCAGGATGTTTACAAAACCATCGGACGGGTGGCCTCGCAAGATGTGACCGTGCTCATCCTAGGAGAAAGCGGAACGGGTAAGGAGTTGGTCGCCAGAGCTCTCTACCATTACAGCAAACGAAGCAAACAACCTTTCCTCGCCGTCAATTGCGCCGCCCTCACCGAGTCACTCCTGGAAAGCGAGTTGTTTGGGCATGAAAAAGGAGCTTTTACAGGAGCCGACCAGAGACGCATCGGCAAGTTCGAACAAGTCAACGGCGGCACGATCTTTCTGGATGAGATCGGCGATATGTCCCCCTCGACGCAAGCCAAGGCGCTCCGTCTTCTCCAACAACAACAGTTCGAACGTGTCGGCGGAAACGCGACGATCCAAACCGATGTCCGAATCATTGCCGCCACCAACAAAGATCTGGAAGAAATGGTCGCGGACGGAACGTTTCGACAAGACCTCTATTACCGACTCAATGGCTTTTCCATCCATTTACCTCCCCTTCGAGAACGAGTCGGAGACGTGCGGGCACTGGCGAATTACTTCGCTCGCGTCCTTTCGCGTGAATTGGGACGGAATCTTCCGACAGTGGCGGAGGAAGCCATCGAAGTTCTCGAAAAGCACACTTGGCCGGGCAACGTGCGTGAATTGAACAGCGCCATTCGCTTTGCGATCGTGAACTCGACCAGCGATCTCATCACCCCAAATTGCTTGCCTCTTTCATGCCGCACTTCACCCGCCGCCAGCGGAGATCGACTCCTCAACTCGGCTTCGCCGGGACAACCTGCGGGAGCTCTGCCAGACGTCTTGCAATTGACACAGTCCCTCCTTCGCGATGGCTCAAACGACGTCTATCGATCGGTGATCCACTCGGTGGAAAATGTCATGTTTGATCGGGTACTGGAGGAAACTCGCGGAAATCAGCAACTCGCTGCCGAACGGCTCGGGATCTCGCGCATGACACTGCGCGCCAAAACCCGCGCTCGATTGGACGAATCCAACCGCGATACGTAACGCGGCCCCATACGGAATGCTCCCTTCTTTTCATCATCGATGATCCATCGGATGCCTGCCAATTTCTTCGCGAACTTAATATGGGCTGATGGCTTCCTGTTGTTAGTGCAACAATATGCTTCCAGCAGCGAGCAGCGCATGCAGCATGAACGCCATGCTAAGCTCATCGCCATGTACGTTCCGCCATTAACCGTAACGCGTTAGCGTCCGGTTACCCACATTTTTTTTCTTGATTCGTACTCGTACTCAATGAAATAATACGGTTACGAAAATGCTGGGATTTCAATGAGCACTATTGCGAGCGCTTTGCTTTTGCTGAATTCCTTCTACAGCGAGGTTGATCTTGAGCCCACAACTACCCGACGACTTGTTTGTTTCGATTCTTGGAGACAATGTTGCTGCCGTATCACTCCGTGTCGAGAGAACCCTCCGCGAGGGCTTGTCTGATGAAACTTTTGTTGCAACCCATGACTTGGACCTCAGCGAGTATGTTCAATTAGGGCATGCCACAAAGACCCTATGTCCTCTGCCATTCCCAAGCCTCAGCGAGTCGTGGGGGGGCTTGGACAACGATCGTCTCCAAACGCATTACGAACAAGTCCTTTGGCAGGTCGATTGGAATTCGCATCGCTTGCATGTATTGCAAGTGAGTTGGGCCACCGATTGCGGTACGCAGAGCCGACACTGGGTCATCGCTCGGAATGAATCGATCTCGCGGGATTTCATTTTGGATGTAGCCCGCAAGACCAACGATCCGGGTCAAACTGTATTGGTCTTCCAGAACGGGTACTGGAATCGATCGAGCGAGATGTTTCATATGATCCAAGGGACCAGCATGGATGATCTGGTGCTGCCTGGAGAGCGACGGAAAGAAATGATCGCGGACTTTCAACGATTTCTACAATCGCGCAGCCAATACGAATCCTTGGGTCTAGCTTGGCGGCGCGGAGCCATCCTGATAGGCCCCCCTGGCAACGGAAAAACCCACTTCTTGCGCGCTCTGGTCCATGAGTTGGATGTCCCCTGTCTCTACGTGCAGAGCTTGAAGCATTCTTATTATGAACCCGAGCAATTGCTCGATAAAGTCTTCGAGCGTGCACGACAGGTTCGCCCCTGCATCTTGATCTTTGAAGATCTCGATTCCCTGATCGATGATGACAATCGGTCCTTCTTCCTCAATCAACTGGACGGATTCGAGAAAAACGTCGGGCTGATTGTCATCGCGACAACCAACCACGCTGAACGCATCGATGCGGCGATCCTGGATCGACCAAGCCGCTTCGATCGCAAGTACGAATTCCTTGTGCCTGGCGTTGAAGATCGCGCCCGATTTCTGGAACTATGGAAGAACAAACTGGCGGGGACCGTTCCCTGGGATGGACGCAACATTCCCGAATTGGCCGCCGCCACTGAAGGTTTTTCGTTCGCGTACCTCAAAGAACTGATGGTGAGCTCGCTGCTGCAATGGGTTCACGGCAGCGCATCGACTCCGGCAACGAAAGGAAGTTTTGAAACGGCGTTGGCAGAACAAACCAGACTCCTACAAAGCCAGCGCGGTTCGACCGCAGGATATCTTGCTCAATCGGGCGATTCAGGCACACTGTCAAAAGCACTCCGACGCATCGGCTGGTAACGGCAGGGTAGCGAAACCCACGTGCTGTCGATCAAGCATCAAATGGCCATCCACCGAATGACAGGCCCGAACGGGCCTACAAAATCCCATGCCGATGGCCCGGCCACCGGACTCAAGCAACCCAATGACAGGCCCGGATGGGCCGACAAGATCCCATGCCGGCGGCCTCGGCCACCGGACTCGATCGCAACTCTGCGTCACTGCGTCCTTATCCACATGAGGCAACATCGAATCCTTTTCTTCGAACCATTTAGGATCATCGAATTTTCGTCGCGATTCGGTCCCATCTTATTCCTTTTGGTATGCCGATCGATGAAGCGTATTGGTCTTGAAACTCATAGTCTCGTGACCAGATGATCATCTTGGCGTGGCCGCAATAGTCAGCGAAGGGAATAGGTCCGAGCCAACGGCTATCCCGCGAATGAAATCGATTGTCTCCCATGACAAAGAATGAGTCTTGCGGAATGGTCAATGGCCCAAAATTGCTAAAACCTTTCATTGGCGGAGGCTCGCCGTCGTAAGAAGCGTGGATGTCATCCGCTTTCTCGCTGTTGATGTAGACGACACGGTCCTTGATCTCAATAACCTCCCCGGGAAGGCCCAACACCCTCATCACGTAAAGTGGCGAATTTTTTCCCGCACTTCGAAACACGACCACATCATTGCGACGCACTGTTTCTGCGATTGACCACAATTTGTCGACCAAAATCCGATCCATGTGACGAATCGTTGGCACCATCGCACGTCCCGGCACGACGAATGCTTCGGCAATGAATTTACCCACGAACGTCGCGGTAAGAAAATTTAGCGAGTAAATAAAAAGGAACATTCCGACATAGCCCCACCACCGCTGATACCACTTGCCAGTCGCATCATCGACACGGCGTGCGATGGCGTAGGCATCCACGGCAAGGAAAACTGGATACGCAACGACCGCCGCGGCAAGCAAAAACAGAACGGGTGGGATTAGATCCAAACTGACAACCAGCACAAACAACAGGCCAGTTAGACACAAACCGATGAACCACAACACTATCCCGCGACGAAAACGTCCGACATAAATCTGCCCCAACGGCCCACCGAACAAACCGAGAAAAGCTGCAAACCAAGGATTGGGGTGTCGCATCATCTTTGGTCCAGCCGAACGTCTTGGTATTGCACCGGCCGTGCAACTTGAAGTTAAAACGCAATTCGATTACGGCTCAATTCTTCAACCAGACAAGGTTCGCAGGCCAACGCGACCAAGCCCGTCCCGATGTACCGATGGACTTCAATCGCACAACCGATAACGGGAATGGAACGATCGTGGAAATCCATCTTCGCGCTCTTCGTGTCCTTCGTGGTTCCTCTTGGATCTCTTTTTGTTCCAACGATTGGTGTTGCGAACCACAGAAAACACCCCTTCGCCGAGCATCGTTACCTATCCAAAGAGGACTTGCGTTGCTGACGGCTCGGATGCGGATGGATAGGAACCTTGATGCTCAATCCTGGAAGGCTAATCAAGCCACCGAAAAACGACCCACCATCCTTCTGGCCCGGAGTCGGCACCCTCATCCCATGCCGTTGGTCGACAGACACTTAAGTAGAATTGATCGATGCTCATGACGCAACTTCGTCGGATAGGTACGTAAAAAAACCCGACTTGATATTTCTACCAAGCCGGGCTCTATTTTGAAATCCGGTGTTCAAGGTTGGTCGTGAGGACCAACCCGTTTGGACGAGCTTCACTGAATTTGACGTTTTATGCTCACTAATCATGAAAGGTCGTTAGACCGATCACGTTCTAATAATCCTTAGAAAGGAGGTGATCCAGCCGCAGGTTCCCCTACGGCTACCTTGTTAC
>JBAWXH010000055.1:0-41064 GCA_037144155.1 Planctomycetota bacterium | reverse complement strand
CTCCCAACCCGCGCATCGACCCTCCCACCCAGCACGATGATGGATTCTGTCCAATAGCCTATGTCAGCTCCATCCGGATCGAAAACACGAAGTGAACGCGTCGCCAGTCTCAAGGTGAGCAAGCTGGACTGGCAAGTTTGGTGGGAGCGGATCACTAAGTTTGACGCTGTCGTGCGATTGTTTGTTGCGCTCGGCGCAGCGATTGCCATCACAATGTTTGTTCGAGGTTGGGAGCCTCCGTTTGGCTATCGCGAGGGGTTCGTGCCCCAGCGAGCCATTCTTGCCCGAGTCCCGTTCGAAATCGTCGATGAAGTAAAGACCGACGCATTGCGCATCCAAGCGGCACGCGAAGTGCTGTGTATCTATGAAAATCGAAAAGAGCCCTTGGTTCAGTTGCGGGGCGCGATCAAAGACCATTTGTTCGCGTTGCGCGAAATCGCTTCCGCGACCGACATGACGTCTGGCCAGGCTCAGATCATGGACTACTTTGGCGTCACTGTTCTGGACAGCGATACCCAACCGATAACGTATGAGGTGGCGTTAGAAGCGATCCGCGCCACGCTGGCGACCGATGCGGATATTTCAAAATACGATGCGGCCATGCGAGAAACGCTAGACCCCATCGAAGAGTTTGGCTTGTTGCCATCGTTGTCGCACGACAGCGAGAAAGGGAATCAGCGGTTCATTCGGGTTTTTCCCATCGGCAATGAGACCAGCATGATCGAAGTGGACGTTCCTAGAGTCCGCATTCCCGAGGTTGCTGTAACGTTAAAGGGTTCCTTGGAGAGGGAATTCAAGAATCAGTTCGGAACACCTGCTTCGGTGACACTCGCGCGGATGATCCATAGCTTTCTAGCGGCTAGGCTTCCGCAAACACTGATGTTGCGAGAGGATTTGAGCAATCGCTCCAGGTTCGATGCTATCAACAATGTCAAGCCGGCGATGGTTGCTTATGATCCCGCATTTGGTGCATTGGTTCCGATGGGGAAAGCTTTGGGTCCAAAGGAGATCGAGTTACTACGGGCCGAGCACCGCGCCTATCTTTCCCAAATCAGTTGGGTTCAAAGGACCCAACGCTTAGCTGCCTTCCTGGGCCTCCTCACGGCGCTGTATTTACTTTGCGGGTTCTTCATCTATCAATCTCTGGATCAAACCCTCATTTCCAAGACGGCCGACTTTGTCCGACTATTGGTATTGTGTGTGACGACCGTGATGATTGCTGTGCTATGCTCGCAAGACCCGTTTCGCGCCGAAATTATCCCGTTGACTTTGTGTGCCATCATCGCCACCATCGCTTACGGCAGGCAGACAGCGCTGATGATCATGGCAGCCGTTGCATTGATCGTGGCATTTAGCACACGCGTTGATTTGAGTGAATTCATTCTGCTTTCCAGCGCATCAGCGGCATCGATTCTACTTTGCGGAAGAATTCGCAATCGAACGCGATTGATCTATGTGGGACTCGGAGTCGCCGTTGTTGTCTTTTCGACCTATCTGGGTTTGGGGGTGATGACGGGGCAATCCGTTGGAAATATGTTGGACGGTCCCTCCACCGGTGCGGTGCATATTTCGACGGTCTTCCCAATTCGGCTCTTAACCGAGTCGATTCGCCAAGCGGCATTTGTTTTGTTGTGTGGGCCCCTGATGGCTGGGATATTGCCTTTGGTGGAGCGAGGATTTGATGTGCAAACCGATCTTAGCTTGCTGGAACTCAGCGACATGAGCCATCCACTGCTTCGGCAGTTGGCTCAGAGAGCACCAGGAACTTACAACCACAGTATCTCGGTGGCTGCCCTGGCCGAATCAGCAGCCGAAAGCATCGGAGCGCATGGACTATTGGTACGGGTCGGCGCCTGCTTTCATGATATCGGCAAGATGTTCAAACCCAATTATTTCGTAGAGAATCAATTGCCTGGAAGCAATCGGCATGATGCCCTGCAACCCGCGATGAGTACGTTGGTTATCATTGCCCACGTCAAGGATGGCGCGGATTTGGCAAGACAGCATCGGATCCCTCAGCGTGTGATCGATTTCATTGAGCAGCATCACGGCACCACGCTGGTCGAGTATTTTTATCGCCAAGCGACGAAGAAGAGTGAAGAGAATGAGGACGGAGAGGAAATCTCCGAGACATCCTTTAGGTATCCCGGTCCTAAGCCGCAAACTCGGGAAGCAGCAGTGTTGATGATCGCCGATGCAGTCGAGAGTGCCAGTCGGGCTCTCGTGGAACCAACTTCGTCGCGTATCCAGAATTTGGTCGATCAAATCGCAATGAAAAAGTTGCTGGATGGTCAGTTTGATGAATGTGGTCTGACGTTGATCGAATTGGGTACCATCAAGCGCTCGTTGATCAAGAGCTTGAACGCAATTTATCATGGGCGAATCAAGTATCCGGATCAGCAGACAGCCGGTTAATCCCAAGTCGATGAACGAATGACCCTCTTGCGGAAGTCATTCTGTCACCATGCGATACGGATTTTCTGGAACCGAAAACGACCACCTGCATATTGAGAACCCATGGTGGCAACCGTAAGATTTTCGGTGAGCCAAACGACGAGAACTCACATTGAAGGCAAGATCTATGTCCACCCAGGTTCAAGCATCGGATGGTTTCCGATCCAAACCATTGACGATTAAGCTTGATCGTCCCATCGCGGAACTGTCTTGGATTGGCAAGTCGTTGGTGTTTGCCGAACTCTCTCGATTGGCGTACGGGGAACCAGACTTGGTCTCAAAGGTCGCGTACGAAGCGGGTATCGATCAATGTGTTTTTGTTGCTGAGGGTGGCTCCGAAGCCTACGTTTTCGGCAGCGACGATGATTGCATGGTTGTTTCACGGGGGACCGAACCCTTCACCTGGGAGGATCTTCGCGCCGATGCTAGTGCATGGACGATCGCGCACGAAGTGGGACGCGTCCACCGAGGTTTTCATCAACATGTCGATTTATTATGGCCGGATATCGAACAGGCGCTCAAGGAAAACCAACGCCCGGTATGGTTCGGAGGCCATTCCCTGGGAGGGGCGATGGCTGCGGTATGTGCTGTCCGTTGCAAACTCTCTCCTATCCCATCGAATCCTCAGGCGATCTTTACGTTCGGTGCACCCCGCGTTGGGAATCGGGCTTACGCAAGTTTTTTGAGGATCAAGCATTTTCGCTGGGTCAATAACAATGACATCGTCCCTCGAATACCTCCTCGCTGGATGGGGTACCACCACATGGGGCGCGAGATCTATCTGAACCGTCGAGGGAAGATCTCACGCATCCATTCTTGGTTGCGACTGCATGATCGATGGCGAGGATTTCTACGTGGTCTGGGCGCCTGGAAGTTCGATCTCTTTTCCGATCATTCCATGGAGGAGTACATCGGGCACATCCATGCGTATTACGAAGCCGAACTTCGCGGCGAGCGCACGCGCACGCCAAAATCCATCGTGGACCGGACTCCCAAGTGACGCGAAGAATCGCATCGCGACCGGTGTGCAATTATCGAGCAGGGTTTATCGGGCAGGAGTGACGGAGACGAACAGAGGTTCACCGCTAAAGGTGTGTTTCATCACGAAATTGATGGAGACATGCACCGTGATGGGAAGCAAATGATTTCGAACGGCGGGTGCATCTGCTGCCGCTTTGAGAGTGATGTAGCCTGAATTCTCATTAGCCGACAGCAATGTTTTGCTTTGGCTGCTGTCGACAGTGACCCCTTTGGGAAGCGGGTTTCCATAAGGCTGTTCGAGATGTTGGAGCATCACATCGAGAGTGACGTTTCCCTTGTAGTCCGGTGCGCGTTCGATCGTGATATCGATTCTCTGCGAAGTCCCTGGAGCCAATTCGATCCGATTGGTACTGAGCTGTACTTTTCGAATGTCCATCGGCCTGGCGATTGATACGGTATGCATTTCCACGGGATAATGCCCTCGTCCCCCTCCGGGCATGTAGACCTCTTGGAGGTAGGTGGCGGTTGCTGACAGGGGAGTGGCTGCGCCGTCCGGCATTGAGACATTGGCCGTTCCTGTAATTTTGATATTCCCAAATGCGGGTTGAGCCTCCGGTGTGGCACGCAGCCAAATGGCACCATCGTTGCTTCCTGGAACGATGCGTCCACAAATGGCTTCAACGCCGTTAGGTAATCCTTCGGCAACGAGTTGAATTTCACCATCGAAACCGTTGCGTCGGATGGCTCGGGTGTAAAGGACCGTGGCGGTACTGGGTGCCAGCAACGTCTTGTCGGTATCGGCTTCCAACAAAAAGTAGGGTTTGGAAGAGGAAACCTTGATGGCGTATGGAAAATCTAATCCACCCCGTCCATGGAGATCGCGGATCTCGAGCACGTAGTTTCCATCGGCAGGTACGGTCCAATTCTCTATCATCGAATCGGAGGATGTGACTCGGTCAAAGGTCGTATCATCCATTTCGATCAGCGGCGCTTGAGCTTCGTTGAGAATGCGAAGCTTGGAATCCAGGCTGGAGCCAAGGCGGCGAGCAAGAACTTCGAAGCTCCAACGCTCGTTGGCTTTCGCCGCAAACAGGTACCGATCCACTTGTGTTGCGGAACCGATCCTACCAGCGATGGTCGCGGGCAAGGTCACCTGGATCGGTGGATGGGAAGGTGCTGCGATGGATCCATCGGAGGTCGTGGAAGTTCCTTCCGGCGCAGGTTCTGTTTCGACGACGATTGGGTACGGAGAGGAGAATACGCTGACACCTTGAAGCGGTACGCCATTCAGTACAGGTGCGATGCGAAGGACTGTGCCAGCAGAATCAGCTGGGGTTTGAATCGATGTCCGTACTCCTGGCGGCAAACCATAGCCGATGAGTTGAACGTCCTGGGACACTCCGGGAGGGAGAGCGAGTGGATGAACAACCGTAGGGAATGGGCGGTTGCTGATTTCAATGGAGTACGTCCAATCCGCATTTCCTTGATAGCGCACATCGCGGACTTCGAGCACGTAAGTCCCCGGGCGGTCGAAACGATAATGCATCAGGGGATCACCTGCGATGACATTGTCGCTCGACGCGAGGGTGGTGCCGGATTCACTGCGAAGAGTGATCATCGGATCGACTCGCGATTGCATATCGTGGAGCCGATTCTGCAATCGCTGCGATGTCATAAAAAAAGTGAGTTCGACAGGCTGGTCGATGGTAAATCGGTAGAAGTCGAGATCCTCCCCTTTTTCAATGCTTCCACAGACCGTCGCGGGAATCGAAATCACTTGGGCTTTCTCGATGGTGTCATTCTCTGTCGCTTCCGAGACAATCGGTTCACGAGCCACCACGAGTTGTCCAATCGTACTGACACCGTGGGGAGTCACGACACGAAAATCGCGAATACCGGGGACCGCATCCGGAGCGCATGTCCATTTCAGCCGACATTTCGAAGCCATGACGTCATTGCGGTCTTTTTCCTCTGGTTTTTCGGTTTCCAAAGGGAAGACTTCACCCGTGACACCGTTTCCCGAAATGAGAACGGCGGTTGCTCCCGCAAGGTTATACCGAGCACTGAGTTCATGTTCCGTGGTTGCTCCGACGACGGCCGCAGTGGGTTTGAGAGACATCAACATCGGATAGGAATTATTGCTTTGAGCGACCGCCTGCGTTCCTGCAAAGATGCTGACTGCTCCTCCGGTCAGCGCGAGGCACGTCGCATGCAATATTCGTTTCAACATTGAGATGTTTCCGAGGGAGGGATGGCTTCTGAGACGAGCGACCCTTAACGAATGAACAAGAAGTGCTTGGAGTTGATCAAGGCCCAAAGCAAATCCTGCAGTCCGTCGGTGGGGGTTGGGCTACTGGCAATGAACTGTCGAGCTTCCGCTAATTCGGTCGTGTTGGGGGCTCGGCTGAGTGAGCTGAGATACAGCTCTTCAACGCATTCGTCGACCGATTTGCCAGATCCAATCAGTTTGGCGATGCGACCGTTTGCATCTGCGATTTTGGTCGCGACGATTTCGCCATTGAGGGTGTGGAGGGCTTGTGAAAGATTCTCGTCCGGAGTCCGTTCACATTCGCATACGGAGACCCGCTTGGGCTTGCCAAACGTGATTAGGAAAGGATTGGTCGTCGCCGAGGCTGCATCGGGAAGTTCAATCGCTCGCGTTCCCACGGGCAAATTAGGATGCTTGGTCTTGACCGACGTCGCATCGTCGATGCAATCGAGCAGAGGTTCAGCTCCGATCCGTTTGACTCGATAATGGCTATAAAAACGTTGATCGTCGCGATTGGATTCATTCGGCTGGGAATCCAACTGGTAAAGACGCGAATTCATGATCGTCTTCATCAGATGACGAATATTGAATCCCGAGTTCTTGAACTCTTCGACCAGGTGATCCATCAGCTCCGGATTGGAAGGTGGGTTTGTCGATCGCATGTCATCGATAGGTTCGACGAGTCCTCGTCCGAGAAGATACGCGACGTAGCGATTGACGATGTTGCGAGAGAACGAGGCGTTCTCGGGAGCGGTCATCCATTTTGCCAGGGCCATCCGACGATCGATTGGGTCATCCGTTGGGTCGCTGGCTAATGGGGTCGGCTTCATGACCGCGCCTGTTTTCGGATGAGAGACCTCTCCAGAGGAATTCACGACGACGACCGTTTCCCCTCCAAAGATTCCGAATTCAGCGCTGTTTTTGCTGGCAACGCGCGAGAAGAAGGCGGCAAAGCCGTAGTAGTCCGCTTGGCTCAATTTTTCGTAGGGATGGTGATGGCATTTCGCGCACTGGAGGCGGGTTCCTAAAAACAACTGGGCGGTGGTTTCCGCTAAGTCGGGAGGGTTATTTGCGATGCGATAATAATTTGCTGGGCCATTGGAAAAGATCGAACCTTTGGCAGTGATCAATTCCATGGCGAACTGGTTCATCGGTTTGTTGGTGCGGAAGGAATCGCGCAGCCAATTGTGCAATGCCCACATGCCCGACTCGCCGAGTACAGAGCTGTTGTTGCGAATCAGGTCCGACCACTTCAAGCTCCAATACGCCGAGAATCGATCGTTGTAAATGTTTTGTGTAGGATCCTCGGCGAGTCCTAGTAAGCGGTCGATGCACAGAGCTCGTTTGTTGGGATCCTGTGAACTGAGGAACGCCTTGGTTTCTTCGACGGAAGGTAACCCCCCGAGCGTATCGAGAAACGCGCGGCGCAAAAAGGTTGCATCGTCGCATCGTTCGGATGGGGTTAGTCCCAGTTCTTCCCATTTGCGTCGCGCCAATTCATCGACTGCGTTTTGAGAGACCCATTGTTCGAGTTGGGCCCGATCGGAGAAAGGTATTACAAACGTTGCGATTTCGGCCCGGTCGGCGAAGCGTGCCATCACGGAGGCTTGTCCCTTACCGCGCGTCGTTGCTAATCCTGTTTTGCTCACCGTGACAACGGACTCGTCCATTGCATCGAAACGCGTCCATGCTGTTACGTCGCGTTGTGTACCATCCGCGTAGGTGGCGACGGTGCGAAGCTGTTGGTTGGTGGCGACATCGGAAATCCGTTTCGATGGGAAGATAGCAAGGGATGTGACAATGGCGGGTGTTGCTTCTGGCGGGGGGGCACCATTCGCGATCCATTGCGTGAAGATACGAAAGTCATTGGAATCCTTCGGGAACCGAATACCGCCACCATGAGAAACTTGTTGTGTTCCCTTTTGAAGGAGCAAGCTCCCGTCTGGGCTGCTGACGCTAATGCGACGTCCCCGCGCTGCGACCGCCATCATCTGATAATCGAGACTCGGGTCGAATCCCATCACAGATAGAACGAAGCCCCCTTTGCCATACTGGCTGGCATGGCAGGCACCTGCGTTGCATCCTGCGCGGGTGATGAGAGGTTGGATGTCGCGATGGAAGTCAATTTTCGGATTCGCAACGACGCCTGTCACTTCGACGTCGATCTGCTTGGAGGAATCATCCACTTCGATCACAATCGTCGTCTTGCCGTTACCGATAGCGGTAATGCAACCGGACTCGTCGACGGCTGCAATCGTGGGATCGGCGCTGCGAAACTTCGAGTCGGCCGTCCGATCGGGAGCGCGTGCGGAGAGGGGAATCTCTGTTGGATTGCTGAGTGATTCTCGGATGACGAATTGAGCTTGCGAGAAATTTCCGTTCAGCGTTACCGACGGAGGATCGACGACCAACTCCCCTGCCTTCAAAAAATCGCCGGTCCACGCGATGGCCAGCAGGATCGACACCAGATAGGCATTTATCCGGTTCGAGTCCAGGTGGAAGCGGGTGGGCAGCATGCGGCGATCCAGACGAAATACGGCGAAGAATGTCGGTTTTGCATGAAGCATGATAGGGCTCTGGCTGAGGAAACCTCGGATTAGATCCATTCCCTGACAGGTTCGCCTTCGATGAGGCGGACGGGACGACCGTCGTTGGCGGTCACGGTGAGATCGAGAGGCAGCCCGAGCTTGTGATACATCGTGGCAACGACGTTTTCTGTGAAGTATTCGTTCGATTTCGGAACGCCTCCCTCAGCATCGGTTTCGCCGACGATAACTCCCCCAGGGATCCCCGCGCCCGCGGCGACCACAAATCCAGCTGAGGCCCAGTGATCGCGTCCGATGGCTGGATTGATTTTCGGAGTTCGACCAAAGTCGGTCATCCACACGACCAAGGTCGAATCGAGGAGCCCTTGCTGCTCAAGGTCGATCAGCAAGGCCGGGAGGGCTTGGTCCACTTGAGGCATTCGGTGGGTCTTGAGTCCGTTAAAGCAATCCACATGATGATCCCAACCAGGATCGCTAACGGTTACGAATCGAACACCCGACTGGATCAAACGCCTAGCTAACAACAGGCGTTGGCCAAAGGACGAGCGACCGTAATCATCTCGGAGAGAGGTGGGTTCGCTGGAGATATCAAAAGCCTGTTTGGTTTCGGGTGCCGTGATCATGCGAAATGCAGTTTTGTAGTGCTCGTCCAAGGCATCGAAGGCTTCGGGTTGGCGATCGGCCGCTCGTTGCATCCGGTCGATCTTGGCCAGAATTTCTCGGCGGCGATCGATGCGATTCAGTTCCATGTTCAAGGGAGGGGTGATGTCGCGCACCGAGAACTTGTCGACGTTTGCTTCCGCATGGATTTCAAATGCTGCGTGTTCCAAGCCGAGGACACCTGGCAGCCCCCCCTGGAAGGTTCGGTCGACGTGGTTTCCAAGCTGAATGAAAGGTGGGAGGGCCGATTGAAAGCCCCGTTGCTGCGCGACGACAGAGCCCACGCATGGGTAGACCAAGGAGGGATTGATGTTGCGTCCGGACATGCACCAATGATCCGCTACACCATGTCCTGCGTTCTTTGGATTCCAGCTTCGCAATACCGAGAATCGCTTCACTTCCTTTGCCATCCGTGGGCATAATTCCGTAAAGTGAACCCCTGGAATAGCGGTTTCGATGACGCCCAGCGGGCCGCGAATACCATCGGAGGCAAGAGGCTTTGGGTCAAGCGTATCGTGGTGGCTGGTCCCTCCTTGAGTCCAAATGAAAATGCATTTGGTGTCCGCATTGGTAGGCAGGGTGTTCGCGAGCAATCGCGTTGGATGAAGGAAATTGCCGATCGTCAAGGCAGCGGAGGCGGCTACGGTCTGTTGCATCCAAGCCCGACGGCTCTCGGTCCTCGCGGACTGTCCGACGGCGGTGGCTGGATGCGAAGCGGTCGGGAGGGAAGATCGCGGATACGAGGGGCATCGACGAGAGGAACCCGAACGATGCTCGATTGGGGACGAATGCATTGAGGGACCTCCAAAAAGAATGCCGTTGGTCGAGACAACCTATTTCCGGCGATGTCCGGAGATACGTCGTTTGGGGTGGGGTAGGTGAAGGTGGGGGACCACGGCGTCGCCGATTCCGACGATCGCGATTCTCCTCAATGTAGCTGCGATAGGGCGAGACGGCAACGACGATAGGGTCGCCCGAAAGGACGAAACAGGGCGAAAAGGGGCCCCTAATCGCCATTCATTCTGCTCCGAATCAGATCCGCGAGCGTAAGCGACCGGCGGAGGCACGCTGGCGGCGATCATGACAAGATTTTAGATTCGCAACGTCAAAACATACTTGGTCGGGGCGTGCAGGTTTCGGCGAACCGCCGCCCGGCGCTGACTCTTAGGGCTCTGAAAAACCGTTTTGTCCGTTGCCGACGTGTCGGGTACAGATTTTAGTCGGCATCCGAGGCGATCGATTGAGGCGGCAATGGGTTGCGAGCGAAAATCCACTCGTCGATCGGTCGACCTTGAATCAACTGTTCTTCGATGAAGCGTTCGATCCGATCCTCTGTCATTTGGCCGTACCACAACCCTTCGGGGTAGACGACCAGGATGGGGCCTCCTTGGCAGACTCGCAGGCATTGAACTTTGGTCCGGTAGCAGGCATTGGGGGCGGAAGAGAGGGATAGTTGCCGCTCCTTGAGAAGGTTCTTGAGTTTGTTCCAAGAAGCAGCCCCGGTGTCGCGGCTGCAGCAGTTCTCTCCCGCGCACAAAAAGACGTGCCGAACAAAATGACCGATCTTTAACTCGACTGCGATAGTTTCCAGTTTGTTCATCATGGGCGTCGGATATTTCGGGCTAATGAGAAGGGATTTATTCGGGAAACCGAGGCGGGATAGAAGGCCCTGATTGTCCTCAGCTTTTCACCAAGCTACACTTGCACCAGACGATCGCAAGCCCCTTGTTCCTTGGAAAAATCACCAGCCGTTACCTCTGTACACAGCGGAACGGCGGAGAACTTCATGACTTCGACTGCCGCAACCGAAACCGCTGCCAAGACGATTCCCGCTGTAGCACCGACGGCGACTTTGACGATCGGGGAGAAAAGCCTGACCATGCCGATCTTGGTGGGTACCGAGAACGACCGAGGCATCGAAATCTCAAAATTGCTCAAGGACACCGGGCACATCACCCTGGACGAAGGGTATGCCAATACGGGTGCAACCACCAGTGCAATCACGTACTTGGATGGCGATCGTGGCATTCTGCGGTACCGCGGTTACCCGATCGAACACTTGGCCGAGCATTGCGATTTCATTGAAACGAGCTACTTACTCATTCATGGAGAGTTACCGAATCGGCAGCAATTGGCGCAATTTCGAGACTCGATCTGTCACCACTCGATGCTGCACGAGGACATGAAGTCGTTCTACAACGGCTTCCCTCGCGATGCCCATCCGATGGCCATCTTGTCGAGCGTGGTCAGCGCGTTGTCGACGTTTTATCAGGATTCGCTGAACCCGCATGATCCGAAGCAAGTGGAAGTCTCGATCTTCCGGTTGTTGGCGAAATTGCCGACGATTGCGGCCTACAGCTACAAGAAGGCTTTTGGCCAACCCTTCATCTACCCAGACAATTCGCTGGATTACTGCTCGAACTTTTTGCATATGATGTTTTCGGTCCCGAGCGAAAAGTACGTGCCCGATCCTGACTTTGTCAAAGCTCTCAATCTTCTGTTGATCGTGCATGCGGATCACGAGCAGAATTGCAGTACCTCCACCGTTCGGATGGTGGGATCGTCGGATGCGAATTTATTTGCCAGTATCTCTGCAGGGATCTGTGCCTTGTGGGGACCCCTTCACGGCGGAGCCAACGAAGCCTGCGTCAATATGCTCAAGCAGATCGCGGATGACGGTGGCAACGTGAAGAAGTATGTCGACCTGGCCAAAGACAAATCGGGCCACTTCCGATTGATGGGCTTTGGACACCGGGTCTACAAGAACTACGATCCACGGGCCAAGATCATTAAGGCTGCCTGCGATATTCTTTTGAAGAAACTCAATCTGAAAGATCCGTTGTTTGACGTCGCCCAGCAACTCGAAGAAGTGGCTTTGAAGGATCCTTATTTCATCGAACGCAAACTGTATCCGAATGTCGACTTCTATTCGGGGGTGATTTACCGAGCGATGGGGATACCCGTTCAGATGTTTACGGTTCTGTTTGCGATTGGACGGCTCCCTGGTTGGATCGCTCATTGGGTCGAGATGCAGCAGTCGCCAAATAGCCGTATTGGACGTCCGCGTCAGGTGTATACCGGTCCACTCGAACGCAAAATTGTGCCGATCGATAAGCGGCCATAATTCGGGCTCGCGGGGGTTACTCGTGTTGTCGGTGGACGGTCGTTTGAAACTTAAGCAACCGAGAGGGTGTTGCCATGACTCCCGACGAAACCGGCCATCCGCCAAAAGACGAGGTTCACGAGGAGATGAATCCTTATGAGCCTGCGATGGAAATTACGGCTGGCGGTGCCGCGAGTGACTCGCTGGGAATCGCCTATTGGGGACCGATGGGATTGGCGCTGATCGGGTTGCTGGTCTTCGGCGCAATCAGTTTCCAAGGTGGTGAGTTCCTGTTTCCGGTGGTGTTTTTTGTTTTTGCCTTGATTCATGGACTGCGTTACCAGTACCGGCTTTCCAGGCTCGCGCATGACGGGGTAATTCATCCAAGAATCCCGGACTTTGCGGTTTTTCTTTTATCCTGCTTCCTAGGATTCGCGATCCCGACCGCTGCAAGCATTGCTTTTGCTTGCGTCTGCACGATGGGACCGATGGTTATGGAATCCGGCGCTCGTGGAGGAGTATCAATGTCGGCATCTTCTTCCGGATGGGTCATTTCCTTGTTTCTAGGTGGTATCGCCGCGGCAGCGGTGGCAGTTTTGGGAACCAGAATCTTCTTGCCGAGAAAGCCGAAGCGATGAAGACAGAAATGGGTGGCGGTAAGCGAGCGGTCGGATATCGGTACCTGGGGACGACACAAAGCTTGTGTCCCGATTGCCTGCAGTTGGTACCTGCAAAAATCATCGATCGGGGAGGGCGCATCTATTTCCGCAAGCGCTGTTCGACGCATGGAGTCCGCGAAGATTTTATCAGTAGCGACGCTCGCTGGTACGACCGTTACGACTACGCATTGCCTGCCAAAGTTCCCAAGAAATTCCGGGCAGAGGTCCAGCGCGGTTGTCCGTTTGACTGCGGCCTGTGCGAAGACCATGAGCAGCATACGTGTATCGGCGTGCTGGAAATCACCGACAATTGCAATCTGACCTGCCCGATGTGCTATGCGCACAGCCAACCTGGGCTCAAGCATCGCAGTGTGGAACAAGCCATTGCGGCCATGGATGCATTGGTGGCGTCGGAAGGGCGCGTCGAAGTCCTGCAGCTTTCGGGTGGGGAACCAACGACCCATCCTCAATTCTTCGAGATACTCGATGCGGCATTGGCTCGTCCGATCGATTATGTCATGGTCAATACCAATGGCATCCGATTAGCGCGCGATCCGAAGTTGGTCGACAAGCTAGCCCAGCACCGAGATCGAGTCGAAGTCTATTTGCAGATGGATGGGATGGAAGATCGCGTCCATTTGGCATTGCGAGGGGAAGCGTTGCAAGAGACCAAGATGCGGGCCATCGATGCCATTGGCGCGGCGGGGCTGCATGTGACCTTGGTTGCGGCCATGCAAGCCGGAGTGAATGGAGATCAGTTGGGCCCGCTGTTGCAGTTGAGCGCTGATAGGCCTTGGATCACGGGATTGAGTTTGCAACCAGCGACCTACAGCGGACGCCATGTTTTGCCCGAGGAACTGGAGTCTCGCATCACTTCGCCAGACTGCATTCGGGGACTGTGCGAACAGACCGAGGGGATGTTTGCCGAAGAGGATTTTTTTCCGTTGCCATGTGCGCATCCCAATTGCCACATCCTTTCACTTGCGTTTCGGCACGAGGGACGGTTGGTCCCTTTGACGCGCTTCATCGATGCCAAGCTGAATCTCGATCTGTTAGCCAACGGATTGAGTTTTACGCGTGAGGAAGGCAAGCGGTTGATGGAATTGTATTTGGCACGCAACAATTGTTGTGGACCCGGAGGGTGCGGTGATGCGAGCGAGACCGTTTCCGTAACGGCTGTGAAGGGAGGGGCGACTGGAAGTGGGCTGCCCATCCTCTCGTTGGAAACGGAAGAGTCAACGAGTCGTCCGTCCAACGGGGATCGATTGGCAGAAGAGTTTATTGCACGCGTGATTGAGAAGCAGGTTGGCGGGAAGGAGCTATTTCGCATCACCATCACTTCCTTTCTTGATGCATACAATTTTGATGTGAGGCGTGTCATGAAATGTTGCACGCACCATGTTCTGCCATCGGGGCACATCATTCCTTTTTGTGCATACAATGTGCTCTATCGCGATGGTCATGTGCCATTGCCAACCTTGCGGGAACCCATCACGAGAAAGCCAGGATGAAATCGAGTATTCTCATCCCTTTTTGCTTGATCGCTAGCGGATCGAGTCGTTCTTTGAATGATTCCCGGGGACGAAAACGGAATGTCATTTTCCCATCATCAAGTATTCCATCGGTGAAGGGCCTGGCAGGGCTCAAATCTTGGCTGAAGTTTTGTTCATCCAGAGCTATTTTGTCGGCGTCTGGGGGCACACATGGTCACTTGCTGTCGAAGAGCATTTTTATTTGGAGCTGTCCGCACTCGTTGTCTATCTGATCGCCAGGGTACCGAATCATCCTTTTTCTGGCATTCCCTCGATCGTTTTATGGATCGCGGGTTGGCTGATGAATCGGGCGATTGAAAAGCCGGTTTTGGTCTTAAGGGATCGACTTTTCCCGTCGGCATCAGGTGCTGTTGCAGTTCAAGCATCCCATAGCGAAGACGCTGTGGTTAAGGGATAGTCGTTTCCTCGCACTGCGAGACCGGGGACGCGAGTTTGCTTGACGGGAGCATCGTTTTTGTTATCCCAAGTCGATGGAAAGAGGCGACCGTTTAGGCAGTAAGGGAGGATGAGCGACGGACGAACGCTGGAGGGGAAGGTCGTTTGCCTTTCGTTGCCGAATGAGTCGAGAACGGTTGGATCGGGCTTTACCAGGGGCCATCAAGATCATCGTCTTTTCGGAGCGCAGAAGCTTGGCAATCGATAGAGCCGTAGTTACACTGTCAACGCGTTTTGCAACCCGCGTTGCAGAGCAGACCTTTGAAAAACATTGCGTTTCTGGTTGACTATGTGTCACCCACGGTCGCGTAGCTTGCGCTTTTCGGGAGCGAAGAACCCGATGATGGACTTTTTGAAATCATCGATCGCGACCCGCAATCGCGTCTCGACGTGCGTGTTGAGTGGTTGTCGGGGTTGAGAGTTTAGCGTCCCTGGAACGAGAGTCCCTCGAAGTCGGCATTGAGCATGGATTCGGAACAGCTACGGTTGAAGCGTCCAAGAATAATCATGTTGACACATCGAGTGCCGTATCCTCCCAATCGCGGGGATCGCATCCGGGCCTATCACATGATTCGATTCTTAGCGGATCATGCGGAGATATTGTTGGGAAGCGTTGCCGACGAACCGTGGGGCAAGGAAGACGAGAAGGCGCTCCGCGAGGTCTGCAGCGAGGTTTCGCTCCATCGATTGCACCCGCATGTCCGATGGCTGAGGGCGGGTTGGTCCAAGGGAACGGGTCGGTCGGCCACGGTGGGAGCCTTTTACAGTCCGACTTTGGCGAGGGTAGTTCAAGAGTGGACGTCGGGTCAGCCGTTGGATGGTGCGATTTTGTATTGTTCGAGCATGGGGCAGTACATCGGTTCCTTTGCGAATCGGCCCAAACGGATACTGGTGGATCTGGTGGATGTCGACAGCCAGAAGTGGGACGACTACGCCGATAAGTCGAGCGGCATGAAGAAATTGCTGTATCGTCATGAGGCGAACCGGGTGCGATCTTTAGAGCATCGACTCGAGGGGCTCGCGGATGCAATTTCGGTCGTGAGCCAAGAAGAAGCGGATTTGTATGCTCGATGCCATCCAGGGGGGGCTGCGACAGCGATCAGTAACGGAGTCGATCACAGTTTTTTCTCTCCGGCATCGATCGCGGAAGAAACATGGAAGTTGCATCGCCGCGGCCGCCCGCAATTGGTCTTTGTAGGTGTGTTGGATTACCTGCCAAACGTTCAAGGATTGAAGTGGTTTTGCCGCGAAGTGTTACCAGCGTTACGATCCAAGTACGATGGCATCGAGTTGCAGATGGTAGGGAGAAATCCATCGCAGGAAGTTCGCGAACTGGGTGGTTTGCCTGGTGTTCGTTTGATTGGCGAAGTCGATGATGTTCGTCCGTACATATTGGCATCCGACTTTGCGATTGCGCCTCTTCAGATTGCGCGCGGAATCCAAAACAAGGTCCTGGAATCGCTTGCGTGCGAGCGCCCTGTGATTGCAACGGTTCAGGCAGCGACTGGGATTGAAAACAATCCGGGAATGATCGTTGCTAATTCGCCTCAGGAATGGGGCTCTGCCGTGGATGGTTTGCAAGATACAGCCCGTTATGAGAATGCCAAACGCAGTGCTCGCCAATGCGTCGTTCGGTCCTACAGCTGGAATGCCAAGCTTTCTCCTCTGTTGGAGATATTGAATCTGCGTCGTGAACACGCCGAATCGACCTGATTCGGCATCCATGGAATTCACTCGAATCCGCCGGAAGTTTCGTTTGGTGAGGTTCGCTGTGGATTCGAAGTCTTTCTTCGTCGAATCAACCAAATAGGTCGGGATTACTTGAAGCCGCTTCGTCGAGAATTTGCGAGTTGGCCCGGGTTGGATGGAAAGTCGTAAACATTGCAATGACTAGAGTACCGATACGAGTCGGATTTTGTGTACTGAAGATGCAGGTGGCGGGTGCGGAGGTCTTGATCGACCGCATGATCCAGTACTTTGGGTCGAGGATCGAGCCGAGCATTTTCTGTTTGGACGCTACGGGAGCGATTGGCGAGCGACTGCAGGGAGAGGGAATCCCGGTGGTCGTTTTGGATCGCAAGCCTGGAATCGATTGGGAGCTGCCCAAACGACTGGCAACCGAATTGGATCGTCGAAAGATTGAGATCCTGCACGCGCATCAGTACACTCCCTTTTTCTACGGTGCGTTGGCCAAACGGCAATGCAAATCTCCTCGTCCAAAGCTGTTTTTTACAGAACACGGTAGGCATTATCCCGATCGCGTGCGATGGAAACGCAAGATCGTGAATCGTCTCATCTTGTCCCGCTACGCGGATGCAATCTGCGCTTGCAGTCAGTTCAGTGCGGAAGCAGTCGTGAAGGTCGATGGCTTTCCTTATTGCGATGTGATTTGGAATGGCGTACCGATCGATTTGTTCAGTCCCAGGGGGACTTCGCAGGAGCAAGCATTGCTACGGCAAAAGCTGGGATTGGAATTGAATCGACCGATAGTTGCGTGCGTCGCGAGGTTCCATCCGGTCAAGGATCATGCGACGTTGCTCAAGGCGTGGGCAATCGTCGTAAAGAAGCATCCAGATGCCGTGTTGTTGCTGTTGGGAGAAGGCGAAGAAAGGGGGCGGTTGGAAGATCAGTTGGCACAGGATGGGATCGCGTCATCGGTTCGCTTCATGGGAGCTCGCAAGGACGTTCCTGATTTTCTGCATTGTGTCGACATCTTCGCCTTAACTAGCTTAAGTGAAGCGTCCCCGCTGACTTTGTTGGAAGCGATGGCTTGCGCATGCCCGGCGGTCGTGACCGATGTCGGAGGCAATGCCGAACATGTAACCCATGGAGTCGAAGTCTTTCTCGCACCTCGCGGAGATTACGAGGGGATTGCGGGTCATTTGAGCCGACTGCTCTCCGATAGAGACTTGCAAAGAACGATGGGATTGGCGGGTAGGAGGCGGGTCGAAACCCAGTTCTCGTTAACCGATTGCTTGGAGCGTTACGGCAAAGTGTACGAGCGATTGGCGGGAAGGTCATTGTCCTAGGGGACATCGATTCATGCCGACGGGAAGAATGAATCGGAGATGAAACAGTTTGCAAAGCGAGCACAGTTGGTGGCTGCGATCGGATTGGTTTCGCCGGTCTTACTTTTTGTTTTGTTCAGTCGATGTCTCTTTGGTTGGAAGCGAGCGTTTGAAAGTGGTGCCCAATGGGTATCCGTGGTGCCAGGTGGACTCGGGAATGAATTGCGTCGCGCCTACTATTACTGTTTTTTGAAGTCGTTTGATCCGTCAGCCAGGGTCTGTTTGGGCAGTGTGATTTGCGATCCGCGATCGGAAATTGGAAGCCATGTGTACGTTGGGACCTACTGCGAGATGGGCTGGGTGCGGATTGGGGCCGATACCTTGGTCGCGTCGCGAGTGATGATTCCCTCGGGAAAGCGGGTTCACGGCTACGATCGATTGGATATTCCGATACGCATGCAACCCGGGAATGCAGAACAAGTCGTGGTAGGAACGGATTGTTGGTTAGGTACGGGGGCGGTCGTCATGGCTGAGGTCGGGAATAAGACCGTTGTTGGCGCCGGAGCGGTTGTCGTCAAACCATTGCCAGCGGAATCCCTGTGCGGTGGAAATCCAGCAAGAATGATTCGTTCGAGACAGAATCCAAGCTGAGCAGCGTAGTTCAGCCACATTTGGGAGGGCGATCGCTGGGGCGACAGTCCGAATCAAGGAGTCGCTGCCGCCGATTTTTATCTTTCCTCGGATTTTCGTAATAGTTATCACTTTTCAAGCTCGAACGTTGTTTCGAAATCGCGGTCGGCCGCCGAAATGGCTTGTCGGAATGCTGTTCGGACGCTAGCATCCAGGCTTGTTTAAGTTCCTCGCCCCAGCGATCCCGTTGTCGTATTTTATGCCTAGTCAAGAGCAAATCGTTGTTATTGAGTCGAAGCCGGGATGGAGGGTGATCGACTTTTCCGAGCTGTACAATTATCGCGACATGCTGCGATTTTTGACGTGGCGAAGCATCAAGGTTTTGTATGCGCAGAGCGCTATCGGGATCGGTTGGGCAGTTCTACAGCCGCTATTCTCGATGATCATTTTCACGGTTGTTTTTGGTTGGTTCGCCAAAATGGAGTCGGAGGGCGTTCCCTACAGTCTTTTCTCGTTGGCAGCACTCGTGCCGTGGACCTATTTTTCCAATGCGATATTGGAAGCGGGAAACAGCCTGGTCAGCCAATCGCAGATGGTCAGCAAAGTCTACTTTCCGAGAATCATTCTGCCTCTCTCGGGAGTGCTCGCCAAACTTGTGGATTTCGGCATTGCGTTTGTCATGCTCCTCGCGTTGATGATGTTTTTTGGCGTCCGACCGACTTGGAACGTGCTGGCGTTACCCATTTTGGTTGCGATCATGGTGGTTAGTGCGATGGGGATTGGTACCTGGTTGACCGCGATGGCGATCCAATACCGGGACGTGAAGCATGCGTTGACATTTATCATTCAGTTGCTGATGTACGCATCGCCGGTTATTTATTCAGCGTCGATTATTCCCGCAAGCTTTCAAGCCTTCTATGCGTTGAATCCAATGGTCGGTGTCATTGAGGGCTTTCGGGCGGCGTTATTGGGAACCGGTCCAATGCCTTGGGGATTGATTGGGATAGGAAGCTTGAGCGCCCTCTTCTTGCTTATTTCTGGCTTGCTGTATTTCCGACGCCAGGAGAGGGTGTTTTCGGATGTCGCCTAGAGAAAGCATGTCCGTTGGATGGACCCATTAGGTCATCGACGATCGCTGGTATTTCAGAAGTGCGGCAGACTCATTCCCAAAATGTATGCGTGCGATTCGAACTGTACGTTTTCGTGTCTGCAACTTTTTCCGGTCGATTGAGTCTGACTGAGACACTCCGAGTGTAGAAGAAGAGCAAGAAAATGGAATTGGGACGTCAACAATGTCAACCGTGATCAGTGCAGACCGATTGTCCAAAGCGTACCGAATTGGGGTAACGGATGAAATCCCGGACTCCTTTGTGGGCGCTTTGAGCCAGTTGATTCGGTCGCCTTGGAGGAACTTCAAGAACCTGCGAGACCTGAATACATTCGGCAATAAATCCATAGTTTATGACGATAGCCAGGAATCGGATCGTTCGATCCACTGGGCCCTTAAGAATGTCAGTTTCGACGTCGAGCAAGGGGAAGTACTGGGCGTTATTGGAAAGAATGGGGCAGGCAAGAGCACGTTGCTGAAAGTCCTGAGTCGAATTACCGAGCCAACCTCTGGTCGGGCAACGATCCGGGGAAGGGTTTCCTCGTTGTTGGAGGTTGGGACGGGGTTTCACCCTGAATTGTCAGGCCGAGAGAACGTCTATTTGAACGGTACGATTCTTGGGATGTCCAAGGGGGAAATCGACAGCAAGTTCGATCAGATCGTGGAATTTTCCGGAATTGCAAAATTCCTAGACACGCCGATCAAGCGGTATTCGTCGGGGATGAAGGTGCGATTGGCGTTTGCGGTGGCTGCGCATTTGGAACCGGAAGTCTTGATCATCGATGAGGTGCTGGCTGTCGGGGATCTCGAATTTCAAAAGCGTTGCATCGGTAAGATGCAAGAGATTGCAGGGGTCGGGCGAACGGTCATTTTTGTCAGCCATGATTTCCCTTCGGTCCAATCTTTATGCACGAAGGCCTTGATCATGAATCAAGGCAAGGCCAGCGAAAAGATGTCCCCGGACGAAGCCATTCGAGAGTTTTCGAAATCGTTTTCCGGGCAATCGGCTGGTGCCGTCGACCTCGCAAATTTAGTGATTGACCGCGACAACCCCCATTTCACAAAACTCGAGATGCTACAGAACGACAAAGATGCCAGCGGGCCCTTCTTTGTTGGGGACCGGTTGAAAATCCGCGTGGAGTTTGACAGTCCGTATCCGTTTACGCCTGTCATTGAAGTCGTGGTAAAGACCACGACCGGCGCACGCCTGTTCGCAGTAAGCAATCAATGGTGTGGAAGCGAAAATGAATCGGGGCAGGTAGCGCACGGGGGGATTGAATGTGACTTCGGTTCTCTTCCGCTCATGCCGGGTAGTTATATCCTGCAGGTTGCCCTTCTGAACGAATACCGAGCTTTTCATGTGGTCCGCGAGGCATTTCGGCTTGAAATTGAGCCGTCCGATTTTTTGGGGACGGGGCGTCTGCCGCGGCCGGAGCATGGATCCTTTATCTATCGGAGCAAGTTCCGCCACTACTGAATGCTTGCTAATCGCCTGCAGGCTTCTTTGCTTCGAAATCGGAACGACGGCCCCCCATTCAAATCTTCATGAGATTATCGTCAGGTGACTCAGCTGGTGGGATGGGCGATATCTTGCGTAGACGCTGTAAATCGTTGGATTTACGGTCGATTGTCGGCCGATACTGCGAAGGTGAAACGATGCAAAAAACAGGAAGAGAGCTCATTCCGATTTTATCGCTAAAATCGGTTGCGCACTGTTTGACAGCAATACGAGATGGCGATACAACTGGGCAGTTCTCTGGAAGAGCTCGAAGAAGTGTCCGTTCGTGGAAACAAATTTTTCGGGAAACTCCTTGGACTTATTTGACATTCTCTGCCGTTTCGGGTATCGTGCAGAACGAATCGTGTGTTTTAGCCCGCTTTAGCGTCCGCACAGTGAGGAAATCAGTATGTTTCGAGGATTGACCGCTTTGGCCTTGGGATTGATCTGCAGTATCAACGCCCAGGCTGCATTGTTGACTAGTTTCAACTTCAATACGAATTTGAGTCCGACGACCACGTCCCCCGGAGTGACTGTCACGGGGCTCACCCCGGTTCAGGCGCGGGTCTCGCAAGTTAATAACTTGGGTGTTGGCGGAACGGGTGCAGCCCAATTCGCGTCGGTTCCTAATCAGACCTACCTGAACTCCGCAACGTTGACTCTCAGTGGTACTCCCAGCATTCAGGTCGACTCGTTGAAGTTCGATCTCGCGAAGAATGTTGGCGCTGCAGGTGGATCTCTTAAGATTACCAACAACGTCAACTCTGATGTTTACGAGGTGTCGACCAACAGTACAACGTTCTCGTCGAAAACGATTACGTTCAATCCAATCATCTCGACCAGCGGTTCTATCGTCTTCACGATCGCTCGTAAGTCGGATAGCAGCAATGCTTCGGCGCTTCTTATGGACAACCTTGAGGTTTACGGTGTTGTCCCTGAGCCAGCTTCGATGGCTGTGTTCGCTGGACTGGGCTTGGTCGGTGCCGCCATGCGTCGTCGGTCCCGCAAGAGCTAGTTTGGTTGCCGGATCCTACTGATGATTCCTAAATGGGTGTCGACAATTCGACACCCATTTTTCGTTTGAAGACAAACGATGTGGTTCGCAGGACGGGATTCTGGATGCCGCAGCGGGTTGGGATGGTCGCAGTACGTGTGCCCATTCCATTGGAAGCTGGATAAAAAGTGCTTGGGATATGCAGCGTGTGATTGCATTGCCCAACGGTTTCCGATTGTGCAGCCCACCCGTCGCTGATCCATGTGCTCCAACGCAACTGGCCGAATGGAATCAAAGTACGCGAGCTATGGCCGATTGCGGTCTTCTAGCCGATTGCGATCTTTTGCCAGTGAGAACCGTACGGGATTTCTGAGACGCTTTCTGCGATTGATTCCGTTTGCAACGGATGGTTTTGTTTATGCAATTGGCAGCGGATCTCGGGTTGACGGTGCTCGGGTTGACGGTGCTTGTGATTGGACGGCAGTGTGGAGAAAGGTGTGCGAGGTAAATGACTAAGTCGTTGGAGTGGTCAGTCATTCTTCCCACGTACCGGAGACAGGATGTTTTGAGGCAAAGCTTGGAGCGTCTTGCTGCGAGCGACTTGCCCAAAGAGAACGCGGAAGTTCTCATCTATGACAATGGGAGTCCTCAAGATAGTCAACCGGTCGTCGAGTCGTTTGCGGCAGAACTGCCGATTCGCTACACGAATAACGGGGTAGGACATGGATTAGGATATTCTTTGACACGGGGAGCAACGGAAGCGACCGGCAGAATGATCCTAGAGATGAACGATGATGCTCTTGTTCCATCGGACCTTTTTGCGCGGTTGTCCGAGTTATTCAACGGGGCTCCTGGGGTTGGAGTAATTGGGGTGAGGGCGCTCGAGGATGGCTATCACGAGCGAGGGAGTGGAATTGGGAGGATTGATCCGCAGAGCCTCGAGGTCATTGGAAATTTCGATCGAACGACCGATGGTCCGATCGATGTAGAGCATGTTTATGGATTCTGTTACGCGTACATGCGGGATGTGGTAGCGAAGGGGGCTGGGCACGATCAGGTATTGCTAGCGCGAGATTACAGCAGTGGGACCCGCATTGAGACCGATCAATGCTTGATGGCGCGCCGTGCCGGGTTTCGAGTGGTCTATGATGGCAGCATTGCTGTCGTCCATTTGGCCAAGCCAAGGGGAGACATGGATGAGTTTTCGCCGCGTTGGCGACTGAATCACATACGAAACACGCTCTATCTGTATTTGAAGCACTTTGGTTGGTTCGGTCGTTCTTGCATGGGGATTCGATTTTGTTTTCTTCATGATTTGGGATTGCTCTCGTTCATCAAGAGACCGACCAAATCGAACTGGCTATACTTCTGGATCAGTATCCGGGCTCGAGCAAGCGGTATCTGGCACTGGCTCAGATATGTATTTGGGTCGTCTTCATCATCCTTATCCGAACGACAATTGGACAGAAAATGAAAGTGGTAATTCTAGCTGGAGGTTATGGGACACGTTTTGGCAAGGTAACCGACTTTTTGCCCAAACCCATGATTCCAGTCGGGCCGATGCCCATCATCTGGCACATCATGAGGTACTATTCGAGTTTTGGGCACAACGAATTTATCTTGGCGACGGGTTACAAGTCCGAGGTGATCAAAGAGTTCTTTGCGAACTTGCAAATCTATTCGGAGGACATCACCTGTGATTTTTCGGCGAACGGAACTGCGATTCAGTTTCATTCATCGGGAAATCAGTTCCGACCAAAAGTAACGATTGCTTATACCGGTCAAGAAACGATGACGGGTGGGCGAGTCAAGCGGATCGCCAAGTATCTCGGGGAGGATGAAACGTTCATGCTGACCTACGGGGATGGCGTCACCGACGTGAACATCGATGCACTGGTGAAGTTCCACCAATCGCACGGCAAGCTGGCTACATTGACGGCGGTAAATCCACCTCCAAAGTTTGGTAACCTCCAATTTGATGGGGACCAGGTTACGAGCTTTACGGAGAAGGAGGGAGTCGAAGGGGGGCTCGTCAACGGCGGCTACTACGTAATGAATCGGAAAGTCCTGGACTATCTATCCGAAGATGCGGGATGTGTTTTGGAGAAGCAGCCGATGGTCAAGCTGGCATCGTCGGGACAATTGGTGGCCTATCGACATACGGGTTACTGGCAGTGCATGGACACGACGCGGGATTTGGATTCGCTGAAAGAAACTTGGGACAGTGGCCAGGCTCCATGGAAACGCTGGAGCGATGGCTATGTGGATTGAGTTTTGCGAAGTCAGCGACGGGTTGCATTGCGATTCGACGACAGCACTCGGAAGTGGGGCAACTTCTGGGGTTTTCGGGACGGGGTGAGCGGCCGAATGGGTCATCGAACAGACCTTGCTTTGGCAGAGGAAGTCTAAAAACGGTCGAACGCATTTTTGTTGGAGATCGGAGAAGGGAAAAGGCGGAAGGGATGGTTTTGCTTGTCCGACGCTTCTCCAATGTCGCTAGTTTGAGACTCGGAGGAAGTGGATGAAGATTGCGAAAACGTTTTGCGACGGGCTGTACTTGTTGGAGCTAAAAACCGTCAAGGACGATCGCGGGTGGTTCGCGCGCTTATCCTGTAAGGAAGTCTTCGCAAGTTTGGGATTGGTCGATGAGTTTCCGCAGGTCAATCAGTCCCTCTGCGTGCAGAGAGGCGTCTTCCGAGGATTGCATTACCAGAGGGCGCCGCGAGCAGAAGCCAAACTCGTACGATGTGTGGCAGGTCGCATCTTGGATGTAGCTGTGGATATACGCCGAGGTTCCTCCACGTTTTTGTGTTGGTACGCGACAGAACTCGCGGCAGACGAGCCGACGGAACTTTATGTTGGGGCTGGCTTTGCTCATGGCTATCTGGCACTGACCGATGGAGCGACCGTGATTTATCAGAGTTCGCAACCGTACTCGCCGCAGTTCGAGGGAAGGGTTCACTACAACGATCCAAGGGTCGGGATTGTGTGGCCGGACGGGCCCCTGCACGTTTCCGAGAAAGATGCCAGCACACCTTTCCTGGGGGATGATTTTGATGGGACGGTTGTTTGAGCCGAGATTGCATTCATCCTGGGAGCGCTCGAGCCATGCTGCGAGTTGGCCTTAATCGCCGTTCGTTTCGGTTATTGGCAAAGAATGGACTACGAATTGCCAGGGTTGGCATTACAATTTGAGGGGTTTGTGGTCGCAAGGGGACACTGGGTGGATGGCAGCCGACCACGCTGGCATTCAGCAATACCTCGAAAGTATCGCCTTTTTGCACGCGTCGTTTTCGGACGCTTTCAACAGTCCATGCGGGTTGCTTTTCACCAATCCACGCCTTTCATCGGCAAGTGCTTCGGGGCGTTTGCGGATGTGGTTGGAGATAAACGTTCCGGTGATGGAATGGGACGCAGAGTGCCTGATTGACAAATATTTTGGAGGACGGTCATGTCTAGCGGTGCGATAGCGGTTTTATCCCTTTGTGTGTTGGTGTGCGCAGCCGCGATCCTATTGCCATGGGTCGGCTTTGTGGGATACGCGACATGCGCGATGTTGGCACCGCAGTGGGTTTGGAGAGAATATCTAGCGGATTCCGAGTTGCAGAAATTCATTTCCGCGATGACGGTGGTTGGTTTTGTTCTTACGGGTTGCAGATCGCAGACACTGCCCAGGGGCGTGAAATGGGCGATGGGATTCTACAGCCTATATGTCTTTCTCGTGGTGATTGGAGCGCAGCTTCACTCCAATCCGATCAACGCCCAGAAGTCCGTCGTGTTTGTCGATATCACCTGGAAGATTTGGATGATGTGCATGATCGGAATCATGCTGATCAATACCGAACGAAAGCTAGCCATCTGCATGCTATGCATGGTTCTCGTTACGTCGTGGAATGCATGGGAGCTCAATTTGAAATACTTGAGGCAGGGAGCTATCCGTGTGCATGATTTCTACTTTGCGGGGCTCGATAACAACCTCTATTCGATTTCGACGCTGCCGGTGATAGGCATCACCCTCGCCTATTTTTTCTCCGCGAAATTGCCTTTTCGGCAGTTTTTGGTTGTCATCCTTTTGGCCATGCAGGTCCACCAAATCATGATTCTCGAATCGCGAGGAACGATGCTGGGGGTGTTGTTATGTGGAGCCTTAGCAACCTATTTCATGCCGAAGAATCCACGAACCATTGCAGCGGTGATCGCGGTTGGAATTGTTGGTGCTATTCTGGCTGGGCCACCGGTCATTCGTGAGTTTTCATCGATTTTCTCCTCGGGTGAACAGCGGGATAATTCAGCATCCAGTCGATTTAAGGTATGGGGAGCAGGTGCTGCGATCATGCTTGATAATCCCGTGACCGGCGTGGGGCCTTGGGCGGGTGAAGCGTACGTTCCCAAGTACATCGTCGACTACAAGGAGAGGCGAAATTACAAAGCATTGCATAACCTATTTTTTGAAATAGGTACGGGGATGGGAGTGCCGGGTGTGGCGTCCTATTTAATGTTTTTCGCGATTCCGTGGTTCATGCACTATCAACTTTGGCGGCGGCACAGGCAGGAACTGTCCGAAGTCATGATGGTGTGCAATTTAGCGGCCTTGGCGGGTATCCCGGGGTATTGGATGGCTAGTATGTTCTCAAGTGGTGCTTTGATCGAATCGCCCTATCTACTGGTCGCTTGCGCGTGTGCATCGCTTGCGGTATCCCATACACAATTGCAGAAAAATGCGCAAGACAAATTAGCGATGGAAGAAGTTGACGAGATGGAAGTCGAAGAGGATGGTGACCTCGAGTCCGAGTCCTATTCCGATCGCAGTGAGCAAGTTGCGGTAGCCCGATGAGGATCCTGTTCGTTAAGCGGAGCCAGAGTTATCCCAGATCGAGTGGACACGATGTGCACGCGTATCACATGATGCGCTCTTTGAGCGAATGGGGTGCGACGGTCTGTCTACTGACAGAGGAATCGGTCAGCGAAATTGCAAAAGAAGGGTTAACCTTGGAGTGGTGCGGGACCTATTCGGAACTACCTCCAGCACAGTCGGGGGAGTCGCTCACAGGATTGAAAGAGCGATTTCGTCGTTATTGGGGAAGTGATCCCGAACAGGCCAACCAGATCGGGCGCCTCGCACAGGAGCTGCGAATCGATGCAGTAGTTGTTGCGACTGCGGGTGGTTTACCTCTATTGTGCAAAGTGAATCATGTGGTCAGGGTTTGGTACGCGGCGGATGAGCAGATGCTTCATAGTTGGTCTCTTTTCAATTGGCGAAACCCAAAAACTTGGAAGCGCTTTCGTGAAGGGATGACACATGGGCTCTACGAACGGGTCTTTCGCGACATTGTTGAGCGCGTCTGGTTGGTGTCAAAGAAAGATGCGCTATTTGCAAAATGGGGAATGGGAGCGAAGGAATGCGATGTCATTCCCAACGGGGTGGATTCGGAGTTTTTTTCCCCCCGGACGATCGATAAGCGACCCAAGAGTTGCGTTTTTTGGGGGCGGTTGGACTTTGTTCCGAACTTGGATGCAATTCGGTGGTTTGGAAAGAATGTATGGCTGCCGATACGTGCGTCCCATCCCGAGGCGCATTGGTCGGTCTATGGATTTTCTGCGGGCGACGAAGTTCGAGAAATGCAGAAAGAATTCGGATTCGATTTGAAATGCGATCTACCAGACCTTCGGTCTGAGGTATCGTCCCATCAGGTGGTTGTCCTGCCGTTCGTCAGTGGTGCAGGGGTCAAGAACAAGCTGCTTGAAGCAGCCGCGTTGGGGATGCCAATTATCGGTTCCCCAACTTCGTTGAATGGCTTGGAGGGAGACGAGATTCCGGTGCTGGTCGCTCATAAACCTCGAATGTGGCAGAAGCATTTGACCGAATTATGGGGCAGTCACGAGACCAGAGTATCGATTGGAAATCGAACGCGGGAATGGGTCGTGCGATACCACTCTTGGAGTAGGTCAGCGAAATTGGCATTGGACGGAATCGAAGCATCGCTTAGGAAATTCGGAAAGCAAGCAGATGCGACAACGTATGATTCTGTGCAAGACTGAAAAAGATGAATCAATCCTACGCTTGATTTAATGGAGCACGTCCGATTTCCAGTTGTATTCGTTCGCGTTTCCTAAGAAATACCGTTCGTTCCCGCGTTTCAAAAAACTACCCATGAAGATTTTGAGTGTCACGAGTCAACTTCCTTGGCCATTAAATTCTGGCGGGAATATTAGGACTTTCTACATACAGAAAGCGCTCAGCAAAGACTTCGATTTGAAATTGCTTGCGCCAAAGCGGCCCGATCAACAAGACGCGGTATCAGAGCTCCGATCCCAAGGGATTCACGTTGAGTCAGTGGCGATCGGCGAACGAACGAAGCTTGGCGAGATGCAAAAGATTGCGAGATCGTTATGGCATTTCGAGCCCTACGCGATGTATGGCCGTCATTGGTATCGCGAAGTTAGCCAATCGCTCGATCGCATCTTGGCAGAGTTTCGTCCGGATCTGGTTTGGTTGGACCATCTCGACAGTTGGCTCTACGCGGATAAGGCCCGATCGCATGGTGTCAAAGTTGTAATCGATCTGCACAACATCTATTCCGTAATCCTGTCGCGAACCGCCGATGAAAAGAATAATCTTGCACTGCAATCGTTTTTGCGAAGAGAGGCTAAGCTGCTTTCTTTGCGAGAGCGTAATGCGGTTCAAGAAGCGGATGCAATTTTAGCTGTTTCCGAGCAGGATCGGCAACACTTTATCGAGCTAGGAGCCAAGCGTGCCGAGCTGGTCCCAAATGGTGTCGATTGCCCGAAGTTAGCACATCTTCCGATCGGACGGATGAATCAGCGCAACTCGATATTGTTTGTTGGAGCAATGAATTGGGAACCCAACCAATCCGCGGCCATACTCCTTGCTAAGAACATCTTTCCAAAAGTAAAGTCAGTCATTCCCGAGGCTCAATTGGTAATCGTTGGCAAATCACCTCCGCCAAAAATACAGCAACTAGAAACGATAGATGGAGTGATTGTTGCAGGACAGGTACCAGAAATTCAACCGTACCTTGAGCGCGCGTCGTTGCTTGCTGTTCCTCTGGTTACGGGTGGGGGAACGCGACTCAAGATACTTGAGGCTTTCGCGGCGGGATTGCCTGTCGTTAGTACTCCGGTGGGAGCTGAGGGCATCGATGCGCGAGATGGCGAGAGCCTCTTGATTTCGGAGGTCGAAACGATGAGCGAACCGATCATTCAGTTGCTTGCTTCGCCGGAATTGGGGCAACAGATCGCGACCAAAGCGCGTACGATCGCGAACGAGTTGTATGATTGGCGGGTGCTAGGCGAGAAATGCGTGTCGATTGCCAATCAAGTGATTGGATAGCCTCCCCCATTCGATTGCATTCGAATCAAATTGACGAATCTCGTTTGGCTGGGTAACCTCGAACGAGAAGGCTTGCGCGGCAAAATCGATCGTCCCCACAAGGGCCAATTCGGTGGGAAGGGCCAATTCGGGGGCGATTGGACTGAACGGATTCTGCGAATCGCAATTCGAAAAAGTCAAAACCAATGGAATCCAAGCCGCGCTAGAACAAATTTCGTAGCCAATCGTTTTTTATGCATAGATCACTAGATTACCACAGCTAAAAATGACATCCAAACTTCGAGCGGAATACAGACAAGATATTGACGGAATGCGGGCAATCGCGGTTCTGGGTGTTATGATATTCCATCTCGGCCCAGGTTTTCTGCCTGGGGGCTTTACGGGAGTTGATATATTCTTCGTCTTGTCCGGTTTCTTAATAACGCGGAATATATATACGCAGTTAATAGCAAAGGAATTTTCGTTTGGTGAATTTTATCATCGAAGGATAGCGCGGATTTTTCCTCCACTGGCATTGCTGCTCGTCTTTGTTCAGTTGTCATCCTATTTCGTATTCCCTTACGAAGACATTGCATCGATTGGAGCTGCCTCGACCGCGTCCGCATTGGCTTTGGCAAATATGAAATTTATGTTTCAGGGGGATTACTTTCAGATCCTTCCGGATACGCAGCCATTATTGCATATTTGGTCCTTGTCGATGGAAGAACAGTTTTATTTCTTTCTTCCGGTTATGTTGTGGTTTTTGTTTAAAATTGGCGGTTCGACGCGTGCCGTTTATAGATTGTTTCTGGTGTTGTTTGTGTCGAGCTTGATTTTTTGTATCTATCTAACGTCCGCGAATCGAACCTATGCTTTCTATTTTATGCCAAGTCGTGCATGGGAGTTTTTGGCGGGTAGCATCGTGGCAATCATCGTCAGCAATAACTCCTTTGTCCCAGATGAGAAGCTGGCCCATTCCTTTCGCTTTTGGGGCCTGATTGGCATGGGAGCATCCTTGCTATTGATCCGGGAGTCAAGCGGGTTTCCTGGATACATCGCGTCGATTCCAGTAGTTAGCTCTTGTTTGGTCATTTTGGCTGGGAGCCAATATTCGAACAGCGCCTTGTATAGGGGGCTAGCCAGCAATTGGATGACGTATGTGGGACGACGATCCTATTCGATGTATTTGTGGCACTGGCCGATTTATTGCATCATCGATTATAAATATTTTTACTGGACTGTCGCTGCGCGAGCCATCGTTAAGATTGTGTTCGCGATTGCGTTAGCGTTCGCAGCATACGCTATTCTCGAATTGCCGCTTCGCAATTACATCAACAAGTTTGTTTCCAAGTTCAAGACGATTGTTTCGTTTCTCGTGATTTCCGCATTGATAGCTTGTTTCGGGTTCTACATGCATCAGACGAATTACTTCGATGCGACGATCGCTTCGTTGAGGCAAGGTGGAATTACGATCAATCCGCAGCTCCCGAGGCCCGTGGTAGTGCTGTATGGTGATAGTATCGGGTCGACGTACGGCAAAGCACTTCGGGAGTTGGCCATTCGAGAGCGATTCCGTCTCCATATTGCCAGTATTGCAGGCTCGAAGCCCCTATCTTCCTCCACACAGTTTAAGGAATCGTTGGCGTTGTTCGAGAAGGTGGATCCCGACGTGATTGTTGTCGCCATCGCCTGGACGAATTTTCGCGAAGATCCGGAAAAGGTCGCTGATTTCATCTGTGATTTGGCAGGGCATGCACGACATGTATTGGTGCTTGGGCAGCCTCCACTTCTGCCGGGCGGATCCACACGGGCTGATTTTCAGCAAGGTGGAATGAAGGGATTCGCGGAGTTGAAGAACTGGGTGGATTGTCGAAAAATGTTTGAGGAAAAGTTTGAAAACTTGTCTTGTGCCAATGTTCGGTATGTTGATATCGCGCAGTTCCTTGAAACCCCAAATGGCGAGATACGCTTTATGGATGAAGGAGGAAGGCAAATGTATCAAGATTATCTGCACCTCTCTGGATTTGGGAGCCAGTATATATGGGACGAGATTTCCGACATCTTGTTTTCGATGTTTCCGAGGAGCGGTGAAACGGTCAAGGTAGATTAGAGTGTTTGGGTATCCCAGGAGGCGCCATTCGCGGTGGTGTCGTGCCGTTCGTCCAAGAGGAGGACTACAACCCACATCCACACGTTGAGGTCTGTTGTGTTCGTACGCAGTATGTGCGTATTGTTAGGGATTTGAACATGTGCATGGTTTGGAAAAACCCCGACGTCAGCTACGACATTTTGGCGTACTCCGTGTGTTCATGATCAATAATTTGCCATCGAAGATTCGGGTCAACTTCGATTTGAAAAATTGGCGCAACTCTCTAAAGGTGTTTGTCCGTCCGAGAATCGATTGATTTGTCCGCAAGATGCAGGGATTCCCTGTTCAGAGACTTTTGCGATTGAAACGAATACTCGGCCTTTTAGAAAGTACGACAAGCGGTATCCGCGAAGCGTTCACTTGTGTAGTGCACGGGGACGATGTATTCTGACGCAACGCCACAGATGGCATATTGCCTGAATGACTTTCGAGCAGACCGAATCCTTCGTGGAATACCATGCGGACCAGAAAAAATGAACGCGCCGGAAAGTCCAACGGGTCGTGCAAACGGTATGAATTTGGGGGAGCGGTGATACTTCAACCTGCACGGTCGAAACACGCAGTCCACAAGTCGTATTGGGGTGCAGCTTGACCGAGCCGGGTTCGATGAGAGTCGGCGTTTATTCGCTTCGCGACGGGTTTCGGAACTTCGGTGATTTCATCGGACCGCCGATCGTCTCCGAATTCTTTTCGGAACCGGTAATTGCCGCGGATGCGGGGTTAGTCACGCGTTCACCCGTTTTGGTCGCTGTCGGGAGCATTCTTCATCTTGTTCAGAGCGGGGATGGAGTTTGGGGAGCGGGGACTCGATTTGCGGGCGCGAAGATTGAGGTTTCGGGGGTCGACTATTTCGCGGTTCGAGGCCCGCTAACGGCGAAGGAGATCGTGGCCAATGGTGGGCCAAAAGTAACCGCATTTGGCGATCCTGGTCTGTTGATTTCGTCGATCCCTAAATATCGGGAGTTGCTTCAGAATCACCGCCTACAGGGAAGTGATCGAGAGAAAGCCCCGTTCCTGGTTATTCCCCATTATTCGCATGCGAAGCACCTGCCTAGTCGACTTCGATTGGCGATGAAATTGCAGTCGGCCTCACACAGTAAGATACGAAGTTGGCTCGGTCTACGGATGGGAGTGTCGAAAACGGAAGAGGGATTGACGCGCTGGATTTCTCCGTTCCAACCTCTGGATCTTATCGTGCGACATGTTCTCACTTCGAGGATGACGATCTCGAGTTCGCTGCATGGACTGGTGACCGCATGTTCCTTTGGGGTTCCGTTCCGATGGTGGTGGCCAGGTTTCTTGAGCTCGCACCAAGCGGACGAGGGACGATTTAAGTACCGAGATTTCCTCGAGAGCCTGACAAGCCTAGATACAGCTAATGGAAATATAGATATGGCTAGCGGTAGTACGGTGGAGGAATGTATTCGCTTAGGGGAGCAGTGTGTTGGAGTTGTTCCTTCCCTGGAGTCGTTAATTCGTTCCATTCCCGACGAAAATCTACGCATGCGTTATCGTAATGCGATGGTTTCTTAATATTAAATCATCGAGTATTGCATTGGGAATATTTCGAGGAGTTAGTTTTCGTTCCAAGCGCTTTTCTCGCGCGCAGTGCCAGCGACTTTGCCTTTCCAGAGCTTTTAATAGTGATTGTATTGCAATGGCATGCGTGATTATGAGTGCCATACAGCGGGCTCTGCCGAGAGAATTGTTTCAGCGGGTGGAAGCCGGCGCAATCCGTTGGAAGCGGGGTTGTGACATCTATTTTGAGAGACGGTTTTCCGATTCCACTGAGGTGGTTTGCATTTTTAGAATAGTTCATTCGCGCCAGATTACCGTGGAGTCACACCGTCGTGCGTAAAATGCTTCATTTGCGAGTCGTGGCGGGGACAGGCGGAGGACCCGAGAAGACGATTTTGAATTCCCCTCGATTCATTCGAAAGTATGGATACGATGCGGAAGTGGCCTATCTTGCGTCTGCGGGAGAGGAAATTGCCAATTCTCTTCGGTCGCGTGCAAAGGAAGCAGAATGCCCACTGACGGTGATCGAGGATCACGGTCCAACCGATTGGCGAGTTGTTCAAAAATTGCTCCATGTGTGTCGCGAGCGAAAGATCGAATTGCTGCAGGCCCACGACTACAAGTCAAACGCGATCGGTTTGTTGCTGGGAAGGTTGCATCGTATGGAGTTGGCGACGATGTTGCATGGATGGACGGATATGACAGGTCGGATGCCGCTCTACAAGCGCATCGATCAATGGTGTTTACCCCGATATAAGACGTTGATTTGCGTGTCCCAGGATTTGGTGGAGGAATGTCGCAAATTGCGCATTCGTGAGGAGAGGATTCACCTGGTGCACAATGCGATCGATACGATTCAATTTGCCAGGGGACTTTCCATCGAACAAGCCAAACAGAAACTCGATATACCAAGCGATAAGTACTTGATCGGGACCGTCGGCCGATTGTCCCCCGAAAAAGGAATCATTGCACTTTTGGAATGCATCGAGCGTCTTCATCGAGAAGGGAAGCCGTGTTGGCTATGGATTGCAGGAGACGGATCGCAGCGATCGGAAATCGAAGCCAAAATCTTGTCGCTGGGATTGGGGGATTCGGTGCGACTGTTAGGGCAGATTCGAGATACCAAAATTTTCTATGAGGCGATGGATCTGTTTGTCCTCAATAGCATTCGTGAAGGCCTGCCCAACGTCGTCTTGGAGGCCATGGCTTTGGAGGTGCCAGTAGTGGCTACGAACATTGCAGGAATACCGAGTTTGATACGAGATGGGGTTACTGGGCGATTGATCGAACCGGATAACCCTTTGCAATTGCATCGTGCAATTGAGGAGTGCATGAATTCACAAGTGCGATGTGATGAGTGGAAGCGCGCGGCGCGGACTTTGATCGAGTGCGAGTACTCGTTCGAGCACCGCATGGAGCGAATCGCCTCCATCTATGATTCATTGTTTGTATAAGCCCAATAGGGCCAACGAGCAAAGATACGTGTAGGAAGAAATGCGAAGATCGAAGGATTTTGAACCAGAGTCAGGAACAGGTCCAATGAGTCCGGTATCCTCGAGGCAGGGAGAGGGTTGAACAGGACCTCGCGAGGCGTGTTCGCGGACGTAAAACCGAAAGAGACAACGGACAACGATATGAAGCTAGCGGTAACGGGTGCAACGGGATTTGTGGGGAGTCATTTTTTGAATGAAGCCCTAACCCATCGGCAGGAAGTGTTGGCGCTTCGTCGGATTGGGTCTAGGCCTCGCATTGGGTTGTTTTCCGAGCCCGAATGGGTGGAAGGGGGAGTGGACGCATTCCACGAAGGGAATCTCACTGGGGTCGATTGTTTGGTCCATTTGGCAGCGCACGGAGTCGATCCGTCGCGCGCGAATTGGGAGGATACTTTTCGTGTGAATGTGAACGACAGTTTGGGGCTATGGTTGCGGGCTGCAAGGGCGGGCGTGCGTAACTTTATTGTTATCGGCTCTTGTTTTGAGTATGGAAGCTATGGGGAGAAGTACGACTTCATCCCTGAGGATGCACCCCTTCGGCCCACCGGTCCGTACCATGCGTCCAAAGCGGCGGCAACGATGGCTGCAGCGGCATTTTCAGCAACGGAAAAAGTCAACGTTTGGGTTTTGCGTCCGTTTCAGATCTATGGCGCCGGAGAGAGCATCAATCGTTTGTATCCGCAGATCTTGGAAGCAGCCCATCATGGCAAGGATTTGCGTTTGACGGAGGGAAATCAAATTCGAGATTTCATGGATGTTCGAGAGGTTGCACGGATGATTCATGGGTATGCATTGCTCCTAGTTGACAAAAAGGAGACCCCTTTCTTCAAGACGACTAATTTAGGAACAGGCAAGCCTACCACGTTACGAGAATTCACCGAAAGAATTTGGCGCGAGGAAAACGGAACGGGCAAGTTGGAGTTCGGCGCGTTGCCTTATCGCGTCGGTGAGGTGATGCGGTATGTGCCGTGTATCGATGCCGAGGAGCAGTTGCAAGTGAGGAACGCGTTAGATGCAGTTCGAGTAAAAAATGGGCTGTAGTGTCTGCGATTTGTCCATGTACGCTCGACTCTTTCTTCTTCACACGTGGATTGCCGATAGAGTATCGGACTGAGTTTATCGATTCGAAGGTTTCATTTCCTGTGGAGCGAATGATGGGGCGACAGCATGCCTATAGCTGGATGGGTCCGCTGCTGTGGATGCTGTCGATCGCATCGACCGTGTTGTTGGTCTATGCGTCGCTCGTTCCACTAACCTATCAACCGTTATCGTGGAATGAGACCTTTTCGAGCTGGGAGAAGATCCCTTGGCTTCAGTTGGCGCTGTACAACCGTTCGGACTGGATCGCAAATGCTTTGGTCGTGATGCCGCCCGCGTTCCTATGGTGTGGCGCGATCGACTATGGACGCCCGACACGATGGCTTGTTTGGTTCGCGGCACCGTTTGTGGTGGTCGCGATGTGTGCGTTGGTTGTCGGAATCGAGGGGCTGCAAGTTTGGTTTCCGCCACGTACTGTCTCGCAGAACGACATAGCTGCAGGATGTGTGGGTGCGGTTTTGGGGGTATTGGCGTGGTTGTTCGCAGGGCGGATGCTACTTGGGGCGATCGAATCCTTTGCTCGCATCGAGTCTGTATCTGGTCGAGTTCAGTGGTTTGTGGCCGCTGCAGCGATCGGCTGTCTGCTCTATACGGTTTACCCGTTTGATTTTGTGCTGAGCCGGAACGAGTTTAAAGAGAAGATTCAATTGGGGCGGTTGGGATGGGGAGTTGGTTGGAACACGAAGCAAGAGTTCATGCTTTTCGTAAAAGGAAACATCATCGCTGGCCTCAAGGTGGCGCCCTTCGGGATTTGGCTAGCCTTGACTCGCAAAGACAAATTCCCTTGGCTGTCGATACCGCTTCTCGCATTATTCTTGGAGGCGATTCAGATACCTATTTACACCAAGTATGCAACATTTTCGGAGGGAGTTTTCGGCGCGGTGGGTGGTTGGTTAGGATGGATTGGGACGCGAGTGTGGATGGTTGTCTGGCAGAGACTGCAGCACGGTTGGATTTGGGGTTATGGAATCGCGCTCTATGCGATTGTTTTGGTAGTAGCATTTAATTGGCGATTTGAAGAGGTATTACGTCAGGAAGACGTCCTATGGCAGCGATGGCAAGATTCCTTTTCTTGGCCATTGGTCAAGTACTACTACACGAGTGAGTACAGCGCCTTCTCGAATCTTGTTGGAAAATTAGGTGCGTTTTCGGTCTTGGGCGGACTCTTTGCGATGTGGAGTTGGATTGTTTATGGGCGCCCGAACACGGTCAGTTTTTGGATGGGTGTTTTCCTGGCTGGAACATTGGGAGTATTGATTGAGGGTATGCAGATCTTTTTGCCACCGATCATTCCTGATATCAACGACGTCTTCACTTATATTTTGGGATATGCGATAGGGTTCGGGTTGGGGGGGATGATTTTGGAGGGGGCTCCACAAGGCGATTGTATTCCTGCGAGACAACCGGTCGACTTGCAGTAGGAATACGGCGATGCTTATGAGAAACGAACGCGATTGTCGAGAAGGTGGAGGTCGCAAAGCATGGAGACATTAAAGAAGAAAGGGATTGCTTGGTGGTTGGTCCGATCGTCGGGATGCGTAACGCGTGGCGTTGTGACTGAAGGAAGGTGGCCAGCGTGAATGTCCGTCGGTGGACCGCAAATGGTACGAGTGGCATAGCGATCCTAGCATCGCTAGGGGTGGCTATGCTCCACCCGTTGTGGGCGCCCTGGTTGGCGCTTGCTGGGCTCATCCTTTTTGGGGTGGTCGCCTTGCGCCCAACATTGTTTGCATTTCTATTCCCCATCCTGGTTGTTAGCGGCGATGCGTATCCATTGACGGGTCAGCTGTTGATTCAGGAGTATGACTCGTTGCTTTTAGCAGGTCTCGCGGGGGTGTTGTGGAATTTGCCGCTGAAAAAGAATGAGTACGGTACGTTTGGGGACATCGCAATCGCGTCTCCATGGCAGCGAGTGGGGACCATTGCGGTGGGGATCGGCGCTGGATGCATGTTCGTTAGTGTCCTTTTGTCTCTTTGGCGTGGTTGGAGTGTTTTATTGCCTAGTCCATTCGCAGATCAATTATCTGTTTACTTCAGTCAGCAAAATGCGTTACGCGTCGCCAAAGGGTACTTTTGGGGGCTGCTTTATTTCGGTTTGGAGCGAGGATGGGGGGATTTTTCGCGGGGGGAATGGCGTCGGTGGTTTGCTGCTGGGGTTCAAGTTGCGATTGCGTATGTGGCATTCATTGTCATCGTCGAACGATTGGTTTACGAGAGTCTGTGGGATTTTCACAGGGAGTACCGAGCAACGGGTCCGTTCTTCACAATGCACATAGGGGATCAGCATGTCGATGCGTTTATCACGCTGGCCCTACCATGGGCTTGGGCGATGTCGCAAGGGCTGCGATGGAAAACGATTTCTATTAGCATTGGCTTGTCGCTATTGATGGCGATTGCAGCTATTTACACGATGTCCCGCGCTACGATCGCGGCGGTGATCCTTCAAGTTCTGTTGCTTGGAGTGGTATTTGCCATTCGGGTGCAGTGGCATCAGGAAAGGGGTCCTTGGTTGCGAAGAGCGATGGTTGTTGGCGCTGTCGTATTGGCTCTAGCCATCGGCATTGCTGTTTATAGGGCGGAATCCATTCGAGCCCGATTTGTGACGTCAGCAGAGGATTGGAACATACGTCGACAGCATTGGGAGAGATTGCTGTGGACTGGGGAGACTTCCTGGTCCGATCGGATTTTTGGGAGAGGGCTGGGAACGGTCCCGACCGAACTGGCCCAACAGAAGGGTTTGCCGATCCCGCCTGTACGTTGGGATGCGAGCAATGGCGTGGGAGAGATCCACTTGCAGGGGGGCTGGCCTTTATTTGTTGAACAATACAGATGGCCGGCAGACCGTCGTGAAGAGCGAGTGAGGTTTGTGTTGCGTTCTGAAGTGGCGAACCTGAGTCCACGCGACGTGAACCTCTATCGTTGTCGCAAATCGATGCTCCATTCGTACGATCAAGTTGCGATTGACGTTGCCAATGAAGCCCGATCGTTGGAACGAAAAGACGGTTTTCATCGCTGGGTTATCGAAACAACCATGCCGTCCGTGGTGCATCGAGAAGGAGAGGGTCCTTTTTGGGGTGCGGAGGCGTCTGGATTTCAAGTGGCGAAAAACGTCTCTGTCACGATTGAGGATACGCAGGCGAGCAAGGAATCGTCCGATGGTGAAGATCGGGTGATTTTTCCACATGATCTCGGGAATTGGTGCAGCAGCAGTGCTCCATGGACTTTTACCTGCGATGACCACTTGGTCTGGCGTGCGAAGAATGGACCGGTACATGTTCTCTTCGAGCAAGGCTTGTTTGGTCTCTTCGCTTGGTGTTGGTGGTTAACGATTGCCATTGCGACGGCGTTTCTTTGTGGAAGGAATGGAGACAAAGGTCACACCATGTATCGAGGATTGGCATTGATTTCACTGTTTGGATTCGGTGTTGTCGCGTTTTTCGGAACCCTGGTCGACACTCCGTGGATTGTCGCGCTCTTTGGGGGTGTGTTGTCCAGCATTTATGCAAGGGATGCGGATCGCGATTCGCGTATAAGCGGTTCGAAATTTTGAAGGACTTGAACATCCCTCCGCAGCAAGCGATCATCGATCGGTTTCCAGTACATCTATTTGGACTCGAGGCAACGCTAGGCGCACGTCTGGCCGGATGGAGAATCCTTTCTGCTCGTACCAATTCGATGGATTTATCGGCAGACAAGCGTCATTGGCTGGTCTAAAACAGTAGGATGAAAGACCGTCGAATTCGATGGCGGGGCGTGCGATTATGGAAGACGACATGCGAACTACGAGTACACACCACGCTGAGTTGGAGGGGCATCCGTTGATCTTATTGGGAAACCAGGAGTTTGAAATGACGCGCACTCGAAGGATGCTGAGTTGCCCACGATGGTTGCTGTTCGTGTTGATTGGCACACCATGGATGGCTGCCAGCATCAGTTGCAGGCAATCCGATTCGAACTCAGAACCTGTGGAGGAAGGTTCGGCGACTGCGACGGGAGTGTCCGTAGATCCGGGTAAGGATGCAGCCCTGTTAGGTGCTGCGACCAATCCGTTGTCCAGTTACGGCGACGGATTGAGATTTCTTCGGTCGCCTCGATTGAAATCGATGGATGTCCCGGATTTTCATGGTGCCAATTCGATTTGGGGGGCGACTGGGCGGGACAAGCGTGGCAATATTTACTTTGGGGTAGCATCTAGTGGCGTGGATGATCCGTCGGCCAGGCTTTTGAGATACTCACCGAGGGAGCAGCAGTTTGACGTCATGGGGATTGTCAACGAAGAACTAGAAAAGCTGAAAGTCCGCCGACAGGATCCATTTGAGGAAACGCAAATGAAGATCCACAGCAAGATCTTTGAGGCCGGGGATGGGAACATCTACTTTTCATCCCAGGACGAACACGATGAAGCCGAAGATGGAAGCCGCAACACGTTGTTTGGCGGGAGGCTTTTTTCTGTCGGAATCAATTCGAAAAAGTGGGAATGCGTGCTGACTGCACCTGAGGGGTTAATCGCCGTGGCGGGAGGAAAGCGATTTGTCTATGCGCTAGGTTATTTCGGGCATGTGATCTATCGATACGATGTTCAAAAGAAGAGTCTGAAGTCTGTAAAACTAGGTACTTTCCGAGGGCACGTTTCCCGAAACATATTTGTGGATTCCAAGGAGCATGTGTACGGCATTCGTCTGGCAGAATATCGCGGAGTCGAATCGAGCGGTGTCTCGATGGTGGCTGGAGTCCCGGTACGTGCGTATTTGGTCGAACTGGATGAGGATCTCAATGAGATCTCCGAATGGCCGCTGGATGATTATCAACCGACGGGCGATGTCAACTCGCATGGGATTACTGGGTACGCGAGGTTGCTGGATGGCAACATTGTCTTTGTGACGCACAGCGGTTCCTTGTGGCGACTACTGGTCACTCCCAAATCGTCGAAGCTGGAACGATTGGGCTGGGTTCACCCTGAGGGTACCGCATATTGTTCAACTCTTTACGCTCCTACCGGCAAGGACTACGTGATGGGCTTTACGAACACCAAGAACGGACCTCACGAGTGGTTTGTGTTCGATTTGAAGAATCGCCGATCCACTCTTTTACGTTTGGATCTGGCGAGTCAAGCCGTGGTCGAACAGGAGGGGTTGCTGGTCTATGGATGCGACACGCTTGATGACCAAGGGAACGCATACGCTGTGGGTTGGAAGAAGTCAGCTCTCCGGAATATACCGAGTGCCATTCAGATCCGTTGGGATTCTCGGCAATGATCGAATCGATGCAGGAGCATCCTTCTGTTCGTTGGAGCATACGGCCCGAATGCCGTTGCGGAAATCGAGGGATTGTTTCAGGCGATGGGCGAAAGACACGACCAAGCGGTACAAAGGAACTCGGAATGTTGAATCGATCCAGCTTAATTCGTGCGTTTTCAGTCCTGTTCATGGCCTATATCCTCGGGGGCGAGGGAGTCCTTGCGCAGGCTCTCAAAATCGAGGAGAAAGTCCCAAAGTCCCTTGAGTACGATGAAGAAGTTCTGGTGGCTGTGGAACGATTGCGCAACTTGAGGATATCGGAGTCGCGATTGGGAGAGGCA
>JBAWXH010000054.1:0-41439 GCA_037144155.1 Planctomycetota bacterium | reverse complement strand
GTTTTGATCCATCCCAGTTCATTTCCCGGATGGACACCAATGGCAATGGCTCCATCGATCCCGAGGAAGCTCAAGGCCCGGCTCGGTTCATGCTTGAACGGATGGCTCGAAACAATCCCAAAATCGATTTGTCGAAACCGATTCCCATTTCGGTCATCACCGAATCATTCCAACAAATGCGCAACGGAGGGGGAGGCGGACCAGGGGGTGACAACGGTGACGAAACGGTCGATACAGGTCCAGCAACGCTGGTCCCCACGTTTGGAATCAAAGTCGACAAATCTCCCGTTCCAGGCTTTGGAGCCTCTGGATCGAAAATGGCTATCAAAGTCGAGGATCGCGATCTGCGCGAAGCCGAAGACCGCGTCCGCCGCTACGACAAGAACAACGACGGGATGTTGGAAGAAAGTGAACTGAAGGAAGCACGTTGGGCGGAATCCCCGATGCAATGGGACCGGAACAAGGATGGCAAGCTATCGAAGCAAGAAGTCGCGCTGCGGTATGCCCGGCGACGGGAAACACGCGAAGGACAGGACAACGCCAAAAAAGCTGGCAGCGAAGACAAAAACGCTCGCGATCGAGCGGCAAAGAGCGAAGAAGCGAAAGCCAATCCTCATCCGTTTGAAAAGCAAGCGAGCTTTCGAATGGGTGATCCGGCAACAGGGGTTGTTCGCCCCTCAGGCGTTCCGGAATGGTTCTCACGCGATGATATCAACGGCGACAACCAAGTCTCCATGAACGAGTTCGCTCGCAGGTGGGACGAAAGCACTTTGGAAGAATTCAGCAAGTTCGACACGAACGGCGATGGCTATATCACCGTGAAAGAAGTTTTGGCAGGTGTCAAAAAAGGCTATTTGAAAGGCTCCTCAAGCAGTTCTAGCACCGCTGCCACTTCGGACCCTGCTACTCCTGTGGGAGAAGGTAGCAGTGCTCCCGCTGCCAGCAAACCGGCGAACGCATCAAGCGGCGGAAGTGCGAAAAGCAAAGAAGAAGCCGAGATGAGAGACTGGGTAAAGAAGAAAATCGACAAACTAGACAAAGACAAGAACGGATTTTTGACCCCCGATGAATTCAAGGATGGGTCGACCAAGTTCGGTGATGTCGATACCGACGGTAACGGCCAAATCAACTTGGAAGAATACGTCATTTACCGAAACGCCAGACAATCCAAATAAGGAATGAAATGGCGGTTTGATCAGCTCACACTCCGCTCAGGCAGAGGGTAGCTAGCTCGTTCATGAACCCAAACGCATAGCCTGATCGCTGCGATCGCGGTATGCCTCGCACTTATGGAACCCAATGCGAATATTTTGCGTTGGGTTCTGGCTTTTCCTTACTGGTCACCCGGACTGATACAGGTTCTCTTCGATGTTGAATCCTTTTAGCGTACGCACCTTCTCGGCGATGGCTGTGATTGTTCTGATCCTCTCGATGACCGTCGCAGGATTGGCTCCTGCGGTTCAAGGAAGTTTCCAGGACGATGCAACGCCTGCCAGCACTTCGCCATCGTTTCGGCCCGCGATCGATGGAACATGGCTGGGCTGGTTGGAGACACCCGTCCAGAACCTGCGTGTGATCCTGCAATTGAAACAGGACGGAGAAGGTTCGACGGAGTCCCCATTGAAGATCATGGGCACGATCGCAAGTCCTGACCAAATGCCGGACGCGCTGCCTCTGGTCGATGCCAAAAGTGGTACCGACGGATCGTTTAGCTTTCGAGTCAAGCTCGGCGATCCGAGCAAACCCAACCAATACGGATTTGTCGGTAGCTTTCTAAGCCCTGACACCATCAAGGGTGAAGTTGAGCAAAACGGTGCAAAGCTCCCTCTAACCATTCGCAAAGTGGAGTCCCTTCCAGACGAAGGCAAGGAAAGATTAGGAGCGGATTCCGCGTGGATCGGTAGCCTCGACATCGGCGGCCGAAAACTTCCCCTGCGATTGCGTATCTACAGGACGCCACCTTATGCGACACCGGAGGTTCCCCGAGTGCTGATGGACTCGATCCTAGAAAAGGCAAACGGTTTTCCTGTCGGCGTCTCCTTGAAAGACAACGCTCAAATCGAATTTTCGATCCCGGCTCTGCCGGGAAAAGCCATGTACCTGGCGAAATGGACCGAGGATGGGTTTGGATTGACCGGTCGCTTTCAGCAAGGATTTTTGCCGTTGCAATTGGACATGGAACGTGTTGCCGAACTGGAAAAGGAACCGATCGATCAGGATGCCTTGGTACTGCTGTTGAAGAGACTCAAGGACGATGCTCCCCCAAGCGTGAATTCACCTTTTGCCGAGGACACCGGAGCCATGGAAGGTCCTTCCAGCGACAAGGCTTCCGATGAAGACAAACCCTCTGTGCCGATCGCCCAATTGCCCGGTGGCATTCGGGAAGAGCCTTTCGTGGTGGAGGTTCTGGATTACGACAAACCGAAGGTCAAGAGAAACGGGCGACGAGTACCGGCCAGCCACTCACTGGCGGGCACGATTACTTGGCCAAAAGGTGCGACTGCGTCCTCGAACCATCCGGCGGTCGTTATGGTCACAGGCAGCGGACCTCAAGATCGCGATGAAACCAATGGACCGCACCAACTGTTTCGGGAAATCGCCCATTTCCTAGCACAACAGGGAGTGGTATCGCTGCGATACGACGACCGAGGGGTCGCCGAGAGCACAGGGGATTATATTCAATGCACGACAAAGGACTTTGCCGATGACGCCGTTGCCGTTTGGCAACGCGCCGTCAAGACTCCAGGAATCGATTCGACCCACGTCGGCATTTTGGGTCACAGCGAAGGAGGAATCATCGGTCCATTGATCGCTTCCTGGCAAAGGGATGTGGCATTCCTCATTCTTCTCGCCCCTCCTGGATTGCCTGGTGGCGATATCTTGAAATCCCAGATCGATCGCATGTCCGAACTGCAGGGAGTCGATCCGTCATCACGGGGCGCCGCGATGCAGTTGCAATCCGCACTCCAGGCGTTGGCACTCGAGTTCGAACCGAACGACGACTCGGCGAACCGTGAAGTCCGTATGCTCATCTCGAATCAGTGGGAAACGCTCAAAGCCCTTTCTTCGGCCGAAGTCTCTGCAAACGATGAGCTCACGATCAAACAACGTGTGATAGACAACGTCGTTCGTCAGTTCCAACAATTACGCACGCCATGGATGCGATTCTTTATCGCTTACGATCCGGCTCCCAATTGGATGTTGATCAATTGCCCGACGCTGGCGATTTGGGGAGAAAACGACGTGCAGGTACTCCCGGTTGCTAATGTCAAACGACTCAATGAAGCCATCGAACGCAACGGAACACTCGATGCGCAACTGGTCGTGCTCCCAAAACTCAATCACTTGTTCCAAACCGCCGAGACTGGGTTACCCGATGAATACAACAACATCGAAGAAACCATCGCACCCTCGGCTTTGGAGACGATCCGTCAATGGCTGCGCAAGCAGGATTTCATACGTTAAAACAAGTCCCTGCCGCCGAACTCGGTTCGCTTCCGGCGAACGCAGATTTAGCCCACGTCCCAATCGCACGATCCCCCAATCGCACGTTCCATCGATAAGATCAGATGGAATGGCGCATCAACGGGAAGTAGGTTAGGGCAGGCCATTACAAACTCCGAGGGGATGATGAAAACGCGCTGGATGGATCAAGATGCACCGAGCAATGACGATATTCGGAATGAAATCTTGCGATTGCTGATGTCGCTCCGAATCGGCGAAACCATTTGCCCAATGGATGCCGGCCGAAATTTCGGCAGCAAGTGGCGGCAGCAAATGCCCTTGGTTCGCGAAGTCGCTGCCGACATGGTGCGGGACGGAATGATCGAAGTCCTACTTCGAGGGGATGTTATCGATATCGATGAAAAAAATATCGAATCCATCCGCGGCCCCATTCGATTGAGATTGCGCCCGAAAACACTCCAATCCGCTTTGGATGTGGACGATGAAGCCGAAACCGACAGCGACGAGACAACGCAGCCGTAAAGCGATTCAATGGCGTCCTCTTCCGATGCAATCGTGAATACTTCGGTAAAGGCAAATTTCTTTATTCCATCAATGCCCTGCGAGTTCTCGCATACGCGAGGGGTGCGAAGATCAGGAGCGGCCCCCACGCAGCCATGGCCGGGGTCAACAGAGTGCTCCCCGTCCCCAAGGAGCCAAGCCCTGCGGAAACGACGAAAAACAACCCAAACGTCAGGACGCATGCGAACGCAAGCTGTACTACATTGCGGTTGCGAGTGGACAAAATCAAAGGCAGACCGAGGATCAATTGGGTGAAATCGATGAGTGGCTGCAAGAACCTAGCGTGGACCATCAACTTCAAGTCATCGCCGTAGTACTCCGACTGATGTTGCAGTCGCCACATCAAGTCCGCAGTCGATGCAAATTGCTTGGCTGTGCCGCCTTGCAACATTTCGTATTCGACTTTGGTGGGAATAAAGACCTGCTCCTGAGTCAACCAGGAGTTGTCGGTAGGCAACAAGAGATAGTCGATCCCATCCTGTCGCACGCTCGTCTTGTTGAGGATCGATTTGTTCGAAACACCATCGACCCGAAATCCAGCAGGATGCACTGCATCGGCAGGTACATAAAACGCATTCATACCGCTGATTTGATCCGCCACCGAAGTCGCTGGACTTCGGAACTTGAAAACTGGACTTTGGATCGATTGGGCGCTCGTGTTGAGAGTGCGGCCGGCGATCAAAACTCCCATCTCGACGTCTTCTGTCGGGCGTATAGGAACAAGTCGCTCAACCCCCTGAAGGTCCTGCGGGTTCTTCGTCAGGATATGTGACCAGCGCGGAATAAGTGTCTCGCGAAAGATGGCCGCCATTCCAATCGCAATGATCGACATCATTAGGATCGGACGAATGATACGAGCTTTGCTGATGCCAGCTGCAAGCAATGCAGTCATTTCGTTCGTGCGATAAAGCCAAGCGACAACGAACATCGCCGACAAGAGTGTCAGCAGCCCACACGTGCGGTCAAAAATACTTAAAGTGAGCGGACCGTAATACTCCGACAATGCAAGGAGGAAGTTGCCTCGCATCCGGCCGTACTGAATCAGCTCGTCGAGATTCGTGAAAACATGCGCGACGACCAGCAATCCGGCCATCGTCATGAAACAAATCAAGAAGACGCGGGTGTATAGAAACAACAAGTAACGATCGATGCGAGTCATAGCTATAAAACTAACAAATGCTGCCACTTCGCGGCAACGCCTGTTTCATTCATCGATCAGGTCCTCGCGTTCTTCTCGACGATCAGCCGGAACGCGTTAGCGTCCGGTTGAAATGCAAACATTTGCGAAAACCGGGGGCTAACGCATCTCAACATCTGCGAAAACCGGGTGCTAACGCACTGCGGCTGATAGAAAACAATCGCCTCCTCTTGGGTCAGCGGACCGCAATCCATGCTAGCAAAACTATTCTTTGACAGCTTTGATGAGGAAACTGGGATTGGAGGTTTCCAGGCTGTGTTTTTCAAGCTGATAGATACCACGCGAGATCTGGATCATCCAGAGCGTGGGTTCGACACGCAGTTTGCCGCTGAGGAGCTGCTGCATGGCCACGACGTATTCCATGCTTAGGACGTTCGCGATCAAGCACCCACCCTTCTGCAAGTGACTCCAGGAGGATGCGACGAGATCCGTCACGGAACGGCCTGTCCCTCCGATAAAAATAGCATCGGGATCTGGAAGGTTCGCCCATGCTGCCGGTGCCTCTCCGAGTACCCCCACCACATTGGGAACGGAGAATTGTTTTGCATTCTCCATCAACAGACCGTAATCCTCGGCATCCATCTCGATCGCGTACACCTTACCCGAGCGAGCGATTAGCGCGGCTTCAATGGCAACGGAACCACTTCCTGCACCGATGTCCCAAACGATGGAGCTGGGTTTGAGATTCAACTCGCTCAAAGCGATGGCGCGGACTTCGCTCGGAGTCAACAAACCCCGTTTGGGTTTGCTCTGACGAAACAGTTCATCCGGGTTTCCAAAAAGCCGTCGTTGCCTCGCTGCGGCGACTTGATCAGGAACTCCGTCATGCCGAACTAAAACCATGACGTTGAGGGGCGAAAACCGTTGAGACACGACGTCGACAATATTGCTGCGCGTAACTCGTTCATCGGGTGAACCTAGATTTTCACAGATGTACGCAGTGAAGTACGTCACCCCTTTGGCGAGCATGGCCTCTGCCAATCGCTGAGGCGGAACATCTTCGGAGGTGAAGACGCCCACCTTCTCAGCCGATCGAATCTTCTCCAAGACATGGTCCAGAGGCTGCGTCGCCAGATTCGTAAGGTAGGCTTCTTCCCAGCTTTCTTTGACCCTAGCGAATGCCAATTGCATGCTGCTGACGTGCGGCAAGACCTCAAATCGTTCCTTGCCCAAACGATCGCATAGAAATCTGGCGGTTCCATAAAACAATGGGTCGCCTGTTGCCAAAAGGACCGTGCCAGGCTCTGCGGACTCCAGTCGATTGGCCAATCGATCGAGATCCGCTCCAAGCGCTTCGGAGGGACCTTGGTACTCAGGGAACTTGGCCAGGAGTGAACTTGTTCCCAGCAAGTGTTTGGCATTGCGAATGACTTCCAACGCGATTTGCGTCAGCCCAGGCGCCCCATCGTCGCCGATCCCTACGATGGTGATTTTGTGTTGACTCATGAGCAGACTTACTGTGTTGAAGACAACCACCCATCCTGCGTAGGCGACCGCAATGATCATAACCCCGACGCGTAATCAAGGGACACGCCGATCGCGACTGATTCCGTTGATAAGACGAAATCAACATCCACTGCGGCGAGGACAATGACAAGCTGGAAGCTTATCCCACTGCTGAAAGCTTATTCCACCTAAGTTCAGACCATTATGGGTTCGGCGAGGAAGCCAAGAACAAACGTTTGCTGAAGACGCGCGTGAAACCGATGTTGTTGCCGGTCGAATTCGCGTTCACGTTGATGTTGCTGATTTGCAGTGTGCCCGCGGTACCTGCCGTCGAACCTGGGTTCGATACTTGGAACACAAAATCGGGAGGTTGCACGACGGACACCGTGTAGGTGCCTTGACTGACGTTGCTAAACGCATAGTTGCCACTCGCATCGGTGGTTGTGGTCAAGGTCACCGGGGTGTTACCACCCAGAGGTGTCCCCGTCAGTCTCACGGTGGCATTCGCGATTCCGCCATCCCCATTATCATTGGCGCTGTTTCGATTCGCATCGATGTAGATGCGGCCGGAAACGGTAACTGGCGGTGGAGGGGTGACGTTGGTCGTTACCGCCGCACTGGTGTTGTTCGAGGTGTTCGAGTCATTGGCTGCGGTCACCGTGGCTTGATTTGACAAATTACCGCTGACGGTATTGCCAACGGTCGTTTGCAGCGTGACGACGGCTGTTTCTCCGGGATTAAGCGTCGGAATGGTCACCGAGGCCGTTCCATTATTGACGGTGACGGTCCCCGCGGTCGTCGATCCGATCAGCGACGTACCACTGACGAAAGTCACCCCCGTGGGCAAGACATCGCTGACGCTGACACTGGTCGCCGTCGATGGCCCATTGTTGGTCACATTCAGAACGTACGATAGCGATGTGCCCGCTTGAACGGTGCTCGGCCCAGACTTCGTAATCGCAACGTCGTTTTGGGAGGTGATGGTCGTGGTGATCGAGGATGCATTGTTGGACGCGGAACTATCGGCCGAGGAACCATCGGTGGTTGAGATTACAGCCGAGTTGATCAAGGAGCCCGCTGGAGTTGCGGGTAGGATCGCCGCCACGATTTGCAGTGTGTTCAGGCTTGCACCCGAGGCTAGATTTCCAACATTGAAAATCAAATCGTCCGGATTGGATGGGTTCGTATCCGACGCGGACGGGGGAATCGTGATGCTGGTCCCGTTGAGCGTGGCGCTCACGACCCGAATTCCGTCTGGAATATTATCTGTAACTCGGACACCGATCGCATCGGAAGGTCCATTGTTTACCGCAGTCAGCGTGTAAGTGATGGTGTTGCCGCTGATGGCTGCCGCAGGTCCCGCTTTGGTGATCCCCAGGTCGATGGTGCGCGGGGTGTTCGCCGTCACCGAGCTTGTGTTATTTCCCAACGTCGATGGATCTTCAAAATTCGCTGTCGTATCGGTCGCAGCGATCGAAGCCACGTTGGTAAAAGTCCCCACGGTACCTGCCAGCACGACACCCACAATGGTGATCGTGGTTTGAGCGGCACCTGCGCCGGCGACGTTGCCTAAATCCACGATCAGGTCGTCAGGATTGCTAGGCGTTGTATCTTGTGAGGAGGGAGGAATGGTGATGACGTCGGTGGGGTCGCTGGACGTCGCACTTACAACTCGAATCCCATCGGGAAGATTGTCGGTGACACGGACCGTCGTCGCGTCTTGCCCGTCGTTACGCGCTACCAGCGTATAGGTGAACGTGGAGCCAGGAGCGGCAGTGGCAGGAGTTCCGCTCGAAGCGGGGTTGGTGATGATCGACTTGGTAATGCCCAAATTGATCAATCGTTGTACGTTGTTGTTCGATTGAGCGTTGACCGGCTCAGATTCCACAGAATCCGCCGTGGCTGAATTGACTAGCGATGATCCGACAAACGTCGGAAGGACTTGTGCAATGACCGTAACGATGACGTCGGAGTCGGCGGTCGGACTATCCACATCGACCGATGGGACGTTCACGACGAAACTGTCGGGACTGTTTCCCGCGCCTTGGGTTGGTGTAGCTGTCCCTTTGTTGGAGTTGACGGAGATCAAGTTCAAACCGACGGGCAGCGTGTCGTTGATCGCGACTCCCGTCGCGGTGGAAGGACCTTGATTCTGCAAGGTCAGTGTATAGGTCACATTGCTACCAAGGAGCACGCCACTCGGTGTACCGACCTTGGTCAAGTTCAAACTCGTGCTGCGCGTGACAGGCAGAGAAACGGCCGCGTTGTTAGTGAGTGAGCCGGTTTCCAAACCCAACGCGCTGATTGTCACTGCGTTGTTGATCGACAGTGGATTCCCTGTGCCGACCGTATCTGGGAGCACACGGGCGATGATCGAGATCGTGCGCTGGGTCGAGGCACTGGCATCGAGCGTTCCGACGCTGACGGTCAGGTTATCCGGATTCGAACCGTTGGTATCCTGCGCACTGGCGGGAATAGTGATCGTATCGGCAGAGATGTTCGATGTGGCGCTGATGACCTGGATCCCATCGGGCAGATCGTCGGAGATAACGACGCCCGTGGCTGGCCCCGGACCATCGTTTCGACCCGTGATCGTGTAGGTAATGGTCGAACCGGCAGCGGCTGTGGAGGCCGTCGTCGTTTTTGCAACGGTGACATCGTACTGCGAGAACAATCCGATATCGATCGAGTTATTGGAATTGTTGTTCGTATCGCCGTCCGTTATGGGAGCATTCCCGGACGCGAGAGACACGAGTGTCGAGACGACTCCTCCACCATTGATGGCGGAACCTGTGTTGCTATTGTTGGTCGTTCCCGATGGAATCGACGAACTGACAACGTAGCCTCGCAAAGTCGCACCTGCCGCGAACTGCGATGTCGGGATCAGGACAAAATAATTGCCCGGGAACAAGCCATCAAAACTGTATTTCCCAGACACATTCGACGTCGTGGTAATAGCATTGTTGGCCCCATTGAGTGCTGGCTGATCGACCCCTGGATCGTATGTTTGGTTATTGTTGGTATCGACAAACAACTGCAAAGCCACGTTAGCGATGCCCACTTCAGGGGGGGTGGCTCCGACATCAAACAAACCGTTGTTGTTGCGGTCCGCGAAGATTTGATCGCCGATGCTCATCGGAACCAAGTTCGCAAAGTTGCGAGTGAAAATCGTCGACCCAATCGTACTGAAGGAATCGATGATGGCATCGGCTGCATCCGGCCCAGTGACTTCGAATTGAATCGCCCCAACCGAACCGAAATTTGCGCCAGTTCCAGAGGAGGTTGTGAAGCTTGAAAACGGAACCTCAAGCGTTGCCGTTGCTGCAGCGCCGGCAGTAACTGGGATAGCAATAGAGCGCGTTGAGGCATTGGCTCCGCTAAACACACGGATCGTCAATTGTGTTCCAGCCTCTCCGCCGATCAGAAAGCGGAACGCATTCGCCGTCGCGCCGGACGTCAAATCCAAATTGTTCAGGCCAGTGTTGTTGAGTGTCGTCGCATTACCATCTGTGCCGTCGTACGTTACGATGCGCGTGCCATTGGCACCGGCGCCCACGTTGAAGACCAACACCCCTGGATTAGCGCCGGCGTTGGCTGCGACGGATACGTCGCCAGACGTCGCATTGACGAAGATATCTCGTTCTCCACCGACGATGTCGGCACCTAGAGCAACATTCGACGAGGGTGTGTTATTTGGAAAGTTAGCAACGACCGTTTGCTGGGTTTGCATCGGGTCCAGTGTCTGAATCGAAACCCCCTCAAGGTCGGCTGCTGTGATTGTGACACTCTGAACGCGTTGGCTGGGCCGTTGAATCAATCCCCCCGCAGGAATCGACGTCTGCACCACAAAGAAGAGGCCGGCAGTGGTGGCTGTCAAAGAATACGCACCCGTGTTGGCGGCCGAAGTCGTCGTTCCAACGACCACATCATCCCCACTTCCGTTGTTGTAGATGCCGTCTCCACCATCTCGAACCAATGCCACCGAAACTCCGGAGAGGAGCGGATCGGCTCCATTCAAGCCATTGTCCGTGAGATCCGTATAGACCACGCCCCGAACATCGGCAGCCATCATGGCCCGATTCTCAAGCAATTCCATACGCAATCGTCGACGGGCTCGCGTTTTACGTTGTTGATAGCCTCCGATGGAATCGGAGCGACGCGAACCCTTGAGAATCGAAACCAAACGCTTCCACAATGCCGACATGACTGAACCTCTCTGTTACGTCTCAGGATGATAGACGCCCAGGAGGAGCAGCAATCTCCCCAAAAGCGTCCATGCCGATGGTACAGAATGTGATTGATCTCGCAATAATACAGTCTGGGTAAGCCCTGCCACGAACAGAAGCCACGCCTGTAAAATCTACTGCAATCCAAAACGCACTAAGGCTTGCATCGACCATTCGTCGAACAAGCCTTTGCGATTTTTTCAGATATCCGTTGGCGATCGCTCCCATTGGATGACAACATTTCGGTCGTATCCGATCGATTTACCAGTGGAATTCTCCACCCACGTTGAGTCCTTGGACCCAGTAGTCCGTTTCACGAACAGCGAACGGCTGTCCATTGAAAGCATTTGTTGCCAATGCGGGGGGTAGCAAGTTGGGATTGACCGTATTGTCGATTTGATCGCCAGGACGAAGAACGTTGCTCCAGTAAATCCCGGTGTAACCGAAATTGAGTTTCAAGCGTTGGGTCAACTGGTATCCAATGTTGATTCCGACTTCAGGCACCACGCCGAGTTCTTCACGGCTCAAGGATCCGATGTTTCGGCCTGGTTGAGCGAGCAAACCTCCATTGGCAGTCGTCGAAGAGCCTTTGGGACTTTGGGTCGATCCCGTGATGGTTAGTTGTTGGGTGCTGACACCCACGCCGAGCCTCAGGATATTGTCCAGTGTCCAAAAACCGCGGCGACCGGTCCATTGGAAACCGAATTCTGCACCATTGAACTGATTGTAGGTTTGGAAGTTGTCCGTGATCAAGAAAGATCCGGGGTTGTTCGCGTTGGTCGACGTCAAATCTTCTTGGATCATCAGTCCTTCCTGCAATTGTAGGTAGCGCCATCCCAGTGTGGCATCGATCCGCGATTGCGAGGGAATCGGACCGCAGTCCCATGGGGAGCAAGCGGCCTTCGTACTGCAACATAGGATCTTGCGAAAGCGAACTGCGGCCGCAGTCAACTGGGACGTTGCCTCGACTTGAATCCGTCCGCTCAATTGATTTGGAAACGCAACCAATTCGGAGTCTTGCAGTCCCGTCACGTTGTTGTAAAAGGGACGAGTCAGGATGGGTGTACCTGTTGATGTTTGATTGAACGATTCTGTTTGCTGACCGAAACCGAAGTACTCACCTTCTGCTCCAATCGTCGGGTAGATCGTCGACCATAGGCCTACTCGAACGCGGGTTCCGTTCATCGCATCGGTAAACGCGTTGTGATTGCCTCCGTACAGGACGGTCCCACTGGGCAATACACCGGCGTTGGCTTGGCTGGTTCCAACCGGTGAAGTCGTCACGAGGGGAGGCATGCCCATTCCGCTCGCAAACCATCCGAGATAGTCGACGCTGACCCAGCCATGGGTAGGAAGGCGTATAACCAATTGGCGATTGGACGGTCTTGAACCTGGGGAGCATAGATCGAAGGCATTCGAAGCGAATCCCGATTTAGCATCGAATCCTGACGATTGGCAGGAATCGCACCCCGTGTCGCCACAGCTTTCGCAATGACCATGATGGGACTCGCCAGCGTAGTAGGGCCCCTCATGAGCGCCTCCTTCGTAGATCCCTTCTTCGTAAACGCCACCTTCATCGTAGATAACGCCTTGATCGGCATAACCTTCCGATTCGACGATAGTTTCAGATCCATCCATGACGGGATCTTGATACGTGCGGTTCGACGCCAATCGTCCAACGTTGGGACGCGCTGGGCGTGGCACGTTCGACGAACGTGCAGGCACCGTAGCAATACGGATGGGAAGATTCCCAGGCGCAGTGCGACGCATGTCCTGAGCCAAAGCGCTGAGTGGTGAGGCGAGTAGGATCGCGAGTCCGAGAGTTGCTAAGCGGTTCACGTCAGTCTCTTCCGTGGTTAGACCATGAATAGGCATCGAGCCGCAAACTCGATGATTTCGGATGAGTCGCCAAGCGATCCATCCAGCCCTTTCGTGGTATCGATTCGCCCGTCCGTAAACTTGACCCTTTCCGCAAAATTCTCCGAATCCAAAAAGTTTTCCTAACCGATAGACTCACCCTCAACTACCTAGACTTCGCAGCCTGCGCCCGCTCATTTCCCGGCCTCCCGATCGGTCAAAAGGGCATACGGCGAGGAATTGCAGGTTTGCCGGCCCTCTTGTGGTTACCAGCCACCGTCCGTTTCTTAACCCGTTTTTTAATAAGATTCCTTGATGAAGCGGCATTATCGGCGGATTGGATGGTAGCTATAATTCCGTCGAAGTTCACACAGGGCGGATCCAATCGGGAAAAGAGACACCCCTCGCTAATGGCGGAGCGAGTTCCAACAAGGTGATCTTTATGCCTCGCGGTTCGTCCTTGGGATTGCTTTGCAGGCCGATTTTTCCTATTTGCATCGGGGCGCGACGGGTGTCGCTCGCGTCCGTAGGAAAAACCGCTTGGCGATTCCCTTATTACTTTCATTGCAGAAAATTCGAAGCGAAATGAATACCAGTCTCGATTACATCGACGACTTATATGTTCAGTACATCCACAACCCGGAAAGTGTCTCGGAGGGGTGGCGAAAGTATTTTGAGGAGTTCTCGCTATCCGCGCAATCGAGCGGATACCTGACATCCCCGGATGGAAGCAATGGCGACATCGGTTCGGTGGGAGCCCTTCCCGATGCATTGTGGCTGGCCAGGATGCAGGAACGGGTCGATCAATTGGTTCGGGAGTACCGCGTGCGCGGCCACTTGATGGCCAAGATCGATCCGCTGGGCCTGACTCGCAAAGGCCCTTCGGAGTTGGAGCCATCCTCCTATGGATTGACCGAAGAAGACCTCCGCCGTCCCTTCACCGGTCCCGACATTCAATACACCAATGGCCGCACTCTCGCGGACATCATCGAGAAACTGCGTAATACGTACTGCCGCAGCATCGGTGCGCAGTTCATGCATATCGACGATCGGCATATTCGCGATTGGTTGCAGCGGAGAATGGAGTCGACCGAGAATCGGCTTGCGCTCTCACGCGATGTGCAGGTCCGCATCTACACAAAGCTTGCCGACGCAACCATCTTCGAAGAATTCGTTCGCAAGAAGTACACCGGATCCAAAACGTTTTCGCTCGAAGGCTCGGAAAGTTTGATCCCCTTGCTCGATCGCGCCCTTGAAAAGGCCGGCGATCATGGCGTCCGAAACGTCGTTATGGCGATGGCGCATCGCGGCCGCTTGAACGTGCTGGCAAACATCATGGGCAAGCGAGCCCAAAGCATCTTCTGGTCGTTTGATGATCCCAATCCTGAGCTTTTCCGCGGAGGTGGTGACGTCAAATACCATATGGGTTATAGCAACGACTGGACCACTAGCACCGGACAAAAGGTCCATATTTCGTTGTGCTTTAATCCGAGCCACCTGGAATTCGTCAATCCTGTTGCCCTGGGCCGCTGCCGTTCCAAACAAGACCGGGATGGAGACGTCCATCGCACCGACAACATGACCATCCTGATCCACGGCGATGCGGCATTCATCGGCGAAGGGGTCGTTCAAGAAACGCTCAACCTCAGCGAACTGCCAGGATATCGCACCGGTGGAACGCTCCATATCGTTCTCAATAATCAAGTCGGTTTCACAACCGAGCCCGACCAAGGCCGCAGTTGCACGTATGCCACCGACATCGCCAAGATGCTTCAAATCCCGATCTTCCATGTCAACGGAGAAGATCCAGAAGCCGTCGCCCAAGTCGTTAACCTCGCCATGGACTTCCGCAAGGAATTCGAAAAAGACGTGGTCATCGACATGTATGCCTATCGCAAACTCGGGCACAACGAAGCCGATGAACCACGCTTCACACAGCCCCTGATGTATGCCGTCATCGATTCACACAAGGGAGTTCGCGAGAGCTACTTGGAGCACTTGCTCAGCATGAATGGTCTTACCCGCCAAGAAGCGGATGCCATCGCCGAAGGCCGTCATGCAGCCCTGTCCCGAGAATTTGAATTGGCCAAGAGCGAACCGTTCGTCTTCGACTTGCAATCCATGACCGGTTATTGGTCCGGTTACTTCGGTGGCCCAGAACCCGCTATTGAAAACGTAGAAACCGCGATCTCCGCAGCCAAGGTTACGGAGCTAGTCAACAAGCTGACCGAAGTACCGGTCGGCTTCCATGCCCACAAGAAGACCGCTCGTCTTCTCGAAGATCGAAGGGACATGGGGGCCGGCAAGCAACGTCTGGACTGGGCGACAGCCGAGTCGATTGCTTTTGCATCCCTGACGCTTGATGGCCATCCGATCCGTTTGACGGGACAAGACGTCGAGCGAGGAACGTTCTCCCAGCGCCATGCGGTTTTGCATGACGTCGACAACAACGCTCGGTATATGCCCTTGGGACACCTCAGCCCCAACCAAAGCCGCGTAGAAATCGTCAATAGCCCCCTCTCCGAAACGGCCGTACTCGGATTTGAATATGGCTACAGTCTCGATTGCCCCGAGGGACTGGTCCTGTGGGAAGCCCAATTCGGCGATTTCTGGAACGTTGCCCAGTGCATCGTCGACCAATTCATCACCAGCGCCGAAGACAAATGGAAACGGCTGAGCCGCTTGGTCCTGCTTCTGCCCCACGGCTTCGAAGGACAAGGTCCCGAACATTGCAGCGCGCGGCTGGAACGCTTCTTGCTTTTGACCGCAGAACATAACGTCATCGTGACGCAGCCATCGACCCCCGCACAATACTTCCACTTGCTTCGGCGACAAGCCCGATCGAAGTGGAGCAAACCGCTGGTGGTACTCACCCCCAAGAGCCTTCTGCGACATCCCGGCTGCACCTCGACGATCGAAGAAATATCCACCGGCCGCTTCGAAAAAATCCTTGCGGACAATCGCCCAGCATCGAGTCCGACAGCGCGTGTGATCCTTAGCACGGGCAAGGCCTATTACGATTTGCTCGAAGAAAGGAAGCGTTTAGGGAACGACTCCGTCGCTCTCCTCCGCATCGAGCAGTTTTATCCGATGGAAACGTCCCAAGTCATTCAAGCCCTTGCACCTTTTCCACAAGGGACTCCCGTCATCTGGTATCAAGATGAACCGAGCAACATGGGTGCATGGCAATTTGTAAAAATGCGATGGGGAGACGAGATCGCCAAGCGTCATCCACTGACCTTGGTATCTCGGCCTGAGTCCGCGAGCCCGGCGACTGGCTCCTTGCGTTCTCACAAACTCGAAGAACGAGATCTGCTAAACCAGGCTTTTGGCGGACTTTAGAGGTCACGAACATGAGTCACGATTCTCGATCAAAAAACGGGCCACACCCCTCTTCAATACGCGACCTAGGGGCGTCGCCTCCGGCTGTGGATATCGCCTTTGATTGCTTGCCGTTGAGGAGCTTTTCGCGCCTCGATCCACCTCTCGACGCATCGCCTGGTTTGAACGCAAAATGGACTCGCATTAAGAAAGCCATCGAAGTCCATGGCACGCACAACACCTATTTTTTGCACAACGCATATTGCCGATTCCAAGTGACCAATGATCCCGATTGCGGCATGATCGCATTTCGTTTCGAAGGAGTCGTCTTTACCGATGAATCGGATCTTTCGACACGGCATGCAGCTCTGCAGGTCACCTTGGATCAGGAAAACGTTCCCTGGCTGGATCAGCACGTCGTGAAATGGTTTGCGGAATCGGTCTCGCACGCAGTCCGAATCGAGTTTGATCGGTACATCGCTGCGGGAGATCTCAACCGCACGCGAGTCCGACATCAACAGCTCGAAATCGAGATTGAACAGTCCGGCGGATTTGTCGGAATGCATCTGTAGCCAGCGATGCGCCGCGATAACACCATCGCCACTCTCTACGGTTAGAATGGATGACGGTTAGAATCAACAGTCGAATTCGACCGCATCCCTCGGAACCCATCGCATGATGAACCGCCGCCCACCTGGATTGTTCGCGATCATCGTCTGCTTCTGCAGCACCCTTCTGGGTTGGGCATCGATCCTCCAACGGCTTCATGCCCAATCTCCGCAGAACTTGATCGATGAACAAGTCCCTGCCGCACTACACATTCGTGATGCCTATCTCACTTCGCAGCCCGTGCCTTCGCAGCGCAGACTGCATATCGTGTATTGGACTCCCAACGATCGTGAGCCAATCGATGGCTATCAAGAACGATTGTCCCGAGTCATGCTCGACATCCGAGAGTTTTACCGTACCGAAATGAATCGGATGGGATTCGGAAATCGGGCGTTCGATCTCGATTTGGAATCGGACGAACAAGTGCGCATCCACTTAGTCAAGGGCAATGGCCCCTACGCGCGCTACAACGTCGAAAGTGGTTCCAAAATCCGCCGCGAATGTTTGCCTGTCCTGGAAGCAGCAGGGTTCGATGCAAACAAAGAAACCATCGTGATCTTCTGCAACATGAGCAATTGGGATCCGGTGGCCAAGACCATGTCGCAGAACAGCCCTTATTATGCCACCGGAGGCTTGAGAAATGGAACCGCGTGGCAAGTCGACTCCGCCTTGCTCGACTCCAGCCTTCTCGATCAAACCGAGCCAAAAATCACGGACGGGCAGTACGGAAAAATTTCCGTCGGGCGATACAACAGCATCTTTGTCGGAGGGGTCTGCCATGAACTGGGACATGCGTTGGGCCTCCCACATGACAAGGAACGCCCCGACGAAGCACGAGCCTTTGGTACATCTCTCATGGGGAGCGGCAATCGCACTTACGGAGAAGATCGTCGCAACGAAGGACGTGGATCTGCGTTGACCCTGGCCGATGGTCTGCGATTAGCCGCCCATCCTCTCTTCACGCACAATGAAAAAGGGATCGACCTCCCGGCCTCCGCCAAAATCCAAAAGATCGATATAGAGGTTAATAAAGACAAGAAGTCTTTTACGCTGCGAGGCAATGTGGTGGCTGACCCACCGGCCTATGCCATCCTCGGCTACCTCGATCCAACCGGTGGTAGCGACTACGACGCCACGACGACCACAGCTATCCCCGATGAGAACGGAAATTTTGTCTTGCCATGCCGGCCTTCTCATCAACCCGGATCCGCCGCGTTGCGAATCGTTGTTTGCCAATCCAACGGCGGTCGCATCAACGATCAATCTCTCAGCCTCCCATATACGCTCAACGCAGAGGGACATGTTGATTTGGAGAATTATCTCTCGCTCCTCAAACTCGACGATGTGATTGATGCGGTCCGCAATCAGCAAGCCGATGCCGCGGCAGAAGCGTTATCGAAACTAGAAAGGATCTTGAACGGCAAAACTGAAATACCGCCGTTGCTTGAGGTGGCACGATCGCTGGTTCGCAGCATGAAACCTCCTCCACAAAAGGCGTTAATGCTCCATGATGAAGACAAAATTTGGTTGTCGGACACTCAGCCGAGTCAAGCGAAGGTCGGTTGGATGCAGCCGATGGCAGATCGGTTGCCAAACGATTCGCTTGTCTTAAGTTTAGGTGGCCAGCTTTTTGCTCATGGGTTGTATGCGCATGCTCCAAGCAATTACACCTACGCACTGAAAGGTCAATGGAAACGATTGACCGGCAATGCTGGTCTGGCTGATGGCCATGATGGCACCTGCGTGTTCGTCCTTCGCGGCGACGGAAAAGAACTTTGGCGATCCGAAAAGACCACGCAAGGCCAATCGATCCCCTTCGACATCGCACTGAATGGAATCGATCGTTTGGAATTGATCGTCGAGGACGCAGGGGATGGCAATGGGGCCGATTGGGGCATCTGGACCGATGTGCAAATCCAGCGCTGATCGCGCGGCGTAATGCCCCGAGAGGGCCTTTCGGAACGAAGTGGTTGCTTCCGTATCTCCAACGACTCTAGAGCGATTCCAAAAATTCTCCCACGGGAAGAAGCCTTCGACATGCCAATTTCGCCATCCAGCGATTTCGATCTGCCGGATTCTTGCGGCTAGCCGAGGGGATGCAATCCAGGCGAGCATCTCCGAAAGCCTCCCGGATAGATTCGAGATCGCGATCAGCGCGATGAAAAATCGCTAAAACCCTTCGAACGGGATCCATTCCCAGTATTTCTAGAGATTCCATGGCCGCGCCAGATGCTCCTCCACGGCTATAATGAGGTGTCATTGCACAGAGTGGTGCAACCGAGTTTCTTGTTCAGTCCGTAATCCGACGTCGATTCGCATTTTCCTTGCAAGGCAACTTTTCGTATGTCGCAAGCCGCATCCAACGCATCGCGCGCGAATCCAGCACCTAACGCCGCCCCTCCAGGATCGGTCGCGCCCAAAAGCGATGCGCTGCTCGAGTTCATTCGGGTGGCCGCCGACACCATGCGGCGTACGGAATTGACATACGGCATCATGATGTGGCTGACTGTGATGCTGTTCTTTTTGACAGCCATCATCCTAATCGATCACTGGGTTTGGGATTTAAATAAGCCGGCCCGTTTTATGACCTTGGGAGCCATGATTGCATGGAGCCTATGGTGGGTGCCTCGAAGAATTTTCCCACCCCTTTTCCATCGCATCAATACCGAACACGCCGCCAGGGAAATCGAGAAACAAAACCCGCAGTTCAAAGATAGCCTCATCAGTTGGCTTCAATTGTCCCTCGAAGGTACCCCCGTTCCCAAAGGGGTTGTGTCGTACATCGGACGCTATGCCGGGCGAAACCTCCAAGGCCAAGATGCGGCATCGGTCGTTGACTCGGCCACGGTGGTCCGACTGAGCGCAGCGTTCTTCGGTTGCCTTCTTTGCGGCATCATCTATCTCTTTGCCAGTCCAAAAAGCGGATTTACTTCCGTCGCGCGGATGGTCGCACCCTGGGCCGACATCGCGCCTGCATCACGCGTTCAATTCGTCGATATCCAACCCGGCACAACAACGGTCACCCAAGGCTCCTCCCTTCCGTTGACTGTCACCGTCCGCGGCATGCATCAGGGAGAAGGCGTTCGGGTCCAATTCGATCTCTCCGATGGCCAAGTCGTCGGGGAAACCATCCCCATGGTCCCGGAAATCGAAGGGAGAAGCTACAAACTCGATTTTGGCAAATCCTTCGGGGGCATCCATCAACCCCTTCGCTATTCGATTCTCGCGGGCGATGGAATCGCTGGTCCCTTTGACGTTTCCGTACAAGTCGTTCCTCTCGTCGCTATCGATCGGATCGAACTGCAGTACCCTCTCTACACGAAACTCAAGCCGCGCACCTTCCCGCAACAAGGATCGTTTGAAGCGCCCGAAGGAACTCAAGTCCGCTTGTTTGCCAATGCAAATCAAGTCATGAAGAAGGCGCGTATCGAGTTTGATCCGGTACTGGATAAAAAGACCTTTGTTCGAGCCCGAGACACCCTCGAAATGAGCGTGGAACCACAATCACTTTCGGCCTCCTGGACTGCTTTGCTGGACGAACAAGGACGCAATCCGACAAACACTTCCTATCGCATCAAAGCCACCAACGAGCTGAACGAAACCAATCCCGACCCAATCGTTTATCAACTCAAAATCATCGGCGATCTCGCCCCAGAAGTCTTTCTCGAAAGCGGATTGCCCGCGGTGCTTGAAGTACCCGTCAATCGCCCACGAGAAATCGAATTGCGAGCCCGCGATCCCGATTACGGTTTGAGACAACTAATCGCTCTAGGTACCCAATCCAAGAGTGTCGACGAATCGAAAAAGACCGAGCGGTTCCGACATGTTTGTTTTGAGTCGGAGGAAGGGGACACCGGTCAAATCACCGAAGTGTTCCTGTTGGATCCAAAATCGCTGGGACTCAAACCGGGCGAGGAAATCGATTTTACGGCCATCGCCATCGACAACAAACATGATCCAAAAACCCAACAATTACGCCCCAACCAATCGAGCACGCAAACCCTTCGGATTCGCGTGACGGAAGCGGAAGCGCTCGGAGATTCGGAAGACGAACAAATCGCTGCCGGCGAAGCGAACCGATCGGATGCCACAGGCAAGCAAGCGAACAACCAGAACGGTGATAGCGACACCAACAACTCCGTCGCGTCCAATCCGAATCCTTCCAAGAATGGAAACCAAGCGGCAAATAATGCGAAGCAGTCCAACGACATCGAAGGGAACAACAAAAACAACAAGAGCAACAATTCAAAAGAACAACCATCCGATCCAAACAACTCGGATCAAGGAGATAACGGAGGCGGTCAACAGGACTCCATTCAGCAACCGCAAACCAATCCTGCAATCCGGCAAAACCGCAATCCCTCCAACTCTTCCAAGAGCCCACAAGACAAAAACGAAAAGAATCAACCCAAGGAAGGACAAAACCGCGACAGTTCCCGTGGCCAAGGTCAGGGGGGAGGCGAAGGCCAAGAAGGAGGTGCGTCTGAGAAAAGCCAAGCATCGTCGGAAAACTCTGGGCAAAAAGGAAATAAACAGTCAGGCAATTCCCAAAGCAAGTCGAACGGCCAGGGCCAAGGATCCGATCAAGGATCCGAGTCCAGCGATTCTTCCTCAGGAAACCAAGGTGCCAACGATACTGATTCCAGTTCTGACGCATCGCAACAGGATGCGACGAACTCGAAGTCCTCAGGATCGAAGAACGCGAACCCAAAGAGCTCCAATGCGCAAAACAGCAATGCGCAAGATCCCGATGCAGACGACGCAGGCAGCCAAGGTGCGAACCCCGAGGGTGCTAATAAATCCAACGATCCTCAAAACAGTCGCAACTCATCGGGAGCCAACCAATCACCCCGATCAAACTCATCCTCCAGCCAAGGCCCATCCGGCGCGAATTCCGAAGGAGATACTTCTTCGAACAACAAAAACAGCTCCAACCGTTCGCCATCCAAGGGAGGTTCCAATTCGAATCGCAAAAACAATACCAACCGAACTGACACACCCAATACCGCTCCATCCCATGACGGTGAAGCCTTTGAACGCATCGAGGAATTCAAAGAGCAACAGGAGAAACAGAATCCAAGCGACCCGGGCAATCCGTCCAATGCCAATGACAAAAGCGATTCCCGAGAGAACGATCTGAAATCCGAACGCGAACCATCAAGTGCAACCTCTCGCAAAGAAGGAGGCTCTTCGGAAACTAGCTCAAAGCAAAACGACAATCGCAATTCGAGAGATCCATCTTCGTCGTCGGCTTCTAACGATACAGCCCAACCCAATTCCAAAGAGAACGGGGCTAACAAACAGAATTCGACGGAAGCCCAAAACCCTGAAACCAACTCGAAGGCTTCCCAAGAAACTCCTGCGGGTGGCAACAAGGGAGGTGAAAACAATCCCAGTCCAAATCGCAACGGCAAACCAACTCCAGACGACGCTCGCGAACCCCAAGGACCCAAGTCTGCGACCGGGAAACAGAAACCCGGAGACCAGTCTCCCACGGGCCCCCAGTCAAATAATCCACAGTCAAATAATCCACAGTCAATGAACGAAGAGTCCTCAAAGGACCCGTCTCAAAAACCCTCCGATGCAAACGCATCTTCGGGAGACAAGTCCCAGCCAAAGGGAACCCAAACAGGCAGCGAGTCGGACCCGAGCACTCCCTCAACCTCCGATAAAAATGAAGGTTCAAACCCGGAGACAGTCGATGACGGCAAGGGTAAGCAACCGCAAAAAAATCCTGGTGAGAAGGAGCAGCCCGGAAAGGAATCGTCCGACGAAAGTTCCCATGCAGAGAACTCAGGCCAGGATGAGAAAAACGCGTCCAATTCAAGTTCACAGAAGTCAAATAAAGGATCGGAGGGGCCCCAAAAGCAAGAGAACGGGCAATCCCAAACAGGTAATCCGAACAATCAAGAGTCTTCGAGCAAGCAAGGGGAAAACTCAAAATCAAACAACGGCAATCCCAAACAAGAACCATCTAGCGGTAACAAGGCATCGAATGAGGGTTCATCGAATGATGCTTCGTCCCCCAGCCAATCGAACGATTCGCAAAACCCGTCCGACAAAGCAAACAAGTCGGCGGAAGGCAACCCAGGCCAGAGCAGTCCATCTGGTAAAAACGATGCCGGCAATTCCAAAGAGGAAGCCAGTTCCTCGTCACCGAAGTCGACTGGAGACTCATCTCAAACTGAAAAGCCCTCGAAGAGCGGCACCGATTCGAAACAGCCGGGACAATCCCCCTCGAACGCCGGGCAAGAAGGAAACTCCGGTGCAGCCAATGGTTCTGAAAAGCCCTCACCAACGGATGCCTCGAAGGGGGGACAACCCAATAAGAAGCCAGAGGGTCGCACCGATCCTACCAGTCGTCCCGAAACGATTCCTCCTCAAGCCAAAGAACAGGGCAACTCCAAAAATCCACTCAATGGTCAGGATTCCAATGGAGGTGGCGGACAGCAGGGCAAACCTTCCAATGGCAAACCCTCGAATACACCTTCCCAAGTCGCTGGCTCGGGACTGAATCAATCCGGATCGACTCCTCCTCAAGGCGCCGCCGGGGAAGCAGGAAAGAGCCAGGGCAAAGAATTCGGTGCTGAAAAAGCAAATATTGAATATGCGGATAAGACTACGAACCTCTTGCTCGACTACATCGATCGTCAAAAAGATCAGCCGGATCCCGAACTTCTAAAGCGACTTCAGTGGTCCGCGGACGACCTCCGAAAATTCTCGGACCGCTGGCGTGCTGCGAAAGAGCAAGCCCGTCAAACTCCTGAAAAGCAAGCCGAATTGGAAGCATCGCTCCGATCCCTCGGACTGCGTAGAACCAAGGATTCGGCCGATCGTTTGACCGATCGCAATGACAACCTGCGAGGCATGCAAGAGCAGGGAGGGCGTCTCCGTCCACCCGAGTCGCTTCGCGAACAATTTGAAGCATTTCGCAAGGCGGCGGGCAAATTGGATAAATCGCCCTAGATCGCCTCAAGGAAAAATGCTAATTCTCGATGCGTTGAATGTGTGATCGTCACGGATTGCAGCGAGGCGGAGCCTCGTCGCCGACGGTCGAGACATTTGGATGGAGCAAATCACGGGCTCTATCTGCAACCCGCAGGCCGCGATGTCGGCGATTCAATTGGGCAAGGATGCGATCAATGCGAAACTACCATTCTCTGTTTAGCGCTCTTCCGTCTTTTCATTTAGGAGCGATGGCCGCTTCCGTCATTGCAGGAGCTGCTTTTCTGTTCGGACCATCAGCCGCCTTGGCGGATCCTCCTTTCGGGAATCTATTCAAGCGCGGCACGGCAGGGCATAGTGCTCCAGCAGTCCAAGAACTTCGACCTGAACATGGTCCATGGCTAATCTTTGCCTCCTCCTTTGAAGGGAGCAACGCCAAAACAAAGGCATACGAACTCGCCAATGATCTTCAAAAAGATTTCGGCCTGACTACTTTCGTCATGCCGAAAAAGTTTGATTTTACTGAACTGGTTCCGGGTTCTGGGATCCGTGAAGATGGGCGTCAAAAGGTAATGAAGTATCGCGATTCCAAGGTCAAAGAAGGCTATGCCGTTCTGGTCGGTGAATTTGATTCCACCGATTCTCCTTCCCTGAAGTCAACCCTTGAAAGTGTCAAATCGCTCAAACCCAAATCCTTGAGTGATCCCAATCGACCTGCTGAGAAAGCTGAAACCGATCCCATCAAAGCGTTTAAGAACAGCATGCGCAGCATCGGCAAGGACAAAACTCCCGGTCCGCTTCAAACAGCGTTTGTAACGCGTAATCCAATGCTACCAGCCGATTTCTTCCAAGCACCTGAAATGGAAAAGCTCGTCTACGAACTCAATCAGGAACCTGGCTACAGCGAGTTCTCTTTGTTGAACTGCAAAGGCAAATACTCGGTCCGCGTTGCAACGTTTCGCGGCGAAGATTCCTTTGTTTCGTGGGGACGAGCCAATGAAAACAAATCAGGCAACAGCGGCGAAGAAATGACGGAACTGGAAAAGGCTGCCGAACGCGCGTACATGACCGTAAAAGCCCTTCGCGCGGCGGGATATGAGGCCTATCAATTTCACGACGTCAATCAAAGCATCGTAGCGGTCGGCAGTTTTGATGAGCTCGGCTCGACCGATGCCAGCAACCAATTTGTTTTCATTCAAGGCATCCAAGAGATCGTATCTCGGTTTGGTCCATCCTCGGTGGTGAAGAACACCAATGATTATGGTGTGAACTTCGGGCCGGCCGTGCAACCTCGCCTACTATACGATCTAGTGGATCAAAAACTCATCCCCGAACTCAATCAAGGCACGCAGAAAGAGAAACTTGATTACTTCAGGAAACTCTCGATCGGCTTTGATATGCGTCCAACACCCATGGCCGTTCCGCGCTACAAGACTTCTCGCATCTATGCAGGTTCCATCCTCGGGCGACGTTAAGAATACATGACACAATCGACGTAACGGTCCTTTGTGCCACTGGATGGTTTTGCATATCCCATGGTGAACCTTCGCGTGCCCCATGGGATTTTTCGTAAACGGACTGCATGGAATGGATGCCCCCCATCGGATTTTTCGAACGTGAACCATTCATGTTGATTCCGATCTGCGAAACTAGTCGGAAACCTGCCTTCCCCCCGTAATTCCGACCCCTTTGAAGCATGGCGTCCCTATGTCTATTTCCAACCCACCCGATCCAACGCTCGTACTAGATCTTTTGGAGGCGTTCCGACGTTCAAAGACGATGTTTGCGGCCGTTGAACTCGGCGTCTTTGACGCGATCCATGAGCAGCCAGATTCAGCGGAAGCCCTAGCAGCCCGATTGCAAACCGATACTCCCTCGCTTCAAACTCTGCTGGAAAGCTGCGTGGCTTTGGGATTGCTCGTGCTCCGGGATCATCAATTTGCGAATACAGAATCGACCACAGCCTATTTATGTAGCCACAGCGAGCGGCGAATGACAGGATACATCAAGTACTCCAATCAAGTCATCTGGCAATTATGGGCACATCTTGAGGATGCGATCCGCGAAGGGACACATCGCTGGAATCAAACGTATGGACTCGATGGACCGATCTTCTCCTCCTTTTTTCGTACCCCCGAGTCGATGCATGAGTTTCTGATGGGCATGCACGGATTTGGGATGATAACTTCCCCCAAAATCGTTCGTTGCTTTGATTTGAGTCGGTTCCATCACCTCTGCGATCTAGGTGGAGCGACCGGTCATCTCCCCATGGCTGCTTGTGAATGCTACCCCCATCTTCGTGCCACCGTCTATGACCTGCCTCATGCACTGGGATTGGCAAATGAAATCATCCGAGTTTCCTCTGTCGCCGAGCGCATCTCGGTCGTTGGGGGAGACTTCTTCGTCGATCCACTTCCGCGGGCCGACTTGTATGCGTTGGGGCGGATCCTTCACGATTGGAATGAAACCAAAATACGTCGACTGCTTCAACGAATCTATGAAGCGCTCCCTGCGTCGGGTGGACTACTGATCGGTGAAAAGATCATCGCCGAAGATCGGAGCGGTCCGCGCTGGGCACTCATGCAAAGCCTAAACATGCTCGTCTGCACGGAAGGCCGTGAGCGCAGCTTCAGTGAGTATCGGGAACTCCTTCGCGAAACAGGATTCACCGAAATCCAACACGCAACGACCGATGTCCCCCTGGACGCGATCCTGGCTATCAAGTGATCGCCAGGACTCCCTCTTGCCCAGCGATATGCCCCCAGAAGTCATTGAGTAAATGACGAAGGGCTATGGCCACATCTCTAAACATCCCTCTGGACGCGGAACCGTCTAGAATTCAAAGGGAGGGCAAGGCTCCTGCCGAGCTGTCCTGGCTCCGCAGGAGCGTCGCTCCACAGCTCTAAACATCCTACAGGATTTTGAACCGTCTAGAACACAAAAAGGGAGGGCGAGGCTCCTGCCGAGCTGTCCTGGCTCCGCAGGAGCGTCGCCCTCCCAATCGTCGCCCTCCCAAAGCGTCGCCCTCCCGATCGTCGCCCTCCCTACCAATGATTTGATTGGGCAAGGCCGATGAAAAGATGTTTAGAGTGGGTGGCTATGGCTCTCATCAACACAAAAAACAATCAGCCGCAGTGCGTTAGCAACCCGTTCTTGTTGGCAGTACATGCGGAGACCGGACGCTAACGCGTTCCGGCTGAATGCGAAGTCAGCGATTGACCGCTTTCCACTCACTCTTTACCTGAGCCCAGGGATGAAGCTTGTTTGCCCAACGCCCGATAATAGGCCCGAATGGCATCGCTGAATTCTGGATCATAGATCTCGCGACGGCCCTCGATGACATCGTCGGCCCTCTTTTCGCGCAGCCTTCCCCATTGATTCCCGGCTTCCAATAGAGCAGGGGGGAGGGCCGAATTTCCGGTCGGCTGGCCTCGTGTCATCCCCTTGTCATCCGGTTGTCCTCCCGGCTGACTCGAAGGTTTCTTCGACGACCCGCTCTTTTGCTTATTCGCTTGTCGATTGGCCAAGCGTTCATTTTGGAGTTGGGATGAAACTTGCTCGGCGGCTTCACGCAAAGCGTCTTGGACGGCAGGGGAAGAGGAATCCTTGGGTGCGTTTGGGGCCGATGGCCCGCTTGGCTTGTCCCCAGGTGGTCCTTTCTGTGGATCTGGGTTTCCTTGAGAAGGATCCCCGTCGGCTGTAGGCTTGGGAGTCGCTCCTTCGCTCTGAGCGTTGGGGGAGGGTGCATCCGATTTCGCAAGCGATGCTGGGTCGGCACCCGAGTTTACTTGCTGATCGAGGGAATCGAGCATGCGAGCCAATTGCTTGGCGGATTGCACGGGAGAACTGTTGCTACTAGGTCCGCTCGGAGGCATGTTTGCCGCGGCATCCTGGGAACGGGGTTGGCCATCAGCTAGTTCTGTAAATGTTTTCTGCAGTTCATCCGCGCTTTGCTTCAACGCATTTTCGGCTTGCTTCAAATTCTGGAGCGCGGGTTCACCAGAAGGCCCTCGATTGGGTCGCGGATTGGCTTCAGCCCGAGACTGCTTGAGCTGTTCCGACTCTTGCTTCTTGGCATTCTCCGCCGATTGATCGACTTGCCGCGCGGCTTGATCGACGCTCGGTTGGGTATTGGAAGCGATCTGCTCCGATTGTTTGTTTAACGCGTCTTGGCCCGGTTCATTCTTCAACCGTTGTTCATGGCGAGCGCTGCGTGACAATTGTTCTGCAACCTGTTCAACAGTTTCCTGAACGGATCGTTGCTGCGGTTGACTTTGGGCAAGAGCATCGGAGGTAGGAGCTCGCTCCGCAAGCTGGGACGCTTTTCCCTGAAGATTCTGCAAGCCCGATTGGATTTGATCGAGTTGATCTTTTGCCATCGTCAATTGTTCTCGCCCAAGTGCTGCCAAGGGATTCTGAGCATCCAAATTGGCACGCTGGGCTTGTTCAACCCGTTGTTGCTGTTCTTGTCCTTGCTTCGCGATGTTCTGTGCGGTCTCCGCGATTTTCTTTGCCGATTCAAGACGTTGAGCGGCCTGCTGAGCTTCTTTTGTCTTCTGATCGATTTGAGTCTTCAGCCCTTCATTTTCGGGTTGCTTGTTAGCATTTTCTACAACTTGATTGCGCTCTTTATTTTTTTGCTCGAGTTCTTTCTCGCGCTGCTCCGATTCCTTTTTAAGCCGGTCGGCATTCTGTTCCCGTTCGCGGGTCTGGTCTTTCGTTCGACGAACCATGTCATCGCGCATGAGGGACTGCCACGACTGCATCTCAGTCAACTGTGCTTGTCGTTGCTTGTCCTCTTTGAACGCGTTTTGATCGACAAGCTGTTGAATGCGAGGGGCCGCTTCCCCGAGTTCTTTTTGCGCTTTCTGGACCGACTCCATGAGCTTGTCTCGCTTTTGATTGAGACTTTCTTGGGTCGCGCGGGCATCCGTATTGCGAGCTTTATTCGCAGCCGATCGAAGACCCTCCGCTGTCGAATTCAGGGAACGGACGGTTTCAGGCTGATTCATCCTATTGATGGCTTGCGTTGCTTTATTCATCAAATCGGCAGCCAATCGATCCGAGGAATCGGCAAGTGCTTTCAATTGCTGAATTTGGATTTCTTTCGACTCGGCCGCTTGCGCATCGGAGTTCTCAAGATTCTGCGCGAGGTTCGCTTCTTGATTGGCTGCATTCTTCAATTGAGAAATCGAGTCGGCCAGATTGGATTTCGAAATTTCGGAAAGCTCTTTCTGCATGGGACGGTTACGCTGCAGTTCCGCTTCAAGTTTTTTCAATAGTTCATCAGGTGATTTGCGGGCCATGTCGTTGAGTTGGTCGGCCTTGCGATAACTCTCCAACGGATCCTTGGCAGCGTCCTGGAAATCCTGTTTTGCTTTTGCACTATCCTCGCCAGGGTTCTCTTGATTTAACCCTTCCAGCGACTGTTGCTGCTGGGCTAGATTTTGCCTGGACCGTTCCAACTCGGCTTGGCTTTCCAAAGTCGCTTGCTGACTCCGGTCCGGGTCTGCGAGCGATTGCTCGAGTAAATCAAAGTGACTGGCGATCGTTTCGAGGGCTTTCGCAGCTTGGTTTTGTTTTTGCGCGGCTTGGCTCGCGGCTTGGGACACCTGCTCTGCCTGTTGAGAATTCCTTTGCAAATTGGAAAGGGCTTGATTGGCCTCCGTCATGGGTTCGTGAACACGATCGAGGAGATCGAGTGCGCGGTCACTGTCTTTGGCTGCCTGCAATTGCGCCGCATCAAGGATATTTTGCTTCATTGCCGCATCGAGCAAGGCATCTTGTAGTTGTGCGATGCTTTGTTCCACACGATTCTGCTGCTGGGCGATTTCTCGAGCCGAAGTTTCTCGCGGCAAGGTTGCATCCTGCGATTCCGTCGACGCATTCTCTTTCGATGATTCCGTATCCTCCGCGGGTGGCCGAACCTCCTGCGGATTGGCCGACGTCAGCGATTCCGTCTGTTTCTGCAACTCTCTGGTTTGGGCCGCGGCCTTTTGTGCGAGTGCGGACACGCTAGGAGCATAACGAGCCAAAAGCTTGCGTGCGGCATCGATCGTGGGTTGGGCTTGACGTTCGACATCACTCCATTCAGCAAGGTGTTCTTGGAGTTCCTGCGAAGCGCTTCGGAGTGAGGCGTTGCCAGCGTTTCGGCGGGGCTCTAGGACCTGGCGTACTCGATTGGCAGGGGCCGACCATCGCAGCGCGTTGAGCTTATCGGGAATCGGATTGGGAAATCCAGCCTCGCGCATCCAATTCTGGGTAATATCGATCCGATGATTCACACTTTCCCATTGCTTCAGATGACTCAGTTGCCCTTCCAGGGAGCCCCAGTCGTATTGTTCGTGCCGTCGGAGCGACTCCAAGTTCGCTCGAATATCCTGGATCTCATGCGCCGCTTCCAATACGCGATATGCCTGCACGATCGACTGCAATTCGGTCAGCGTTTCGCTCCAAGCGGTTGTACCTGGTTGTTCGGCGAACCACTTCTCGATCTCCGCGCTCCAGGCGCGGTTGGCGAGCCCCATATCTCCAGGGAACATTGGATCCACGGGTTGTCGTCGCAAATGGAAGTCCCTGCGGTCCATCATGACCGAAGTCGCTGGAAGCTGAGCGAACGCTACTTCGTCCAGGAGGGCTCCTCGTAGCTTCTGCAATAATTCGCTATCCAAACGCGAATCCCTTAGCCATTCGGGTTGCTTCATGACGGTCCCCAGCACGCGCGTCATGGCATTCCCTGTTCCATGTCCTAATTGGATAAGGTTACGGCGATAATCGGCCACACTCCACCACAAGCCTCCGTCAAGATTGAATGCCCAATGCTGACCCTGCAAATCGGATGCGGATCGCTGAATGCGCTGCAGTAGATTTTGGTGCGCCTGCGACGATGGCTCGGCTTGCGTTAGATCCCGCAATTCCAATCGCGTCTGATCCAAGAAGCGATATAAATTCTTCAGCTGATCTCTCAATTGATTCGAGACCGATGGCTCCATCTGCTCCGCCAATTGCACTACGGCATCAATGTATTGCTCTGCAATGACCTGCGAGCGCACCAACATGGTGAAATCCAGCTTGTCCGCTCGTGCAATTTGTTCCTTTTGGTGTTGCCAAAGAAACATCAGATCCTTCGTCAGCGCCGTCAAGCAATCATGGCCAATCAATTGACGATAATGTTCATTGAGCTGGGCTGTAAACGCCTCGAGACCGTCGAGGGCAGCGGCGGCTTGATCCACTTGCTGCTGCAACAGCGGCAGCAACTTTTCCACGAGAACGGGATTCGGTTGTGCAGATTCGGCGAGCCCCTCCCAATGCTCCGGATGCGTGAGCAATGCAACATTCGAGATCGACTCCTTATCCCATTTGGCAAGGATTCGTTCGACAATCTCCAATTCGCTTTGATCCAACACACCTGGGAGTGAACCAACAACAGAAGAAGCTCGCTGCTGTATTTGGTCCGACTGACGTTTCCATTCCTCGACAAACTTCTCGATCTCTCGGCCCGTAGCTCGGCGCTGTTCGATTGGCACATTCCGTTCCTTGATCGCTACTAGCTTGGGTCGCAACTCTGTTTTTTGTGCTTTCATCCATTCGGCCAACTCTTTGAGTTGGGGTGCCAAGGAAGCTTTCAGAAACAGTGCCTCATGCCTTCGGCGATCAAAGCCCACGGATGCAACGCTGAACTGAATCGTCGGGGTGTACGCCTTTTGGCCCAGGGAATCCTTGGCCGCGACGCGCACTGCAATCAAATCACCGGAAGTGGCACCGGCGGTCAGGACATCCCAATTCCATTGCGATGCAATTCGACTTGGATTCTCGACTCCGTTCAAGCTCGCCCACGTCACCAAGTCCCGTGCCTGGTCCTTTCCCTCATCGTTCCAGGGCTGCGTGGGCAAGTCCATCGGTACGGAGACCCATGGTTGGCGATTGATCGAGATTTCTTGCTCTAACACAACATTCGGGAGATCATCCGCCGCCGATGCGGCCAAAATGAGTATCTCCTCCGGCGCTACGATCCAAGATTGATTCGGGGCTGGAATTTGGTTCCAGAACGTCTGATCGTTGGCAGCCCATGTCACACTCGGAGAGTGATCAGGTACCGTGTCGACTTCGTAGAAGGGACTGAACGTGTTTTCGATAACTTGGTCGGCATCCGGAACATCTGCCACCATTTTTACTTGAAACCTCGCATCCCCCGCTGCATTCCATGCTCCGGTCCATACACCGCGAGCAGGATCATACGTCAGCGGCAAAGTCGTCTTCTCACTGGCGTCCAAACTATCTACCAAAATCGACGCCGATTGAAGGGGAATCGATGGTTTGACACCCATGATGAAGGATGCATTGGAAAGAATGGTCAAACCCCCTGTTTCGGATGTTCGTTCGATTGTTCCTAGCCGCGTATACTCCGGGAACGTGATTCGATGATAAAAGGAGTCAACCCTCGGTCTGGGGCTAGCAATCAAGGTGCGATACTTGGTTTTTTCATCCCCCGATAGAAATCGATACTCGAGCGAACGGGTGCCGATGGGTGCCGTGCAGGAAAACAGCAGAGGAGACTTTTGCGTTACGGCCATCTCCAATCGCTCGATCTTCGGCCGCCCTTCATCCGACAGAGATTTTAGTTCGAGAATCGCCGACTCCGATTCTTCTCCTTGAATCTCAATCTCGAATACGATCCGTTGATTCTCTGGGACCGTGGCACCGTCGCGAGCGGGAGAATGCACCAATATCTTGGTCCTAGAGGGTCTGGACAAATCCAAAAACGGGAACAGCGCACGTGCCAATCGCTGCGGCATGTCCAGGTTCGGAAATCCACACAATCCACCGAGCAGGAGACTCCCAAGCAACGCCGCGATCAGGGGCTTGCCTACCCGTCGCCATGGGAGGAGCTTCGAAATGGAAACGGTCCCTAATTGATCGGAAACTTGGTTTTCGATTGCACCTAAGAAATCCGAACTAAAATGCCGCTTCTCCGGTGCAACTTGTTGTAATTCCACGCAGGATAACAGGCTCTCTTTTAGGTCTGGACACACAGATTCTACGATCGTTGCCAGCCGCGTCAGAGGAGGACTATTCCACAATCGAGCCAGACCGAACCAACATCCCATCCCAAACGCTACGGCATACATACAGAGGGAAAGAATCCAGCGCGTCCCGTCATCGATCCAGCCACGCGCATCCAGAAAAATGATTAGCGACGCGCCTGCGAGAATGGTCAGAATTGCGACCGAGGCTCCTTGAATGATCAACAAGGCCGCATGTCGCGATGCAAACCTGCGCAACCAGCGCATCATCGGCGCCTTCGATCCCGGCATCGAAGAAATGAGCTCCCCCTGATTCGGATGTCGCCCATCCCCCATCGAAGCAATTGTCGTGCTCATCAGACCAATCCTGCCCGTTTTCGGAGGAACCATTCCAAAGACAATAGCGCGATCGTCGCAGCAAACCATGGATAGCTTTGCCATAGCAATGTCTGCGACTGATTGATTCTACCCTTTTGATACTTGCGCAGCGAATCCACGAGGTGTTCGCGATCCGACTCGGCAAACGACTCCCCTCCCGTCGTCGTCGCTATTTGACGCAAGAGGCTTCGATTGGCTGCCAGAGCTTCCATCTCGCGATCGTTAGGAGGCTGCACCATGAACTCGGTTCTCAAGTTCAACGCCTCGTCAGGAATCCCAGCGACACCAAGTTTGACTTCGTATTTGCCAGGGAGCAGAGAGCGGACATTGACTGAGTATGTGCCAGGCGCGTTGGAATCTTCGGATAGTGCAACCTCTTCGACACTACCGTCGTCCCGAGATAGGATGGCTCGCACCAATCCCCCTTGCAGCGGCGTTTGGTTCGCATCCCGCACGCGCGCTCGAAGGGGAACATCTTGTCCGATGGAATAGGTTCGATAGCCTGCATCGAGGGCGACAAAATCGTTCTCGACGGCAAAGGGTGTTTGCATGGCCCACTGCGCTAACTGATTCCAAAATCTTTGATGATACAGATCGGCGACGTTGTACCGCCATCGCCACGTTTCGTCATTCGCGAGATAGACAATACGTCCTTGTCCATACCGACGCGACGCGATCATCGGCCACTCCCGTTTCGACTCTGCCAATCCTGATACCAACAACTCCGCTCCCGGAGACAATTCCACGCGACGCGCAACTCTCGGAGGTGGGAGCACACTCCATAGCCTGCGATTGGCTGCACTATCCTGCTCAAATGCGAACGCGCGTTGTTCGAGTGCAGCATCCTTGAGTTCCAGCGATGTCACGGCGGTTGCCCCGGCATCGGCTGTCATAAGGACAGGAAACCACTGAACTTGGGACTTGGTAATCGTTTCCGGAGGAGGTTCGCGCCCACTATCGATCCAAATGATTCCACCGCCTACGTCAGCCACAAAGTCCTGCAACCACTTCCATTGGGTGTCGCTCAAGCCCCCAACGCTGTCGATGGTGACGACCAAGAGATCCAATCCGGCTAGCTCTTCGCGCGATTTGGGAAACGTCTTCGCTTTGAACTCCTCAGGGCCTAAAACGGTTTCAAGCTCCCAAGTACTGTCTCTTTGAAAAGCGTTTTTAATGTAACGCGTTTCCCATCGACCTCGTCGATCCACCACCATGACTCGATTCTTGCGAACCACCCCCCACAGGGAAGACGGCAATCGATTGTTGCTCGGCGATGCATCGAAGCCGCGGTATTCGACCTGAAACTCCAACTCGATCGGAATGGCTTTCTGTCTCGAATCGCCCGCCTCCGCCGGAAAGAATTTTTCTCCAGGCACTCGAAATTCAACGGTTCGACTCGGCTGACCATCCGAGATCAAGGACTGAGTCCATGCCGTGCGATCCTCATGAAGAATCTTCAATTGAAAAGCGGTTCCCTCGGGAACCTGTTGCTTGATGACAACCTTGCCTTGAAAACTGTCCGCACGAAACAAGTTGCGAGTGTGATCGACGGTCAGGATCCCTAGGTCATCCGGCTCTTGATCTCTCCCGTAGGCGATCGAAAAAATGGGCACTTTCGACCCGGCCATCTGTTCGACCACTGCGAGGGGTGATTCCCCTGCATTGGATTGACCATCGGTCAGCAACACAACTGCCGCTAAATTTTGTCGATTCTGACTTTCGATCAACGCCTCGGATTTTGGTTCCCGCACCCATCCTTGAAGCAACTCGGAAATAGCATCGCCGATGGACGTCCGATTGCCGGTCGCAGGTAGCTCGAGAGCGATGTCACTCTCGAGCGAGTGGGATGCTGAGTCCCAAACTCGGGATAAAACATCCCCACGCACATCGGCGGAGAACGCAAGGACTTGCATGTGAAACATGCGTCGCTGTGCGGCCAACCAGCCCTGATGCGATTCCTTGCTCGCTGGTTCGTCTGTCCCCTTCCCATCGGATAGCCAATGCTCAATCCGTTCCAAGCGGGTCCCCAAATGGGTCGGTTCGCTATCCTTTGGCTTGGTGGAAAGACCCTGTGCGGAAGTTTCCTCGGCTCCCTCCCCAAGATCGACAGCATCGGTTAGCTCCATACTGGTCGAAGTATCTACTAGAAACACTATCCGGCTCAGCTCACCCGAAATCCATTCACGGATCAAACTGGGGCCAGCCAACATCAACACGATTAAAGCGAATGCCAACGCTCGCAACGTCGGCAAGAGGTAGGAATAGGGTAAACGGCAATAACGGGTCTCTCGAAAGTACCAAAGCCAGATGAGGATCGATCCGACGACCACCAACAGCAGCACCAACCACGTTGGTAGGACTCCGCCAAATTGCAATCGCGTCATGCTGCACCTCGATCATTCCGCGGACTGGCCGCAGATCGAGTCGATGTAGTGCTCGTCGTCCTCGTCCTAGGCATCATCGATTGCTGCAACAGCATCTCCGACAGGAAAAATACCAACAAACCGATCCAAAACCACGTCCACAACTCGCGACCACGCCAACTGTCACTAGCCAGCCCAAGCCACTGCTTGGCATCCTGCACCGTCTTTGCATCCGCGGACGCAGCCATCTTTTGAAGTTCGTCGGAGGGAATGGTTTCCCGTTTGCATTCGCGCCGACGATCGACGTCCGACAACTGGACAGCGACACTCCGTTTCTCCGATCCTAGGCTAGCCCGAGCGATACCCGTGGATCGGGGCAATCGCAATTCCATTGCAAAGTTTCCAACGGCATCCGCCGCGTTGGAGGGGGCAGGAATCTTGAACTCTTCGGTTTCTTCATCGGGATAATTCACGGAGATGTTTTGCAGGCTGCTATCGGTGGGACGAGGCCAGCTCTCGCGCCATGTTTCCCCAGGGTTCATGACCCTCCATCCATTTTCCATTTGCAAACATGTCGCTAACAATCGTTGGATCAAGGGCACGAATACGGGACGCGAGGTGAGATTGCTATCCGCATCGTCACAACTGCTCAACACCCAAACGCACCGCCCCCGTCCAATCGCGGTAGCCAGGAGCCAAGGCTTGCCATCATCAAATGCCAATCCGACCGCGCCGCTGGGATCTTCTAATTCCAATTCGTAGCGATGATTAAACTGTGCCGTCGCCAGCGAATCCAAGGACGCTTTCGACAACCCAAAGAGAGGGGTAACGGTTTGTTCGACTTTGCCGATCCATTCATTCCTATTGGATAGCTTGCCGATCCTTAGCCCACCATTCTGAGTCGATTCCCATTCATTCCATTGATTGATCTGAACGCGATCGCCCAAGCAGAAGACCAAGCCACCGCCGCGGTCGACAAATTCGCGAAGCAACTTGCGTTGATTCGGATCCAATTGTGGGACGTTGCAACACACGACCGCGGAGAAATCCTTCAACTGTGCTTCGTTCCATCCATTGCTGTCAACGACGCGGGTCGTGAATAAATCCCCTGGCTCACCTCGCAGGAGCGAAATGGGAGTCAGTGCCAATCGGACAAAATCCGATTCGCTCTTCATGGCCTCATTGCGCCGATCGCCATCGATCAATAAAACTTTCTTCGGTTCGCGGACACGCAATACTCCCACAATAGAGTTGTCCGCTGGCGAATCGTCTTCGAAATCGAGCGAGACCGTTAGCTCCGCATCGCCAGCACGCGCAGGAGACCATTGGAAACGAACCATGGAAGTCGATTCAGGCGCGATCTGTACCGATTGCCTTTCTATCTCATCCATTGCCAACGACAAGACGACGGGGACTTGGGCAGGCTCCTTCGAATGATTCTGAAGTGTGGCGCTGAGATTCGCCTGGCCTGAGGGAGCAATCAAATTCGGCAAAGACTCGAGCGAAAGAATCGATACATCTTTAGACGTGACCGACGATGTTATCGGTGGTAGCTCCATCCAGTTCCAACCGATCGGAACCTCTTGTGATTTGAGAAGCTCTGACATTTCCCGCGCAGAGTCTCGCTCATTCTTTTCCCAATCCGCTGCGGAAAAATCGGATACGAGTAACAATTGACGCCGAGCATGAGGACTTTGATTCAGCCATTCCACACCTGCTCGTACGCCGTCTACCAAGTCCAAGTGTCCTGCACTCTTCGGCTTTTTCTGAATCGCTTCGAGTCTCGCGAGCAATTCGTCGGGTTGATGGTCCTGCAACATCGTCACTGGCTCCCCCGCCAATACGATTGAAACCTCGCTACTGGAAGGGAGCTGCGTCAAGATAGTTCGCAATTCGGTGATCGCATGATCGAATCTTCGAACAGGGCTCTTCGCTTCGGCGTTGGCAGCCCGCCCCCCCAACCTCTGCATCGATAAAGAATCATCCAGAACGATCGCTAACGACATCGCGCTATTGGCGCCCGTGTCCTTCCATGCAGAGATGAAGGGGCGAGCCATGGCCAAAGCTAATAGTATCGGGATCATGCATCGAATCAGCAGTAGCAATAACTGCTTCCATTGGATCCGACGCGAGTTGACTTTCAGCGAACTTTCGAGGAACTGCATCGCCCCCCAATCGACCGTCAGAAACTTGCTCCGATTCAGCAAATGGATGATGAGAGGAATCGTGAATGCCGCCGCTCCGAACGATAGCAAGGCATTGAGAAACGTCATGCGTAGCCTCGCTGCGCAACGTAGCTAGCCACGACTTCACTGAAACTCTTCGACGACGTCATCGACAGCAGATCGATTCGCTTCTGTTGGCAACCCTCTTTGAGTTCTCGCTGGAATCGTTCCCAGTTATCGAGGTACGTCCGCCGTAGGCTGACCGGATCAACCAGGACCTGATGGTCGGACGTTTCCAAAGAGCGGAACAGGGTGCGATTGCTGAAAGGGAAATCGGTTTCATCATCATCAACGACTTGGATCACGACGACTTCTTGATGGTTCGAACGCAGTAGGGTCAGACTGCGAAGCAAGCTAGGGATGTCACCAAAACAGTCGGAAATCAGAATCACGAGCCCCCGTTTTTTGCAGATGCCGAGCAGTTCATGCAGGACACTTCCTAGATCAGTTTCCCCACGGCACTCCGAATCCGATAACGTTTGCATCAATGCCCGAAGATGGTTCGGACGCGATCTGGCAGGTATATTCGTTCGGATTGTCGTATCAAAAGTGACCATGCCCACCGAGTCTTGCTGCGAGATCAGCAAATAGGCCAAACAGGCTGCGAGGCGAACGGCATACTCATGCTTGGTCAATCCACTGGAACGAGAACCGGAATACTTCATCGAGCCACTCTGATCGACCACAATGGTGGCTCGCAGATTGGTTTCGTCTTCGAACTGCCGGATATACAACCGGTCGGTCTTGCCAAACAACTTCCAATCGATCGAGCGAATCTCATCCCCTGCTACGTAGGGCCGATGTTCTTTGAAATCGACACTGGCACCAATATGTCGCGATCGATGGATCCCGCCGCTCAATCCATCGACCACATCTCGGGCGATCCATTGCAGATTGGAAACGCGGGCAAAGTCCTGCGGCTTCAGCCATCGAAATAGTGGATTCGCGAGCAAAGACACAACCTTCAGTCCAGGGTGGGATTGGGCGGAATGATCCATCATTCGAAAGAAATAGGGTGAAACCCCGATATCATACTCGAAGCACATGCGATTTTCGAGCAACCCCCCCGCGATTCGACGCATCCAGTCGATTAGAAACTTCGTTCCTTGGATAGGTTTTGTGAGTACATCCCTCGCTTGCAAATTGTGAAGTTGCGCAATGAGATTCTTTCGGGACGCGCAATCCCTTTTCTTAACACGGTTTTTCGTACTCGTACTCAGCGTTCGCGGTACTCGTAATCGTACTCGAACATACCGCATCGAGTACGAGTACCATTTCATTGAGCACGAGTACGAGTACGAGAGAAAGCCTGACAGCACAACTTCAAATCATGCAACCCACGGCGAGAGATCCAGAGCGAATCCAAGTTACCAGAATCGATTTGACCCGTCATTTGGACGATTCGGCCCCCTGCAACGCGTCGAGGTCCGCGAGATCCAACCGATAGAGCACTTGGTTGTAGTCGTAGCGCGGTGTAGGGTGCTCATTCCCTGAAAAGGCGTTCGAATAGGTCCCTTCAAAATAGATGAATCGCCCCCCTTCCTCGACCATGAAGGGATGGTGCTTGGGATTGTAAAACGAGTAGCGATCATGAGTGAGGATTTTTTTGGCCCTCACCCATGGCCCCTCCAATGCAGCTGCCTCTGCCAAGTAAACTTCACCCAACATCGAGGATTCACCTCCCAACTCACAAAAAACAGCAATCCATTTTCCTCGATACGCATTCCATGCGACCGAGCCGAAGTGCGCATGAAGCGTCCGACCGCTGTCGATATCGATCAGCAATGGCAGGCGATCCCCCGGCTGAAACACTCCTTGTCTTAATCCCTCAGTCAACTCGGCCTGCGTTGGAGAAGGGGTTCCTAGTCTCCACTTCCATACCAATTCGCCATTGTCACTGCGATCCAATCGTGCATCTTTCCACTTCGTCCCCGTCTGTAGACAGCTGTATCCTTCGTACGCGTCGGTGTGCATGTAATCCTTTTCAAGCACTCTCAAAAAGGGAAATGGGTTGCAAAAGTAAACGAAAGCTTCATTACCGTCCGCAACTCGCAGCGCATGCGATTGCGGCTCCGGAAAAAGGACGGGATGCGTATCGGCACTGCTCACATGCACGAAGGTTTCCAAATCATCGTCCCATTGAACGAAACCCCACCGATAGGGCTCAAGCATGTTACGGATCTTGACATAGCTGGCCACCATCCGAGGGTTACCTGTCGTGTCCTGAATGGTCGTTACCGCTGTGATCCACGTCGGCCCATCCCCAGCCATGGGTGCCATGGCTCGTGCGGCCCCGGCGGGGTCCACAAAGTAGACTGCGTTCCCAAGCGGATCGGAACCAAATTTGGGTGGTGTCGACTCGAGCGATGTTGTCGCTCCCGTCATATGAAAACTCCCACCGATCGGATAATGCAACCTAGTGGTATCCCCCCAGAACCAGTAACGTCGATTCTTGTATTCGTTCGTCAGAACACTATCGCATCCAACCACATCGGCGCGAATGTCGGATGGTTTCTGCGTCGAACCCTGCGGCAACCCTAAAAGTGCGCTGTCTCGCAATAATCCCGCCCCAGTCGATCGACCAACTCGCTCCGCTAAATTGCGGCGAACAATGGAAAGTGTTGTTCGCTCCCCTGCGCTTACCTTTAGCTTCAAACCTGCAAACTCAAATCCATCCTTGGGATACTCATAACCGTGACTTCGCACCGTAAAAAAGACTTCACGCTCCATCAGTTCCGGCTCATCGATCGCCACCCAACCCGCATTGTCCGTAACGAATCGCAAATGATGAAGGGTCTCGAGTTCAACCAGCGGGACTCCTTTCCCTGTGACGGAATCAACCACCCGAATTCCAAAGTAACGGGACGGATCAGCAAACGACACATTAACGTTGCAGAAAAGAATTGCGATTAACCATGCCAACGTGCGGTTGCAACGAAAGACGTTGGTTCGAGGCATTGGATACCCATTGCCGTTCACTTTGGGATGCATGGAGAATCCGTCAGAAGAAGAAGAAGAAGACTGGAAGGCTCGCTCAAGCGACTTCAGACATGCTATTGTAAGTCAATCCCGCTACGATGAGGGATCGGCACGTGCAAGCGACGGTAGCTCGCTGTGCAACAGGGAACGCATCTCTTGAGAGACCCAAGGTCATGAACCAAGTTCGCATGCAGGTAACGGTTGTTCTCTTCGCTCTATGTTTCATTGGAAATATCTCGCTCAAAGCCATCACCATGGAATCCTTCTCAGATGAAATCGAAGCCAAACCGACCATCGAGATTTCGCTAAAGAATGCTGATGACAATTTCTTGATAAAGACTGTGACGGATGATTCGAACTGCAGCACAGTCCAAGTGGAGTTGCGAAGCCCGCGAGGAATTGGCGCTGCCACCTTGCGACGCCTCGAAAAGAATTGGCCCGACGCACTAGTGATTCGTTGGAAAATTCAAGGACTGGAATCCATTCGCATGACGATCGAACGAGATCGCTACGAAGGCTTTGTCGAGAATCAAAACCTTCAAACCCATTGGAGCAAGCGTACTGACAATGGTGATGCGATCGCATTGAAGCCGACGGACGATGCATGGTGCGATATTTCAATCATCGGTAGCGTCGAAGGCCATACACCGAAAATCCCACTCCAAAAAGACGAGTGGTTTGAACTGAAAGTCCCAAAGCAATGGCTAGCGAACCAACCAGAAACCATCCGATTCGAGTGGGTTGATTTTCATCGTTAAAAAATGTCGTTGTCCAATCAGAACCGTCCGATCAGAGCCGCGAGCGTTACGGCTTGTTGATTTAAAGGTATTTGATCGGGAGATT
>JBAWXH010000053.1:0-42786 GCA_037144155.1 Planctomycetota bacterium | reverse complement strand
AATCTCCCGATCAAATACCTTTAAATCAACAAGCCGTTACGCTCGCGGCTCTGATTGGAAGCGTGAATGATTGCCGGGTTCCGCTTCAAGGGTTTAAACTGCGGGTGCTTGCACTTCTTTTGCCAGCCAGTATCTTCGATTCAAACCGTTCATCGCGAGCCTGTTGTTTTGATCGCCGTGGACCTTTCCCTTCCCCATCGACCATCTGTTGGATTCCCTCCCGTGATTATGCACAATCCGATTCCATTGCGAGCGCGCGGCTGGTTGCTGGCGCCGTTGTTTGCCTCTACCGTGACATCTTGGGCCTTGACCGGGTGGTCACAGGAAGCTGTTCGACAAAAGGTGTACACACAAGCCGTCGAAATCGCTTCCTCGCAGGGGACCCTTCCCGCGTCATCGACGTCGCTGCGGGACAAGGCGCTCCAGGAAGGTGACAAGCCGTATTGGGTTTGGGGGGACGATTCGAATTCGAATTATACAATTTCGAAAAAATTCAACGCACCCGCCAAGGCATCGGCTTGGATCGCGGCGTCCGCAGACAATGCGATGACGATTGAATTGAATGGAAAGAAACTTGGTTCCAGCGATTCATGGGAAGAAGGACTGACGGTCGATGCCAGTTCGGCACTGGTTGCTGGCGAGAACGAATTGAAGTTTGAAGTCCGCAATGAAGGTGGCATTGCTGCGTTGGTGGCAAAGATCGCGATTATTGACGCGCAGGGAGGCATTAAGACGTTCGGGACCGACGCCAGTTGGTTGGCGGTTCGCAAGGATTCACCGAACGCATCCAAGCCGGTAAAGGTCATCGCAACGTATGGCGATCAACCTTGGGGTAACGTTCTCGATGGGGCACGCAGCAAGGAGGGTTCTTCCTTTTCCATCGTGCCAGGATTCGTCGTCGAGCGATTATTCCGCGTTCCTAAAGATGAATTAGGTTCCTGGGTGTGTGTCACGACGGATCCGAAAGGGCGATTGATCGCTAGCGATCAAGAAGGCAAGGGGTTGGTGCGTATTACAATACCTACCCCTGGCACCGATGAACTCACGCGTGTCGAGCGCCTGGATGTAAAAATTTCGGCAGCACAAGGTTTGCTATTTGCTTTCGACAGTTTGTACGTTTGTGTGAACGGAGGGAGTGGCAGCGGGCTGTTTCGATTGCGAGATACCGATGGCGACGACCAGTTTGATGAAGTCGTTAAGCTCAAGGAATTTCGCGGGGGCGGAGAGCATGGACCGCACGCGTTGCGACTGTCACCGGACGGTCAATCCATCTATCTAACCGCAGGGAATCATACATTACCTCCGTCGGATCGAGCCACGAATGCAGAGCCTCAGACGATGGGCGGACCGCGTGAGCAGCAATTGCGAGCGACCCTACCCGAGGGCAATACAAGTCGAATCGCACCCGTATGGGATGAAGATTTGCTTTTGCCTCGCCAGTGGGACTCCAATGGGCATGCCGCCGGGATTGTCGCCCCGGGAGGATGGATTGCAAAGACCGATCCAGAGGGCAAGACCTGGGAAATGTTTTCGATTGGCTACAGGAATCAATACGATTTTGCATTTGATTCCGTTGGTGAGATGTTTGTCTACGACTCCGATATGGAATGGGACATGGGCACACCATGGTATCGGCCGACGCGTGTGGTGCATGCAACGAGTGGCAGTGAGTTTGGATGGCGCAGTGGAACGGGTGTATGGCCGGAATACTACGTCGATAGTTTGCCCGCATTGGTAGACATCGGTCCGGGATCGCCGGTCGGAGTCGAATTTGGGACGGGGACAAAGTTTCCTGCCAAGTACCAACGCGCGTTGTATATCCTCGACTGGACCTTTGGAACGATGTATGCGATTCATCCTGAGCCTTCGGGGGGATCCTACCAAGCCACCAAAGAAGAGTTCCTGTCTCGTACTCCTTTGCCACTGACCGATGCAACGGTGGGCAAGGACGGTCATCTCTATTTCACGACCGGGGGACGTGGTACACAATCCGAACTCTTCCGAGTCCGATACGTTGGCAAAGAAAGTGTCGAGCCGGTCTCTCCGTTGCCCGTCAGCCAGGACTTGGCGGCACGGCGTTGGTTGGAGTCCTACCATATCGACAACCCGACCCTCACGGATGATTCGGTCGATCGCATTGTCGAGCAGTTGGGGAATTCGGATCGCTCCATTCGGTATGCCGCGAGGGTGGCGCTGGAGCGCGTGCCGACATCGCGATGGGCTTCTAAGGTTTTAGAGAGTTCGAAGCTGGATACGGTGATTCAAGGGGGGGTGGCGATTGCTCGTGTCGGGGAACCATCGTTGCGCCAGCCATTGCTTGCTCGTTTGGCAGCGATTCCACCTTCCTCGTTGACAGCCCCCAAACGTTTGGAGTTGGCCAGGTTGATGCAATTGATTTTCATTCGATTGGGTGCATTGGATGACGATTTGCGACGCTCGATCTTGGAGCGTTTGGATCCGGCGTTCCCAAGCGACGATCCAAAGCTCAATCGCGAACTGGTGATCCTGCTGGCGTACCTGCAATCGCCAACGTTGGTCGAAAGGGTGTTGCCGTTGCTGCAGAAAGACCGCGAGTTCACGCAGGCTGACTTTACGGAGATCCTGCAACGCAACCGTGGGTACGGAGCATCGATTTCAGCCATGCTCGAGAATCAGCCTGATCTGCAGCAATTCCATTATGCGTTTGCGATTCGCAACGTGAAGGAGGGCTGGACGCTAGAGAATCGCAAAGCCTATTTCGCATGGTTCCAAAAGGCACAGGAGTGGAAGGGTGGTAACAGCTACCAAAAATTCCTGGTCAATGCCGCCAACGATGCCTATGCGCAGTGCACCGATCAAGAGCGATTCGTATTGGAAGCCTTGGGGGTTCGCCAACCTGCAGCGTTGCCCAAGCAATTACCCGCCGCGAAGGGTCCTGGAAAAGCGTACGAGACCGGTGAAGTGACGAAGGTTGCTCTCAGTCGACTGAATGGGCGCAACTTCGAGAATGGCAAGAGTATGTATGCGGCGGCTCGTTGTGTGGTTTGCCATCGATTCGGAGGAGAGGGAGGGGCGACTGGACCAGATCTGACGCAGGTCGCAGGTCGTTTCGCACTTCCCGATTTGATCGATGCGATCGTTCGTCCTAGTCAGGTGATCTCGGATCAATACAAGACGATGCTGATCAGTACGACCGACGGTACGGTGTATACAGGGCGAATCGTGAGCGACGTTGGGAACAAAGTGACGTTGGTCGTCGATCCCGAGGATGCGACGAAGACCGTGACGCTCGATCGAAGTGACATCGAAGGAGAGAAGATATCAACGACTTCGCTCATGCCGGCAGAGCTACTCAACAAACTCAATGAGGACGAAGTATTGGATCTGCTCGCGTATATGTTGTCGCGAGGGGATTCCAATCACCGCATGTTTCGGGCTCCGTAAGTAGTACGGATCGCAGGCGAGGGTTTTCAAGTTGCGCTATTCGGATGTCTCGGAGTTTCAATCCGCGATTTCCGTGGTTTTTTCGTACTCGTAGTCCGCGTTCGCAGTACTCGTACTCGACGATACTGCATCGAGTACGAGTACGAGTACCATTTCATTGAGTACGAGTACGAGAGAGGCCGAAATGGCGCAACTTCAAACGACGAGGCGATTGGGTTTGCACAGACAGGGCTTGGTGGTCGTCTATACTGTTTCGTAGTGAGGGATTTCCGATAGTCTCCGTTCGATCGATTGAGGGCCTCTTCAGTGACCAATGCAAATTCCAAAACTGCGTCGTTTTCATCCCAATCCCGTTCAGCAGCGTTGCCCGGCAGCGCTCCGGGAGTTCGAGGCGATGAGCATTCGGGCCATGCGACCTTTCGAGTGCTTCTACAGAAAGAGCAATTGGTTTTCTCTTCCGCTCACTTCATCACCTTTGCGGGGGATATCTGCGAGTGTTTGCATGGCCATAATTATGGGTTGCGGGCCGAGGTCGAGGGGCGATTGGATGACAACCGATACGTGATCGACTTCATTGCATTTCGAGAAACGTTGGCAGGATTGGTGAAACAACTAGACCACCACATGTTGTTGGCATTGCATCATCCCATGATCAAAGTCGAAGTGCAGGATGCGGAAGTGTCCGTCCGATTCCGGGACAAGCGATGGATCTTTCCTCGAGAAGACTGCATGCTGTTGCCCATCACGAACACCACGGCCGAGGAAATCGCATGGTGGATCGCGACCGAGTTGCGAGCCAAACTGTACCCAACCATCGGAGACCGATTGGACACCCTGGAAGTCGGAGTGGATGAAAACAATGGCCAATGGGGTATTTGCCGACTTCCGTGGACGAATGCTTGATTCCGGCCGACGCGATCGTGATCGCTACCCCGGATTTGCCTGACAGCATGCCAGGAAGGGAGTGCATGCTGTAGAATAGGAGCGTACCGTTGGAAGAATGCGGGGCGACCTATGTTTGCCGCTGGTATAGGAACCCTGCGTCAAGCGTTTGCGATGCAGGTGTCCCTGGGAGAACCCGGTTAGGAATCTAGGATGGTTGCTGTTGAGCAGTATCTCAAGCCCGAGTTGGCTTCGCAAATCAAACGATTGGATTTGCGAGCTCAGTTGGTCGTGAAAGGATTTCTGCAAGGGATCCACGCCAGTCCATTCCATGGATTTTCCGTGGAGTTCAGCGAACATCGGCGGTATTCACATGGGGACGACCCCAAGGATATCGACTGGTTAGCGTACGCGAAGACCGATCGCTATTACGTCAAAAAGTTTGAAGCCGAGACGAACATCACGGGTTATATCGTGATGGATACGAGCGAGTCCATGGCGTATACGTTTCGGCAACAATTGACCAAGTTTGATTACTGTGTTTGCTTGTCGGCCGCGTTGACTTATCTGATGCTCATGCAACAGGATCCGATCGGCTTGGTGACGTTCGATGAGAAGATTCGAGCGAGTCTTTATCCTCGTTCACGGCGAAGTCAATTCGCTGCTATCCTCAGTCAATTGTCCAAGCTGAAGACGTCTGGCAAGACCCATTTGGCGGGTCCATTGAAGCAGCTTTTGGCCATGTTGAGGCATCGATCGTTAATTATGCTCATGAGCGACTTGTTGTCGGATGTTGAGTCCACCGTGGATTCGATCCGCATGCTCAAGCATGCGGGTCATGATGTGATCGTGTTTCACGTATTGGATGAAGCGGAAGTCACCTTTCCATTTAAGGGGTTGGTGCAGCTCAATGATCCCGAATCCGGGCAATCGGTGAGTGTCAACGCGGATGATATCGGCAATGAATACCGAGAAAACATACGTAAATTTCGGGACGATTTGAAGCGAGGGTGCAGCCAGGCGCGAATCGATTATGTTCCGTTGGACACGAGCGTTCCCTATGACAAGGCCCTGACGGAGTATTTGCTCAGTCGCCGGAACCGATTCTAAGCAAGGCGATTGCGGCGCATGACATTCCTGCATATTTCACTCCTGCTCGGATCGATCGTGGTGTCGGCTCCGATTCTCCTGCATTTGCTGGGGAGGCGCCAGCCGAAGCCCGTCCTCTTTCCTGCGATTCGGTTCGTGCGTGAAACCGCGATCACCGCTCAGCGGGGGTGGAGCGTCAAGCGATGGCTTCTTTTAGCCTTGCGCATCTTGATGGTGCTGGCATTGGCCTTGGCGCTAGCCTCTCCGCGTGTCGTATCAGGACTTTTTGCCAACACACTGACCGGAGGAGTCTTTGGTATTTTGGCGTTGCTGACGGCAGCGGTCGCGTCGGTCTTATGGGGTGGTCGAAGGTCGACGCCAGCGGTTGTTTCCGTTGCCTTGCTGGCTCTCGCTCTAGGTTCTGCTGCGGCCTATTTTTTGTCGGCAACATGGCGGAGTCAGGAGACCGTGGCGTTGGGAAGTGCCGACGGTCCTGTCATCGCTGCGATCATTATCGATACTTCGCCGACCATGGCGTACAAATATCACAACGTCACCCGGATGGAAGAAGCCAAGGAGATGGCTCGATGGTTGATGGACCGACTTCCGGTGCCAAGCCAGATCGCCATCGTCGGAGGGGATGGGGGTGTTCGCGTCAACCAAGATCGCTTGTCGGCAGAGAGGCAATTGGAACGCGTGATCGTCGAAGGTAGAGCGACCCATTTGCCCGATCGCATCAGTGCTGCCATCGATACACTTCGAAAGAGTGAACTGGAGCGGCGCGAGATCTACGTCATCACGGATATGCGAGAGAACGCATGGAAGAGCGTGGAAGGTTCGGACATCCCAGCGAAACTTGGGTTGCGAAATGAATCGGGAGAGCAATTGCCGAAGATCTTGTTGCAAGTCATCGATGTCTCGGTACCTGATCGGGATATCAAGAATTGGTCCTTGAGCCAGTTGCGATTGAGTGCGGATTCGGCGTCGCCCGGTGGGCAGGTGACCTTGAACGCGGAGGTTCATGCGAGCAAGGGAACTGGCAATGAACAGATCTTGTGCGAACTGGCAATGGAGACACAGGATCGACGATTGCCAGCCATGCGCGATGGCAAGTTAGCTGTGCCCGAGGCGAAATTGATCGACCGTCAATTGGTTCAAGTTTCGGCCGAAGGTTCGGCTCCGATTCAGATGACCGTGAAACCATTGGCGGAGGGGACGAATCATGCTGTCTTGCGATTGTCTCGCCCTGATCCCTTGGAGTTGGACAACATCTACTATGTCACGATCGAAGCCAGAACGCTGGGACAGACGTTGGTATTCGCTGATAGCCAGAGGGATGGGCAATTGGTCGCGTTGATGCTGGATCCCAATGCGCTGACAGCGGCGCAGCCAGCCAAAACGGAAGGTTCCAACGACTCTTCTGCGAGTGAGCCGATTGTCGTATCCCAGCCACCGATGGTGGAACCTACCAGTCGGATCGGGCAGGTGGACCTTGCGAAAGTAACACACATCGTTCTTTACAACCCAAAGACCCTCACGGCGAACGACGCGGATCGGCTGTTATCGTGGGTGGATGGGGGAGGTGGGCTCTTCTTGATATTAGGTCCTGGCCCGAATTCCCCAGAAGAAATAGGGGCTAGCGGGTTGGTGAATTTGATTCCGGGCACGATCAAAAGGCAGTCCCGCCGTGCATCGGATGATGTGTCGGTCGTGATGAGCCCGGTCATCGACAACCATCCGATTTGGACGATTTTCGAAAGACCCATCCAGGAGATTCCTTGGGTGAACTATCCCGTGTTCCGGCATTGGGATTTGGAGTCTTTGCAAGCGGGTACGACCGAACTGATGCGATTTACCGGCAGCAATTTACCCGCGATGGTCGAGTGGTCACGTGGACAAGGGCGCGTGGTCTTGATGACATTGCCCTATCCCGAACCTTCGGCGACGGCTGCGACACAACCGTGGAGTGAATTGTTCACTACCAGCGCGGATGCGTGGCCCGGGTTTGCGTTGTTTGTCGGGACCTCCCGGTATCTTGCGTCTCATAACAAACATCCATTCAACTACAGCATCGATTCGGCTGCGATTTTGGAGAACAGTTCTTCGCAATATCCGAAGATTTATGAATTGTTTCTTCCTTTAGGAGATACGGTTCGGCTCGAAGCGTCGGACGAGTTGGTCTCATATGCATTCACCAGGCAACCTGGACAGTATCGATTGAAAGGGTTGCGGGCGCGGGGTCCTGTCTTGCGTGGATTCAGTGTCAATATTGACCGAGACGAGATGTCGTTGCAGCGCGTACCGGAAACCGCGATGGACAGCGCGTTGGGTAAGTCCAACTATTCGATCGCCAAAGACAAAGAGGATGTGCAGTCATCGATTGGCGAGGGGCGCTATGGGCGCGATATGGCCCCATTCTTGCTGGTTATCTTGGCCATGCTCTTCATGGCGGAGCAGACCATGTCTAGCCGATTCTACGCATCGACAAAGCGAGGCAATCCATGATCGATTGGTCGCTGTCGCCCGTCTTTGGAAGTTATGCACTGCTTGGAATGGTCGCCCTGGGGATGTTTTTTATCCTGATGTTTGTGCAGGATGAAAAAAAGTTGGAGGGATGGCAGCGGGCAGTGCTTTGGATCCTTCGGTTGCTGCTGTGTTTGTTTCTGCTCCTGACCTTGCTCCGTCCGGGGCTGACGTTCACTCGGGAACGAGAACCTCGTGGCACGGTTGCCATCTTGATGGATTCGACCGCGAGCATGCAGCTCAGTTCGGGCGAAGGGAAACGAACGCGATGGGAAAGTCAGCTCGCGATATGGGATGCGTTATGGGAAGCGCGTGGTGAATTTGGAAAGGAGGTCGTGTTAGCACCGTTTCTCTATGATTCGAAACTGAAGGGCTTGGGTGAGATTCAGAATACGAATGAGGCAGCGAGACCGGAATTACCGAAGAAACCTGAGGGGGGAACGACTGACATTGGAGGTCCACTCTCGCAGCTCGCGTCTACCTCATTGAATTCTCCCTTGTCGGCGGTGATTTGGATGGGAGATGGTGCGCAGACACTTTCGCCGGCCGGGACGGACCCGCAGCAAGTGGTTCGGCAATTCGCCCGGTTGGATATCCCCATGTACTTGATCGGTTTGGGGCCCCGGAGCGATAGCGAAAATGCGCGCGATATCGCCGTTGAGGGGATCCCCGAGCAACTCGATGTTTATACGAAGAATCAAATCTTTGTTCGAGGGATGCTTAAATCCCGAGGAGTCGCGAATCGCGATATCAACATCGCCTTGTGGATGGTCGGACGGGATGGTGCATCGCGATTGGTGGACCGTACGCTGGTGCGACCCACGAAATCCGAACAGTCCTTGGCATTTCAAATTCCGCTCATAGCACCCGAGGCAGGTTCTTATGAATTGATCGTTAAAGCGGAGCCTGTCGAGGGGGAAGCGGTCACCGAGAACAATGAGGCGACTGCATACCTCAACGTGCGAGGTGGCGGAGCTAGGGTGTTGTATTTAGAGGGTGAACCGAGAACGGAGGCGAAATTCATTGCTTCTGCGCTCTTGGAATCTCCAGACATTCAAGTCGATCGGCGATGGATCGCGCGGGAACCGATTCAAAAATGGCCGGTGGACTTAACCCAACAGCTGGCCAGCGGTGTGTATGACCTTTTCATTCTTGGGGATCTGGACTCGGATGCGATTGGCGTGGCAGGAGCCAAGCTCATTGCGGATCAGGTCAATCGCGGTGCGGGGTTGATCACTCTCGGAGGATATTACACTTACGCAGCGGGTGGATGGGATCGGACGGCATTGGCCGATGTTCTACCGATTCAAATGGGTGTGAGTGCACGCCAGAAGAGAGAAGGTCCGCTCGATTTACGAGGTCAATATCCAGGATCGATCAAGCTGATTCCGGTAGCTTCTGACAAGCTATTACAAATCGGTGAACCGGGGTCCGACGTTGCCAAGTTGTGGTCCGAGATGAAACCACTTACCGGTGCCACGCGATGGGATGGAATCAAGAATGCCCCGGGGGTGAAATTGTTGGCTCAAGGGGATGGTGGGCAGCCATTGATCGTGTTGGGGACGTCGCAGCAAGGCCGTGTACTCAGTATCGCCTTCGACTCGACCTATCAGTGGATGAGGCAAGGCAAGGTCAAGGAATTCAAACAGTTTTGGCGCCAGTTGGCTTTGTGGGGACTGCGACGAGAGTTGGTCGAGGAAGGGTTGCAATTGTCGATGTCGCAGCGCCGGTTGTATCTGCAACAAAACGCGGATGTGATTGTTCAGTGGAATCCCGGAACCAACGACACACCCATGCCAAAAACGATTTTTATGCATCTATGGAAGCTTGGATTGCCCAAGGAGAACGGGATCTCCAGTGAAGAGGATCTCGGAGAGTTTCCTTTGCAACGTCGAGATGCGATGAGTATGAAACTCCGCATGGAAGGGATCGAAGCAGCGGGCAGGTATGAATGGCGTGCTAAGACCAGCGGCGCCAAGGGAAAACAGATCGAAGCAAAATTGCCATTCATCGTCATGGATCAATCGGTCGAGAGCATGCAACCGATGCCCGATTGGCAGTTGTTGGGGCAGCTGGCAAAGCTCAACGAGCCCGCTGGTGGTGAATTGATGACGCCGGATCAAACGGCAGAAGTCGTTCGCAAGATATTGGAGCGAAGGAAGCAAGCCACCGAGACCGCTATTGAGAATTTCAAGCTTGGGGATACGGACTGGGATTCGTGGGGAACGTTTTTGGTGGTTGCGGGATTGCTTGTCACGCAATGGATATTGCGCAAGCGATGGGGATTGCCGTAGTGCCGCTGCGTTACAGCGTCCATCGCAAATGTGACTAGCGATCCAGATTGTTTCGGAGGTTTTTGCGAACGGTCGCAGGGGTAGGTTCGCTCAGGTTGAATTCTTCGAGAGAAAAGTCCGCGTCGATGCGTCGGACACTTTTGAGCTGGATATCCCCTTTGTTCGGGTCGACGTGATAAACCACCAGAGTCTGCTTGGCGGGGTCGACGAGCACGATTTGTTGCGAGCCATTGCTGAGGGTTGCAGAGCTCATGAGATGAGTGGCCGTGGCGGCGGCGTTGGATTGACCGACGACCATGACAGAACCCAAGCGCGTGTTGTTCGGGAGGTATCCTCCGTGGGAAGGCGAAGGAGCTGGTGAGCCGTAGATCGGCACGTCGCCCATGTCTCGTGGGGAGGGATTGTTTTGGGGGAGCGGGGGTAGGCTGGATCCTGTCGGGTCGCCACCCGTTTGACTCCATGTCGACAGATGTTGGCTGAAGAGCGAAAGAATGATTGCCGCGAACAGGACATAAAGGTTCGAGGATCGCGATGGAATCATGGCTGGAGTCCAACTCTCAAGGGAAGGAGCGAATATGATAGAAGATGGAATGCACCGGACTGGCAAGCGCTGTTGGGGCCTTCGAGTCGATTCCGTTTGCTTCCGTAGGACGGGTCGAGAATAGGTCGCGAATCCGTATGCCGCTAGAGCAATGGGCATGGCTGCTTTAGAATGCATTCATTCCCGAGGTAGTCAGAATCATTCAACCAATTCGACGAGCGCATGCAACGATTTGAGAGCATTCAAGATGGAACCAACAGGTCGCTGCTGGCAGGTGCGGCTCGCGTAGGGTTGTGGCTAGCCACTCAACCCTACGGAGCGATCGTCTCTGCCCGCAATTGGATGTTCGATCGAGGTTGGATCGAGACCAAGAAGGCGGGGGTACCTGTGATTTCGATTGGCAATTTGACGGCGGGTGGGACGGGCAAAACTCCGACCGCGATCTTTTTGGCCAAGCGACTTCGCGAACAGGGGATCCGGGTTGCGATCTTGTCTCGCGGGTACAAAGCATTGCAGGACGGAATGAATGACGAAGCCAAAGAAGTGGAGTCGAGGCTGCCGGATGTTCCCCACTTGCAATCTCCCGATCGAACGGCATCTGCTTCGGTAGCGGTCGAGGAATTGGAGATGGAAATGCTCCTTTTGGATGATGGATTTCAACATCGTCGCTTGGGAAGAGATCTTGATATTGTCTTGTTGGATGCGAGTAGGCCGTTTGGATACGGGCATCTTTTGCCGTTGGGGCTGTTGCGCGAGCCTCGGAGCGCTTTGCGCCGGGCAGATATGATCCTGGCAACGCGATGCGATCAAGTGGAGAGTCAAAAGCTGGCGGAGATCCGGACGCTGGTTCAGCGCATCAATCCGAGAGCGGCATGGATCGAGACGGAGCATGCCGGTGTGGAATGGTATCAATCCTCAGGTGCAACACTTCCTGTCGATGCTTTTCGGGGGAGGCGAGTGATCGCCATCAGCGCGATTGGTAACCCTCGCGCCTTTCACAAGACGCTCGATAGTTTGGGGGTCGAGGTTGCAGTTCCTCTTGTTTTTCCTGATCACCACCCGTTTTCAGCAGCCGATATCGCGTTGATCGAGTATCGCATTCGAGAGGCACAGCCTTCGGTAGACGCCATCGTATGCACCGGGAAAGACTTGGTAAAACTGGGCACGAAACAGATCGGTGGAGTCGATTTGTGGGCGTTGCGAATCGATCTAAAGATTCGCACGGGGGAAGAAATCCTCAAAGAACATCTTGAGCGAGTCGTTCGATTGATCCCAGGAAATGGCCCGGCGGCGGAGTGAGTTGTTGGGGATTGATCGCCGTGATAGGCCGGGGCAATTCGACTCTTTTCGCACAGCGATCCGGACGCAAAACAATCAGCCGGAACACGTTGGTGTCCGGTTGCCGCCCCGTTCAACCCAGAACCGGGTGCTAACGCACTGCGGCTGATGGGGACATCGACTCCTGTCGCTTTGCTTGCCCCGATTTGGACGTCATTCCGCGATCTGCCGACGCGTGCGGAAAGGCTGAAAATAAAAAAAGGCTCCCGGAAGTGAACGAGTCCCAGGGGGGGACGGAGGACTACGAGCTACTTTTCCGGGAGCCAGGTTCAAAAGGCAGATTGAGCATTCATCCGTGAGCTCAATCTGCCAGGGCGTTGCTAGAGTCGATCCTTAGGAGATGGCATATCCTTTGCCAACTCCTAAGGGCCGGCTCCGAAGAGCGAACTGGTCGCAACGTTGAAATTTGAATGGCGGATTGGGTTATCAAAGAACGGATTGTTGCTCGGTCGTGTGCTGGCGGAACCAGCCACCGGGTTGCAACAACGAGCGGTAAGATAGGAATGGACCTATCGCCGGGTCAATCTCGATTTGGAATAAAAGTTTTCGAAGGCGATGGAAGCGTTTGAAAAGACTTCCAGACGGGTTGTAACTTCTTCAATCCCACATGGTCGAGCGATTTCGAATCCAACCTAAGGGAGGATTGATAGCGTTGATTTCGTCGAGAGCCCAGTTTTGCCTCTTCCATTCCGAAATCAACGCTGCGGTATCGATCTCGAACGATCGCCTAAGTGTGGGAAATCCAATGGATACTGAAGGTTCCGAGGCTGTGGGAAGCCGTTCATCCCGACTGGGTGTTGCATAGAATGGGAGGGTTAGGCGGAACAGAGCTTGTATCGGAACTTGAGAAACGCGTATAACGTCAGAGCGTGTGGAAGCGAATGACTCGAGCGATCGAGTTTTGGCACACCACTTGCGAATGCTAGATCCATCGAGAAGGGGTTGGGACTTTGGAGGGACTCATGCTGCAGGATCGTGTAGCCGGCCCGAAAAATCCAACCGATCGATAGGACGCGAGCAATGGGCAAGCGTGCGTTGATTGGAATAAACAGTAGGAGACAAGAATCGGTATTTTGTTGGGGAGAGATGGACGATAGAACGGTCGCCTTCGCTCGAAGGCAGCGTCTTTGCAAAGTCGCCTCGACCCGTTTTACGGATGGTCTCTCTGCGACATGGACTGCGAGGAATTAGGATCGAGCAAGGTCGACCACGCGTCGACATTCGCACGGTGGCAGTCCAATCGATAACGGATAAGGAAAGCGGGGTGTGTTCCGTTTTCCGACATCCTCGGCACCGATTCTGGTTCGAATCACGGGAGATCTAGGTAATGCATATTTCGAATAACATGTCGATTTCTGGGGCGGATGCAGTGCGAGGAGCTTCCAAAGCGGCGGCTCCTTCACAGGTTCAGTCTCCAGAAATGACGGAGTTTGCTAGCGTTCCTGACCAATTGGAGTTGTCTCCGGAGGCTTTGGCCATCGGGGGAGAGTCAACGGGAGAGACGTTCCGTGCAGGGCGTGTGGCAGAGCTTCGCGCCGCGATTGCGGACGGAAATTACGACACCGACGAGCTTTTCGAAAAAGCCATCGAAAAGATGATTGATCGATTGGCGTAGTCCACGCATCCGACTGTGATGGTCGCATCGCCAAGTATCGGGTACTTCGTGGCCATCGCCCGGAACGCGTTCGACTCCGGTCGCGATGCAAGATCCTATTCATGATGCGCGGCTAAAAGAACAAGCCGTGATGGGATCGTTCGAAACTCTATTCATCGCTAACGGTCCTCTCTGCTACAGCCGAGCGAAACGGACCAAGTATGCTAGCGATCTAGGCTTGGGGTTGTATCTAACCAGCGGGACTCGGAAGCAGGGGGAAAGCTTCGAGGCCCCATTTTCTTTTTGATTCCCATCCCTCAGTCCTGCAACTTTGACTAAGAAATCGGGTGGTTTTTCAAAAATCACGCAAGTTGGACAGTTAGTATTTGAGAGTGCAGCGTATGCACAAAAACAAGGCATCGCACAGAACACCCCTCCAGGGAGGGGATGCTTAAAAATCGAGCGACGCTATCAAATCGATCTAAGTCTTTGCCATCATTGGTTTTGCGGCTGAGGTATTGACTGCATTCGCAAGATGGGTTCGTTCCCCCGGGAAGGCGGTGTGCGGAGTCGAATTCGAGCGATGCACTTCGGCTTGTCTAGTGGGACGCCAGCAGGATGGCGATTGGGGGTAGGACGCTGCCTGCTCGATTTTTGTACGGCGACCAATACCCCCCCCACTCGAGAAGACGCGAGTGAACATGGAAGGCAGGCACTTATGAACTTCGAATTTCGCGAAGGCAATCCAGCGGCATCGGCAGCGACTCAGTCGGATCTTGGTTGTGAAAACGCAACTGCCAAGCCGACGTCGACAAGCAAAAAATTAGATGAAGCGGGCGTGAAGCTTGCTGCAGAGTTGAGTGTGTTTCATCAAGTGGCTTGCGAACTGAAAGCAAAGTGCATTCCTTTGGCACCGTTGGCGGGTCGATGCCAGCAGGTGTTGAGCACCGCGACCGAATTGTTCGGAGTTGCTCCGACCTGGACGGCTTTTTATCGAGAAGTCATGGGGGTTGGAGGGGTGGCACGCTCGCTGTTTCGCGATGCGGACGATATGTGCGCCTACGAGTGCAGCGACGAGCATAGCAAAGTCCTTGAGATGCTTACGGTTCTGAGATCTCGCGATTTGCCTGATTGCGATCCCAACGAAGCACAGCGGATGATTACGGTTCGCATTCCAAAGAGTCTGCACGATAGCATTTGCAAGGAAGCCAATGACTTGCAGGTGAGCGTCAACAAACTTTGTATCACGCGTTTGGTGCAGCGCGTTGACCGTGGTCAGATTCCCACCTCCGCCCAAAAGCGACGCGGACGCCGACCTGGAGCCGACTACGCCCGACCTGCCGCTACGGCCAGCATCTCGTTACCGAGTCCGACGGCACAAGCCGAGGAATTCGAGTAGTCGCACGTTTTTTGGCTTTCTCTCGTACGCAACCTCGACACAGCTGGCAGAAGTCGATTTTCGTGTTCTTGAGCCTGAGGCGCTAGCCGATTTCTTTCAACGGGCAAAAATCGGCTAGCGCCTCAGGCTCACTTTTGTCGGCTGTGTCGTAATTGAAACGGTTTCTTCGCGTGCGACTACGAAAAATCTAGTGGCAAAGCGGGTTGCGTAGCCGGGAAGCGATTCCGTGGAGTCGTGCATTCGGGGGACATTACGGCTAGAAAGTCAGCGTGTTTCCCCCGATAATCCGGTATTCCGGGAGGCAGGGCAATCGCCTAAGAGATGCTTCGCAAGAACATCGATTGGGAGGAAAGTCCGGGCTCCGAAGAGCGAGATGGTCGATAACGTCGACCGGCCGAAAGGCTAGGGAAAGTGCAACAGAAAGTAAACCGCCTGCCGATTACGTCGGCCGGTAAGGGTGAAACGGTGGGGTAAGAGCCCACCAGGGCAGAAGGTGACTTTTGTCGCTTGGCAAACCCCATTTGGAGCAAGATCCAGCAGAATGAGTCCGCTCTGCGGACGCGTCGAAGCTCGAGACGTCAACATTCGGGTAGATCGCTCGAGGTCGCGAGCAATTGCGATCCCAGATGAATGATTGCCGGCAGCGGAGGAGAAGCAATTCGAATCCCTGCAACAGAACCCGGCTTACATGCCTCCCGGATATTTTTGCCTATTCTCCCGAGTCTTTGGTCCAACCGATTGTTGCTTCATGCCCCGGCCAGCCAACCAGCATTCGGATGAGACGTTCGCCATTGCCGCGTTCACCGAATTGGGGTTGGCCATGATCGCGATCCTTCTCGGGTCGTTGTTTGGGCCAAACGTCCGCGAGCATATTCCCAGGTGGGGAGATCGTGCCGGGTTGATCGAGGCGGTTGTATGGGGGGTGCCTTTTGGTATCGGTCTGGTGTTCCTCATGCAGGGTGTATCGAAACTCCCGCTGCGATCGTTGAAGCGACTCGATCAAATCGTGGATGATCGCCTTCAATCTGTTTTGCTTCCGTTGACATCCATTCAGATGGTGGTGCTGTCGATGACCGCTGGAATCGGCGAGGAGTTGTTGTTTCGCGGCTGGTTGCAACGATTACTGGTCGGAGATCTCGCTGGGGAATGGTTTTCGATCCGTGTCGTGCCTGGGCTGGTGCTGGCGAGCCTGTTGTTTGGATTGGCCCATCCGATAAGCAAGGCCTATGTTGTTTTGGCATCGTTCATCGGATTGCTGCTGGGACTTCTCTACTTGTTGACGGAAAATCTGCTCGCCTGCATACTGGCGCACGCTCTGTACGACGCTATCCTCATGCTCCTATGGAAGACCAGCGAGAGCTCCTCGACGTGAGCGGAGTACCGCAGAACCTTTTTCATTGGCACTACCATCTCGAACCGTCAACACGGTAGCTCTATGGATTTGCGAGGATTGATTGAAGACCCGGCCTGGATGTTTGATTTTGGGTTTTCGCTTCGAAGATTTGTTCCGCAGGGGGATGCGCGGTCCCCTAACCAATGGAAGCTTGGGGATGAGTTTCGGCTTCCGGAACTCGCCTCATTGAGCCAAGCTGGGCGGACGCATCAGGCGCGCATGGCTTGGGATGTTACAGGGGTTTTTCTCGAGATCGATATTCCCATCCCTCCGTCCAAGGGACCCGGAGTCGCACAGGCCTTTGGCGAAACGGTGCTTCATTTCTTTATCGATACCAGGAGCAGTCCGGGGATTCATCGCGGGAATGTCCATTGCCATCAGTTCGACTTTCGTTTCGGTCCCCTGCGGGAGAAAATCCAACATCAGCGTATGGACTCTCGTTTGGTTCGATTGAGCCGATCCAAAGGGGAGCCCAAACCAGTCGATGACGAAGACGTTTGGGGGTGGATTAGTACGACCCCGAAAAGTTATGGGATTCAAGTGTTTATCGACCAAAACGCTTTGACGGGTTATAGCCCGGCAGAATTCGATGCGTGTGGAGTTTTCTACATCGCCATGGATTCGCAGTATCGAAGGTATTCGTTGGCTAGGCTTTCGCATGCCATTCCTTGGGATGATCCCAGCCTGTGGTGCAGGGCAAAGCTTGTAGAATAGGATCGTCGAATGTGGGCTAGCGTTCAATCGAGCCGGACGCCTTCCAACTTCCATCGAAGATTTGGTCGCAAACGCGTTTGCCAACTGTGTGACAGACTTTTTTGCTACTCCTACGTAGGACGGTGTGAGCTTGATCGAATTGAGATTGCAGCCAGGTCACCAGGGTCATTGGGATGGATCGGCAATTCGGATGGACTCGATTCAGGGGAGGCTACCTCTGGAGATCGCCAGTATGCCGATCCGATCATCCGATGGTGAAGTGAGAAACCTGGGGAGTCTGTTTGCCATCACTCTCCACGACGATCCATCGGATGTCGTATTAATCCGCGGTGATTGTTCTCATTTCGATCATTTGGGCAGCCACCATAGCCTGGGCACACTCATCATCGATGGGAATACCGGAGATCGCTTCGGAGCGTATCAAACCGGTGGCAAGATTGTCGTAGTAGGGAATGTCGGTGACTTTGCGTTCGAAGGGAGAGCCGGTGGCGTCGCTTTGATCACCGGCAATGCGGGAGATTTTTTAGCGGCCCCGCGACCGGGCAGCAAAGTCGGGATGCGCGGAGGAGACCTACTTGTTTTAGGCAACGTTGGGGATCGAGCCTGTGAACGGCTGCGGCGTGGTACGGTCGTATTGGGTGGAGATGTCGGAGCCTCGCTCGCAAGTCGATGCATTGCAGGTACAGTCGTGGCCTTTGGCAATATCGGCACCGATTGGGGGGGAGGAATGAAGCGTGGTTCGCTCATTTTTCTTCGCGAGCCCACATCGGAATCGGCTGCGTTCCTCTCTCATTCGAACGACTTTGAACTCAGTTTTCTCCCGTTGATATGGAAGCACCTGCACCGATTGCAAAACGAATTGTTGCAACAGCTTTCCATGATCCAGGACTTGCGATTCATCCCCTTGGAAATCCCGAGCACCCGATGGGTCAGTCGGCAAGTTGGGGATTTGCACTTCGATGGACAAGGTGAGGTTCTCATCTTGCAGCGCATATCACGAGGGCTTCCCTCCAACGTTACCTCGCTTGTTCGCCAATAATCGCCTGTTCTCTAAAAATGCCTTATGCCTAAGATTGTCTTCGGCCTTGGCCCCCAGGATTTGTAAATTCCGGGGCTTTGATAATTCGCGCTGCAAATTCGATCACCTCTTTATCCCTTCTTTAGCATGGCAAAACGCATCGGCATTTTTGGTGGCTCCTTCGACCCGGTCCATTTAGGGCACTTGATCATCGCTGAGCAGTTTCGCCAAGCGATGCAACTCGATCGGGTCAGGTTCATACCAACAAAAATTTCCCCTTTCAAAACCGATCAAGTTCCAACGTCCGACAAGCAGCGATTGGAGATGTTGCGATTAGCGATCGGAGCCCATCCACAATTCGAAATCGATGACCGAGAAATCCGACGAGGGGGGATCAGCTACACCATCGATACATTGCGCGAGATGCAGTCGGAAGACCCGCAGGCGGAGTGGTACTTATTGCTGGGGGCCGACTCACTGGTCGACTTCGCAAAGTGGAAGGAACCGTTGGATGTTTTGCAACAGGCGAACGTAGTGGTGGTGCGACGTGGAGGAATCGGCGGATTGGATTGGAGCCAGCTGGCATCGATCGCGCCTCAAGAAGTTATCGATCAAGTCCGTCAGCGAGCTATCGAATTCCCTGCCATTGAAATTTCGTCGCGCGATGTGCGGCAGCGCGTGCGGGATGGGAAGAGCATTCGCTATTTGGTTCCTGCTGCGGTGGAAGCCTACATTCGAGAGCACCATTTGTGGCAATCCGCAAGCGCTGGGGAGTCGATGAAGCCTTGAGATTGCAGACTTGATTAGCGGTCCTGGAGAAGTGTCGCGGGTCGACCGAGGTAATCCAGCGCGGCTTCCGCGGCCAGCGATCCCGATCGCAACGCACCTTCCATAGTTGCGGGCCATCCGGTCTTCGTCCAATCCCCGGCGATCATGATTCCATGGTTTGCCAATGCGTCGGGACTCGGACGCGAGGCTTCTTGTCCTGCAGAGACCGAAAACACCGAATAGGGATCGGTGACGACTTTCCCTCGCAGCAACGTCGCGATTGCGGCTTCCGGAAAGACCTCCGATAAATCCTTTTTGACTTCTCGCAAGATGGCGGACGGATCCCCTTTTGGCAGGTCTCGTGAACCACTGATGACGATCTGATAGTAGGTTTCTCGGTTGGAACTCGAACCGTCATCGTTTCTACGGCTGACCCCCACGGATGCTTCGTCGGAGGATGGGCCGGGAAAGATCCATTGGCACAGTCGATCGATCAAGATTGCATGTTCTTGCTTTAGCCAGGGACGGTCCCACCAAGTATGAATCCCTGTGATCGGAGCGGAGTCCATTCTGCTGGCATGCTGTGCAATGCGACCGATGGAACTGTCTAAATCGGTTTCTTGCATCTGGGCATGATTCCAGAGGGATGCAAATCGATACCATGGCACTGCCACCACGACGGCATCATAGGAACGTTCCGTGGGTGCGATTCGCGACTGGTGATCGGCGACTTGAACGCTCCATCGATTGCCGTCGATCGGCACAAGCTTGGAGACAGTGGTCGCGCATTGAATGTCGACCCCAAGCTGGGACAGTGTTTCGTGGGATCGTTCGTTGATCAGCGTCGATAGGGGGGCCTCAGGCACTAACAGATGGTAGGCATCGCGGGTGGCTGCAAAGCCATCGATGAGCACTTTGCGGACAGGCCCCATCGTTACACGATCCAATTGCTCGCCGAGGGCGCTCACGAGAATGGTAGTCCAAAAGCATTCGATCGCGCGATGGCTTTGGCCCTGGTCGGTTAACCATTGACGTGCAGAAAGGACATCAAAATCGGCCGAAGGAGTCGTTCTTATCAGACTCCAAAGGGCCTTGCCGATTTGGATGCGATCGATCCAGTGGATTCCTGGCCAGCGCAACAGGAGTCCTGCGAGGTGCGATGGTGGTGGGAGAGGCCATCCGCTAGCTGTCATTTTCGTCCCGGTCTTCGAAACGAAATGGAGCTTCTGTTCTGTGCGCCAATGTTCCGCCTGGCCGGTTTCTCGAATCCATTGCTTTAAGGCATGGCAACAGTTCATGCCGACGTGCTGGCAATAATCAATCTGGGCACCCGAAACGGAATCGACAAAGGAACCCGCGCGGCCTCCCAATCGTGACTTGGCTTCGATGAGGCTGACATTGCAACCGTGGCGAGCCAAATGCATGGCGGCTTGGATACCTGCCAATCCTCCCCCAATCACCGCGATGTGGGCTACTCGGCCTTCCATGCGATTGCGTTCCGTCGAAGAACGTGATTCTTTCGATTCGGCAGAAAGAGCATCGTTTCGTTTCTCAATCATCATTGATCCAGGCAATCTTGCAAACAAGGACTCGCGACGGTGGAGTGAACGATGAAAGCGAGGCGTGAAAACATGATTGAAAGCTAACTTCCATTTGTCGCGGAGGGCGACTCGGATACGCTGCTGAAAGATCAGGTTCGGGTCCTTTCGGATTTGTTCGAAGAGACTGCGATACGTATTCCACATCAATGAGAACATGCGCAGCCCATCGGGGGCTAGGCGGCTGGTCACTCCCCAGCCTCGCTCGAACAAAGCATCGGCTCGCTCGAATTGCACGCGGAGAAGTCCTCGCCAATCACCGAGTTGATTCAGTCGGGTTGGATTGGGGTTCGATACCGTATCGATCCATTCACGGCGCTGGATACCATAGAACGCAAGTTCAGAAAGTGGCAAATACAAACGATTGTTGCGTGCGTCCTCCGACACATCCCGCAAGATGTTCGTCATCTGAAACGCAATACCACAATCAACGGCTGCATGCCATTCCTTACTGTCGGGTTCCAAGGGACCTTCGGGAGACCAAATCGCAGCGCAACCGATCCCGACCGTGGAAGCAACACGGTATGCATACGTTTTGAGGTCGTCCCAGGTTTGAAGCTCAAGTGGGTTTGCGTCCATATCGACTCCCCGAACCAGCTCGACGAGAGATTCGACAGGGATCGAGAATCGGCGGATCGAGTCCGACAGGGCGGGCCAGATCTTAGCCAGTGGAGTTGGAACCGATGGGGACGCGTTGAGCCCTGACTCCGGTGCATCGTAGTGTTTTAAAAGGGCGATCCAGGCTGGTGCATCCCAAGTTTTAGGGTTCGGGAATTCGCTGGAACCATCTCCATCGATCGCATCATCTGCTAGCCGTGCGAAGGCGTACAGGGCGTTCATGGCGCGGCGGCGTTCCAGCCCCAGAAACTGGAATGAGCGAACAAAGTTCGATCCGCTAGCCTCGGCGATGCGCTTGCATGCGGCATAGGATTCATCGAGAGAGTTCATGCCGAGCACCGATCTTTGTCACGGGAGGGATCCGCGGGTTCCAAGGAGCCCTGGCTATGCAGCGAATTTGTCAAATCTCCCCATTTCTGGGAGCGAGCGCGGATGCATGCGTCCAGTATCAATCGAAGTTTTTGTCCGCGATCGACAGTGATGTTGTGGTTCCAAACATCGAAGTCATGCTTGCGCAGATTGTCTAACAGGGTGAGTCCACCGCGGGCAAACAATTGGACACTTCGGGCAAACCAGCGCGGTCCGAACGAGACCAAGGGAGCACCGGCGCGAAGCAGTTGCGATGCGCTGCTCGCCCACGCGCAGAGCGCCCGCCCCCATGCTTCGTCGTACGGTCCATGCAACCAATCCGAGGGCTGGATACCATGCGCGTTGAGCAATTCCTTGGGCCAGTAAATCCTTCCTCGGCGAGCGTCGGTCACGATGTCTTGGCAAAAATTCGCAATTTGAAGACCCGAACAAATCGAATCGCTATACCGAAACGCATCTTCGGAATTGACTCGAGCCAGACCAAGCACCAATCGGCCGACTGGGTCTGCGGAACGACGGCAGTAATCTCGCAATTGATCCTCTGTTTCGTAATTCAACACCGATTGGTCTTGGACAAAAGCGGACAGAAGATCATCAAATGGAGATTTCGGAAGATCAAATACTGCGATGGTATGACGGAGCGCAATGAAGACAGGATGACGGGCATGGCCCTGGAAGCAGCGATCAAGTTCCGATTGCCACCAGGTGAGGAGGTCCAGGGCATGGTGCGTTGACTCCGATTCGTCAGCTAAATCGTCCGACCAGCGGCAGTAAGCGTAAATGCTGCAGAAATGGGGCCGGATAGAACGAGGAATCCACCCGTTCGTCACGGAGAAGTTTTCGTAATGACGCCGTGCGACCGATTCGCAGTAGCCGAAAGCCTCATCCAAGCTCATTTTCGGGCAGGAGGCGTGCGGGCCAAATCGGGCGAGATCTTCCCGGACGAGGGTTGCACCGTCGTTTCGAGTGTTTGTTGGCCCCCCGTCGGTATGGGAATTCGCTCCCCGCGGGTTCGGGGCGTTCAAGGGGGCGTTATCCGGATGGTTGCGGCCGGAATAGGTGTTGGTCGTGTCTTCGCGAGGAGTTTCCATGAGGCTATCATTATTGGCAGAAACTTCGATTCCTCAAAGGAACCCGGTGCCGAATGAAGATAATCCTGGCCGCTCCTCGCGGATTTTGTGCGGGCGTGAACATGGCAGTCCAAAGTTTGGATTTGGCCCTAAATCATTTTGGGCCTCCCATCTACGTTTATCATGAGATCGTCCACAACCAGCATGTGGTCCGGTCGTTTCAAGGCAAAGGGGCGATTTTCGTCAATGAATTGGATGAAATACCTGCTGGATCCACGGTACTTTTCTCCGCGCATGGAGTGGCACCCACGATTCGACGATTGGCAGCAGAGCGAAATCTGCATGCGATCGATGCAACGTGTCCGCTGGTGACCAAAGTCCATTTGGAAGCGATCAAATTCGCCAAAGAGCATTACACGATTGTTTTGATCGGGCATGAGGGTCACGACGAAGTGATCGGAACGATGGGCGAGGCCCCCGACTCGATCGTGCTGGTCGAGAACGAAGAGGAGGTCGATCGATTGGTCTTTGGACCAGAGACCAAGCTGGCGTATTTGACCCAGACCACCCTCAGTGTGGACGATGCCAATCGGGTCATTGCTCGACTGAAACAGCGATTTCCCTGGATTATTGGTCCTCCGAAGGAAGATATTTGTTATGCGACCCAGAATCGCCAAGAAGCGGTTCGCCTGTTGAGCGATCAAGCGACCAAAGTGATCGTCCTCGGATCGCAGAACAGCAGCAACTCACAGAGGCTGCGTGAGTTGGCTCTTGAGAAAGGGAATGAATCTTTTCTGGTCGATGGCCCGCAGGATCTGGATCCATCCCATTTCAATCAGGAAGATGTGGTTCTCATCACAGCCGGAGCCAGTGCACCGGAGGAGGTCGTGCAAGCGACCATCGTGTGGCTGCAGGAGCACTTTTCAGCGACGCTCGAAACGAGAGAAGTACGCAAGGAAGAGGTCTATTTTCCCTTGCCCAAGTCGCTCCGTAGCTTGGTACCCAAATGACCTGTTTGAGCACGCGCGAACGCGAGGCGTTCATTCTTTGAAGGGATCGATATTCGTTAGAAACGGTGCCCTGGATGGGGACCACGATCGCATTGCGTCAGAATTTCTGGGCCGGATTCGGTCATGAGAATGGTCTGCTCGAATTGTGCCGATAGCTGTCCATCGCGCGTCCGCACGGTCCAATTATCTTTTGTGTCCAAGCGGGTAAATCGCGTGCCGACGTTGATCATCGGCTCGACCGTGAAGCACATCCCAGGCAGAAGTAAATCCTGTCGGCTTTTGCGATCGGGATAGTGGGGCACATTCGGATACTGGTGGAATCGGCGTCCGAGTCCATGGCCAACATATTCGCGGACGACCGAGAATCCCCATTTGGTCGCCTCAGCGACCACTTGTTCTCCGATGACGCTTACCGAACAACCGGGCTGTAGGGACGCGATCGCTCGGTGCATCGCGTCGAATGCGCATTGGCACACGTTGCGAGCGGCTGTATTGACGTCTCCGATGAGGAAGGTTTCGGATTGATCGCCGTGCCATCCGTCGACAATGCTCGTGATATCTACGTTGATGATATCACCGTCGGCCAGTACCTGATCGCCAGGGATTCCGTGGCAAATCACGTCATTGATACTGGTGCAGCAACTCTTGGTATAGCCGAGATAGCCCAACGTGGCCGGAGTATGGCGGTGTTGAATCGTGTATTCGTGTGCCAGCCGATCGATTTCTCCGGTGGAAATACCTGCTCGAATATGGTCTCTGAGATAGTCCATCAACTCCGCGTTGAATCGCCCAGCGGCCCGCATTCCATCCCGTTGGACTTCGTTGAGTTGCAATTTGCGCAAATTCTGAAGCATCGATGCCTCTGAAGGGATGGTCATAGATAGGAAGGGGGCAGTTGAGAAAGCAATGCTGAGTTGCTCGAAACCGTCCTAGATCTTACCGTCAAAGACGACGAAATAAAAGTTCAAGACGCGTTTGGGGGCGTGCGCAAGTTTTGAAGTTGCGCTATTCGAGTATCTCAGAGTTTCAATCCGCGATTTTCCTAGGTTTTTCGTACTCGTACTCCGTGTTGGCAGTACTCGTACTCGAAGATACCGCATCGAGTAGGAGTACGAGTACCATTTCATTGAGTACGAGTACGAGAGAGGCCAAAATATCGCAACTTCAAAATGCGCATGCTGGTGTCGCAATTCCATTCTTCCCAGGGAGGAATGGAATTGGGTGTCCGAATGGGTGATTTTTCCTTTGGATATCCCATTCCGAACAGCGCTCTGGTGTCTTGCAATTTCGCTAGGATTTGCAGGCCAGAAGGGGCCGCGAGTCCATTGGCCAATCGCTGCGGAAAACAGGAATCATGATGCCATTGCCACCGATGAAGAGTTCGAGCGACTTTATTGTCGAAGCGTTGGACCAACCGATCCGCATCCTTTACGAGGATGCGTATTTGGTGGCCGTTGACAAGCCGGCAGGGCTGATGGTCCATCGCGGGGCAAATACTTTGCCTTTGGAACCTGTGTTGCTGCAAGTCCTGCGAGATCAGCTTCAGCGCTTTCTCTACCCCATCCATCGGCTGGATCGTCCTACGAGCGGTTTGGTGCTGTTCGCGTTCGATTCGCGAACCGCATCGAAGCTCGGGGAACTGATGATGGAACGTCGGATTGAAAAATACTACCAGGCTCTGGTGCGAGGATTTATGCCAGACGAGTTGACCGAGACTCGACCACTGGCTGATCGGGAACCGGTCAAACGCAAAATCGATCCAGAGCATCGAAATACAGTTGGCTCAGCCGGTCCGACGGAGTTGCTTTCTGGTACCAATCCTACGGAAACAGGGCAATCTGCCTCGACCCATTTTCGCTGCTTGCAACGATTTGAAGTCCCATGGCCGTTGGGTGAGTTTGCAACGTCACGGTTTTCACTGCTTGAAGTTCACCCGATCACTGGACGATGGCATCAGATTCGTAGGCACTTGAACTTCTTAGCCCATCCGGTTGTGGGGGATCACAGGCATGGAGATCATCGCTGGAATCAAATGTTCTTTGAACGCACGGGGCACTATCGGATGATGCTCACTGCCATGCGGATGGACTTCAGGCATCCCGTCACGCAGGAGTGGTTGACGTTGCAAGCCCCTCGCGGGGAATCGTTTGATTCAGCCGTGCAGGCAATATCATCGTGATGGATCCCAAGAAAACAGGATTGAATCGGCTCTCTCCTGAATGATGGAGCATATGCACGGAACGAAAGTGGACGCTCGGATTCCTGTAGGCCAATCTAGGCAGAGCTTTACGCCGATTTCACGCAATCGAAACATCGTCGTAACAAAAGTTTTGTAATATCGAACTAATAGTGGAAGGATTCGACCGCGATGTTGGGGATCGACAGTCCCGGGCATCGATTTCCCTCGTAGGAGTGGCGATTGACTATGCCCTGGGTCGACGCAAGAAGCGTCTTTATCAGTGATTTGCATTTGGGTTGGAATTGCTCTCGGCCCGGGCAAATATTGGAGATTCTCCGCCGAATTAGCCCAAATTGGTTGTATCTGGTGGGTGATACCTTTGAGTGGCTTCAAGGTCGTTTTGGCTGGGAGCATCCAGACACCCAATCTCTTCTCGAATCGCTGACTGCGTTGGACCGTCGCGGATGCGAGATTCGAATTCTGTCGGGAAATCACGACTTTCAACTGCTGGATCTTAGGGATCCATTGCCATGGCCGGTGGTTTCGCATGCCATCCATACGACAGCGTCAGGGAAGCGACTTCTGGTCGTCCATGGCGACATCTTCGATTGTAGTCAATCTTCCGAGCCGAGTTTGACGCGTGAGCTTGGGGGCAGGTTCTACCCCGCGTTGGTCAAAATGGGACATGCCGTGCAGGAAGTGATTCCCGCTTCGTCTCGGAACGAAACACACGAACCCACGGTTCCTTGGTCGACTCGCTGGAAGATGCGAAGCCGTCGTGTTTTTCATCATGTGGCTATGTTCGAACGTTTCATGGCAGAGCTAGCGACCAGTCATGGATGCCATGGCGTGGTATGCGGCCACATTCATGTTCCATCTCGCAAGCGCATAGGTGGTGTCGACTACTTCAATTGCGGTGATTGGGTGGAAAACCAATCGTGCATCTTGGAATCTCGTTGCGGGAGCATGCACCTGTTGAGTTCTGTTTCGAACCTAGAAGCGATGAGGAGGACCGCATGAGTTCGTACCATTTTCAGAGTTTGGCCTTTCGCCGATGGAAACAACGGAATCGTTGGATTGTTTACAACACCAGAGGAGTTTTGACCTATGTCGACGATCATCTACAGCATGTGCGGAGAAGGACGCGGCCACGCGACACGCGTTCAAACAGTGGTCGACATTTTGGGTCCCGAACATCGCTTTATACTTTTGGCCGCCCGTGATGCGTATGACCAACTGTATGAACGGTACTCAGATCACCCCCGAGTAAGTGTACGACGACTTCCGGGACTCTTTTTCGCTTACCGAGGCAATCACGTCGACTATTTGCGATCGATTTGCGCTTCGGTTCCGTACCTTGCAAAACTGGGTGGATTGGTGCGATATGTCTCACAGATGATCGAGCGGGAACGTCCTGATCTGGCGATCACGGATTTCGAACCCGTGTTGCCCAGGGCCGCTCGAAGAATGAATGTGCCATGGATTTCCCTCGATCATCAACACTTTCTCAGTATCAGTAGTTTCCGATCGTTGCCGATGAGATTTCGTTGGCGCGGCTTGTTTCTGAGAAGTTCTATTCCATTGTTCTACTCGGGCCAAGCAGGCGAAGCGGTCAGCTCCTTTCATCATCTCCCTCCGCGCCCTGGCACGGAAAACATTCCTCGGATTGGAGTGCTTCTTCGAGACAGTGTTCTCCAAGCCCGCAATGAGGGACCATCGAACGCCGGGCATGTCCTGGTCTATATCCGACGATCTGCCCCTAATTCGTTTTGGAACACACTATCTCGATGCGGTCGAAGGATCAAAGTCTATGGACACTCGACACCTCCAGTACTACCGAATTTGGAGTATCGCGGGATCGCCGACGAACCGTTTGTTCAAGACTTGGCAACGTGCGAATGCTTGATCACCACCGCTGGCAATCAACTGATTGGCGAGGCGTTCTCTCTAGGCAAGCCAGTCTTGGCGATTCCTGAGCCAGGAAACTTTGAACAGCAGCTCAACGCGTGGCTTGTCACAGACTCTCAAGGAGGATGGTCGACGACATTCGAACAATTATCTCCTCATTGGATCGAGCAGTTCTTTGTCGCCTTGCCTCACTTGCGAGCTCGCATTGCCGGGATGAATGTCTGTGGCAACGAAGCGGCTCGCAACTTTATTGAGTCTCATTTGCCAATCTCGTTAGAAGCCACTCGCACTCAGGAAGTGGATATGGCGCGGCTGGACGCGGCATAAATCCATTCAGCCACTTACTCATCTCCGTGGAGATTCAAAAGCATGGGCATTTTTCGATCGGTTCAACGCGTTCCTGGATTCCTGCAAGACATTTGGAAGAATCGCCAACGACAGGATGTTCTTCCGCGATTGCTGACTTATACCGTTACCTATCGATGCAACGCGCGCTGCATCATGTGCGATTCATGGAAGATGAACGGCAAGGACGATCTCGAATTGGCCGAGATTGAGTCGATCTTTCGGCAGTTGCCCGCCATGGATGCCGTCCGACTCACCGGAGGAGAGCCTTTTGTTCGGCGCGATCTACTCGACATCGTTCAGTTGGTGACACGGCATCTTCGCCCGTTGGGGATGCACATTACGACCAATGGCTTTCTCACCGAACGGATCATTGAGCTGTGCGAGAAACGGCCTCGGAGCTTTCCGCTGCAACTCATGGTGAGCTTGGACGGCTTGAAGGACAAACACAATCATATTCGTGGCAGTTCGATCGCCTTCGATTCGGCGGAGAGGACGCTCAAGGAGTTAGCACCGCGCACGCGCGAACTAAAATTGGACTTGGTCGTCAATCAGACCATCGTGGATCGTGAGGGAGTCGAACAGTATCGCAAGCTTCGCGAGTTTCTAAAGCCGTTGGGAGTTAGGCACCAAATGGTCATGGCGTATGACTCAAGTGCGACCTATTCACTGGAGAGGGATTTGGATTTAGCGCCGCGCGAGATTGGTCAATTCACCACGTTCGGCTCATTCTCCGAAGAAGATTTGCGAGAACTGTTTGCGGAGGTGGAGCGAGACATCAAGGACCTGCCGTGGTGGGCTCGGTGGGTCAAGCAATATTACTTAAATGGTATCCGACAGCGATTGCTACCCAGCGATGCGACGCCTGGTTGGACGAACCCAGCCTGTATCGCACTGAACTCTCACTTGAGGATTTTTCCCAACGGCGATGTTCCGACGTGTCAATTCAACAGCCGAACCATTGGTAATCTGCGACAGGAACGTTTTGAGGAAGTGTGGCGTTCGATGCGTGCGAATGAACAGCGCGATTGGGTACGTCAATGCCCAGGCTGCTGGGCGGAATGCGAGGTTGTTCCCAACGCCATCTATACATTGGACTTGATCAAGCCTCGTCGAATCGCGCCTGGTAAGCAATCAGGCATGGAGTTGACTCCACAACGGATTGAATCGGAGTCGGTGTCTCGCACGGTTGAGAGTTGTGCGCCCGACCGTACGGCCTATCCAACCTTGGTTGAGTTGAATCGACAGTGAAAAAGTCTTCCTCATCGCATCATCACGGTTTGCACACAGGAAATTCATCGTAGAGGACTAGGACAGACGAATCACCGCGATATGTTTTTATGCCGTCGGTTGACCGATCGAAATGGATCGCGTTGGGCACCGGCATTTAAGGATGAAAATGATCGATGGAGATCCGGCAATGAACGATTTTCGCAATATTGCTTGGGGCGTAGCGATTTGCTTGACGCTCCTATGCGTCGGTTGCGGCAAACCTCCCATGCAAGAGGTGCGAGGCTCCGTCAAATTGAACGGAAAGCCAGTCTCTAACTGCAAAGTTGGCTTCTACCCCGACGTGGAAATCTTTAATCCCGATCGACATGGCTACGGGTTTGGTTTGACGAACGAATCCGGAGAGTTCCAGATTCAGCATCCCCAAGGCGAGCAGGGCATTTGGGCTGGAAAATACAAGGTCACGTTGGTGGCGTGGGTCTCACCTACGGGCAAAATCATTGAACCGGAAGCCAAGCCAAGTGAAGTGGAAGGGGGGGTGACCAATATGTTCCCGATCATCTTTGAGTCTCCGGGGACAACCCCTGAATCGGTTGTAGTAAAGAGTGGAGTGAACGATTTTACGTTCGATATCAAGTCTCAACCTTAGATGCCGGAGTGGTTCTAGGGATTCGTCGAAAATTGCAGGATGATTTATAATGACACAGACAAATGGTTCAATTGCCCGTCGAGATAGCGGTTTCACACTGGTGGAACTCCTGGTCGTGATCGCCATCATCGGCGTGTTGGTGGGATTGCTGTTGCCTGCCGTTCAAGCAGCGCGCGAGGCGGCTCGAAGAATGAGTTGTCAAAACAACGTCAAGCAACTTAATTTGACCCTTCAAAACTTCAACAGTGCCAACAGGTCATTTCCAATGGCCGTAGAATTTGACGTTGGAACGTCTTGGCATTCCCTGATCTTGCCTTACATGGAACAGCAGACACTCTATGACATGCTTACCTTCCAAGAAGATGGCCAAGGGAATTATCAGTGGGCCTTTGGCGTTCCTGGAATCAGCGGTGACGACGCACTGACCAATCGCGCCTACAGTCGATTCTTTAAGAACATCTACGTCTGCGAACAGCGAATTCCTACGTTCCGTTGCCCTAGCTCGTCGTTTCCGGACTCCGCTGCAGACATCTCCGGTGACAACTGGATCGTGCAACGCCGCGCACCGACCAATTACTTGGGATGCGTCTCAGGTTTGATCAAATCGGATCGTCGACGTCAATTGGCGTCGCCACCATGGGGAGGTGGACAAGTCGCCACGGAAGTTATCTACGATTTGGATGGGATATTCGTAACGAAGATGCCTCACCAACGAATTCGCTTCAATGGAAAATCTTGGGGTGTTTTGGGCGTGACCGGCGCGAGTATTCTGGATGGAACGTCGAATACTATCGCGATCGGAGAAGCAGAAGCGGACGTCAAAGATGTGCCGGAAATGGGTCTCAATCGAGAGAATAATCAGCCTAACTTTGGTCGTAAGGACCACTGGGCTTTTGGTGGCGATGACGTGGACACCACCAACCAGGGAGACATGTCGGAGCACCTCGGATCGACGGCCGTTCCAATGAATGGCAAGCGAGTGGCACCGGGAACGACGGATTTCGCAGCCTATGAATTTAGCTTTGGCAGCCGTCATACGCCGGGAGCGAATTTCGGATTTGCAGATGGATCGGTTCGATTCATGTCCCAGCAGATCGAACCTGCGATCTACAGCGCGTTGGGAACCCGAAATCAAGGCGAAGTTGTGACCAACGAAGAGTAGTTGCCTCGGCACGCTCGGTGGACTGGTCGCTTCTCGGAGTAGGTTCCTTGCAACCGCGCAGTGGATGCATGGTTGCGTGTACATCTATTCCGCATTTCTAGATTCGATGATTTCTTTGGGAGGCCCAATGAAGAGCGTGATGGTTTTATTCCTCGGTTTGGCGCTCACTCTCCAAGGCTTCCATTCGGCGGCGATTGCACACGATGGGCCAGATCCTCGATGCAGTTGGTTGATGAACCCCGTCTACTGGAACGGAGGGATTTTGAAATCGCAGGCGGGGCCAAACTTGCGTGTGGAGACAGAGCCACGGGTTGAAAAAGTTGGGAGGTTGAACTGCTTTCGCATGCGGGGCGAAGAATCGATTCTGTTTGCGGAGCCGTCCTGGGATCGTATTCTTGAAATCCTCCCACAGAACGCGCTGACTGTGTCGGCGTGGGTCAGTCTCGACGAGACGATCCCCTTCGGCGGTATCATTTCCGCTTTTCAAGACAACGGGAATGCAGAAAGCGGTTGGGTGCTCGGTTACAACGACAAGCACTTCACGTTCGCGCTCTCTACGAAGGGGGCCGACGACGGAGATGGCCACTTGACGTATTTGACTGGCAAGTCGGATATCGAGATCGGCAAGTGGTACCATGTGTGTGGTGTGTTTGACGGGGAGATGATGCAGCTTTGGGTCAATGGGCAACTGGAAGGGGAGACCAAAGAGCAGTCGGGAGCCATCCTCTATCCATCGAAGGGTAGACTGGCGATCGGTGCGTATGTGGATGAGAACGAATCATTTCCGATGCGCGGGCGCATTGCACAGGCAGTCATCTATGACTTGGCTGCAAAAGGAAAATGGATCCAACACGACTTTGAACACCAGCAGGATTGGGTGAGTTTGCCTCCGCAAGTGGACGAATCCAAGACATTTCAGTTTTTGGTTCGCCCCTATTTGCAGTTTGCAACGCAAGACAGCATCCGCGTCATGTGCGAATTGAATCGCCGAGCGAAAGTTCGCGTTCGATATGGGGAGACGAGTAAGTTCACGCACGAGGTTGCTGCCGAGTCTGACGATGGATTGTTGCACACAGCAACGCTCGCTCAATTGAATCCGGAAACAGGTTATTACTATCAAGTCGTTGTGGAAGAAGAGGGCAAGGACAACGAGATATTTACAGATCATAGCTCGTTCCAAACAGCGTCTCGCCCAACGACACCGTTCGCCTTTGCCGTCATGGGAGACACTCAAGGGAATCCGAAAGTCAATGGTCAATTGGCGCAGCTTGCGTGGGGTCTGCGCCCGAACTTTCTCGTAATTCCTGGAGACCTCGTGGATGACGGAAAGATCAAAGGGCAATGGGTCAACGAGTTCTTCGATAGCATGAGCCCGCTTTTTTCCCGTATCGCATTCTTTCCAGTTCTCGGTAATCACGAGAGGAATGCCGATCATTATTATCGTTACATGGATCTTCCCTACCCCGAGTATTACTACACGTTTCGATACGGCAACGCTCAGTTCTTTATGATCGATTCGAACAAGAACGTCGATGCGGAAAGCGAGCAGTATCGATGGCTCGAACGGGAGTTGAAGAACCTCAAGGAACAAGAATCCAAAGGCGAGTCTAGCGTTGTATGGAAGTTCGTCAGTTTTCACCACCCTGTTTATTCTTCGGATGAGGATGATTACGGCAATCTCTGGAAGGGGAAAAGCACTTGGGGTGACCTCCGTCTTCGTCCAATGGCCGAACTGTTTGATCGCTACGGGATCGATATCGTGTGGAATGGACACATTCATTCCTACGAACGGACTTGGCCAATCGCTAGTGGACAGGTCGTTAGGAAAGATGGTGTCGTGTATATGGTAACGGGCGGGGGTGGTGGTGGATTGGAACAGGCGGGTCCGATTCGACCGGGCTTTCAGAACAACGTACGTCGGGGGCACCATTTCGTTTACGTTGCCATCAACGGAAGCACACTAGAGCTCAAGTCATTCGATCTCGAAGGGCGATTGTTTGATAACTGGGTCGTCGAGAAATAGTCGAATGGATGACGCCGATGCGTCATGTATAGGACACACAGTTCGATTCGCCGCGAACACGCTTTTTGTTTGCATGATTAGGTTCTCGTTCGAGAAAGAAGACATCGTGTTTTTCCGAAAAGTTTCGATGGTGTTTGTTTTTCTTTGTGCCTCATTTCCGAACGTTTGCTGGCCTCAGCAAGCGGAATTCCAGAATGTCGTTTTGATCACACTGGATGGGTTGCGCGGGGAAGAAGTCTTTCGAGGCGCGGATCACCGATTGATGACGAAAGAGAACGGCGTTTCCAAGCCAGAAGAATGCAAGGCTTCTTTCTGGCGAGAGGATTCCAAGGAACGCCGAGAGTTGTTATTGCCTTTTCTTTGGAGCCAAATCCAAACCGGAAAGGGCTGGATTGCAGGAGATATCGATGGCGACAGTCTGGTGGCAGTCACCAACGGTTTGTACTTCTCGTATCCTGGTTACAACGAGATCTTGAGCGGTTTCCCAGACCCCTGGGTCAATTCCAACGACAAGCGTTACAACCGCAACACCACCGTGCTCGAGTGGTTGCATCAACGACCAGAATTCAAAGGGAAGATATCCGCGTACGGTTCGTGGGACGTTTTCCCCTTCATCATCAACGATCAGCGAAGTGGCATTCCGGTGAATGCCGGTTGGCAAAAGCTGACTGTTGGAAACGCCGATCGCATCTCGGCCCTGAACTTTGTCTCGGAACAATTGTTTCACGAGTTTGAGGGAGTTCGCTACGACTCCATCACGGCATTGGCCGCGATCGAAGAAATCCGTACGAACCAGCCGAGAGTACTGTTTATATCGTTAGGAGAAACAGACGATTGGGCACACGCTGGAAGGTACGACCGATATTTGTTAACGGCCCGCCAAAACGATCAGTTCATCCAGGCCCTTTGGGAAGCAACCCAGTCGATGGATCAATATCGGGACAAGACGCTTTTTATCATTTCGACGGATCATGGTCGTGGCGACGGACGCGAGGGTTGGAAAAACCACAGCGTTCTTTTGAACGGTTCGGAAAGGATATGGATTTGCGCCCTCGGCCCCGGGCTGGCTCGAACGGGAGTGGATGCGGAAGGAAGATACGAACAAGCACAGATTGCTGCGACGGTTGCGGCAGCTCTCGGGCATGATTTCCGAACGTTCAAGGAAGAGATTAGGCCGCCGCTACCTGTCGTGGAATGCAAAAACCGCACATTCCCGAACACGAGCGACCCGAACCCGAGCGAATAGTCGAATCGACTCCAAACGAAGTCGCATTTGATTTCATCGATCTGTGCTCAATGGCGTCGCTATGGAGCCGGGCATATGCGATTCCAGCCAACGCATCCCCTTTTGAATTTCTTTCAAATGATTGGTCCTCGATGCATCGAGCAGTTTCGATCGGACCCTCAAGTCATAAGCGACTTCCGGGCGCTTTGCATATCGGTTCAAAAGAGGATGATCGGCAACCGCGAACTGCGGTGGGCCGTATCCCAAGAACGTCGCCATCTGATGGAATACATTCTCCGGATCCACGAGGAAGGATTCGAAATCAATCCATTGTGTGCGTTTTGGAAATCGGCAGCTCGCTTCTTCGAGACAGACCATTTCGGCCAGCCAACTCATGGCGGATTGCTCGCCGGGAGACAGTTCCTCGACCGTCGTTGGCAACTTGACCCCCCTGACTTGCAGCCTATTCCATCGATTGAGTGCTTGTGTCTGGATATCGCTCATCGAGCCATCGAGAACAGCGGCCAGAAAACTCTCGGCGGGAATAGTCATTAGAAGTGCTCTCGAGCGATCGTTCCCTTCCATCAAGGGGATGGCCCAATTGGATACAAAGCTAGTGGCTTTGATCAAAGCTCGTTGTTCTTTTCGGTAAACTCGAGACCATAGTCCAAGCATTGGCTGGAGCATTCCATTGGTCGAGAGGTCATCATAACGTCGGAGCAAAGCCGGTTCGCGCAGTGCGAAGCACTCGGGCAGCAAACCGAGCAATCGCGATATGAGGGTGGAGCCACAATGCGAAACATGGAAGATGAAATCGCATTGGCTGTTTAAGTATGGAAGGATGGGCAAAAGCATCTGCCAAGGGACGTTACCTCGAATGGTTTCGGGACGCGCCATCCGTTCGTCGAGAAAACTGGCGTTATGGTATTCCGCTTCGCTGAGTCTCGCAAACTGCACGACATCCAAGCCGTTACTCATCTGCAACGGAAATAGATCGGGCGAGCCCAGAATCGTTTGTAGCAGGCTTTGGGAATCAGGAGTATTCACACGGACTGCCAAGCTGCATTGAAGGCGATAGAAATGCGTGGCGATTCCGATTCCGATGGATGGACAAAATGGTAGAGCCAACTCGGAAACAAAATCAACAAACCAGGATTGGGACGAACGATGATTCTTTGGCCGTAGGGGTGCCCAGGAGTTTCAACCATTTCGGTAAATGGCCGCGGGTCGGAGAACTCGAGCACGCCCGCAAGGCTCCCAGTTTGGCTGGTACTGCGGATGTAATAGCAGCCAGACCATGCGCAGGTTGGATGGTTGTGCATGCGATGGTAATTCCCTTTGCGAGCGACATTCGCCCACGCGGATACGCGAAATCCACCTTTGGGTTGTTCGTTCCGTGACTGAACCTCAGGCAGTTGCAAAGTTGCCCGGACCATTTGATTCAAGCCTTCAGAGATCCACGATTTAAGCATCGCTATCTCTTGGCCGGGCCAGTCGAGCAAATCGCCTGACGAGTGCCAACCACCGTGATTGGCATAGTCGCGACTTGGGGTCGATTGTTCTCGATCGAGGATGATTCGCTCTAATGAATCGTTTACCCCGTCGGTATCCGCGATTTGGAACTTGCCGATCAGTGTCGGAAAGGCTAACGAGATCTGTTGGGATGAGGATGACCAAGGGGGATTGCTATCCGACATGTCTAGCTACAAACCAATTGGATGGAATAAGGATTTGCGATTGAATCGCGTTCAAAACGTGCTGTTTCGAACTCGATTGGCCTAGGCGAAAACGGACTGACGCCGAAACGGAAAAGTGTACCCAGATCGCGACATCATGGGTTGCGCTATTCATCGATTGGATTATGAAGATTCCATGATGAGGCAATGATGTTTTGAAAATTGTCCGACGTGACGTGATCGAACATTCCTTGATGAAATGTTGCTCAAGCCTTCATGAAGCCTTCACCATCTTTGAGGAGTCCGATCGCAATGGGTTGGTAAGATGCCTACGATTGTCCGTGCTATAGAGCATTCAGCAAGCGATTAGGGAAACAAATGCAGTCTGGTCAAGGTATCGAGTTCAGTGGGGTCAAATTATGGCCCACGATGATTTTCAGCGCGCGATGGGAAGAGATCGACCGCTTTGGAAAGCCCTTGATAGAGCATTTGATTGAACTCAAGTCGCGTCAGGCGAATCCAATCGAAAGTGGCGTCGCGGTGGATAGCAAATCCCAGCAAGGGCTTTACGAAAGCAATTTCGATTTGTTCCGCGATCCTCATCCGTCGATTGTGAATCTGGTGGGGTTTATTAGCAAGGCGGTGGCAACGGGAGTGGCTATTGCGAATGACCGTCAAGTGGATGCGAATTCGCTGGTGGTTGAGTACGTAGATAGCTGGTACCACATCAGCAACGAAGGGGGATTTCATGATGCTCACTATCATCATGGATGCAGCTGGTGTGGGATTTTTTACCTTCAAGTCGGCAACATGGGACGACAGGGTTCGGGAGCACCGAATGGTGGTAGCCGCTTTTACAGTCCACTCGGATTGGGGGGAAGTTACCGGGATTTTGGAAACAAGTACTTGCATTCGTCGGTCGATCCCAAGGTCGAAGATGGCATGCTCCTGATCTTCCCGTCGTATCTTTTGCATAGCGGGCTTCCCTATCAAGGCAATGTCGATCGAATCGTCATTGCATTCAACGCACAGATCTTTCTCGATCAGGCTTCCGCATCGAAACTACCTAATTGATGTTTGCGTTTTTGTTTCGATGGACGGCATTTAAACGATGAACTGCGCGACGATGAACGCGCGCGGTGCTAGGAACGATTCGGGCAACCTGAAAAAATATTCGTCTGACGTTCGATTAACCTGCTCCAGTGCAAAGAGTTACCGCGGATAGCCATGCCGCAGATGAAGAAAAGCATCGTCTGATATTCATCATTCCTTAAGCGAAATCGCGCCGTTCGATAGCTATCACTTAACGGACGTACTCCACAATGGCCCCGCTCAAAGATGTCGAAGATCCGGTCTGGAACGATTACGCAAGATGTCCTGCTGGGCAATCGACCTCATCCTTGAGTATTGGACTATTTAGCCTATTCATCCATGGTTTGGAATTCCTTTTGGAGATTGCGAATGAGAGTTCGAAGGAGCAGCGTGTGGGGATCTTTATCGGAACGACTTCAGCAGCTCGCACAGCGAGGAAAGAAACGTAGTCACTCTACGAAGATACGCGCTCGACGCCGTCTTTTTGAAAAGCTGGAAAACCGAGAGCTCATGGCGCTCAACATCCTGAGTGTGAGCCCGCTTGACAATGCGACCAATGTGCCGCTTAACAGCGACCTTGTGTTCACATTTAATCAGAGCGTGGTGAAGGGCCAGGGAAACATTTACGTCGTGCGAGAAGGGACTGGAACCACTGGCATTGAGCTGGATGTCAATTCGTCCAACGTCGTGATTGCCGGAACCCAGGTGACTGTCAAGCTACCCAGCAATTTGGAACTGGATAACAACTACTTCGTCAGCATCGATAACGGGGCCTTCTTGGACGGATCGGCGACTCAGACGCCAGGCGGAATAGTTCTCGAACAGAATTTCGACTTCAAGCCTCTGAAACCATTTATTACTTTCGGTGGTGGAGACGGAACGGATTGGACAGAAGCTCCGCCAGTTGGCTGGACTCAGGACAACACTCCCTTGCCAACGGGAGGTGCGACGGAGTACCGAGGTTGGACGATCCTCGACAAGAATTCCTGGATCAATTCCCAAGGGGGGCAAAGTCGTGACTTGTTTACACTCGGAAAGGGATCGGTTGCTGTCGGCGATCCTGATGCGTTTGACGATGTCAAGCCGGTTGGTGGGCCGTTCAAGGGCTATCTCGTTTCCAAGCCGATCAATTTGGATGGTGTTGCTGCGGATTCGGTCAAGTTGGATTTCGATTCCAGCTTCCGACCAGAATTTTCCCAGGTTGGGACGCTTGAAGTTTCCTTCAATGGCGGTACGACCTGGAAGAAACTCTTGGAGCTGAATCCGACCAACACGGATAATGATGCGCCTTTCCCCAAGAAGAACATCAATGAGCATTTAACCACAGGTGGCAAGACCGGTGGCAACGTCGACATCCTGCCAGTCGGGAACCCGTCGTCTGGGACCATGACGTTTCGATGGTACACCGAAGGGGGGAATACTTGGTGGTGGGCTCTCGACAATATCGTTGTCTCTGGGACGATTACTGGCGATCCCTACACCGGATTGAAGGATCCAACAGCTTGGAACTTCAGGACACCCGAGTCACCGAAATTGAGCATGTCATTTGACAAGCAATTCATCAGTGAAAACGGTGGAACAGCCACGGGAACTGTTTCACGAAACAACTTGCCGACTGGCGACGTCACGGTAACGTTGTCAATTACCCCTGCAGGCCAAGCATCGATTCCCGCGACGGTGTTTATCCCTGATGGTCAAGCCTCCGCGACGTTTACGATCACGGGGATCGACAATGCTCTTAGCGATCGGACTCGGACGGTAAGCGTTACCGCAACTTCGACGGTGTATGCAACCGCATCCTCTGCGATCAAAGTGACCGACGACGAAGGACCGAAGATTGTATCCCTAACCCCGGCCGACAATGCAACCGGGGTGGATTACAAGAGCAACTTCGACATCACCTTCGATACCGATGTCAAGAAGGGGGCTGGGCGCATCTACATCGTCAAGAGCAGCACGAACTCGTTTGTTGCCGAAATTGATGCTGCTAGTTCTGCGGTTACTGTCTCTGGAAAGACGGTTTCCATCAATCCTCCAGGCATTCTCAACGGCTTGACCGACTTCTACGTCATCATCGACGATGGGGCAATTCTAGATGCTTCGGCGACGCTCAATAGCAACACCGTTCTGCTGAGTCAGAACTTTGATCTGATGCCATTGTCTCCATTCACGACCGAGCCCAACGGCGATGGTACGGATTTTACAAAGAAGGAACCGCTCGGCTTCAAAGTCGATAACTCATTGATGCCCGGTGGAAGTGCTTCCAACTTCAATGGCTGGGTGTTTATGGATAAGAAATCCTGGATTGCCACCGAAGGAGATCAGAGCCGGAGCAGATTCACCAAGGCGAGCGGCAATGTCGCGGTCGCGGACTCCGATGCATGGGATGATACTCCACACAATGCTGGACGGATGAATACGTTCCTGGAAACCCCAGGCATCGATTTAACTGGGATCACGCCAGGATCGCTGACGTTGGAGTTTGACTCCAGCTATTATCCTGAACTTCCACAGTACGGGCAGGTCCAAGTTTCCTACAACGATGGAGCTTCTTGGTCCGACCTGTTGTTCTTTGGCGATGCAGGCAATCCCAACGATGGGCGTAATGACCGTATCGTGATCGGCAAGTCGGATGTGGCCGGCAGCTTTATCGGTGGTGCTACCGTCGATAGCGCTTTGGATTCACCTGCCACGGGAACGGTCAAGTTCCGATTTGCCTACCGTGAAGGGGACAACAACTGGTGGTGGGCGGTCGACAACCTCATCATCCGTGGCGAGAAAGAAGGAATCCCGTTTTCGGGGATCCAAGATCCCACGCTTTGGAATGTAACGACCGCCGTGGCACCGACACTCACTGTGACCATCGACAAAACATCGATGAGCGAAAATGGTGGTATTGCGACCGGTACGGTAACTCGCAATCTGAGTTCCTCCGGAGCGTTGGTCGTCAACTTGAGCAGCAACGACACGACCGAAGCGACCGTGCCCGCAACCGTGACGATCCCCGATGGTCAGTTTTCCGTGACCTTCCCAATCACGGCCGTCGATGACACGTTGCCGGATGGTACGCAGGTTGCAACGATCACAGCGGATGCGGTTGATTACTTCAACGTTCCTGCATCGATCGACGTGCTCGATGACGACTTTCCAAAAATCGTCTCGGTCACGCCGGTTGATAACGCGACGGGAGTCAATGTCGGAACAGATGTGGTCGTGAAATTCGATCAGTCGGTTCGCAAGGGGAACGGCTTTGTGTATTTGGTTCAAGGATCCAACAACAAAGCACTTTTCAGCATCGATGTGAACTCGCCGCAAATCACGATTTCGGGAGATACGTTGACTGTCAATCCGTCGATGGATCTCGGTGGTCTGAAGGACTATTACCTGCGTATCGACCGAGGCGCAGTGCTCAGCACGTTGACGACTCCGGCGTTAGCAACCACGTTGCTTAGCCAAGACTTTGAGTTGCTCCCACTTCGAGCTGCTCCTAACGAGTTGGCCGGATTGACTCCAACAAGTGAAGACTACACTCCAAATCCACCAGTAGGATGGCAAGTCGACAACAACCTCATGGCGAAGGGTGGCGCACCGGAGTGGACGGGATGGACGTTTGCCGCGAAGAGTTTCTGGCAAACGCAAGGTGGTCAGAGCCGCGCCAACTTCACCAAGGGTGTCGGAACCATTGCCGTCGGGGACACAGACGAATGGCAGGATTACTCCCGTGAGAGTGACAACTTCAATAGTCTCTTTAGAACGTCACCCATCGATTTGGACTCCGTCCAACCGAATAGCGTGGTACTCGAATTTGATTCGAGTTTCCGCCCTGAAAGTGGCAGTTCTTTTGTAACGCCTCCTCCGGCAGATAATCAGCAGGGCAAGCTGGACGTGAGCTACGACGGTGGCACAACGTGGGCCAATCTTCTCACGTTGGACACCACCAATACGCTCGGAACGGCTACCGCTGCCAACGTCAATGAACGCCGAACGATATCGGTACCTAATCCCGACACCGGATCGATGCTGTTCCGATGGGGGCTTACCGGAACCAACGACTGGTGGTGGGCGATCGACAACATCACCGTCAAGGGGGATACGATTGGGTTGCCATTCCCAGGGCTGACCGATCCAACGTTTGCAAACTTCACGACTGCAGAAGCAGCGACATTGTCCGTTGCAGTACCAGCGTCGGCAGTTGAGAATGCAGGGGTCATCACCGGTACCGTTTCCAGAAACTTGGGAACGACGGGAAGTGTCTCGGTAAGCCTTGTCAGCAGCAACCCACTCGTGGGAACGGTTCCTGCGACCGTGACGATACCTGATGGTCAAGCGTCGGTTTCCTTTGACATCACACTGTTGGACGATAGCGTTTACGACGCGTCCAAAAATCTGGTCATTACCGCATCAAATGCAGCGTTTGTATCAGGTAAAGGCACAACCTTGGTGACCGACAATGAAGTCGGAGATGTCATCATTTCCGAGATCATGTACGATCCGGCTGGCGCCGAACAACGAACGGAATGGGTCGAAATTTACAACCGTGGAACAACGGTCGCTGATCTAAGCGGATGGGTTCTGGATGATGAGGACAAGCAGGATTGGGGTGCGATCGCCAACGGCATGACCTTGGATCCAGGCCAAGTCGCTGTGCTCTACAATTCGTTCTACGGACTGAATACTGATTTGCTCTTCCGAACGCAATGGTCAGTACCGGCAACTTCCAAGGTTATTGGAGTCTTCTGGTCCACAGAAGATGATGGCAGCAATAAGAGTCGGGGTGGTCTGTTCAATAACCCAGGAGCAGGAAACGAAGTCCTTTCCTTCCGCGATGCGTCAGGCGCTGCTCTCAATACGGTTCCCCTTGCAGAAGATGGAACGGCATGGCCTGTCTACTCGAATGGATCCAGCGTGTACTTGGTCGACGTTACCAAGGACAATACGGTCGGAACCAATTGGAAGTCGGCTCGAGTCTCCACAGACGGTGGCATCAGGTCGCTCGGACCGGATTTCAGTACATCGGACATCGGTTCTCCAGGTTGGATTCTACAAGACGCGAGCCCAGTTATCGGAGTGACGAACGCCGCCGTTACGGGCGCCGAGGGGACGACGATTACCAACTCGGGAACGTGGTCCGACCCCAACGTGACGGATGTGGTTACCCTCACTGCGAACGTAGGGACAGTGGTCAAGAATGCGGACGGGACATGGTCATGGAGCATTGCGGCTGCTGACAACGTGGCCGCAACACCGGTTACGATTACTGCGAATGACGGCTTGCGAGGAATCGCTACCGTTTCCTTCACTTACGCGGCAACCAACTCGGCTCCGGCATTGGGTGTTTCCCAGGCTTCTGTATCTGGCAATGTTCTTTCGACGTTGACCAACATCGGAACATGGAATGATGTCGCAGCGGATACGGTTACGCTGACAGCATCGGTCGGGACCGTGACGAAGAACGCCGACGGAACGTGGAGCTGGTCCTTGTCCACGACTGTCCCCATCAACAGCCAGACGGTGACGATTACCGGTACGGATGAAGATGGTGGATCGTCGAATGTGACCTTCACCATCGATGCGTTAGTGGCTGTGACCAATACCAAGGTTTACTACAAGGGATCATCCTTTGCCGGAACCGGTGTCGATGCGGCACTGGATCCAA
>JBAWXH010000052.1:0-43470 GCA_037144155.1 Planctomycetota bacterium | reverse complement strand
GCAATCCAGCCCTCCGCATGAGCCTGAGGCGCTAGCCGATCCACTCGCAATCGTTCAGGAACGACAGTCTAAAAGACTATCCCACTGGCAATCCAGCCCTCCGCATGAGCCTGAGGCGCTAGCCGATCCACTCGCAATCGTTTAGGAACGACAGTCTAGAAGACTATCCCACTGGCAATCCAGCCCTCCGCATGAGCCTGAGACGTTCGTTTTAAAGTTTGTGCCATCGGTTCTCCGGCAGAGTTGGGTAAGAAGCAATTGGCCGGTATTAGGTGCGCAGATCCCCCAATTGGTTTGCTTCGGCGAAGACTTGGATGGGAACGGTCATGCCGTAGCGTTTGTAAATTTTGTTTAGCCGGGAGGCATCCAACGGATTTTCATCGATTTGACGGATGCAGATTCGAATGACTTGTTTGGGGTGTTTGCTGGCGAGCTTGGCGTACATCTCGGGATCCTTCTCGCCACTATCGCCGACCAGAACGAATTGTCGATGTGGCATGCGTTTGATCAGTCCCGAAATGACACCGGCCTTTCCCTTACGCCGCACGATCTGCCATTTCTTGAACAGTTCGTCGCGCAGTCGAAACCATTTGAGATGCATGCTTCCGAGCGGAAAGCTATTGGTAGTCAGGAACTCTTGAACGGCGTCATAGATCTGCCAGGGGCTGCTGCTGACATAATGAAAGAGCGCACCTTGATTTTCCCAATCCTGATACACACTCGCCATTCCATGAATCGGTTCGAACGGTTCCGCAAAGGTCCTCATCAGCATGCGTCGGCGACTACAAACATCGGTGTATTTGATCGTGTCATCGATATCGCTGATCACGCTAACGCCTCGTTCGGCTGCCAAGAAGACCGTGCTGACCGCTTGCGCGAGTCCGTTGTCGCAGGAAATAGTGCACTCGGGCGCATCGATATGTTCTGGACGTTGGGACGCACCCGTCAAGGAGCCGTAGATTCGAAATCCTTGGAGTTGTTTGCGAGGAATATCTAACTTGCAAGCGAACAGGCCACTCGACTTTGACTTGCGAGGAAGGACCAGGGTTTGATCCGCAATAGTGATCTGAACGCGTCCTCGGGCGATGGGAGCGACGAGAAAACCATGGATGCGTTCGGAAAAGATGGGACCGCTTACGATGGGTTCGTCCAAGTCGAGAGCTCGGATAAACGTCTTAAGCATGAATCGTTTCGCCAATGAAGGAGGAACGTTCTGGCACAATCTTCCGTGGACTTGGATGCGCCAGTACGATCCTCGATCGATCGGGTAGGCAATCGTTGGATAGAGTTGAACTTCCGGATCGAAGTCGGAACGGACTCCTTCTACGGGGGTCATTCGCAACGTCCGAAGCGAGTCCTCTGGAAGTTCGTTTGCATCGAGATTGCCCGGCATTCCAGAGACCTCAACTATGGACGCGAACCAACGATTGGTTTTGAATCGATTGATAGATCGCTTCAATGGCGATCAGATCCTTGAGTCCTTCTTCGCCGGATGCGCGCGACGCACGATTGTCTCGAATGCACTGAGCGAAAGCGTCCAGTTCGGCGGCGAACTGATCTGTTTCCGGCAATTCGATCGGAAGGGACGAGGTTTCGATGCGATTGCCCCCGTAACTGTAGGCGGGGTCCATACCGAACCAACCCTTTTCTGCGAAGGCTCGGAAACGATTGGTTCCATTTCGGCTATAGGTCGTGCTGCAATTCGCAACGATCCCCGAGGGGAATTTCATCGACCACGTGATCGATTCGTCGACTTCGGCGAATTTCCGGAAGTCGGTCTTGGTTTCCTGGGCGATGATCGTCTCGGGTTCCTCTCGCGTGAGGTAGCGGCAGGCCTGCAAGGCATAGATGCCGACATCCATCAAGGCACCTCCCCCTGCGAGTGCTCTCTTCAGCCGCCATTGATTCGGATCGCCGATTTCGAATCCGAAACCGGCTTCGATTCTCTGAATGGCTCCCATCGCTTTTTCCTGCGCCATGGACAGGCATCGAAGATGACGCGGTTCGAATTGACATCGATACCCAATCGCCAAGAGACGCTGGGCTTTCTGGCATGCGGCAATCATATCGCGGCATTCGGTGGAGGAATTGGCCATCGGCTTTTCGCACAAGACGTGTTTACCAGATCGAGCCGCGCGGATCGTGTATTCCGCGTGCATGCTGTTTGGAAGGACGATGTAAACCAAATCCACTGCGTCATCGCTAGCGATTTTGTCAAAGGATTCGTAGTTGTAGATATGGCGTCGATCGATTTTGTACTTGTCGGACCAGAGTTGTTCCTTTTCAGGGGTTCCCGTGACAATCGCGGCCAATCGGCAATGCTGCGTCTTCTGAAGCGCGGGAGCGATTTGGTGAGTGCTAAGACTCCCCAAGCCGACGATGGCAACGCCCAGTTTGCGATCCTCGGCCGCGTTGACTGCCGAAAAGAATCCGCCTTGGGTCATTCCTGCAGCAATACCGGCAGAGACCGTCGTCAAAAGGAAATCGCGTCGTTTAGCGTTCATAGGAAGCATCGTCCGTGGAGGGTTGGAATGAACCGGAGTTCGATTGTAACTGAGAGGATGACCTGGAGGATTCTCTACCCACCAGGAAAACAGTGATTCGTTACGGGTGGGGTGTCTCATCCTCCGAGATAGCCGTGGTTTGTTCCACGGAATGGTCGGATCGCATGCCGGGGTGGCTGGATCGTGTAGCCGGATCGAGTTCGCGCAAGGTCGCGGAAATGTCTTTCTTTTTGTCGACTGCTGCAGCAGCGGTTGCATTTGCATCTCCGGGCGCACCATGCGGCTTGGCCTTGGGTGCGTTGAGAAGTACCGTGACTGCTCCAGCGATGCCCAGCGCCAGCGCCCCCGCGAAAAGTGCGTTCACACTTTCGTATTTGCCGGTGACCACGATACTGGTCAGGGTGTTAATGACAGGAGCAAATCCAAAGACCAACGGCATGACAAAAATCGGCTTGCCACCATACGTAAACGCAAGGATGATTCCCAATGCTCCGAGGGCGCCTGCGGTCCCTGCCAGCACCGACCAAATCATTCCCCAGAAGGTATATTGGCCGCTGTTTTGCATCGACTCCAACAGCACGACTGGTATTGCGACCGCAATGAAGAAGTAGGCGATCCCAACACAGCAGAAGGGGCGCAATCGGGAACCCCCCATTTTGGATTGCCCGATATGCAGGAATGGTCCGTAGGCCCCCCAGCAGATGACAGCCATTGCAATCGACAGTCCGACCGCGAGCCAATTCACGGCCACCTCGACATCGTCGACCTTGGGTTGGGGTTTGGCAAGCAACACCCCGATCATGCCCAGAGCGACCATGAGCATGCCGACCAGAAACATCGGCTTAATCTGCTTGAAAGATTTGTTGAGCCATGAAGTGAGCAGCGTATTGACGACGGGGGCACCCCCGAACACGATCGGCATGACGTAGATGGCCTGACCGTTGAAGGCGAGTGCCAGAGTAACTCCCAACGCCCCCAGCGCTCCGACCGCGCCGGCGAACAACGACATGATCGTGCCGCTCATCGACCAGTAACCGGTTTCCCGTTTGCGATTGAGGAGAGCGACGGGCACAAGGACGGCGATAAGAAAGTAGGCCAATCCGACTCCAACAAAGGCTCTCAAGGAGTTGTGATCCATGAGGACTGTGCCTCGGTGGAGCACAATGCCATAGATCCCCCAAAAGAAGGCCGTCATGGCAGTGAAGGCCAACACGTACGGAAGTTTGAACATAGTCAACTTTCAACAAAGGATAATGGGAAGCATCGGCGGGGAGCACACTGGCTTACCGAACCGAGAGCATCCGTTCGAGTGCGATGAGGGACCATTTTGCTACATCCTCTTTTACGGTGATCTTGTTGACCACGGTTCCTTGAACGATGTTCTCAAGGCTCCAACAAACGTGAGCCAAGTCGATGCGGTACATAGTGGCGCACATGCACACTAAAGGGGATAGAAAATGGATTTCTTGTTCAGGGTGTTCTTTCTTGAGACGATTCACCAAGTGGAGCTCCGTGCCAATGGCCCACTTGGTTCCTGCGGGCGCTTTTTGGACTGTCTCGATAATCCTGCTGGTTGAACCCGAGATATCCGCGATGTCATTGACTTCTTGAGGGCACTCGGGATGGACCAGGATCTTGATGCCAGGAATCTTTTCGCGGAACTGGTGGACGTGAGTCGCCTGAAACATTTGGTGGACAGAGCAATGCCCTTTCCAAAGGATGACGCGTGCGTTCTCAATGTCAGCGACCGTATTGCCACCGAGTTCATCTTCGTGAGGATTCCAGACCGGCATTTCGGCATTGCCGATCCCCATCTTCAGCGATGTGTTGCGACCCAGATGCTGATCGGGGAAGAAGAAGACCCGCTTGCGTTGAGCGAACGACCAATCCAGAACGGCTTTGGCATTACTACTCGTGCAAACGATCCCTCCATGTTTGCCGCAGAATGCTTTGAGGCTGGCAGCGCTATTGATATAAGTCACAGGGGTCAGCTGGTTGGTGTCGATGACCTCACCCAGTTGCTCCCATGCCGATTCGACTTGACGAATGGCCGCCATATCGGCCATCGAACATCCGGCGGCCATATCGGGAAGAACGACCGACACCCGCTGGCCGTGGCGCGATGCAAGTTTCTCCGGGCGATTGGCCAGGATGTCGGCGGTCTCTGCCATGAAGTGGACCCCGCAAAAGACGATGCTCCGGCAATCCGGACTATCGGCTGCGAGTCTGCTGAGTTGGTACGAATCTCCGGTTAGATCCGCATGCTCGATGACTTCGTCCTGCTGGTAATGATGCCCCAGGATGAGCAAAGAAGGACCGAGCTGCGCTTTGGCAGCCTGGATCCGTTGGCGAAGGGCTTCATTGCCTAGTTCGCGGTAGGATGGAAAGGGTAACGCAGAGTCGATGGAAACCACGCTCATGAAGGTTCTCAGTAGCTACCAAGTGATCTAGGTGGGGAGGAATTCTTTTGGCCAGAACCAACCCGTTTCGTTTGTCGGTCCAACCGAACGCTGCTGCCATTATTGTCGTTTGGCGAATGCCGCAAAGCGGGAATCCTGCGTTTGGGTTCGAGATTCGGGGTGCGACGCGGGAAATATCTGCACGATTGGCATCGACGGACGGAAAAACGGTCCTCTCGCCCCTTTTCTACGTCGAGGTAGCCGCCAATAGTAGCCTCCCTCGGGCAAGCCCGAAAGGAAGGCGGGAATGGAAGGCAGGAATGGTCGAACGCATGAGGTTTTCTCAAGACGACTTTCGGCTGCGTCGGGCAATCCTCAATGTTCCATGAGCCGTACAGCGGTGCCTAAGCCTGGCCTGACGTCTCGGTTCTAGCGTTTGCCGCAGTAGTCGATGGCGGCCGCGATTTCGGTCTTGAGTCGGAAGCGTTCGACGATGCGATCGATGTACCCATGTTCGAGAAGAAATTCGCTGGTTTGAAATCCTTCGGGCAATTCGATCTTGAGGGTGGCTTTGATGGTGCGTGGGCCGGCGAAACCGATGAGTGCCTTGGGCTCCGCAAAGACCAAGTCTCCGAGACTCGCGAAGCTGGCTGCGACACCACCCATCGTGGGATTCGTGAGAACGCTTACGTAGAGACCTCCCGAGCGGTGATAACGAGCCAAGGCAGCGGAGACTTTCGCCATCTGCATGAGGGACAAAATCCCCTCGTGCATTCGAGCCCCACCCCCAGAACCGCTGACAATAATCAAAGGCAACGAATGCTCGGTTGCGCGTTCGACCAATCGGGTCAAACGTTCACCTACGACCGAACCCATGCTACCCATGATGAATGCCGAGTCGGTGACTGCGATGGCAACGCGACGCGCACGGATCATGCCCGTGCCGCAAAGCGCCGCGTCGGTCAGTCCTGTTCGCAGTTGCTCGGCAGCCAATCGTTCCGCATACGATTTTTTGTCTGAGAACTTGAGCGGATCCATCGGAAGCACATGCTCATCGCAAACTTCAAACGTACCGTGATCGAGAAGCTGCGCAATTCGATCCCAGGCCGAAACATAGTTGTGATATCGGCATTTGGGACAGACGTGAAGGTTCTTCTCGAGTTCCTTACGATAGATCGAGTCACCACAACCTGGACATCGCACCCAGAGACCTTCCGGAATACCGCGTCGTGCAGTAGCGGAAGGCTCATGCGAGGAAAGATTAGGGGAATCTGCAATCGCCATGATCGAACCCTTTTTACGAGATTCTTTAGTTCTTGGAAAAAGTAACGGGACGGAAGTCATCGGGCCTTGGATGTGTTCCGTAACGGCTAAATGAAATCGCGAATCCACAGCTCACGTTGGGGATCGCGGTTTTTCCCTCGCGGGATAAATCAATAATCCGTCAGCTTGCAGTGGATGGAATGGGACTGGGAACATTCGCCAACGCAACCGTGGCTTGAACCGGCTCGTCGCTAATGATTTCCCAAGATCCCGTGTCGCATTCGGACGCCCATAGGTCGTCGAAAACGACGGACTTGAGCTTGCTCGCCACGAGCGTAGCTAGCGGTTCTGGAATGACAACGGCAATCGTTTCGTGCGCATGTTTTTTACGAAGCTTTGCCAATTGTTTCGATATTCGCAGTTCCGCCTCGTCGAGCGATTCACCCCCTGGAGGGCTGAAAATACGCGGGTTATCCTGAACTTGCTTGTACAACTTGGGTTGCTGCCGTTTGATTTCCTCGATGCATTTGCCTTGCCAAAGGCCATGATCAAGGTTTCGGAAGCACTCGCAAACTTTCCATTTGCATCGAATCGTTTCCGCGATCTCTTTCGCGGTGGCTTGAGCCGATTCACACGGCCCGCAATAAACAGCCGCGATCTGCATGGGCGCGATCTCAATGGCTGTTTTACGCACTTGCTCAAGTCCCGAAGCGGAGAGAGGGATGTCCAAACATCCCTTCATCCGTTCTTGCTCATCAAACGAGGTCGAACCTGGACGAACGACCAACACTTTACTCATACAATTTTGAACTCCAACAAAACCAAAGCGAATGCAAAGCTAGCTCGGAAGCTGAAAATTCTTTCGCAATCGCGTCATCGCCTGGCAGTAATCTGCCTCGCGGAAAATCGCAGAACCTACAACAAGCAGGTCCGCACCATGGGCCGTGGCTGGTCCAACCGTTGCGGCATTGATGCCGCCGTCGACCTCCAACAGCAATTTGTTTCCAAAAGTTTCGCGCAGCAAGCGTAATCGCTCGAGCGCGACGGGATCAAAGGGCTGCCCGCCAAATCCGGCAGGTACACTCATCACCAACACGATGTCGCACGCGGGGACATAGGGGAGTAATCGTTCGATCGGAGTGGCTGGGTTGATTGCTAGTCCGCAGACCGCACCTTGTGCATGCAACTCTGCCAACAGGGCATCAGGTTCAGGCAGAGCTTCGATGTGGAACGTGATGCTATCGGCACCCGCGTCGACGAATTGTTTTGCGTATTGAGCCGGCTCAGAGATCATCAAGTGCACATCCAACTTGAGCTGGGTGATCTTTCTCAGCGACTGAACGATCGGCATACCATACGTCAGATTGGGGACGAAATGTCCATCCATGACGTCCAAATGAAGAGCGTCCACCCCTGCTTCTTCCAACAGTTCCACTTCGCGCTGCAGATTTGCAAAGTCGCAAAGGAGCAACGATGGTAGAATCGTCGGGCGAATCCCGTGGAGGAATTGAATGGTCGATTCGGCGGCAGAACCGTGGATGGACATAGGGTTAGAAAATCTGATGACGTCCGTTGAGAAGACAAGACACAATACCTAAGGGATACCTCCGTCCACAAGGGGCAAAATGGATCTTCAGTCCACAACCAGGCAACGGAACCCCAACGATCAAAGGAGGACATTCCCCCTTTAGAGCGCATTGATGGTGGCTAGAAACAAAGAAAGCACGAAAAATGGGATGGAACGATTCAGGTGAGAAACCGGACGAACCTGGCCCGCAATCTTCGATAGGAGGCAATTCCCCTCTGGATCCAGGCCCCGGCGACCCAGCCGTTGGGTCCTCCAATCGTGACCGCCAGCCATCGTCCTCGTCCTTCCCCAACCAATCCGATGCCAGCGACGAGGAAAGAGAATCGGAAGAAGGAATCCTTGAGGATCCATCGGCTTGGGATGGCGACGAACTGCTGGTCGAGACGACCGACGCCGAGTTGGGTCGGATTCAAGATCTTCTGTCGGGCAACCTAGGCTTTCGTCGTTCCGCCGAGAAGGTCCGGGAATTTCCACAAGTCCCCGGTGTTTACTTAATGAAAGACGCCTCCGGCGTGGTGATCTATGTCGGCAAAGCAAAAAACCTCCGTTCGCGAGCTGGAAGTTACTTCCTGACTGCCGCCGCACAGGAACTCCGAACGGCGGAATGGATCCACGAGATCGCCGACATCGACTACATGGTCTGCGCCAGCGAAGTCGATGCGCTGCTGACCGAGAACCGATTGATCAAGGACATCCAGCCTCGGCACAACAAGGATCTCAAAGACGACAAGACCTTTCCTTACCTCATGATTACGACCCACGAAGATTTTCCGCGTGTGGAAGTCACCCGGACTCCCAAGGACAAGGGGGCCAAGCTCTATGGTCCCTTTGCCAGCGCGGGGCAGTTGCGCGGTGCCTTGCAAGTCATGCAAAGGGTCTTCAAGTTTCGAACATGTTCGCTGGATATCGAGGAAGGGGATCCCCGTTGGCAATGGTTTCGTCCCTGTTTGTTGGCCTCGATCGAACAATGCACAGCTCCTTGCAATCAGCGGATCAGCAAAGTCGAATACCGGCGCGACATCAAACGACTGCAGACCTTTCTCGAAGGAGGAAGTGTACGGTTATTGCAGCAATTGCGCGACGAGATGATGGAAGCTTCCAAGGCGCTTGATTTCGAAAAGGCAGCACGCCTGCGGGATGAAATCCAAATGCTGGAGAATCTCGATCGACGGGGTGAAATCGATACCCACGCGCAGCCCGAAGTCTTTTATATCGATCCCAAGAAAGGGATGCGTGCACTGCGAAGGGTCCTCGGAATGGATCGCGAGCCGCGCGTCATCGAAGGGGTCGATATCGCTCATTTGGGAGGCACTGACACGGTCGCATCCGTGGTTCAATTTCTGGATGGGCTCCCGTTCAAGCCTGGCTATCGGCGTTACAAAATCCAAGGGGTAGAAGGGATCGATGACTTTCGATCGATCCATGAAGTCATCTCCCGCCGCTTCCGGAGATTGGTTGACGAACAGGAGTCGTTTCCCGATTTGTTGATGATCGATGGAGGCAAGGGACAATTGAATGCCGCGTTGGCTGCGTTCCGCGATTGCGATCTCCAACCCCCGACCTTGATATCATTAGCAAAGAAGGAAGAAGAGATTTTCCGTCCCGGCGAGAAGGATTCGATCCGGTTGGGGCGAGAGTCTTTTGCATTGCGCCTGCTTCAGTACATAAGGGACGAGGCTCACCGCTTTGCACAACACTACCACCACATACTCCGCCACAAGAGTTCGTTCGAACCCAAAGGAAAAAAGGATCGCAAATCGCGGCGTCCCGAACGGGAATGACCGTCTTGATCGACCGTCACATCGACCGTCTCTGCGTGTCGTTGTTGCTCGATGCTGTTCCGAGGAACTTCCAAAGCCCTCTCAAGCGTAGCCGATGGTCGCAGCCACCCAAGGAAAGATTTGCGGTTCCTTGGTTCTCATTTTTCGCAAAATTCATTAGAGTTCTAAGTTCTGGACGGAGGACAGTCGGATCGATCCTGTTGGGATTAGGTTCGCATGCCACCGGGACTTCGTATCTACTTTCCGTTCGAAGTCGTATGCCGACGCAAGCCTTGTTCCTTACGCTGGACGCCTTATGGCCGAGCCTTCAATCGCTCTCGATCCTCCTCACTCACAAAAATCTAACGAAGGGCATCCGATGATGTCGGCGTTTTCAGAGATCCCGCATCGCGAATTGGTCACCTGGGTCATGGAAACGGCCATGCTGTGTGAGGCATCCAACGTGGTGTGGTGCGACGGATCGCAGGAGGAGTGGGATCGCTTGACAGAGGAGTTGGTGATCGCGGGAACATTGTTGCGATTGAATCCAGACTTGCATCCCAATTCTTTTCTGGCCAGAAGTAGTCCATCCGATACGGCGCGGGTCGAGGAGAGAACATTCATTTGTTCGAGGCGAGAATCGGATGCTGGACCGACGAACAATTGGACCGATCCCGAAAAGATGCGGGCATTGTTGATCGAGAAATTTCGAGGTTGCATGCGAGGGAGGACAATGTACGTCGTCCCCTTCTGCATGGGACCGGTCGATAGCCCGCTGGCTCTCATCGGCGTGGAACTGACCGACTCTCCCTACGTCGTCGTCAGCATGAAGATCATGTGCCATATGGGGCGCAAAGTGCTGGACAAACTCGGTAGCGATCGACCGTTCATTCCTTGCTTGCACAGCATCGGAGCCCCGCTTGAGGAAGGTGACGCCGATGTGGCGTGGCCCTGCAACGAGGAGAAGTACATCGTTCACTTTCCAGAAACGCGCGAGGTTTGGTCGTACGGAAGCGGCTATGGGGGCAATGCGTTGCTGGGAAAGAAATGCGTGGCTCTCCGCATCGCCAGTTCGATCGCGCGCGATCATGGATGGATGGCGGAACACATGCTCATTATGGGGCTTCAATCCCCGGATGGAGCCAAGACTTATATCACCGCGGCCTTCCCAAGTTCCTGCGGCAAAACCAATCTTGCCATGATTGTTCCTCCGGAACGCTATGAAGCACTCGGTTGGAAGACGACTTTGGTGGGAGACGATATCGCTTGGCTGTGGCCGGGCAAGACAGGAAAACTGCATGCGATCAACCCAGAGACAGGCTTCTTCGGCGTAGCCCCTGGGACTTCGGCGGTGTCCAATCCGGCAGCCATGAAGGCCATGGCACAAAACACCATCTTTACGAATGTGGCCCTCACCGATGAGGGAGGCGTGTGGTGGGAAGGGCACTCGGATCCACCCTCGCATTTGATCGACTGGACTGGAAAAGAATGGACTCCGGAATGCGGTCGACTCGCAGCCCATCCCAATTCCCGCTTCACGGCCCCCGCACAGCAATGCCCAAACATCGATCCAGAGTGGCAGAATCCGGAAGGGGTACCGATCGATGCGATCGTCTTTGGCGGTCGTCGGCCAACGACCATGCCATTGGTCTTTCAAGCCTTCGACTGGACGCATGGCGTGTTTTTAGGGGCGACCCAAGGATCCGAAACGACCGCCGCAGCCGCGGGCAGGGTAGGTACCGTGCGACGCGATCCCATGGCCATGCTGCCTTTTTGCGGCTACGACATGGGGGATTACTTTGCGCATTGGCTCGACATGCGCAAACACATCCGCCGACTACCTCGCATCTTCCACGTGAATTGGTTCCGCAAAGACAAACAGGGAAAATTCCTCTGGCCAGGCTTTCGTGAAAACTTGCGAGTCCTCGAATGGATCGTCAAACGATGCCAAGGCCGCACCCCCGGTCATGAAACGCCCATTGGCTGGACTCCGGATTGGGAAGATTTCTGCGTCGAAGGTTTGGACGGTTTCACGGAAAGCCAATTCGATGCGGCAATGGAGTTCCGAAGAGACGATTGGCTGTCGGAGATTACCAGCCAAAATGAGTTTTTTCTCAGGCTTTACCACTCCATGCCCAAGGAATTGATGTGCCAGCGTGAACTTCTCGTGGCCCGCATGGCCTAGGGAATCGAAGGCCAATCCCTATTCCGACGAGTTCCGAAACGCTAGTTTTTGCATGGCCCCCCAAGAAGTTCCGCTTCTTTCGGTTGACATTTGACAAGCTTCTACTCTACCATGACGCTGTAACGCAACTTTTAAAACCTTTACGGAGTGAACCGAATGAAGACTTTGATCGCCAGTTTATTTGCAGCCATCGCCGCTTTCTCTGCCGTGACCGTTTACGCTGAGAAAATCGATTTTTCGAAAGTGAAATGCTTGCTTGCGGAAAAGAACAACGCCAAGGAAGAAAAGGCGAGCGAATGGAAGGAAGGGAATGTTTACTTCTGTTGCGACAATTGCAAAGGCAAATTTGACGCAGACAAGAAGGCATTTTCGTCCAAGGCCAACCATCAGCTGATTTCGACCGCACAAGTCGAACAAAGAGCCTGTCCATTCTCAGGTGGTGATCTCAACAAGGATGCTACTGTTGAATTCAAGGGAGCAAAGATCGCTTTCTGCTGCAAGAATTGCCAAGGCAAAGCAGAGAAAATGAGCGACGAAGACAAGCTGGAAAAGCTCTTTGGTGAAGAAGCCTACGAAAAGGCGAAGTTTGCCAAGCCCGAAAGCAAGTAGACCTAATAGCTCGCTTCTGGGATCCGTTTCCCTCGCGATTGCCGTCTCCGTATCGGTCACGATGTGAAGAGACTCTCGCGTTGGAACGATCGAGGCAAAAGCAAATTACAAATGCCGTTGCTGCAGGTGAGCTTACCTGCAGCAACGGTTTTTTATTGGATTTGCGATTTCGAAGCTCGCCTCTCTCCTCGCAGACACGGCCAACAAGAGTGCGCTTGAGGCGCTAGCCGATTTCCTTCGACGTGCGAAAATCGGCTAGCGCCTCAGGCTCGAAAAAACGACGATCGACTTTTTTCGGCTGAGTCCACGCCATGGAATGAAAGGACGCTCGTTCCGCGTGTTTTGGATCGCGGTCAAGATGTCTCCAAGATTTCGATTCGTCTCCTAATCCTGGGAATGCTGACAAAATACTGCGAAAAGCCGCGCAGTCATACCAAGTAGGCTTTTCTATAATCGAAAGCAACTCCTAGCGACCATGGGGAGGACGAACAGTGGGGATGATTCTCGCGTTCGTGAATTGCCGGCGGCAACGTAACGGCATCGAGTCGAAATTTATGCGAGGAAAACAATTCGCGGAGAGATGGGATCGATCTGCCAATGCCCTCGGCCAATCCAGGGACAACCCGAAGATGGTTTCGGGGAGTCCGTCTAGAAATACTGCATGAATACGAACACTGAGACTGCCACACCGGAAACCAACGTCGAGAATGCCAAACCGAAGCTGACTCGGTTCCAAGTCTTTCGAGAGACCTTGGAGAGTTTAGCTATCGCCTTTGTCTTGGCGCTTCTATTCAAGGCCTTCATCGCCGAAGCGTTTGTGATTCCGACGGGCTCAATGGCACCGACCCTCATGGGTGCCCACAAAGACGTGAAGTGCACCGAGTGTGGATTTCAGTACCAATGCGGAGCGAGCAATGAGTATTCCGAGACTGGAGAAAAGCAAAATGAATTTGTTTTCGGAACCGTTTGCCCTCTGTGCCGAAAACCGCAAATCTTGGACTTGTCAGGGAATTCCAATCACCAGACGTTTTCCGGAGATCGCATCCTGGTGAGCAAGTTGGCCTACGCATTGGGCAGTCCTCAGCGCTGGCATGTGTTCGTTTTCAAACATCTTGAAGATGCTCGTCTGAACTATATCAAGCGTTGTATCGGCCGTCCCGACGAAACAGTTCGCATCCAGCATGGGGATATTTTCATCGACCCACCCGCCGCACGCGGAAGTAAGAAAGAGGCGATGAATCGACAGAACGCGGATGGCTTTGAAATCGCGAGGAAACCTCCGCACGTCATCAGCAGCATGCTCCAGCCGATCTACGATTCGGCTTACGTAGCCAAACGACTGGTCGATGCAGGAGTGCCCGATCCTTGGAGTGGCGAAGCAGGCGACAACGGACCAAATTGGGTTGTCCCGAATTGGAATGTCGAAGGGACGAATGCAATTTGGTCTGCAAAGATCGAGCAAGCTCCCGAGAAAGGTTGGAAGCAGTTGCGATTTCGGCATCGCGTCCTCGATCCCATTCAATGGGACGCAATCGTGTCCGAGGGCAAGCTTCCTATGCCCATACCGCCAGATTCCTATCGTTTGGTCTCCGACTTCACTGCCTACAATGCATCGATGGTTTTTGGAACCAGCTCATCGCAGCTTCCTAAAAACTATAGCGACATCGCACCGCTGGAAGCCAGGCGCGCCATGCGATTGGGCTTCAGCCGGCCCTTTTCGCGACCGATGGAAAATGATGGTCTGCATTGGACCGGAGACCTTTGCGGCGAATGGTCCGTGACGACTTCGCCCGGTACGAAGGCTCTCCAATTCATGCTTGTCGAAGCGGGTGTCGAGCATCTTTGTAGGATCGATTTGTCCTCCGGACAAGCGACCGCCGAATTGCGATTCGATGGTGTGCCGATCAAGGCCTTCGAATCAACAGATGGGTGGGTAGAATCGATCACGGCGCCCACCCCGCTGCGAGCTGGTAGCCAACACGTCATCAAGTTTGCGAACGTGGATGACTCCCTCACCTTGTGGGTCAATGGCACGCATATCCCTTGGGGGGAGCAGGGGAAATTCATGATTGAAGCAGCCATTCCGGGTTTTCAGAGCGTACCGCGAACAACTCCAGAAAACCCCTTGGATGCAGCACCTGTCGCCATCGGCGTGCAGGGTGGGGGGTGTACTGTGAATCGCGCCAAAGTGTTTCGAGACATTTATTACATCGCTCACAGCACCAATCAAGGTTTGACCGACTACGACGATATCCTTTCCACCATCCGAAGTTCCGTCACATCCGCAAGGGTCGATGCCTTTTTAGGGCAGTTGCATCGCTACACTCGCGAGCAATACCGAAATACATCGACCGAGGATGCGCTGAACCGCAATGCTCTTTTGAGTGATGCGAACGCGTGGGGAGCCTCTCCGATGGCTCGATCGCGCCGTCGAGTAACCTTCCCTTTGGCATCCGATGCCTACTTCCCCATGGGCGATAACTCGGCCGCCTCGCAAGACGCGCGATCCTGGTACCAACATCACGTGCCGGAGCGACTGTTGATCGGTCGCGCCGTCATGGTGTTCTGGCCTCATTATTGGAATGCTCCTATCCCATTCCTTCCCAATGTGCAGCGGATGGGTTTGATTCGATAAGGTTATCGATTCAGCAACACGATTTCTCATTTGGTTTTCCAAGGATGGAACCAAGCATGCAAACGACAAGCACAGATGTTCTGAACGTCGTCGGACTGGAAAAAACATACGGCCGTCGAAAAGTAGTGAACGGCGTTTCGATGCGAGTCGGTACGGGAGAAATCGTCGGACTGCTCGGTCCTAACGGAGCAGGTAAGTCGACCTCCTTTCGAATGACGTGTGGCATGGTCCATCCGGATCGTGGTCAAGTCTTCCTCGGTGGGGAAGAGGTGACTTACTGGCCCATGTTTCTTCGCGCCCGCGATGGTGGCATGGGTTATCTCGCTCAGGATTCGAGCGTCTTTCGCAAACTGACCGTCGAACAAAACATCTCCGCTGTGCTGGAAATGCTGGGATACTCGTGGTCGGAAAGAAGGAAGCGGACCGATGATTTGCTGCAGCAGTTTTCGATTACCCATATCCGGAAATCGCGAGCGGCAAAGCTATCCGGTGGGGAACGAAGACGATTGGAAATCGCTCGATGCCTCGTCTCGAATCCGAGAATCATCATGCTCGATGAACCCTATGCGGGGATCGACCCTGTCACGGTACAAAATATCCAACAGATCATCTTCAAGCTTCGTGATGCTGGGATTTCGATTTTGATCACGGACCATGCGGCCCTCGAAATCCTGTCGACGGTGGATCGCTGCTATGTCATCAGCAAAGGGGTCGTTCTTTGCGAAGGAACTCCTGACGAGGTCAAAAAACATCCGGAAGTACGCAAGCAATATTTGGGCAATCTGCAGGACAGTCCCACGCCTGTCCCGGCAGCAACGAACATGACGACTTCGCAGGAACGCGCTCGCTCGGGACAGATCGCTATTCCCCCTTCCTCGGCAGACTCGATCTCTCCGTCCGCCCAATCGAGTCCACGGGAACCCTTTCTTCGCCGGATCACGTTGCGGCGAAGTCAGCAGCCTAGCCGGACTCCTCCCAGCCAGTCTAGAAACGAATAATTGCCGCGGCTCGACTCCGTGTCGCAGACTATTTGAAAGACCTAGGCCAGGGGTTCTTTCTGTCCTCAGGCGGGACTGAATCGATTAGAATGGGAGAGGTTAACTCCCTTCCCCCATCCCTCGCCATCGATCCCACCTATGAGCCGTTTCTTGCTTTGCCTTTGGGCGGTTTGGTCCGCGTGCTTATTGCACACGACTCACGCGTTTGGCCAAAGTTCCATATCCCCTGTGGCTACCGAAAACGATCGCCAACCCGTGCGATTCAATCAGGATATTCGCCCGATTCTGTCGGCAGCATGTTTTCGTTGCCACGGTCAAGATGCGTCGCATCGCGAAGCGGGCTTGAGACTGGACCTATCGGAAGCCGCGATGGCCTTGCGCGATAGTGGTCAAGCCATCGTTGGAGGGGATCCCGCAGCAAGCCTAATTTGGCAGCGAATTCAATCTGCGGATGCCGAGGTTGTCATGCCGCCACCCGGTGTAACGCGGCAGCTTTCGGACGACGAGAAAGCATTGATTGAACGATGGATTCGCGAAGGCGCGAAATACGAAAAGCACTGGGCGTTTGAACCTATCGCTGCACCTAAGACAGATTCGGACGGCGCAGGCAATGCCGCACGAGCGATCGACGGATGGCTCAATCATGAAATCGAGGAACGCCATCTCACACAACAGGGTCGAGCCGATGCTCGAACGTTGGTTCGGAGACTGGCGTTCGCTTTGACCGGTTTGCCACCGAGTTTGGAGGACGTCGATCGATTCGCAGCGAATCCGACCGATACGGAGTACGAACGCTTGGTCGACCTGTATCTGGATTCCCCGCATTACGGTGAGGAGATGACCAAGCACTGGTTGGATGTGGCGCGCTATGGGGATACGCATGGCCTTCATCTGGACAACGACCGCATGATTTGGCCCTACCGTGATTGGGTCGTTCGGGCCTTTCAATCCAACATGCCTTTCTCCCAATTCACGATCGAGCAATTGGCAGGGGATCTACTCCCCAATGCCACGGAGTCGCAGTTGGTCGCGACCGGCTTTAATCGCTGCAATGTAACCACCTCGGAAGGGGGAGCCATCGATGAGGAATTTCTGTTCCGATACTCGGTGGATCGTACTAGCACCACCATGCAGGCGTGGTTGGGTCTGACAGGAGGATGCGCCGTTTGTCACGATCACAAGTACGATCCGTTGACGACACGCGAGTTTTATTCGATGTACTCGTTCTTCTACAGCGCCGCGGATCCCGCGATGGATGGAAACGTCAACACGACTGCACCCTTCCTTCGATTGCCCAGTCCGGAACAAAAGAAGGAGTTGGATCAGCTTCGCGGACAAGAAGGAAACGCGCGGAACGAGTTGTTCGCTTTGGTCAAGCGATGGGGTCCGCAAGCGCCGGAAATCCGTCCAGAAGCAGGTCGTCCGATGACCCAAGTTTGGCTCGATGATGAACTCCCTTTGGGAACGAATCAACGCAATACTAGCCGCAATGGTATCCAATGGACCTCGCTCGATGATTCGGTGCCGATGGGGCGTCGCGCGTTGGTGACCGAGTTCGGCAACAAGATGGAACAAGTCCTTTCGGGCGGCTTGGTTCCCAATTGGATCCCTGCCGATGCACAGTTGCAGGCGTGGGTTCGAACCGATGCCTTGGAATCCCCACAAGCGATCTTTCTGGAAGTTCGAACGGACCAGGGGGCTCGGCGATGGGTTTGGGCCGACCGTGCCGAAGATGCCGCGTTGGTCGATGCCGGGGCAGATCGGATCATTGGGAAGCTCCCACGCCGAGGCGCATGGCAAATGCTGCGTGTGCCCAATATAGATCTCCCTCCTGGCGCCGCCGTTCAGGAATGGAAAGTCGGATTGTTTGGCGGCATTGCCGCTTGGGATGCAATCTCCGTTAGCGGAACGTCCCGTGCGGAGGGGAATGCTCGTTCCGATTGGCAAGCGTGGTGGCGGAAAGCCAAAGGACAGTCCGCCCCGTATGCTTCGGCCGAGGTTGCCCAAGCCATCAAGGAAGGGGAGGAAAGCGAAGCTGGGAAACTCCATCGCGAAGGGGTAAAAAACTATTTTCTAGCACTCATCGCTGAGGACGTGCCCGAGGAAGTGCTTCGTGCCCGTCAAGCTTGGACAGAGGCACGCGTGGCTCGGCAGACGCTCGAAGATGCCCTCCCCGGAACATTGGTGTTCAAGGACCGAGGGGAACCGAGGCAAGCCCATGTCATGACGCGCGGTCAATACGATGCCAAGGGAGAACCGGTATCTCCCTCTACGCCAGCGACCTTGCCGGCGCTGATCGCGGCCGACCCTCAAAAACCGAACCGTTTGGATTTGGCACGTTGGTTGGTCGCCGAGGACAATCCGTTGGTGGCTCGCGTCACCGTCAATCGTTTTTGGCAACAGCTGTTTGGAATAGGAATCGTCAAGACATCCGAAGACTTTGGATCCCAAGGGTCTCCCCCTTCGCATCCGGAGTTGCTCGATCATCTCGCCCATCGATTTCAATCGACGGGTTGGGATGTCAAACGATTGATCAAAGAGATCGTAATGACCGAAGCCTTCCGTAGGGACTCGCGCGCGACGACCGAGCTTTTGACGGTGGATCCAGAGAATCGATTGCTGGCGCGCGGGCCCAGGATTCGATTGGATGCAGAACAGATTCGGGACAATGCGTTGGCCGTGAGTGGATTGCTCGTCCGCACGCTTGGCGGACCTGGTTTTCGAAGCTATCAGCCACCGAACATCTGGGAACCGGTAGGCTATGGAGACTCCAATACACGCTACTACATTCAGCAGCATGGCCAGGATCTTTATCGACGCAGTCTCTATGCGTACGTGAAACGGACAGCCCCGCCCCCCTTTATGTCGAATTTCGATGCGCCCAATCGCGAGACGTATTGCGCGCGGCGCGAGCGAAGCAATACCCCTTTGCAATCCCTTCAATTGATGAACGACATCCAGCATTTCGAAGCCGCGCGATGCATGGCCGAGCGATTGTTGCGTGAGCCGATCACCGACGATGCCAATCGCATTCAGCGATTGTTCGAATGGGCACTGGCGAGAACGCCGGATGACCAGGAACGGCAAACCGTAGAACGCGTGTTGGCAACGCATCGTCAGCGATTGGATCAATCACCGGAGGATGCGCAACGCATCGCGACAGTGGGCGAACGCTGGCGCGACACAACTCTCGATCCGAAGGAGGTGGCAACATGGGCGTTGATATGCAATTTGTTGCTGAATCTCGACGAGACAGTGACACGCAATTGACACCAAGATGTTTGAAAGTCCCTTGGACCTCCCACGCCGAACGGCATGCGGTGGTTTCCATGGATCGACGGGACGGACCCGGATTGCAGTCCATGGAAACATAGCTTAAGCCAGACGCGATCCACCAAGCCATTACGCCTCGCAGCCCTCAGCACAAACAACCCGATACGAGCTTTCTCTATGAATCGTTTTAGCAACTGGCACCTCCAGCAAACCCGTCGCACGTTTTTCAGTGAAAACGGATTGCGACTGGGACGAATCGCATTGGCAGCCATGGCGGGCAATACGTTGGGGCGAACCGTATTCGGAGATGAGGCCAAAGGGAAGATCGTAGAACGAGTCCATCCGGCATTGCCGGGGCTCCCCCATTTTGCACCGAAAGCCAAATCGATCATCTATCTCCACATGAACGGCGGGCCGTCACAGATTGATCTTTGGGATTACAAACCTGGATTGCAGGCACAATTCGACAAAGATCTTCCCGATTCGATTCGCCAAGGGCAGCGCATCACGACAATGACCAGCGGGCAAAAGCGACTGCCGGTTGCCCCCAGTAAATTCAAGTTTACTCAGCATGGCCAATGTGGACGCTGGGTCAGTGAATTGCTGCCACAGACAGCAGGTGTGGTAGATGAGCTGGCGGTGATCAAAACCTTGCACACCAACGCCATCAATCATGATCCTGCGTGCACGTTTGTGATGACGGGGAGCGAGGTCCCTGGTAAGGCCAGCCTCGGATCGTGGTTGGCATATGGCTTGGGGAGCGAAAGCGATAATCTGCCCGCGTTTGTCGTGTTGACACCGACATGGTCTGCGACCGCCCCAGCACAAGCTCTCTTTACCCGGATGTGGTCCAGTGGATTTCTGCCGACACGCTTTACGGGAGTGGCATTGCGCAGCGGTGCGGACCCAGTCCTTTATCTTCGCAATCCCGAGGGGGTTACGGCAGGAGATCGGCGAGCGATGCTCGATGCTCTGTCGGAATTGAACCATCATCGCTGGGAATCATGGCAGGACCCCGAAATCCAAACCCGGATCGCGCAATATGAAATGGCCTATCGGATGCAGTCCAGCGTCCCCGATCTGGTCCGAATCACAGACGAACCGCAATCGGTACTCGATTTGTACGGACCAGAAGCAACCAAGCCTGGAACGTTCGCAGCCAGCGCCTTGTTGGCCCGACGCATGGTCGAACGGGGAGTGCGCGTCGTGCAAATCCTCCATCGCGGTTGGGACCAACACGGGAACATCGCAAACGATTTGCCTGCCCAGTGTCGGGATGTCGATCACGCCTGTGCAGGGCTGATCCGGGACTTGAAGCAACGCGGATTGCTAGACCAAACCCTCGTCGTTTGGGGAGGCGAATTTGGACGGACAGTCTATTGCCAAGGAGGATTGACCCAGGATAACTATGGACGGGATCACCATCCCAAGTGTTTCTCTGCCTGGCTGGCAGGAGGAGGGATTCGGGGCGGGATCGAATACGGTAACACCGACGACTACAGTTACAACATCGTCGAAAATCCTGTGCATGTGAACGATCTCAACGCGACCATCCTCCACTGCTTGGGAATCAATCACGAACAATTTTCGTTCTCCTACCAGGGCCTGGACAATCGGCTGACCGGTGTCGAGCCACAGCGAATCATCAGCGAACTGCTAAAGTCCTGACCTCCTTGGCCTCTTAACGCTATATTAACTCTTCCTTCATATACGGTGGTTACCATCTGTTCCGACTGGAAGAGGAAGATGTCATTGCATTTAAGCCAAGATCTGAACGAAGCGCACCAATCCCTGCTCAAGCTGTCCGGAAAGGTCGAGGACATGATCGCGTTGGCGGTCAAGTCTTTGGTTGAACGGCGCGGCGCGTTGGCTAGCGAAGTGGTCGCTCGGGACACCGAGATCGATCGAGACGAAGTTCGTATCGAAGAAGAATGTCTGAAGATGTTGGCCTTGCATCAACCGGTGGCAGCCGATTTGCGTCGGATCACCACCATGATGAAAGTGAACAATGACCTCGAACGCATTGCCGACCTAGCGTGCAATATCGCACAACGGGCCGACAGCCTCTGCCCTTACCCAGAGTTCCCGATCCCAGCGGGTATCAACGAGATGGCCAGCATGATCACCAAGATGGTGCGGTTTAGTCTGGACGCATTTGTGCGTCGAGATACCGCCCTTGCCCACAGCGTGATCGCGCAGGATGACCCCGTGGATGCAAAGAACGTTGAAGTGATCGAGACTCTGGCACGTTTGATGGAACGAGACCATTCGCAAATCGTAGCAGCCTTGCATTGTTTTTCCGCATCGAGACATCTGGAACAGATCGGTGATCACGCGGTGAGCATTGCAGAGGACATTATCTACATGGTCGATGGAATCATCATTCGGCATCGGCAGAACAATTCCAACCTCCCTAAGTCATAGTGTCGAATGGATCCATCATGTTACCCATCGCTGAATGATCGGTATGCCAAAGAGTAAAATACTTGTTGTCGAGGATGATCGGTCTCTATCCGAGATCCTCGTTTATAACTTGGACAAATCCGGCTATGAAGTTTCGCTCGCCATCGATGGCCGCGACGGATTGAGCCAAGCCCAGTTAAAGCTTCCCGAGATTATCCTGCTGGACGTGATGTTGCCCTTCATGGACGGGATCGAAGTATGTCGTCGCATACGTTCGAAACCCGAAACCGCCGGCGCGATCATCATCATGTTGACTGCCAAAACGGAGGAAGCGGACCAGCTCATTGGGTTCTCCGTGGGCGCCGATGATTACGTCACCAAACCATTTAGTGTCCGCGTGCTGCTGGAGAGAATCAAAGCCTTGCAGCGACGCAAAACAGCCCGCATCGAAGAAGACAACGACATTGTGTCGCGTTGTGGAATCACGCTAGATCGTCGACGTTATCGGGTTACCGTCAACGAACAACCCGTTGAACTTACGAAAAGCGAGTTTCGACTTTTGGATACGTTGATTCGTCAGCCAGGTCGAGCCTTTGATCGCAGCGAGCTGATCGACTCCGCCTTGGGCGAAGACACGCTGGTACTCGAACGGACAATCGATGTCCACATCCGTGCACTTCGCAAGAAGATCGGCCCAGAAGCCGATGCGATTGAAACCGTGCGTGGAGTCGGTTATCGATTCAAAGAGGAGTAGCACAGGTCGAGTCTCGACATTGCCGTTATTCCATCGCGGTGTCCACGAACGATTCCGTCACGCACAATCCGCCGCGCAAGAGGCATGTCGTCGGAGTCTCGCGAAAGGCAGATGCCTCGCGAGACGCGATCTCTGTGGCGACGTCTTTCTAGGCCCCACTCCCCGTTTTTTCATGAAAAAACCTGGAATATTGCCAAGCAAGATTTAAATCCCCAAGGCTTTTTCGAGAATTCGGTCAAAAAACCAACGTTTTCCTGACGTTTTTGGTACTTGCCGGTTGCAATTTATGAGTCGTGTCCTTTAATTCAGCGAACCGCAATGTCCTCTGTCGGACAGCATCACGATTCGATATTTGTTGAAAGGTATTCCTCCTATGGCGAAAGCAGCAGGCAAGGTCGACAAGCCGCTTACCAAGGTCCAGATTTTCTCGAACATCGCCGAAACCACTGGCCTGTCGAAGAAGCAAGTCGCCGAAGTGTTCGAAGCACTGAAGTCAGAGATTTCAAATGCTGTGGGCAAGAAAGGTGTTGGCACGTTCGTTATTCCCGATCTAGCCAAAGTCGTTCGAATCCAAAAGAAAGCCCTGCCAAAGCGTCAAGTTCGCAATCCGCAAACCGGCGAAATGAAGTGGGCTGACCCCAAGCCAGCTTCGACGTCGGTCAAGGTTCGACCTCTGAAGAAGCTCAAAGACATGGTCTAATCGACTCTTCTAAGCGTTTCGGAATGCTATAGATCGCATAGAAACGGGGACGTCTACCATCTGGTGTCGTCCCCGTTTTTCATTTGATTCACCGTATCATCGGAGCATCCGGACGAAACTGAGGATTGGGTCGTCAAGCCGGTTGCGAGCTGTCCGCAAGCGGCGCGGATCGAGTCACCATAAGTGTTTCGCCACGTGGTATACCAACCCAGTCCTCGCAATTCTTCGACAAAGGCACGGACCGTTTCTCGCGAGGGAGCTTGGACAACCTTTGTCTGGTCCACGGTCAGTCCGCTTGCGTGCGATGTGTCGTTATATGGAATGACGTTGATTTCGACGCGCAGTCCTTCGCAGAAGCGATGGATCGCATGCGCGTGCTCTATCGAATCATTGATACCTGCGATGAGCGCGATCTCGATCCAAACGGGACCGCGTGGATCGATGGCGTTGATTTGTCGAATCGCGCTGCGCAGCGATTCCAGGTCATGCGTAGCGCGAGGTACCAATTGCCGGCGCAATTCGGCTTCTGCAGCATGGAGGCTCAGGGCGATACGGACTCGCGGAAACCGCTCCGCCAATTCGATCATCTTGCTGGGTACTCCTGCCGTTGATACCGTCAGATGACGTGGAGAAAATCCGAACCCTTTATCGGAGATGAGCCATTCCAAACTGCGATGCAACTCCCCATCGTTGTGAAGCGGCTCCCCCATTCCCATGAATACGACGTTCCGCAAATGAATGTTCCGCTTCGGAGACGAGCTCCAGTCACCGACCCGTTGGCGAGCGAGAAGAACCTGCTCGAGTATTTCTGTCGTGCACAAATTGCGTTGCCAACCCATCTTGCCGGTAGCGCAAAATGTGCAACCGACACCGCAGCCGATTTGTGTTGAGACACAAACTGTGGCTCGCGTCGGTCGTGGCAACATGACGACACACTCGCACGCGTCCTGATAATGGACCGAGCGCAAACGCAATTTGGTAACGCGGGACGAACCTGGACCGTACCCTTCCGGGCTGCAGTCATGGTCAATACGCCAATGCCATCCAAGTGCTGGAAGATCGGAGGACAAAGAATGACCGTTCCGAAGCAATTTCCATCGCTCCCGCCGCCATTCCGAGTTTCCGTGCGACGGTTCACCGAGAAGGATTTGCCAATTGTTCGCGATCGAAGCGATCTGTTTTCGTGAGGAAATGGACATTCTCCGGGATCAGGATCGAACTAAACTGGAGGGTAATCATCCTCGGCGCTAAAAACAAAGTGCCCCTGCCTTCGATGATATTCGAATTGACCGCGCATCGCACGCCGCACCGACGCCGAATCTGTCGCTCCTTCCCCCACTTCATGAGATCCGTTTTGAATATGGAATCCCTAACAATGCCATTCATAGTAGTCCGTCCGCACGTCGTTCATGCCTTGATCGCGATCCTTGTCCTCGTAGGGGTTGGTCTGTGCGAGAACGGTGCCATGGCCGGAGACCCGGTCGGTATTTGGCGTGGGGAATGGAATAGTGGTTCCACCGGACATCGCGGGCCGATGAAAGCAGTCATCCGGTCCACTGCCAACGGAACCTATTCTGCCAAGTTTTCGGGACGCTTCTTGGGGGTGATACCGTTTGCCTATCGCGCGGAACTGCAACCTGTCTTGGACCAAAACGGCAACACGCATCTTGTTGCATCCAAAAAATTGGGGCCAATCCTCGGAAGTTATACGATGGATACCGTCGTATCCGGTTCCCAACTCTCGGGTTCCTTTCAAGCTGCCGGTGATACTGGACAAGTGCGCCTCAGGCGCGTTCGTTAGTCAATTCGAGTCCGACAGACCTGACCTCCCGGGTGAGTATTAAAAGTTGTATGCGCACCGTGATCGCGCCGAGAAAGGATGCTGGCCTGCATGTTGAAAAAGAGTGAAAGAATCCAATTCGTTGGACACCATGGCTTGCTCCTGTCAGGCATTCTGGAGTTGCCTGCTGCAGAACCAAAAGGATGGTTACTGTTCTCTCATTGCTTTACTTGTAACAAAGACCTCAAAGCGATCGTTCGGATCTCGCGCGGCCTATCTGAGTTGGGATGGGGGATTTTGCGGTATGATTTTGCCGGGCTCGGGGGGAGCGAAGGGAATTTTTCCGAAACGAATTTCACGACCAACTGCGAAGACCTTCGCCGGGCGGCCGAGTACTTGTCTGCCCAGTACCACGCGCCACGATTTTTGATTGGGCACAGCTTTGGAGGCGCCGCCAGTCTGGCGATGGCGGACTCGCTTCCGAGTGTTGTTGGAGTCATTGGCGTTGCCGCTCCAAGCGACACGATTCATCTGGCGGAACTTCTCATGAGCATGGCCCCAAGCATCGCCACCGAAGGTCAAGGCATCGTATCGATCGGTGGTCAGAGTTTCACCATCCATCAACAGATGATTGAGGACTTTCGTCAACAACGGTTGCGCGATCGGGTTCGATCGCTTCAAAAGCCAGTCTTGATTTTCCATTCTCCGGAGGATGAAACGGTTGCGTTTGAACACGCGCTGATCAATTCCGGTTATCGTTCGGAGACGCATGCGCGCGGACACCAACCCGATGGTCTGAGCCAAAGAACGCTGGTAGCACTTCCGGGAAGCAACCACTTGTTAACATCCAGCGATCGAGACATACCGATGATCGTTCGGATCATCCACGCTTGGTGCGACCGATTGATCTAAAGACCGATTGATCTAAAAAACGAGATGCATGTTCCAGGTCTTGCAGCCAACCATTCCATCGAGCGGGGAGCGAAAGAGGGATGGCGAATCCACGTGCGCAGGTGGATCGGCGGATCTCCGAGACAAAACAAAAAAGGCTCGCTGCATCCGCGTCGCCGAAACGCCAATGCAGCGAGCCCTTTTCACCGTGAAAGATGGGCCTAACCTGTGCGAAGGTCTGTCGGTTGTGTCCAGATTACTGGATGTTCGACGCCACTAAGATCACGGTACGTCCTTGCTCGGGTCATTCCAAAGCCTCGCAAATCAGCAAACTGTCGCAAAGTTCAGAATTCATTGGAAGCGGTTCCACCACTCCCTCGATTCAAGCTATTCATGCCGCGGTCAAACGACTGCTGGCAAGAACGGAAACCAAGTAAAGCACATGCCATGCCAAACCCATGGAAGCGAGTAAAAAAGACTATTTGCAAGGCATAGGTAATCTAGGAGGACGTTGGCAGCAGCGTGTTTTGTAAAAACTTCCAATGCGTTTTGGGCGATTTTACAACGCTCGGAAAAAAGTTTTTGGTGGGTGGCTGGTTTGCTTTGCGACCGTGTTCAGCATCTGTCGATGCCCTTAAAACGCTCCAGGATTGGATTTTCGAACGGGCGAATCAAAAAGGGCTACCCTATCGGCAGTCGTCAAACATACTATAGGCGTTTTCCAAAGCTTCCATGGACGGCTGCCTGATTCCCATGGACGGCTGTTGATTCTCGTACAAGACACCGTCGCAAATGACAACGATTCCTAGCAATGGCCCCCTAAGGATTTGCTGTATTGGTGCAGGCTACGTCGGCGGCCCGACCATGGCGATGATCGCCAAGCAATGTCCCGATATTCAAGTTCACGTCGTGGATTTGAATCAAGCCCGCATCGATCAGTGGAATTCTTCCGATCTCCCGGTGTACGAACCAGGGTTGCAGGAAGTCGTCGAAGAAGCCAGAGGGCGAAACCTGACGTTTTCAACGCAGGTCGACAAAGCCATTCGCGATGCCCATATCGTTTTCATTTCGGTAAACACACCAACCAAAACCTTTGGCATTGGAGCCGGAAGAGCGGCCAATCTCGAGTTCGTAGAAAAGTGCGCTCGCAAAATCGCAGAGTGTTCCCAAGGTCACAAGATTGTTGTTGAGAAATCCACACTGCCGGTGCGAACGGCAGAAGCGGTGAAACGGATTCTCAAAAGTTCCGCTTCGGATGCGACCTTCGATGTATTGAGCAACCCAGAATTTCTGGCCGAGGGGACGGCCGTTCAGGATTTGCTCCAGCCCGATCGGGTACTGATCGGCGGAGAATCTGCAGACGCCGTGAAGTTGCTTGCCGACGTCTACGCTCGGTGGATTCCTCGCGAGCGAATCCTAACGACCAATCTGTGGAGCAGTGAGTTGTCAAAGCTGACAGCGAATGCATTCCTCGCGCAGCGAGTCTCCTCGATCAACGCCATCTCCGCCCTGTGCGAAGCAACCGGCGCGGATGTGGACGAAGTCTCTCGCGCTATCGGAACAGACTCTCGCATCGGTCCAAAGTTCCTCAAGGCCTCAGTCGGCTTTGGGGGCTCCTGCTTTCAAAAAGACATCTTGAACCTCGTTTACCTGTGCGAGCATTTTGGATTGAACGAAGTGGCCAAGTACTGGGAACAAGTCGTTGTCATGAATGACTACCAAAAGAATCGGTTCTCGTCTCGTATCGCAAGAACCATGTTTCATACGATCAGCGATAAACAAATCGCCATTTGGGGATTCGCGTTTAAGAAAGACACGAACGATACTCGCGAGTCGGCATCGATTTATGTCTGTCGCAATCTTCTCGAGGAGCGAGCTCGATTGGTCATTTATGATCCGCGTGTTCCCGAAAGCCGCATCCGAGGGGATTTGGAGGAGAGTTTTCGGGATGCTTCTGGAGTGATTCCGGAACACTATAAGCAATTGATCGCGAAGAACGTCACCGTGGTAGATAATGCGTACGCTGCCGCCAACAAGGCCCATGCCATCGCGGTATTGACCGAGTGGGACGAATTCAAGACGCTCGATATGGAGCGGGTATTCGCGGATATGCATCGCCCCGCCTTTGTGTTCGATGGTCGCAATATCATGGACGCGAGACGGTTGGAAGAGATCGGGTTCGAACTGTATTCGATTGGTCGGCAATCCCATCCCATTGGCTAGCTACGTCCATCCCGATTCCTTGGACGGTGCATTCCTTGGACGGTGCAAAGAGAAGCTCTCGGCAAAGAGAAACTCTCGGTGGGATCCTTCGGCAACTTGCCATCGGAAGTCGGCTTGGAGTACGTGGAAGCACAAAATGGCCTGGCGAACGATCGGTTGAATGATCGCGCGATGCAATCCATCTCGCGATGTCTTTGGATCCATCCGTTGTTGTCCATATTTATCTTCGTCCAAGGATTCGAACCATGATTCAACGCTGGGATCTCATCACAGATACTGTCCATCACCCCCCTTTTTTCCGTCCCGCGTCCCCAAACTCCTGGCACTCAGGGAACAGCGCGTGTCCGAACGAGATACCCGTTCCTGGCGGGAAGTTTCAAATCGATTGGTCCGATTGGGGCAATGGACGTTCGGTTGGAATGCGTTGCTTGAGCATCGATACGGGGGCATTGACGGCGACCCTTCTCCCCGACCGTGGCATGGGCATCTGGAAATGCTGGGCGGGTGGAATAGAGTTTGGATGGCAGAGTCCCGTGCGTGGCCCGGTCCATCCAGCGCTGGTTCCCGTGCACGACTCGTCCGGCATCGGCTGGCTCGAAGGCTTCGATGAACTGGTCGTGCGATGTGGATTGTTGAGCAATGGGGCACCCGAATTCGATTCCGCAGGGTTGCTTCGCTATCCGCTCCATGGGCGCATCGCCAATCTGCCCGCTTATTCCTTGTCCCTGGAAGTCGATCCAGAGCAAGGATATCTAGAAGTCATCGGCAAAGTCATCGAGTCCCGGTTCTTGATCTATTCGCTCGAATTGGAGACTCGAATCCGGTTTTATCCAGGTCGTTCGATGCTGGAAATCACCGACAAAGTGACGAATGTCTTGACCCAACCCGGATCGATGCAGTTGCTCTACCACATCAATCTGGGTCAGCCGCTATTGCAGTCGGGCTCGAGAATCTGGGCTCCACTGGCGACGGTTGCACCTAGGGACGCGCGGGCGGCCGAAGGGATCCACGCTTGGAAGGAGTGTCTGGGTCCTGAGTCCGGGTTTAGCGAACAGGTTTACTTTGGAAAACCCCTTGCGGATGACCAGCATTGGTCTCAAGCCATGTTGACCAATAGCGATAACAGTCTCGGGTATTCGATCCATTACGATACGAGGACTCTGCCCTCCATCATCTTTTGGAAGAACACCGCGGCCGTCGAAGATGGGTATGTACTGGGTATAGAACCTGCGACCGGCTTTCCCAATTCGCGGTCCTTTGAGGAACACCAGGGACGCGTGGTACGGTTGCAAGGTGGAGAGTCCCGAGTGTTTCGGATGAAGCTGGAACCTCACTTGGACCGGACAGCAGTCAGACAAGCCACCGACCGCATCGAAAAACTGCAAATTCAGCCGTGCCAGGTAGAAGCATTGCCGAAGGTCGGATGGTCGGCCCCCACTGCAGGATCGTGAGTATCCTCATGGCTCAGCCTGATGGTAGCGATCCATCGGATGGACGCGTTCCGGGCGATCGAACGGGACCAAAAACGGAACGAACGAAGGGATCGCGTTGGCAAGCAATGAATCGCGTCCACTCAAGTCCGGCTGGTAACTCAAACCCAGGTAGGTGGAGTGAAGCCGTTTGGATCGGCTTGATCTGCTTATGCGTCCGACTGGGAGTCTTTGGATTGGTCCCCAGTGCATTGGAGACCGATCCCGACGCGTACCGCGCTCTCGCGCGCGGGTGGGCGGCGACAGGGACCTATGGGCGGATCGATGATCTGGGGCACGTGGTGCCGACGGCCTATCGTCCTCCTGTTTACCCATGGCTTCTGTCATGGGTGCAGTCGGCAAAACCAGTCGATCCAGCCGTTCAGGATCCGATTACCGATGATCGCATTGCGATCATGATTGGGCATGCCTTCCTGGGTGCTGCCACGTGTCTGTTGACATGGTCTTTAGCGCAGCATCTGGGACTATCGCTTTGGGTGAGCCGACTGGCAGCCCTCTTTGTTCTGATCGATCCGATTTTGTTGCGACAATCGATGCTGGTCATGACCGAGACCGTTGCAACATTTCTCAGCGTCTTGGCTTGGTGGCTGGCGATCGTTTTTGGAAACGATGGCGACCAGAGCCGCCGAGACTCGGCAGGTTTCGGATCAATATTTCGAGCAAGTTCCTCCCGTCTGGTAGCGATCAATCAAGGATTGCTGCTGGGGTTGGTCTTGGGACTGGCTGCCCTTTGTCGTCCAACGGCTATGGTATGGATTGGTCTTTGGGGTTTGGCCGAAGGGATTCGAATAACTTTTAACAACTCACTGCACCGGAGTCGGATGGAATGGATTCGATGGGGGAGTGTTGGGATGGCGGTGTTCCTCGTTTTAGGCTTTTGGTTTGAGCGCAATCGCGAACAAATGGGGCGTGGGGTTCTGACGACGACCCATGGGGGATACACGTTGTATTTGGCCAATAATCCGGTTCTCTATTCGCATTGGAGGAAATCGAATGGGAAGAATTCGGTTTCACGCGAGTGGGACGAAGAGGCCTTTCATCGCCAATGGGCTCAGGAGCGAGCGCGTTTGGAGCGGCCCACGGAAATGGAGTTGGATACGTTTGCGAACGATCAAGCGATCCAGACGATTCGAGCCAACCCAAGCCTGTTTCTTTACGGGTGTTTGGTTCGCCAAGGATGGTTTTGGGCGTGGTGGCCATCCCAGAGACAGGCCAGTCTTTGGATGCGGATAGGGATAGGAACTTGGTACGCGCTCATGCTCGGACTGGCATGTGCGCAGGGAATGCGGTGGAGCTTCCGACGTCTTGGTTTCGGGCGCGTTTTGGAAGGGCAACCGACCACGAGCAACGTTGGGAGATGGCTGCCTGGAGCGCTGTTGCTGCTCAGTCTGGTTCTGGTGCATAGCATCTATTGGAGCAACATGCGGATGCGGGCTCCGCTCGTTCCGCTGGTGAGTCTTCTCGCTTCTTCCGGCCTCGTCTGGTTGTTTGGACAGTTGTTGGGGGGGCTCGCGCGGCGAGGATTTGGGCCGGAAAGAACGGAAAACCGCGAAAGATCGGTGTGAAAGTTTCGGATTTCTTGACATTGCGCAGGTGGCCCGTAGGATAAAGAAATACGCGACTAGGAGAATGAGCATTCCTGGGCGCGCTGGATTTACCGCCGCGGCTGGACACACACTCTCGACGCCACTGGATGACGGATGGATCCAGACCGAGCTAACCCGCGATGGCGAAACGGGCATGACGATGTTGCTCGCGTTCCTGCAAGTGCATGGACGATGACAGGAACCAACCTTTTCTGATTCTGGAGAATTATTATGTCGGTGCGTACTCGGCTTCGTCGACGAGGCTTCACCCTGGTCGAGCTCTTGGTGGTCATCGCCATCATCGGTGTGCTCGTCGGTCTGCTTCTTCCTGCAGTGCAGGCAGCTCGCGAGGCCGCCCGTCGCATGTCCTGTCAGAACAACATTCGACAACTCGCGCTGGCTGCAACCAACTTCGAGTCCGCTCGCAAGCAGTTGCCCGGCAGTTACGGACAATTCGTTCAATCGGTCGGTGACATCATGACCGATCCGCAGCCGACCCCGTCGCAGGTAACTCAAGTCTCCTGGATGACGAACATCCTCCCGTATATCGAGATGGACAACATCTATCGTGCTGTGGTCAGCACCTTCGACGTCACCAACGACACACGCAACCTCAATGGATTGGTCACGCCGACCATCAATACCAATCCATGGATTGCCCAGCAACGGATCTCCCTCTTTCGTTGTCCAAGCGATACAACGCCAGCCCTTCTAGCGAATCGTGCTCAGCGCAGCAGCAACAGTCAACAATACGCCGTGACCAGCTACAAAGGGGTCTCCGGTGCCAACTGGGCTTGGGGCGCTTTCCCAACCGTTCCGATCGCTGGTAGTCCGGGAGCCATGAACAGCTTGCTCGGTAGCGATCCATTTCTTGCCAATAATGGAAATGCCTTCGGTAACGGCAACGGGATTTTCTATGCAGGTTACCTTGGCTTTGCTCCATCGCCTGCCAATAGCCGTGCCGGCCAAGCCTGCAACACTTGGATTGCATCGATCAAAGATGGGATGAGCAACACCTTGATGGTGGGCGAATCGGTTGGATCATTCTCGACGCACAATTGGTGGTTCTGGTTCAATGGCAGCGTAGGGACGGTCAGCATTCCCCTGAACCAACCTCCTGTTTGCGCCGGTGCAACTGGTTTGCCGATCCGCAAGGGTTGGGAAGCTTGCGCGGATGATTGGCAAAACAACTACGGCTTCGTGAGTGAACACAGCGGCGGTGGAAACTTTGCCGCTGCAGACGGTAGCGTTCGATTTGTTGCTAACGACATCACTCGCGACGTTTACCGTGCCTTAGGAGCGATCTCCGACGGAACCAACGCCGCCATGCCCGAATAGATTGAGACACAACAGCTGCATTCATTTCACGTGAAGCGGCTCGTAAAAGTGAGGGGCTCGCTTGGAATCAAGCGGGCCTTTTTTGTTGGTCTCTGCGGTATTGCGTTCTCCGTGAAAGCGCTCTCGCAATCGGAACTGGGAACGGAATTCTATTCCTTCCAACGTTTGGCACGAAACAATTGGAGCCCTCCCAAACCGTGATACAAACCACCGCATTCAAGATCAACGTCCGATGCGGCATCCAGCAGGATGCACAAGCGTTCCACCCCTCGCTCGACCCAAGCTTCTTTCAATTGTTCCGGCTCCATCGCATACGCGAGAAACTCTAGCGTGTGTCCGGTCGTACCGATGCGGGTATTGAGATCGGAACTCATCCCCGGTCTCAGGGTGTAGTTGGTGGAGAAACTCCCATCGGAATTTTGGAAGCGACGGATCGATTCAATCGATTGCTCGACGACTTGATTCGCTAATGCATACCCACCCTGCAATTGCATGCCGCGACGTTTCCAATACTTGACCGCATGCGCCAATCCCATCAGGCGATGCATCCCTCCGCAGGGGCTTGCGCCGATATCTTGTTTGGCCTCGAACTCGACCAAGGGTTCGAGTGTCCATTGCTTGCCGTCCGAAGATTGCCATTGGTACTCGTCGGGAAACAAATTCGTCAACGCGATTAGCGTCCAACTGTATTCTCGAAACGGGTTGTTTGGGATTTCCCATTGCGCGGTTCGCCCCCAATCCTCGAGGGTGAACTGCTGGCCCTGCACGACAATGGGAGTATTCGCAGCCAAGGCGTTCTGAGACAAGTATCCCAGGAACTGATCGACGTGGCCTTGGCCGACGTAACTACCCGCTTCGACAACGGCTCGTAGCGATGGCCTTCGAGTGGTTGGCAGGATAGGACCGGCCGAGAGTTGCCAGCCACGCAGGGTCCCATCGTTGAAAAGGTACTCGAGCGCAGAAACGGTTTCACCATCCACATCGAGTTTCAAGTCCTTGCCGAATGCCACCGCTCCATGTGCGACTTGCCAAGCGGCATTGCGATCGACCGACAGCACGCGTCGATCTCGATTGAATGTCAACGAATCGTCAACAAGAGTTTTGAGACTGGTTTCGGTCGGTGCCAACGCCACCATGGTTGGTGTGGTAGGCTCGGACCTATTGCAGCCACAAGCGACCATCATGGCGATGGAGAGAGGCCATTGGATGATCAGGAAGCGAGTCACAAGCATGTAGGGAGATACTGTTCTACGAATTGGGGGCCAATCAGCATCGGAAGTGTAATTCGAAGGAAGGTTTTCCTCAAATCGAACGAGGCTGTTTTTGCAATCGGAACGCCTTAAAGCTGAAGTATTACACACCTCTTCTGGCCTTAATTCGTACTCGGACTCAATGAAATGGTACTCGTACTCGTACTCGAAGGAACTCACCTTTCGAGTACGAGTACGAGTATCGCCCTTGGGGCTGAGTACGAGTACGAAAATGCAGGGATTTCCTTAGTCGGGTAACCAAGAGATGGGTAATACCAAACGGCGTTAGCGTCCGGTTGTGCGATACGATTGTAGGAAACCGGGTGCTAACGCACTGCGGCTGATGCTGGATCCCGTATCTTCCCAACAAAACGAGGAAGATGTCGGAAAGGATCAAGAGCTGATCCTCATTGCCCGAGCCGTTGCACCTTGGCTTTTCGAGCTCGCTGGGATATGGTGAGAACGCCAATGAAGTGGATGACCGAAGTAGAGATTCTTGAGCCGATTCGAAGTTGAGGATTTTTTATGGTGGAACTCGGGGTCAATATCGACCATGTTGCGACCATTCGTCAAGCTCGGCGAACCGTCGAGCCCGATCCTGTGGCCGCAGCGGTCCTGGCAGAGTTGGGCGGGGCCGATTCGATCACTGTCCACCTCCGAGAGGATCGGCGACACATTCAGGACCGGGACGTTCGTGTTCTCAAGGAAACGATCCGTTCCAAGATGAATTTTGAGTTGTCCTGTGCACCTGAAATTGTCGCGATCGCGTGTGAGGTTCATCCTCAGCAAGCCACCCTGGTTCCTGAGAAACGTGAGGAAGTTACGACCGAGGGAGGGCTGGATCTTCGGCCGCGATCCAAGGTGCTGCTGGAGGCCATCGCCCGATTGCGAGATCGCGGCATACCCATCAGCTTGTTCATCGACCCAGATCGCGAACAGGTCGAACTGGCCAAGGAACTAGGAGTAGATGCAATCGAGCTTCATACGGGGCAATATGCACTTGCCACAGGCTCCGCCCAACGGAGCGAACTCGAACGATTGATCCACGCTGGGCAATGGGCACTGGACCTGGGGCTCAAGCTCCATGCAGGGCACGGATTGAACTACTACAACGTGCAGAGCATCGCATCCATTCCCGGCATGCGCGAGTTAAATATTGGACATAGCATCGTATCGCGGGCGGTTCTGGTCGGGCTGAAAGAGGCTGTAGCCGAGATGAAACGATTGATGAACAAATGAACAATAGCACGGCAACACCACAAGTTGCCAACAAGCAGGTTCCCGACCCTTCCGTGGTCACATGGAGCGTGTTTCTCCAACGTTTCAAGACGACCGCCATCGCAGTCATCGCTGTCGTTTGCATCCTTCTCCATTTACTCTTTCGTTTCGGATGGAATTGGAGTGGTCCGGCCGCGAATTGGCCGCTGTGGTGCACCTACATTGTGGGTGGGATTCCTTTGGTTTACGACCTATTGGTCAAGGTCTTTAAGTTCGAATTTGGGGCGGACTTGTTGGGAGGAATCTCGATCGTCGTATCCCTATGGCTGGGGGAGTACCTGGCCGGTGCGATCATCGTGTTGATGCTCTCAGGAGGAGAAGCGTTGGAGGCGTACGCGCTCCGCAATGCGACTTCGGTTCTGTCCGCCCTGGCGAAGCGTATGCCCAGCACGGCCCAGCGACAAATAGGGAACAACATCGAATCCATCCCCCTGGAGAGCATTCAGATCGGCGATACGATCGTCATTTATCCCCATGCGATCTCCCCAGTGGATGGGGAGGTGATCAAGGGGCACAGCGTGATGGACGAATCCTACCTAACAGGGGAACCGTTCATGCTCACGAAGACCGTCGGATCGAATGTCATTTCCGGCGCTATCAATGGCGATTCGGTCTTAACCATTCGATCGACGCGCGCCGCATCCGACTCGCGGTACGCGAAGATCATGGCAGTCATGCAAGAATCCGAACAAACGCGGCCTCAAATGCGCCGTCTGGGCGATCAGTTGGGAGCATGGTTTACCCCTTTGGCACTGATTGTTGCGGGACTCGCATGGTGGATGTCGGGGGATGCCACACGATTCCTATCCGTATTGGTTGTCGCGACTCCTTGTCCACTGCTGTTGGCAATTCCTATCGCAATCTTGGGCTCGATTTCGTTGTGCGCATCGCGCGCCATCATCATCAAGAGTCCGTTGGCGTTGGAGCAAGTTCCTCAATGCCGAACAGCCATATTCGATAAGACAGGAACGCTGACCTATGGCGAACCGACCCTGACAAAACAGATCGTTGCACCGGGGTTCGATGCGAGGCGTGTTTTGTCACTCGTCGCTAGCCTGGAGAGGTACTCGCGCCATCCTTTATCGCGAGCGATCGTGGCTGCCGCAGATGCAGAACATGTGGAACGGCTCGAGTCGAGCCAGGTGAGCGAAGCCCCGGGGACAGGCCTAACCGGCTCTGTAGAAGGAGAACGTGTATTCGTCACCAGTCGTCGTAAAGTGGATGCCTCCAAAATCGATGGGCTAGAGCATATGCCCGCGTCGGCGGAAGGTTTGGAGTGTCTGATTGTGATCAATGACACGTACGCAGCGACATACCAAATGCGGGATGCACCGCGCGCCGATAGTCGCGCCTTCGTGGAACACCTGACATCGCACCATCGTATTGATCGCACCATGATTGTGTCGGGCGATCGCGAATCCGAAGTCCGATATTTGGCGGATTTGGTGGGTGTCAAGGAAGTTCTCGCTCAGCAGACGCCAGAGCAAAAATTAGAGATCGTTCGCAAGGAAACCGCACGGGCGAAATCGCTCTATGTTGGCGATGGTATCAACGATGCACCTGCCATGATGGCCGCAACGGTTGGAATTGCCATCGGCACGAATAGCGACGTCACCGCACAAGCCGCAGATGTGATCGTTATGGACAATACGCTCAAACGTATCGATGAGTTCTTGCACATCGGACATCGCATGCGGCGCATCGTACTTCAAAGTGCTCTGGGCGGAATGGCTTTAAGTGCGATCGGTATGATCCTGGCCGCGATGGGATATTTGCAACCCGTCAGCGGAGCGGTCGTACAAGAAGTCATCGATGTTCTCGCGGTTCTCAACGCGCTGCGAGCAGCCTGGCCACCCACCATCATCTCCGATATGTGAACGGATTTTCCGAAGTCAAGGAAGTACGACACATCCGACAAAAAATGAGCCTGAGGCGCTAGCCGAGAACCTTCCGTAGTGCGCCCCAGTCGCTAGTTTTGAAGTTGCGCAACTTGAGCCTGCGTGAGCCCGACTCCATATTTTCCTTGTCTTTTTCGTGCTCGTGCTCGTGCTCGTAATCGTGCTCGAAGTAGCCCGTTCGATTACGAGCACGAGCACCATCCGCTTCGGCGGATTGAGCACGAGCACGTGCACAAGCTCATTGGTCGGGATAAACATCCCAGTGCGCCACCCCCTTGAGGCATTTCCATAGTCCATCCTCATGGAGCCCGACGATGGCTCTCAAGATCCCTTTGTGATCCAGTATGGCGACGCGATCACCATCGATCGGATCTGGGCCAAGAAACTCATCCGGTTCCAACCGCTTGCCATCGAGAAGCCGACGCAGGATAGGGTTCGAAGTAGTCCGCATTGGCAATTGCTCTGCCGCCATCGATGCTGGAAGAATGGCTTGGTGAATCGATGCTTCCGTCAAAGACCCAAAATCCATCGCCTGATCGATGCGAAACGGTCCAACTCGAGTTCGGACGAGTTCGGTCATGACCGCTTCGGTTCCGAGAGCACGAGCGATATCCAGCCCCAGGGTTCGCATATACGTTCCTGTGCCGCAACAAACTTCGATGACAAATTCGGGGGGCGTGTATTCAAGGAGTTTCAACGAATGGATCGTGACTTGACGTATGGGCATCTCGACATCGATGCCACGCCGTGCCTGGACGTGCGCTCGCTTGCCTGCGATGCGAATCGCGGAATAGGGGGGTGGCTTCTGCTCGATCTGACCGACAAAGCGATTCAGGATTTCTGCGATGCTGGACTGAGTGAGATCCGTTGGAATAGGGACGGATGTCTGTTCGGTTTCGATATCGCCAGAAGGACTTGAACAACCTAGCCGAAAGCGACCAACGTATTCTTTTTCGAAGCCATGGACTTCGTCCATTAGTCGGACGGCGGGTCCGATCAGCAGCACCAAGACTCCGCTGGCTAGCGGATCGAGTGTCCCTGCATGGGCAACCTTGATCTTCGGCAACAGATCGTTGACTCGGTTGACGCAATCGCGACTCGTCGGTCCGACCGGTTTGATGACGTTGAGAATTCCGTAGATCACCAAAGGACTTCGACCTTTGCACCTGCCCGAACACCCAACATCATCGACGCAGAATCGGAAACCAGATTCAACTTCAATGGTCCTACCTCATCGAGAATCGCGATCAACGTCATCGGTGGTTGGTCGTGATTAGGCTCGAAGATTCCAAAGGTTTCGTGCTCTTCATCGACGAGAATTTTCGTCGACGCTGATCGATCGACGTGCGATAGGTCGTTCGCCAGAATGTCGGTGATCAGATCACCTTCGGAGGAGACCTCGACGACTTTGCCTTGAATGCGTCCTGCCACGTAACAAGATTCCTTGATAGAAGCGTAACCAATGGGGGTGCATCATGTGGGGACGCGATGGCGACGATTCGGATTGCTCGCGTCTACCCTCAGTGTAACGAACAAGAACGAGGAGTGTAGCGAACACGAACGGATTGTGGAGAGTCCACTCGCCGCGAAACCACCGACCGAAAATAACCGGGTCGGTTTCTAGGGTCTCAAGATGAAGAATTCATGAGGATCCCGCCTGAATTGCATGGCAATCGGGTGTTGGATATCGTGCATCGCGCCGCTTCAATGCGCAAACTCTCAATCTTTCAAAACGGCAATGCGCGCGTTGTTTTTCTCGAGCACGAGATAGCCGATCATGTTGGCTGCAGGTAACTGCAAAACAGGCGAGCCATTGAGCTCAAAGGGAATTTTGACTTCAGAATCGATCTGCCATCCCGCTTCGGTTTGTTTCAAACGGCTTTTGTCAATCAGGACCGAGTCGTCTGCTACTGGGCCAATGATCAGGACGTCAGCGAGTCCCTTCAAACTCCGGGCCAACGGTTTGTTCGACGAGAACGGACTATCGGACAAGGCTGGTTTCGTATCGAGCGGAATACGAACAAAGCTCTTTCCGCCGGAAAGCGGAATGGTTTCTCGCGGTGTGACATTCGATTGCGAGATTCCAGCCACTTCAAGTAGTACGGTGCCTGGAATAGCCCCTTCGGGAGGCAAGACAAGCTCGCCCGGGCATAGGATCGTTTGATCATCGAGGACAAGAGCCCAACCCAGTCTCTGTTTGTTGATCGAAAAGCCGAAAGAGGTCTGTTGCCATTTGAGAGCGGCGCGATAGCTGTTGGGTGTCTTCTGCCGCAACTGATCCCAGAGAACACCGTAGGGAAGGGAAGGTTGCCATTGCATCCACTCATCGAGTGGGTTTTCGAAGAGGGCGAAACGGGAACCGGTGTTGGCAACGGGAGCTTTCGAATCGGGGGTGGCGAATTCAACGCCACCGTTGAGTATTTGTGCGAGCGAGTCCGCCTCGAGTTTGACCCCATCGAGTCCCAGTCCTACCCGCCAACCGCTGCGAACCCAGAATTTGGAATTGGAACGCACCAGTTCGTGATATTCCGGGTCGATCGCGCATCGGACGATGACACTGCGAGCGTCGCTGGCCAACCCGACCGACAGGATGTCACCGATCCGAAATCCGCGATGCAGAATGGGTGCTCCACTTTCGAGTCCATAACGTTTCTTTGCATCGAGAATAATTTCCACGGCACCTTCCTTGGGTTGGATGGGTGGTGCAATGGTCAACCCTTGGAAACGAATGGTTTTGAAAGAGCTGGTTTTGCCTGGCTCCATCGCGATGTATTTTGGGCCAACGATCGTTTCCAAGCCTCGAACCGCTTCAATCGAAACCATGGGACGTACGATCCAAAAGTCCGTACCATCGGTGACCACGCGTCGAGCTTCGGGAGTCAAGCGTATCGACGTGACGATCCCAGCCTTCTCCCCGTTGAGAGCGATCTTTTCGACTCGGCCGATTTCGATACCGCGGAAGCGCACCGAGTCGTTGAGTTGCAATCCGTGTCCTTGGTCGAATTCGATTTCGATCAAAGGGCCTTGGTTGCGATAGTTGCCATAAAAAAGGAAAGCGCTTAGAAGCCCGCATGCCAACGTCACCCACCAAAAACTGTTGGGCCAGGCGGAAGAGCGTCGTACCGGGATTGCATGAGGCACCGGTTCGGCGGTCATCGACGGTTTCGTCGATGGCGGTTCGGAACGGTTGGATTCCGATGGGTTCAGTGGATCAGAAGTCATAGGAATGGCAGCGAAAACGTTCTTGAAATCCGTTCGAGCCCGAACATGTGCATCGAGAAGGCCCTCGATGTTGCCTCTTGCGAGGATGCAAGGAATTCGACATAGTGAGGGTGGACTTGGAATATCGTAATGGAAAACACAGAGCTACGAATGAGCCCACGACTGATCAGCCTCGCCTTGGTACCCCTTCTTTCTTCGTTTGTGTGGTCACATCCTGGACATGGGGAGACCGATGCCGGACATCCCGCCCATTATTTGCTCAGCATCGAGCATGTGACCGTCTTGTTGGCGATCGGTGTACTGGGAGGGTTTTTGGTCCTCGGCGGTCGAACCGTGGTTCGCAAATGGCAATCGAATCGAATCCGTCGGCGGTAGTGCCTTCGAAATTGCTGGCAGAGCTGTCTCTGGGAAGCTCCGATTTTCGTCAAGCGCAGACTCAATCTCCGATAAATTCATTGGAAACCAGTTGTTCATTTGCTATGTTGCAGCTTTCGGTTTTGTGAGATCACGTTCCTGGAACAAGCCAATGACCAGAATTGTCTGCCCTACTGTTTTGTTCCTCGTGGCGATGTTCGGTTATGCTTCGGGAGATGACACCCGCATTTGGAAAGATTCAACCGGAAAGTTTTCCGTCGAAGCCGAGCTGGTCTCAGTTCAGGACGGAAAAGTCGTTCTGAAATCGACTGCAGGGAAAGAGATCAAAATCTCCATCGAGCGACTCAGCGACGAAGACAAGTTATTTGTCCAGAATAGCCAAGGCGATCTGGATGCAGATACAAGCAATCCAGCGACAAACGATACGTCCACCGATTCAAAGACTGCGCTGAAAGCGAAACCGTCCTCCAAAGTTCCATCGACGGAGACCGTAAACCTAAAGGAGTTGGCGACCCGCTTCTACGATGACCTCCGTACGAAAGATCGAACGATCGCTCGCTCGATGCTCACAGACAGTTCCCAGCGATTGGCAGAAGAGAACAAGTCGGCATTGGAGTACCTTCCAAGCCCCGACGCGGGCAAGTCTGCGTTGAGAGTTGGAAAACCAAAAATCTCGGCGGAGCAGGCAATGGTTCCCGTGATTGTTCGGATCGATGGTGAAGCGCAAAACACATCCTTGCTGCTGCATAAAGTGGAAGATCAATGGCGGGTGTTTGCTATCAGTGCCAAAACAGATGGTGTGGAAAACACGATAAACTTCGAAGCTACTGTCAATGTGGACAAGAAGTCCGAATCGCCCCTTGCGAAACTCCGAAACCAACCAATCTCGATCTCGGGCATAACCCTCGAAGGAATACCCGTCTCTCTCGAACAGTACAAGGGAAAAGTCGTACTGATCGACTTCTGGGCAACCTGGTGCGGTCCGTGTCGCGCGGAGATCCCGAACCTATTGGCAAACTATCAGAAGTACCGCTCAGCCGGTTTTGAAGTCATCGCGATCAGCGTTGACGAAGATCTAAAGGAACTGGCTTCCTTCGTGAAGCAAGAGACCCCACCCTGGGTGGTCCTCGCGGACAAGCATCCCAATAACAAAGAATCGATGGGAAACAAATTCGGTATTAGCAGCATCCCAACCGTTATCCTGGTGGGACCGGACGGCAAAGTGCTCGACATCGATTGCCGTGGCCCGAAATTAGGACAACGGCTCTCCGAAATCTTCGGTGGCTAATCGATCGCGATTGCTCAAGCTTCGATCAACGGCCGATGAAGCATCGGCGAAAAAGCACATCCCCTTCGGTGACTCTCAACCCGAAACGCAGCCTGTACTTTTATTCTTCCTGTGCACGATTCGAATGAGTGCGTGTCCGCGGGGAGCCCGCCCCTTCCATTCCGCGGCCTTCTGGTCCGAAGGGATGCACTCTGCCACTGGATCATGTCACAGTGCATCTTGCCTCTGGGACGCAGAAATCGTATTGCCAAATTCGATCCTGGCGTTTCTCGGTCGAGATGCCGAGGACTACGCCCCGTCAATTCCTGCTGCCTGAATCAATTGCCACAGTTCCAAGTATTTGTTTCGAACGAAGGGGTCGAGAGACTCCTCAAGTGAATTCGGCAAAGCCAGAATCTGAATCAATCTTTGAACATCCACGATGTCTTGACCTCGAAGTGGATTGGTCATTCCTGAAGCCAGCTTGAGTTCGATCAACTTTGGCAACGCCAAGAAGCGTATTCCATCGATCAACGTCGCAACGTTTTGAGGATCGGGAAAGCAAACCGGCTTGGGTTTGCCGTCACCAGGAAAATCGCCGGTGACTAAAAATTCTATTTTCACGCCCGTTGTGACATCGCGCAGATTCTTGCTACCGGGAAACGGGGGAACATATCCCAGGCCATCCAATGCTTCGTGCAGACGGAGCAAACCGTCGCGAGTCACCAAGATATCGACATCTTCAGTGAAGCGACGCAGCCCATGAAAGAACAATGCCATCCCACCCACGATGGCATAGGGAATTCCCAACTCCTCCAATCGACGCACAATTTGATTCAACGCCTTGTGGACAGCGCTCTCGTTCTCGAAGTGCAAACTCCCCTCCCGAAACGCCCAAAGGCGATCTTGGCTCAGACGTTGCTCGTAGGTGATCATTTTTATCGCGGTCCTCGTCATGGCTGAATATCAGCCGGAAGCCACTGAAACCGTTTCTTCACTAATTTTAACCCGAGTTTGGCTACGATGTGCAAGGCTTTCTTTGAACGACCCGAGGGCAATGGTCCGATAACGATCGGAGTGCTGGCAAAACGAAAAAAGGCGTTCGAAATTCGAACGCCTTTTTCGTTAACAGATCGATTTTGCTCGGATTAGCCGAGGGTCTTGATCGTCTTGACCAATCGCGACAGGATCTTGTACGGATCGGCTTGCGAGTTGGGACGACGATCTTCGAGGTAGCCCTTGTAGCCGCTGTTGACGAAGCTGTGAGGGATACGGATCGATGCACCCCGGTCGGCAAGACCGTAGCTGAACTTGTCGATCGACTGCGTCTCGTGAAGACCGGTCAGACGGAGATGGTTGTCTGGACCGTAAGCGGCGATATGTTCGTCGCGGTACTTGTCGAAAGCTGCCATGAGCTTCTCGAAGTATTCCTTACCACCTTCGTTTCGGAGTTTATCGTACGAGAAGTTGGTATGCATACCGGAACCGTTCCAGTCGCCACGGATCGGCTTGCAATGGAACTCGATATCCAACCCATACTTCTCGGCCAAGCGAACCAGCAGATAGCGGGCAACCCACATATCATCGCCAGCTTTCTTGGAGCCCTTCGAGAAAATCTGGAACTCCCATTGGCCCTTGGCGACTTCGGCGTTGATCCCTTCGAGATTGATTCCCGCGTCGAGGGTGATGTCGATATGTTCTTCGACAACTTGACGCGCGATATCGCCGACGTTCTTGTAACCCGCAGCGGTGTAGTAGGGGCCTTGTGGAGCAGGAAATCCATCCTCGGGGAAGCCGAGAG
>JBAWXH010000051.1:0-43851 GCA_037144155.1 Planctomycetota bacterium | reverse complement strand
GAGTCGGCTAGCGCCTCCGGCTCAAAGAACGAATTCAGAACAGAATCTCCATGCGTGTCAAAGATTCCAGTGCTAGAACCGGCGGTTGAAGGAAACTTGAAGCTTGGAATCAAACACCCGATCTGGGTTTTCTTTGATTCGCATGGTATGAGCCTGAGGCGCTAGCCGATCCACGATGTCATTAAAGCCGCAATAGAACATAAAGAGTCGGCTAGCGCCTCCGGCTCAAAGAACGAATTCAGAACAGAATCTCCATGCGCGTCAAAGATTCCAGTACTAGAACCGGCGGTTGAAGGAAACTTGAAGCTCGGAATCAAATACCCGATCTGGGCTTTCCTTGAGTGGTACGACAGCGCCGACGCGGAGGGTCGACATGGGGCCCAACTGGGTGTGAACACCCGACGTCAGGTTCAAAAGGTCAAGACGATTGGCTGAGTTATAAACTTCACCTCCGAGAAAGCCGGGGGGCAATCGGACGACATCCGAGTTTTGCATCGTCGAGGTGTAATGCAATTCGAAGACCCCCGCTAGACCCGTGAAGTAGGGACGGGTGCTGTCTTTCCAAAGCCAACGCCCAACCCCCAGGTCGGCTTGTAGAAGGTTCTGTTGATTGAAGACCCCCACGCTACCCGTTTGATTGACGACGTTGTCACCGGAGGTGTTGAACAAGAGCTGGCCGAACGACTGGACAAACCAGCGGTCATTCGGGGCAAACGTGGAAGCCACAAAGGGCATCAGATTGACGGTTTGATTTTGAATGGTCACGAATTCGGTGTTAGGTGAAAAGCTGGACCGCGTATGCAAATCGCTACCCGTCGGCAACCCGATTCCCAGGCCTGTTGCCAGAGCGCTGTTATCATCGGCGTAGAGAAGTCCCTTCAGGTACATCGTCAAATTTCCAACATTTCCCAGATCGGACGAGTAACTGTTGTTCTCAAATTGAAAGCCGCTCAGCAGAGGCATGCGAACGTCGATCGACGCGTTGCCATCGAAGAAGGTTTTCTCGAAGCCCATCAAGTAGCGATAGAGATTGGAAGATTGCTGGATCGGACCGTTCGGCCCAAATCCCACCGAGGTGGAAACGGAACTGTAGAACGCGTTGTAAACGAAGTAGACCCGATCGGTTGGTATGGCTGTGTTGTTTTCGGAGACATTAAAGCTCCCTCCCCCGCCCAATGGTGCGTTGAAGGCATTCAGATTCCCGTACTGATCCTGTCCGCTCGGTCCCTTAAACGGACTGTAGGCGACCTGAGGAGTAAGCGTATCTCCAAACATGTTGGGAGCCCGCGATACGCGGACATAAGTATCTCGTGAACTGGAGCTTCGCGAATTGCGCTGCGATGGACGATTCAGTCCCGAAGCATCCGATCCCGATCGGTTGGTGGCCGATCCAGTCCTGCCGGAGGAAGGAAGTTCGTCTGGCGTCTGAGGCCGAAACCCTTCAGGGCCTTGAGCCATTCCCCAGCCTCCTAGGAAAACCATCGGAGCAGCAAACAACCAAACATGCAACGACTTCAGTCCGACCATTGGGAACGCCTCCTACCCAATTTCACTGTTCGCTATCGCCAGCAAGAACGCTAGCGATCGACGAGGAATATCCATATTCCTTCCAGCAACTTCATCGGCGCGGAGAATTCCATTCTTCAGGGGAATCATGGAGAAGTCTCCTTGTTTCACCAAATTGTGGAAACCGCTTGGGCTTCCTAGCCCAGTCCAAAGCGCCAGGCTTGCGACAAACTAGGAGGATTACCCTCAATGGCTCCCATCTTCCAACTTCTCGCTTTCCGCCGAGTAAAACTCGGTTTGAGTCAACACGTTTGGGGTCTCTCGGAGACCGACTTTTCGCTGCGCTCACCGTATTCGCCGACACACACGTTCGTAACCAAGCTCACGATTCAGCATCTCCGGTGGGCATTGATGGGTCCTCGCCTCCGTTTCTTCGCATGATCTTCATGCATTGCTCAACAAAAACTCATCGTATCGTCGGCTGCTTCCCCTAGAGTCTCGTGTCGAAAACGGAGGCGCTGTTGCTCCTCGTCAAGTCAATACCGTACATCGCTTGGAGTTGGTCATGAGGTTTAGCAATTTCGCTCACTTGCTAACGCTCCTTTTCGTGTTGCCTTTTGTGGGCTGCGGCGACAACGGCTTGCAGCAAAAGACCTTTCCGGTCACGGGCGAAGTGCGTGTCAACGGAGAACCCGGAAAAGGGCTTACCGTGGTGCTGCGGCCTATCGACAAGTCCAAATTCAAGTGGCAAGAGATCCCGCAGGCCATTACGGACGACAGCGGTAAGTTCTCGATTCACACCTACTCTTCCAACGACGGCGCACCCGCTGGCGATTACAAAGTTGGGATTGCTTTGATGCAGCCGGTGGATGAAGAAGGGGGCGATCAAGTCAAGCGAGATCAGAACGCCATTCCGCTCCCACCCAAATATGCCGACCCAGAGCAATCGGGCTTAACGGCATCCGTACTTTCAAAGGCGACGGTACTTCCGGCCTTTGAGTTATCGAAGTGATCGTCTCAATCGCATGTGTCCTGCTCAAGTAATTATCTAATAACTATCTCCTTTCATTGGTTGGGTCATTGGTATGAAACGAAAAAATGGGTTTACCCTCGTAGAGTTGTTGGTGGTCATTGCCATCATCGGTATCCTTGTCGGGCTGCTCTTGCCTGCGGTCCAAGCTGCTCGAGAAGCCGCTCGACGCATGTCTTGCTCAAACAACATGAAGCAAATTGGGTTGGCGCTCCATAACTTCGAGAGTGCATTCAAATTCTTCCCCCCCGCCCGAGTCGATGCCATTCCAGGCTATCCAGTGAGGGAATTAGGTATCGAAGCACCTCTCACGGGCTCGATTACGCATGGACCTGGCATCTTCCTGTTCCCCTTCATGGAGCAGCAGCCCCTTTATAACCAATACGATCTTCAGTCCTCTTGGAACTCGACTCGCAATGCAACCGTGGTTGCCACTTTCATTCCAAACTTTTTGTGCCCATCCACTCCGCAACCAATTTTGGATACCGGCAATGCGCCTTCTAGCACTGCAGCGCCCCGCTGGAGCGCTGCACCCTGCGATTACGCGGTTGCCAACGGTGTGAATGGCAAGCTCGGATTGGCTCCTTACAACTTGACACCCCCTATTCCAGGTTACGATCCGACCAACCCCAGCACCGATGCTATGCAGTATACGGGAGCGATTCTGCCGATGAGCACGATTTCTTCCTTCACGACGGGCATGAATCCTCCGTTCTACAACAAGCGTCCTCGCAGCCGGCTGGCGAGCATTCTTGATGGAACTTCCAACACGTTTAGTTGGGTGGAAGATGCAGGTCGACCGACCTTGTATCGCGTCAACAAAGCCTTCCCATCGTTGAGAGCTAGCGGTGCCAGCTGGGCGGATCCAGATGCGGAATTCTGGATCGACGGATTCACCAGCGACGGAGTCACCTCTTTGGGTCCTTGCGCAATGAACTGCAACAGCAGCAATGAATTGTACTCTTTCCATGGCAGTGGTTGTCACGCAGCCATGTGCGATGGCAGCGTTCGATTCATGGCTGCATCGACTCCCGTCTCCATTGTTGCCGCGTGGGTCAGTTGCCAACTGGGTGAGATCAATCCAACCGACGAATAGGTCAAAAGGGATTCGGTGGCTCGAACACGCGGTGTGAGCAAATCGAACACGCATTGTCAGCTAGTAGCCGTCAGCATCTTGTATGGCATCTGCATCTCGCCGATGCATGCAGGACGAGTGACTGACCTCATTGCCTCAATCGTTCTCCACGATCCCTCTCGTCCATGACTCCCTGCCCTGCCCTCTCGTTCCATGGCTCCCGCCGTGGAACGCACTGCCTGGAGGCTCTGCCTCTGTAGAGGGCCCGCCGTGGAACGCACTGCCTGGAGGCTCTGCCTCTGTAGAGGGCCATCTACCTGAACTGAGTGAGGGCAGTTCGACGACGTGCGCGTCGACGGATCGGACATGGGAGCTCCAACCACGGGCCGCAATATTGACTCGCGTTCCGGAATTTTACAGCGCTTGCCAGCAATCGTCTCCGCTTCTCTGGTTGTGGTCTTCGAGTACCCGGAACGGTAGAGCGATCAATGACGATCAAGGCATTTGAGGACATTTTGGGGGTTAATAGAGTCCAGACTGTTCGTTTTACCGTGCACGGGTTGAAGACGCAGGAAGTGTTCTGTTCGCGGGACCGTTCCTACTCACGATTTGTAGTATCCAGAAAACCGCAGATAGCGACCTCCTGTAAACATCCGATCGTGTCCAACCGCGGTTCCCGACGCAGATGTGCGCCAGCGTTAAGACGTCGCGAGCTTCTTTCGAGTTGCCCTCAGTTGAATGTAATCAACCACATGTGATCGCATTCAGCGAATCCGATAATCAACGATTGAGCTCCGCAATCCGCTCCTCCAGCTGTTGCAACTGATCTTGAAACCATCCGTTTCTCGGGTTTTGCTCGACCAACACTTTGAGCATCGGAATGGCTTCCTTCAAGTACTTTTTCGCCGCATCGGAATCGTCCCGTCGCGAGGCCAAATCACCTAGCGCCGAAAGACATGCTACGACATCGCCTTGCACGTCGAGATCTTCACGACTGGATGCAATCAATTCGCGTTCCAACCGCAATGCTTGAGACCACGCTTCCTCCGCCTGTTCCCATTGTTCTCGAGCTTCGTAATTGCTCCCGAGGTTCATCGACAGAACGGCCGACTGAGTCTTGTAGGCAGTGACATCAGGATTTGAATCGACCAGTTTCTGCGCTAGTTTCGATGCTTCCTGGTAAACTTTGGTCGCATCTTCGACTCTGTCGATTTCGGCATAAGCAACTCCTAGCATCCTCAACGCGACGCTGCAATCAAAGCGGTGATTGAGCGAACGTGCGTCTTTCGTCAGCAACGTGCGGAACTCCTCCACGGCGAGTTGAAAATGCTCGGCAGCTCCCTGAAAGTCGTTCTGTTCGATCTCGAATTTTCCGAGAGTGTACCAACCTCGCGCCAAATCTCGCCGTAATTTCAATTGTTCTGGATGTCGCTGCAGGAGAGCGAGCCGTTGATCTTGTGCTTCTCGGATAGCGATCAGTCCGTCTTGCAGATTCCCACTCGCAGTTTTAGCGACCCCGAGATTCATCAATGAGTTGCCGGCCAAGCGTTGATACTCAAGGTTGTCAGCGATCAATTCGGTCAATCGTTGGCGCGTCTTCCAGGAGGCTTCGAACATGTGGATGGAATCCTCAGGGAGGCGTTCGGTGTTGTATAGACTCCCAAGTGCATTGAGGGTGTCGCTAAGAGCTTTCAGACGAACGGTTCTTTCAGGGCTCTGCGCGACCAACTTTTCCTGTTGGCTGAGCGCCAATTCCAGTTCCTGTCGCGCGACATCAGAATTTCCCGTTAATTGTTGAATCATGCCGACGCGATAATGCGCCGCAGCCACTTCATCCACGAGTTTCTCCCGCTTTCCACTCTCCGATAAGAAATACTCGTAATGTTTAAGAGCTTTTTCGAGTAGATCCCGACGCAGAGGTTGCATGCCAGGTTCGTTGAGCAATTCATCTTCGCTCACGCGCGTAAACATCTCATCGACGACACGGAGCGTTTTCTCCAGACGGGACTCTGATACGGCCAAAGCCGCAGAAGTATTGCGATAGCCGATCACAATCGCTGCCATCGTCGAAACAGCCAGTAAGGCCACCGAACCGATCATCCCGGCCAAGACCGGGTTTCGACGGCACCAACTCCAAGCCCTTTCTGCAGGACTGACCGGTCGAGCGACAATGGGAACACCATCGAGATAGCGCTGCAAATCGTCGGCGAGATCTTGGCAACTCGGATAACGTCGCGCTGGATCTTTTTGTAGGGACTTCAAACAGATGGTTTCCAGGTCGCGATGCACCGAGGAATTGAGTTCCCTCAAATTGACCGGCGGTTTGTCCAGGATCTGTCGGATCGTCTCGGGAACACTGGAAGCGGCAAAGGGTGGCCGACCCGTGAGTACATGATAGAGAGTCGCACCGATCGAGTATTGATCCGCCGCAGCGGTGACATTGGCTGCATCGACGGCTTGTTCCGGAGACATGTACGACGGGGTTCCCATGACCTGTCCCGCATAGGTCATCGACTGGCCGCTATCGACGATTTTCGCCAACCCAAAGTCTGCGACCAGCGGGCGATCCGAGCCCTTCTCGATCATGACGTTATGGGGTTTCATGTCTCGGTGCAAGATACCTTGATCATGGGCTGCCTGCAGAGCACTGGCGACTTTCTGGAGGTACGAGGCGGCCCGTCGATTCTCGAGTGGACCTTCGCGCACGAGATCGAACAGGCTGTCCCCTTTGACGAACCGCATGGCGTAATAGTGCAACGGCGTACCACCGGGGATACTGGACGGAACTTCTCCCACTTCGTAGACCGAAACCAAGTTGTCATGCTGAAGGGATGCGGCAGCGTGCGCTTCGGTTTTGAATCTCTCGAGAGCATCCGCGCGTGCCCGCGGTGGCATCATATCGAGCATCTCATTGCGAACGACTTTGAGCGCAACCGTCCGATTGGCTGAGATCTGCTTCGCTCGGTAGACGATCCCCATCCCACCCCGTCCCAGTTCGGCCAGAAGCTCAAACCCTGGGATGACGGGAAAGAGGTTTGACGGGACGCTTGTACTGGGACTCGACGTTGGAGAATACGCACCGGGTACGGTTTGATACTCATCCGATGCGTTGGATGCCGTATCAAACGATACGGCCTGGGTTTCGAAGGTAGACGATCGATCCGGTTGGCTAACGGCTTCAGGGATCGGCGTCGCTTGAACAACCAGATCGACGAGGCTCGGTCCAATGGTCTCGAACGTCGATTGATACCCTTCAATCACGTCACGACATTCGGGATACTCCCGCACATACTCGGCTTTGTCGATGGCTTCCCCGGCCTGTTCTCGGAGTTGCATTTCTTCGCGGACCAGTTGCTTGATCGTGCTTGGATCGCGTTTCAGCTCAGGATACTGCTGGAGATAATAAGCAACACGGACATGATCTCCTTGCTTCCATCGCGTTTGTTGATCTTGTCGCAGCGTTTCAAACATTGCGTCGCAAATCCATTTCTTTCAGGGGATGCAAAGAGATCGATCGTCGATGGCATTCTCTTTGCGTTCGAAAATAATCGTTCCGTACCTATCGAGACTTCCGGGGCTACAACGTACATGGAGTGCGAATTAGAAATTTGAGTTTCCTGTCGAACCGATCCATGCTACCCTGGAATCGACCCAAGAATACCAAACGTAACGGATATAGAGAATCGATTCTCGTGTGCGCTCCTTGCGTACGATCGTTCAGGAAGATCGGCTCGGAAGGTATGGTTCCGAATTTTCCCAGGATTTGACCGTAGGTGTATTGTGAAAACCAAGCAGTTCAACCCCTGGCGTGCCCCTTTGGATCCCAACACGCCAATTCTCCGCGCGGCGTTGGAGCAATTAGAATATCAACATAGAGCGGTTCAATATTGGCTGCGCCGGGCTTGTCGTACGGATCGCGACGATGTCCATGCGATCCATCAGCTCCGAGTATGGATCCGCCGCACTTTGGCCACGCTGGCCCTCTATGATCCGATCCTACCGCCGAAGCAGACCGCCAAGACGGAACGCTTGTTGCGCAGGATTGCCCGTTCGGCCCGCCAAGTCCGCGATGCCGATGTTCTTTTGGCTCGACTCACTTCGTGGCCAGCATCCAAGTATTTAGATGTTTGGATCAAGGCCTTGCGCAAGGACCGCAATGACCATCGCATTTCGTTTTTGAAGGATTGCGAAGAGTGGGTCGGCCAAAGAAAGCTTCAGCGCCGCGCACGTCGATTGCTAAAGCATGCGGCCAAACACGAAGCAGAGGATGTTGCCGAGGCAATCGTACCGCCAACCGATGCACCCTTTGCAAGCTGGGCGAGCCAGCGGTTTTTAACCTGGATTGAAGACTATTGCCAACAGGCACCCCCGATCGACGATATGAAACGGCTCCATGCCTTCCGATTGCGAGGCAAACAACTGCGCTATGCCATGGAGCACTTATCCGGCTTGTTTCCTAAGTTCTTTCGAACGCGACTGTATGCTCGATTGCAGAAACAACAGCAGCGACTAGGAGAGGTCAATGATCTCTATAGCTTGTTACCGTTGCTCCAAAGGCGCGTCGAAGAATCGGCGAATCTGCGCGAAGCCGAAACCTGGGGGCCGCTATTCTATGAGGAGCAACACAATCTGCAGCGAGCCCTTCGACGCACCGCGGGTTGGCTAACCAATGATGGTCTTTTGGAACTGCGCAACGAGTTCCGAGAAGCCATGCGCGGTAACTTCGATGCGGTCGATTAATTCGGAAGTAGAGATGCCGCGTGGTTCGTCCGACCGCGCTGAACGCAAAAGGGAGCCAAGTCGATGGTGGTCCGTTCCCCTGCCATGCACTGCACCATGAGCAGTGCGGTCGCCGTCGACCAATGCAACCCGTGGCGAAAATGTCCCGCCGCTACATACGCGTTTTCCCACGGGGGAATTCCTCCCAGGTAAGGGAACGAATCGAACGAGCCCGGACGCAGTCCTGCCCAGGTCCCTTCCACCGGCGTTTCGCGGAATCCCGGCCATAGGCTTTCCGCCCAAGCTCGCAACTGCTCAATCATGCTATCGGTCGTCTCGGCATGAAAACCGACCTCTTCTTCGCAGGAACCAGCCAACAGATGTCCATCGTCTCTAGGTACCAAGTAGCGGTTCCCATCATGGATCACCATGTCAAATGGAGGCTCGGTACAACGATACAAAACCATTTGGCCTCGCACGGGCATGATCCCGGTCTCGATCCCTAAATCTCGAAGCAACGGACCGGACCATGCGCCACTCGTGATACAAACGCGATCCCCAGAAATGGATCTCGCAGTCGAATGGTTCAATGCCGAAGGATCGCTCGAAGGGGATGTCGTCACATGCACCGCGACAATGCGATTCCCGCGCGACTCCCAACCGACGACCCGCGTCTGTTCTAGGAACTCCACTCGAACGGAACGGCAGGCCGCGATGAGAGCTGCCAAATGCCGTGGATTGCGAACGCGGCAATCCTCGGGTGCGAACCAAAATTCCGTTTCGGGATGGCTCGAAATCAACGAACCTAATGCCGGGGCTCGGTCCAAGACCTGCTGCGCGTTCCATCGGTCAAACGCAATGCCATGCTCCTGCCACCAATGGCGATTGGCAGCGAGCGTGGCTCGCTCTCCCGGCGATGTGGCTACATACAAGCCTCCACAGGGACGATACTCCGTATCGATTCCGGTCATCGTTTGAAGCCGTGTAGCCCATTCTGCATGCAATCGATGGGACAGACTTCGCAATTGTTCGATCGGATCCTGTGCGGGTAACGTCGCCCCAGCCGGCAAAATCCCAGCCCCAGCCCACGACGAAGAGCGTCCCAATTGATTGGCTTCGATCACCAACACACGCCAGCCGCGCAAGGCCCCTTCGAGCGCAATCGAGAGTCCAACCACCCCACCTCCGCACAAAATCAAGTCATACGAACGGGATTGAGGATCGTTCACCGGCGGTATCCCATCTTTCGCTGTCTATCTCAACGAACGGGTCGAATCTCACCGGACTTGAGTTTGGCAATGTACTTTTGAAGCTCTCTATAAATCACGTTGCTTAGGATAAATACGCCTATCAAGTTCGGTACGGCCATGGTCAGGATCATCATGTCGCTAAACTCGAGGACATTGGTGGGGCTGATAACAGAACCGAGGAATGTTGCCGTCACAAACAGGAGTTTGAACACGAGAGAAGACTTTTGTCCGAACAGAGAAACGAAGCATCGTTCGCCATAATACGACCAAGAGACGCAGGTCGAATAAGCGAACAAGAAGATGGCTAGGTAAAGCAGGTACTTGAACCAAGCCAAAGAAGGATTCTGCGTGATCGCAGCGAGTGTGATCATGGAACCTTGATTGTCGACAGCCATTTGCTGTACTTCGGGCTGTCGATAAACGCCGGTGATCACAATGAGCAATCCGGTCAACGTACAAACAACAACGGTATCGATGAATGGCTCCAGCAACGCCACGATCCCTTCGCTGACCGGTTCCTGCGTCTTGGCTGCCGAGTGTGCGATGGCAGCCGATCCCGCCCCTGCCTCATTGGAAAAGCATGCGCGTTTGGCACCGACAACGAGCACTCCAAAAAATCCGCCATACAATGCCGCTGGACTGAAGGCACCGACCAGAATCTCTTTGGCGGCAAAGGGGATGTATTGGTAATTCGTAGCTAGGATCGTCAAGCACATCAGGATGTACGCACCGCACATAAAGGGGACGACTGTCCCAGCAAAATTGCCAATGGATTTGATCCCTCCGATGATCACGATACCAACCGCAAAAGCCATGACCAATCCATAAATCCATGGGGAGGTCTTCAAGAATGAAAAGATCTCTTCCGATTGAAAGGCATTGAGTGACTGAGCGACTTGATACGAGTTACCTCCGCCAAACGCGCCGCCGATACATAGGATCGTAAACAGGATGGCGAGGATGTTTCCCAATCCTCCAAGACCCTTTTCGGCCAGCCCTTTTCGGAGGTAAACCATCGGGCCACCCAGCACGTGTCCCTCTTCATCGGTCGTCCGATACATCACCGCCAAGGTGCATTCTGCAAACTTGGTAGTCATCCCGATCAAACCAAAAAAGATGAGCCAGAAAGTGGCGCCTGGACCACCAAGCCCGATAGCAATCGCCACACCTGCGATGTTGCCTAAGCCAACCGTGCCGGAAAGAGCGGATGCCAAGGCCTGAAAGTGGGACACATCCCCATGATCTCCGGCCTTGTCATACTTGCCACGGATCAAATCGATGGAATGTTTGAAGAGTCGAAAATTGATAAATCCCATTCGGATAGTCAAGAAGACTCCCGCGAACAAGAGCCAGACGACGACGAATGGAACACTGGCCCCTAACCATCGCGGTGTTTCGAAATCATAAAACAACACGGTCTCGAGCGGCTTGACCAAATAGGTGCCAAAGAAACCATCGATCGCCTCGATCCACTGAGGCAATTGCGTTTGGTCTTCGGCTTTGGTTTTGGCTGGGAGTGCGGCCGGGAGCGGAATGGAATGAGGGTTCACCGAATCAATGCGCTGTGCGCTCGCAGACGCTATCTCTGCAACCTCGGGACGGGTTGCTTCCTGAGCATGAACGGCATTGCATAAGAACGAAAGAAGAACGCTCCCAAAGAGAGCCACTCGGAATGAAAATCCCTTCCCCTTCGGCTTTTGCGGTGGCCCACCGTTCGTGCCGCGGTTTCGAATACCCGACGCTTCAGCAGATAGGCCAGGTGAGAAACGATTCAAGAAATAGTAGCTAAAGAGGGTGCGGTTTTCGCGATTTCGATCGACCATCATGCAATGTCGTGAGGGATAACCAAAGAATGGAGAACTTGTTCGCAAAGAGGAAGCTGGAATCTTACCAGATGAACTGGATATCCTTCTATTGCGAAGCTCAAATACTTAAAATTGGATCTGGATTTCCGCTCTTCGCTTTCGGATCGATGCGCGGAACTCAGTCGACTCCGTTGCACACAAAATAAGGATTGCCAGAATGTTGTTCATGATTCGTCGAATGCGACGTGAACGCCATGGCACGATTGGCGATGGCACGAGTGGAAACAGCACGTCTCGCCGCTGTCTCGCTCGATCAGGGACGTTCGATCGGTGGTTCGACTCGCAATGGAACAGCCAGGGACAGGTTGCTGTGCATGCCATCCTGTGCATGATCACCTTTGCCGGTTTTGGCCTTCACGGAGCGAAGGTTGTTTTCGGCAAACCCCCACAGGAAGAGGTGCAAGTGAATGCCATTCTGCATCAAGGCTTGGGGGTTGGTTCGATCCTGATTCCCGCAGATCAGATTGCTAAGGATGCGACCGTCAGGGTGATCACCAAGGAGAAGAACGATCGGATCTTCTATCCCGCGGTGGAAATCCTTACCGTGGAACCTGCACCTGAGATCAACAATGTTCCTCCACGGGGCGCCAACCAATCTCCGCGCATCGGCGGAGGCGCACTGATCAAGCGATTGCGCAGCGCGATCGAAAGGGTTCGCGAGCACGTCGACCCTCCTGAATATGTTCGAGTTCATTTTCTATTTCAAGGAACCCATCCACTTGAAATCGAACTGACAGGAGACTTGCAGCGTTCGGTCTCAATCACGCCGTTGGTTTTACCCGACGTGACTCCGGCAGTTCCGTCAGCAGGACCATCGCCGAACGGTGCCAGTGGAGCTCCCGATCGTCGCGGGCAGATGCTGTCGAGCGATCCACGATGGAAGCAGATGTTGAATCAATGGTGGGCGGGATATACACAGCAGACCCAGCGCCAGATCGAGCGTAGCGATTATCCGAGCCTCATCGAGCGATACCTTGTCAACATGCTAGGCAATCGATTTGGCTATCCGATCCCCGAATTGACCAAGCCGAAACCGAAGATGCTCCAGCGTCAAACGGACCCATTGCCGACATTGTCTCTGGTCGCAGGTGTCGAATCGCTTCGCGACTCCATTCGGCAAGATCAGCTATCTCAAAGTGCCGCCACAGGAACCGCCCGAGTTCCTATCCCTACCTCACCCGCATGGCGAGACACTCCCCTTCCATCTCTACCGAATGGGTTGGATCTCGACGCGGTCCCGATCGAACGGATCGCCAGCGCCGTACCTCCCGACTGTCTCTACATCCGCTTTCGTACCTTTGCAAATTATCTTTGGTTCCAACAACTCAGCGAGTCGCGCGGCGGTGATCTTGCTCAATTGGCTTTGTTGCGGGGTTTCAACTATGAGACGAACGATCGCATCGAGCGTATGTTGAGCACCAAGCTGAACTATGTTAGCAAGCTCTTTGGCGACGCTGTCATCAATGAAATGGCTATCGTGGGTTACGATCTGTACCTTCAAGAAGGCCCGACCATGGGCGTTATCTTTGAGGCCAAAAATTTTAGCTTGTTGCAGTCGTCGTTTCGACAAGAGCGAGAAGCCACGGTCCAACGCATGGTCAAGGAAGGTTGCACGTTGGAGACAGTCGAAATCGAAGGTCGCGCCGTTTCGCTATTGAGCACCCCGGACAATGTCGTCCGATCCTATCTCATCGAGGCGGATCCTTTTCTCTTCGTAACGACCAGCCAAACATTGGCGCGCCGTTTCATCCAAGTGCAAAATTCGGGTGAGTCGATGGCGATGCTCCCTGCCTACCGCTTTGCCCGTGTCATCATGCCCGAAGCGAACCGTTACGACGTGTTCGCTTATTTTTCCTCCGAGTTCTTTCGCAATTTGATCTCACCGCAGTATCAAATCGAACTCCGCCGGAGATTGCGAGCCATTGCAGCCATCGAGACCGCTGAGACGGCTGCCTTGGTAGCCGATTCGGAACGACAGCGCGGTTTTGTCCTCTCGACTTCTCCCCCACTTCCCGACGAGACACTCCCAAAGAACGTTGCCCAGAACGAGGCTGTCCGCAAGGAACCATTGCAAAGCGATGACGTCGATCGACTCATCGAGGACGGATACTTGCCCAATTGGTTTCAGCAACGCGTGGATGGATCGGAGTCCATTCGCTTCGGCGGAATGTGGCAAGATTCCGTGCGTGGAAAGCGTGGTAGTTTCCTGCCGATCGCGGATGTGCCGTTACAAGATTGCACTCCGGAAGAAGCGGCCGAATATCGAAATGCCGCAGAGTTCTATGCTCGGCAATGGCAAGAAACCGATCCATTCCTTTTTGGGTTGCGGCGATTCGAACATCCCACCTTGCCGAAAGTCGAAAGGATTGGAATCGAGGCGTACGTCGCTCCATTGGGAAGTGAAAAATATGGTCGGATCGGCGAATTATTGGCACCCCCATTGGAGACGCAAGTACTGCAACCGGCCGATGACGTTGTGAGCGTTCAAGCGCATTTGCGAGGATTCGGCGATTTCGTATCTCAAACTCCGAACCACTTTCTGTTCGCTGGAATCAAGGATGTAATGCCACCCCTTCCGGAAGAAACCAAGGGGCTCCTGGCTACCCTGCGAATGATCCGATCGCTGCCGGTTTACATTGGTGCATGGCCAAAGCCCGCCTACCTCGATCGCCTGCCCCTCGGACTCGGTGGAGGCCCACCCGATTTGATCGGGTTTTCAAGAACGTTGATTGGAATGTGGCGTTGGCAGATGGGTGGCTTCAGCGTGATCTCGTTCGATCGCGACATCTTGGAAACCTGTGCTGCTTCGTTGATGATCGCTCCAGCGGAAGATGTTGCCCAAGGGCGATTGCTTCTGAAAGATCTATCGAAGAGCAAGATGGCTGGTTGGTTCAACACGTTCAGTTTTCGTCAAGCGGCTCAAACCACACGCGGAAATTTGTTGTTGCTCGATTCCGTACAGCAGCAGCTTGGAGTTCCCCTCCAGGGATCCCGCGCTACGGCCGAGCGTTTGCTGGATGCCAAGTTGCAATGCACGCTAGGTGGTGAATACCAGATCGATAACAATCATTGGACCTCGACAGCATGGCCCAGATCCATTGCGTTAGCGCCGGGTGCTCACGCATCGAAGGTGGGCTTTGATCCGCTCCATAGTGTCGCTCCGGAAGGCTATCAGGCTCCATGGTTGCAGTGGTTCCGAGGGGCTCAGTTGCATTTAACCCAAACCCCAGAACGCTTGATTGTCGTCGGCTATTTGGATATGGAGCCCCTTCCACCCTCGAAAAGAAATAAGGAAAGCGAAGCGCAGGAATCGTCTCCTCTCCCCAAGCTTAACTTTGATATCTACAACCTGCCGTTTCAAATGTTCAACAGCGACAAGCCCAAGAAGGGGGCCGAAGAAAAAGAAAAGAAACAAAAGGCTGCACCTGAGTCGAAGCGGCGATTCTAATGCGATTGGTTATCGGAATCGACGAAGCCGGATACGGTCCCAATCTGGGACCTTTGGTCATCGCTGCCTCGGTCTGGAAGGCGAATGATCGCTATCGTATCGATGAAGGTTTGGGTCCGTTGCATCCCGAGTTCCGGGGAGAGCCATGGAACGATCGATGCGATTGGGTGCCACTGGGGGATTCGAAGAAAATCTATCGTCCCGGGTTGTCCTGCGATGGATTGAAGGTCGGTCTGGAATTCTTGATGCAGCATGCTGGCCAAACCACACCGCTGGTCTTGGATCAAGTATTCAAGGATGTCGCGCTATACGACAGAAGACGGGTCGAACGGGTGAAGTGGTACGCCTCGAAGTGGGAAACAGATGCATTGCCAATTGCAGCGCGATTGCGTCCTGATGCTCAGACCGCGGCTAGCGAAAAACTGAAAGATCTTGGATTGCAATTGTTAGGGATGCGCGCCCGGGTCCTTGATGAGGAGGAATTCAATCGGCAGGTTGAAGTGTCTGGCAACAAAGCCATTGCGCTGGGGCATTGGACAATCGGGCTGGTACGTTCTTGTTTACACGCATTCAGCGACTCAATCGATGACTGTCAATCGATCGAAGTCTATTGCGATCGGCATGGGGGGAGAAAACGCTATGCGCCGATGCTGATGCATGAATTCGCGGCCGATCGCGATCCCGAGTCGTCGATGTGGTTTGATATCCAATTGGAATCGGCTCGATGCAGTCGCTATCTATCGCAATGGCAAAATCGACCCTTCATGATTCAATTCTTGGTCGAGGGTGATTCGTTGGTTCCATCTGCGGCTTCGTCGATGATGGCCAAGTGGATACGAGAAGCACTGATGCTGCGCTTCAATCGATTCTGGTCCCACTTGGTGGGGCCACCGCTGAAACCGACCGCAGGTTATTCCGTCGACGCATCCCGCTTTGCCAAAGAAGTCGAAGCCGCACGCCTTCAAGCAGGGATCACGGACGCATGCTGGTGGCGAACGCGATAATGCGAAGTCTGAGAAACCCCCGAACCTTCTGCATTCGAATCGCTCGGTCTATTTGCTGCGATTGATTTCATTGATCACGGCCAAAACATCCAGTGGATCAAGGGATCCATCCCGATTGGCATCGACGAACGGCAAGCCCGCATCGAGGATTGGATCGAGCACCCGCGATCCGGTTCGATTGATTTCGTTGATGATGGCCAACACATCGAGAGGATCGACCCCTCCCGAGTTATTGACGTCGAAACGATTCCTGGGATTGGTCCAAAGAGCAGGATCCTGGTCCGCGACAGTAAACACCAAGTCTCGGGCGACAAGGTTTGTACCCGATGCGGATAGAGTTACGGTTCGCAGATCATCGGGCCTGTTGTTGTTCACGGCCGACACCGTCACATTGACTCCGGTGGATCCGGCTGGGATGAGCACGGACGCGGGAAAATTGAGAATGCCAGGCAGCGATGCCGATAGCTGCACATTCACCCCACCCGTCGGAGCTGGCGATCGCACCGAAACACTGACTTGGGTGGATTGCAAAGATGGGATGTCTTCATTCAGCGCTGTGTTGACGGCAATCACGGTAATCGGTTGGTAGTCGGTGACCACCGCAGGGGCACTGATGGTCGAGATATACTCGGCAGCCGAGGGGGTGAAGAGTACATTCTGATCCCCATCGAAAAGGCTATCGTCAACAGCCGTGATGCCTACGGTCGTGCTCGATTGGCCAGCAGGAATGGTTACCGTTGAGGGCAGCGTGGCTTCCGTCGTATCGCTGCTGGTCAATTGAACGAGGAGTGGAGCCGAGATATCAGTGTTCATTCGCTGCACCGTCAATACGGCCGCCCCACCTCCGGCTGCTTCAGAAAATCGCGCGCGATCCAACATCACTTGAATTGTTTCCACATCCAATACGTCCACCACGATGGTATTGCTGACGAGATTTGAGGACGAGGCGGAGAATTGAACCCGTTGGGTGCCGTCAAGGATTGTGTCGTCGACTGCCGCCACATCCACACTGGCTGTGGTTTGATTAGCGAGAATGGTTACCGAGCTGGGGACGGTGGCTTCCGTGGTGTCATTGCTCGCCAGGGTGATCATCAAAGGTACGGTCAAGTCCCCTCCGGAACGCTTGACCGTCAATTTGGCAACGCCTGCACCCGCATCTTCGCGGAAGGAACTCTTGTCGATCGAGAGTTCCAATTTTGGCGGCAGCTCGACCTTAATGGTGAATTGCTTTTGATCGGTCCCTCCATCATCGTCGGTGACTTGAATCGTCGCTGTGTAGGTGCCAGGTTGCGTGTAGGTGTGCGACCCGTCAAAGAATCCGGCCGTCGGGGAGGTCGTAGATCCCACGTTAGAAACGGTCGCATTCCCAGTATCGGCCGTTGTGCCATCCCCCCAACTGATGCGATACGCAAATGTCTCCGACGTGGGTGGAGTCGCATTGGGAGCACCAAATCCGGCATCGGTAAACTGCCCAAGTTTAGGCAACGAAAGAGGTTGACCTACAGTGGCGGTTTTACTGGTAGGAGCTTGAAGGACCGGCGCTGCATTCGAAATTACGGCGCTAATCGGAAATGTCTTCGATCCCAGACGTGAACCGGATAAGGTTAAGACTCCAGAAAATGTTCCGTTGTCTCCATACACGTGATTGCCAGTAACCCGTACCGTTTGGTTGGTCAGGTCCCATCCAATATCATCCAAAACCGCCAGATCCAATCGCGTTGGAAATACCCTTTGACCTGTTGCAAAGTCGGGGACCATATTCGGTCGTTTACTATCGACCAGAATCGAAGATAAAAAGTGATCCTGTGTCGCGTTCAGCGGAATATCTTGACCGTAAACAGCACGCGACGCGGCGCCCGTAAACTTTCCATTCGAAATTTTGGCGTCAAAGCTATCGGCAATTCCAAATCCCATGATGTGTGTGAACTCATGGATTGCCACCGACATAAAGTCCAGTTGGTTTGAGCCCAAACTCGTCGCAGAGGTCCCGATGTACCAGTTCTTTGCGGTATCGAATGCAATCGAACCACCCCAAGGTGCTGTATCCGTAGCCGGAGACGCGATGACGCCCGGGTTGCCGCGCGTTTGGACTGCGGAGAGGAATGCTGCATGGGTCGATTGGGCAGTGAAACCACCTCGGTCCCCAATACCCCCTTCGTTGATTCCCAATGCCCTCGCCCCCGCGAAGATCACAATCTCGTTTTGAGCGATCGATAAATTGGTACGTGTTGTGTCAACGCCGGTGGAAGGATTGAGGAACAAGGCGCTCCACATATCTCCCACCGCAGGTTGGATCGCGGAAAGCGTATCCGTAAATTTACTTGCGACTAAGTCCGCAGCGGCCTGAAGTAGAACGCGTCGATTGGGATCGGTGAAAAACCCATTCGTGTCCAATGAATAATCGATCTTAACTTTAAGATTTCCGACCGCCGGTGCATTTTGAAGCGTCGCTGCGGATGTCGTCCCGTCCCCCCATTGAATCGACGCGGAGAGTGTTCCTAACAAGTCCGATGTATCGAGGACTTGATCGACCGCAAAGGACTGCCCCTCCACGGTCATCGCACGACGGATCTCCAGAGTCTCCAGAACCAGACTCCGTTGAAATGCATTCCTAGAGCGCGCCCGTTGAGACCGAACAGCATGCGTTTTCTTGGCAAGAAAATTGAGAAGCTTCATAAGGCTCTGACGACGACTCGCCGCACCTCCAGTGTGGAATAACTGTTCGGTCGGACGTGATCGTACCCGCGTCGATCCGCCCCCTAAAACACTCTTCATGCATAACACATTGGTCCTAATAAGAGGATACCAAGATTTTGCTGATAACAAACGCAGGAAAAATTCCGGAGTTGGCGGAATACAACCGTTGTATCGATTAAATGCTCACTTTCTCCCCAGACCAAGGCTGACCCATGCAGGTCGAAACCCCTTGAGAATTGCGGAAGGTTTCGCCCAATCCGCCCTCCTAAGGAGCATTTGTCTCCACCCACGGGTTTGCACCGCGATCCGCGACGACTCGTTGCTGTTCCGGTTAGAATAGGATTGCAAAAGGCCCGACCCCAGGGTTTTCTTCTTTATCAAGTCCCATGCCCGATGCAGTCGAATGGCCAAGCAATGACGGAAACGGTGCCCGGAACGCAATCAAACCAGGGTTCTAATCAATGGGATAGCCGACGGTGGCTTCGTCCCTCCACGGGTTCTTTCCTGCCTTGGCTTGCTATTTGCCTTTTTGGCTGGTCCCTTTTCGGGTGCGGACCAAAGACGAGTTCACCCACCGCGGAAGATGCTTCGCATGGAGACAATGCAAAGACCCATTCCCCGGCAGCGTCTGTGGCCAAGGGAGGGTCCAATGCGCCTGCGGATTCGACGAAACCGAATCCTGTCGGCCCATCGAATACCGTCGGCCCATCGTCTAACCCATCTCCCCAAGGGGGTGCCCGAAACGGCACGTTCGAGGAAAAACTTGCTCGCGCAGATCAGTTGCTTCAGGCCAACGACAACGATTCCGCGTGGGAATTGGCCAAGTCCTTGATCGTCGAACGACCTCAATCCGCGCCAGCCCTCTTCGTCGCTGCGCGCGTTTTGGCCAAACGTGGCAATCTGGAAGGAGCGATTCAGACGATTTCAAAGATCGATCCGAACGATCGCGAAGCAGGACCCGCGGCGACGGGACAGTGGGCGGAATGGCTGGCACAGAAAGGTGATCTCCAAGGAGCCGAGTTGAAACTGAAAGGACTTCTCAAGTCCTTTCCGTCAGCCGTTCCAGCCATGCGATTGATGGTCGATCTGTATCACGCGCAAGGCCGCCGATGGGAAAGTGCAAAATACTTGGATCGCATGATACGACTCGGGGATTTTGGGACACCGGACTTGATGAACAGCATCGATTTTCGAGACCCAGTCGATAACGAAGCCTTGCGGACCGCTGCTCAATCGTTTGCCCCAAACGATCCTTACTCCCAATTGCACGCGATTCGTGTTTTTGCGTTTGCCGATCGCTGGGATGATGCGATCGAGCCACTTCGCGGGATGGTGCAATCGCGCCCCGAGTTGCTCGAACCATGGATTTGGTTTGGAGAAGCTCTGCTCGAAACCCAACGAAGCGACGAGATGGTGGCTTGGTTCGAGAAACGCCCCGAAGGCTTCGACAAGCATCCTGAGTATTGGTACATCCTAGGTCGGTGGTTACAGCAACAGCAAAAACATGACCAAGCCGCGCGGGCATTTGCCGAATCGTTGAAATTGGACCGAAGGCATGTCGCTGCCATGCAAGCCTTGGCCGAGTCCTGCATGGAAATCGGAGAGTCCGAATTATCGACCGATATCCGGCAGCATGCCGGGAAACGGGTTCGGATCAAAGACCTATCGCAACAGATTCAACGCGGGCATGGCCAGCGCGAAGAGTTCATCGCCATCGCTGCGCTCTATCGCGAACTCCATGATGCGGTGGGAGCGTTCGGATGGGATGCAGCATTGCTAGCTAGCGAAAATCAGCCATTCCCCTCCTCCTTAGCGGAAGTTCAAAAGCGGTTGCGGTCGGGTGAAATGGAGGAAGATCCTCTGTTGCAACGTCTTCCCATCGAGCGATGGCCTTTGCCGGAGTGGAATTCTCTGCAAGAACTTCGTCCATCGATTCCATCACCTTCGCTCGCCGATCGAACCACCCCTATTCGAATGCGCGATGTTGCCGAACAACGCGGACTACTTGCTCGCTACGACAACGGTGCAGAGCCAGGACGCGGATGGTACACGCATGAAGGATTGGGTGGAGGTGTATCGGCCCTAGATTATGATCGCGATGGTTGGCCGGATTTGTTCTACTCCCAAGCCGGCGATCATCCGAACAAAGCGGAACCCAAATACTTGCCCAAGCAACTCTATCGGTCCTTGGCTTCGGAACGTTTTGTCGAGGTAGGGACGGTCGCCGGTGTCGCCGATTTGGGGTATGGCCAAGGAACCGGCGTAGCGGATCTCGATCAAGACGGTTTTCCTGACCTGTTGCTGGCCGACTTGGGTGAAATCAAGTGCTATCGCAACCAGGGAGACGGAACATTCGAACGTTGGACATTGCCTCAATCCTCGCCGCAGGACATCTGGAACAGCGCCATCCAGGCGGCCGACATCAACCATGATGGATTGCCGGACATTGTTCAATGCGCTTACATTCATGGAACGGAGTTTCTGACGCGCACGTGCCAATCGGCTTCGAATAGCAAACTCCTGTTTTGTCATCCCAAACGATTTGAGCCAGGTCGCAGTCGCATTCTGATCAACGAAGGGAACAGCGCATTTCGGTTGATCGAAGAAACGGTCTTACAATCCTTGGTCGATGGATATGCTCTGGGTACGGTCATAACCAATATCGATCAGCGATTCGGTAACGATGTGTACTTTGCGAACGATGTCTCGGCCAATCATCTGCTCCTAAGCCAGTCTTCGGAACCGGGCACGAGCGATCTCGTCGAGAGCGCGATGCGTGCTGGTGTCGCTGTGGATGCGCTGGGACGGGCGCAAGCCTCCATGGGCGTTGCCTGCGGGGATCAAAACCGCGATGGATTGCTCGACATCGTTGTGACAAACTTTCGGTTCGAAGTCAGCTCGTTGTACTTGCAAGTATCCCCTGGTCTGTTTCGAGATGGCACGCGGGTATCAAAGTTGGGGGAAGCAACCTTGGAATGGCTCAGCTTCGGATGCCAACTGAGCGATCTCGACAATGATGGTTGGCTGGACTTCATCACGGTCAATGGACATATCGATTTGCTCGATCCATGGAAGATGCCTCCCCAAATCCTGCGCAATGTGCGAGGCCAGTTTGAATGGCTGAAGAATCCGAGCCCCGGAAAATACTTCGACGAGGATAACGTAGGACGGTCCCTAACGATGCTCGACTACAACCGGGATGGGCGGCCCGATTTTGCAGTGACCCATCTCGATCGTCCGGCGGCGCTGCTAGAAAATGAAACGCCACTCGAGGAGCATCATTTTGTGCAATTAGAAGTCGTCGGTACGCTCTCCGAAAGAGATGCCACTGGCGCGATCGTGCGGATTCAATCTGAAAACGAAACGTGGATCGCTCCTGTCAGTGTTGGTGATGGATATTATGGTACCAATGAGCGATTGGTCCACATCGGTCTTGGCAATGCGAACAAAATCGATGCCATCGAAATCCAATGGCCCAGCGGAGAGACGGAAACCCAACGCGACCTGAAAGTCGACAAACGCTATCGATGGATCGAATCGATCGGCGTGCACGAAGTGGACTGACTGCCCGTCCAATACCATCAGCCGCAACGCGTTAGCGTCCGGTTGGCTGTCAACATCTCCGTGTGGCATTCAACCATCAACCGGAATGCGTTAGCATCCGGTTGGCTCTAAACATCCGTGTGGCATTCAACCATCAACCGCAACGCGTTAGCGTCCGGTTGGCTGTCAACATCTCCGTGTGGCATTCAACCATCAGCCGCAACGCGTTAGCATCCGGTTGGCTGTCAACATCTCCGTGTGGCATTCAACCATCAACCGCAACGCGTTAGCGTCCGGTTGATTCGCAGCACCAATACCAACCGGGTGCTAACGCACTGCGGCTAATGCGCATGCATTAGGTTCGTTCTTGGGCTTTGATCGTGAGTTGGTTGATCACTCGTTTCACACCGGCGATCCCTTGAGCCACACGCATAGCTGCACTCTTTTGATGGGCTTGAACGACGGTTCCAGTCAAGGTGACCTCACCTGCGCGACAGGCCACGGAGACGTGACATGGGGAGCGGATACCGCGCATGGCCAGTTTGGTGTTGACCTGCTGCGTGAGCTTGATGTCGACGTTGGTGTTGAGAGACATGAACGAACTCGTTCTCGGAAGAGGTGCAATCATAAAGACAGCTGTCACCCTATCCGATTGCAACCCTTGACCCGAGTAAATCCAAACATTTGCATCAAATAGCCAGAATACAGGGAATGGCAGCGATTGATCATTCCATCGCAATGAGTTCGTTTAGTCCCATGCAATGGAGTCCGTTGCAATTGCAGGTCGCAACTTCCAAAGTGATTCGATGATGACGAGTCACACGCGATCCCAATGGAGCACCGCGAACATGGCGATCCCTGCAAAGTGGCAAGCGCTTGCCAAAACGACCATCAGGTGCCAAACGGGATGGAAATACCACGCTTTGTGATCGTTTTGGAGGAACAGGACTCCGATGGTGTAGAGCAATCCTCCTAGGAGCATCATTGCAAAACACCAATACGAGGTGGACCAATAGAGGACCATGGAAGGGACCCAACCGAGCAAGATATACGTCACGGCAGTCATGTTATCGACACGATGCTTGGTCAAGACTTTGGAATAGAACCCAGCGATGGCTGCAATCCAGACACCCGCCAGCAAAGCAAAGCGGGGCCAACCGTTCATTTGGCTCCAAATGAAGGGAGTGAACGTACCGGCGATGAGTGTATAGATGATGCCTTGATCGAGCGATCGCATGCGATGGCGTTTTTCAGGATCTCGAACGGCGTGCGAGAGGGCTGAGAAGAGGTACATGGCGGAAAGGCTGATGGCATAGACGATGCACGAGATCAACAAGCCTGTTTCTTGCGTCGACGCCAAACGAGCCAGAGCCAGACCGGCGGGGATGCTGACCAAGAACGCAATAAAATGGATCCAAGCGTTGATGGCTTCGATCGAAGCGTTATCGTCGGTAAGTTCCTTGGCCATGAATGCGCAGAAGTAAGTTTGCGGTTGTTTGTCAGGAGAGAAATCGCGGGCCCAATTTTAGCACGGTCGAAAGGCGAGGCATCGGCAAATGGTGGCTTGGGCTGGGATTGTTCCGGTGTAACACGATCCACTCAACCCAATTCACAATCATTGGAAGCATTTCAGAATGGGGTCGCCCCCTGAACGGGAGTCGCTTAGAATGTGTCCTGAACGAGGCGGGAGCCCCTAGGGTGGCCATCGCACGACAGCCATCAAATGGCGACTAATGAGTGAAACAACTTGGATGGGTGGCAGAGCGGTTTAATGCACCGGTCTTGAAAACCGGAGTAGGGTTTACCCTACCGTGGGTTCGAATCCCTCCCCATCCGTTGAATTTCCGGCATTTGCACCGGATAAAACGCAGTCTTCGCTATGATTTTCCAGGGTATTAGGTGCATCGCATCCTTCCCGCGACTCGTTGGTACCGCGTTCTTTTTGTACCAAATCTTCAGCGTTTTCAATCTCGGCTTCTTCGGCGCGCGTCGTATTTAGCGTCGTCCCGATCGCCTTGGCGATGTACTCATCTCGCATCAAGAGGTAGTTGCTTTTCGCTACCTCCTCAGAGTTCCCAATCCATGCGCAAACAGCCTGGAGTGGGTGTTCTTCGTAAAGCTCTGTTTGCCGTGATGCTCTCATCGAGTGAAAGAGTCTTGCCCATGGTGTTACCCCTGCCTTTTTGAGCAACTTCAAGAACTGGGTCCGAAGGTTCGCGTTCTTCCATCCTTCGCCAGTGTTTGCCGCGGCTCGGTACTCGTCAGCATCCACCACGTATTCAGTATCCTGGGGAGCTGCGGCCCTGGCCTGTACAAGCACGTCATACAGTTCCGGAAAGATAGGACACTCACGGACGCCACGGCCATCGTGATGCTCCACCTTGGGCTCTGGTATCCGCATGATGCGCGTTTTGAGGTCGATATCCACCCATTTGAGGGAAAGCGTCTCCGAGGGGCATCGTAGGCCTCCAAAGCGGCTTAACGCGATGATGGTCTTCCATCGGATGTTCGCAATGGCCATTACCGTTGCAATATCCTTTCGTGGAACGAAGACGTTACTCTTTTTGCCGCTCGTTGGTTTCTTCGTGTTCTCGAACGGGTTCTTCTCGATGATTACCCATTCGACCGCATCGGCCAAGAACTGCTTGCTTTTGATGACTCGGTTTGCAATCGTTGAATTCGCAATCCCGGTTTGCTTGAGTTTGTCAACGAATGCAGTCGCATGGCCAGCCGTCAACTTGTCCACCCTGATACCATCGGGCAGATGCTTTTTGATCGCATCCACGACTTGACGCCATGCCGCAACGGTCCCAGGCTTCGCGGTAGGCCCCTTTCGCTTCAAATAGTCGTCCAGGAACTCGGCCAAGGTCGGACATTCCTTTTCCTTCACCGGCTCAACCGGTTCAATCAGGCCCACAAGTTCAAACTTCGCGCGGACCTTTGGAAACTTCGCCAACTAAGTAGCATCGTCTTGATCGATCGACCGGCCCAGGATTCCAGGTGCAAGCACGCTTTCAACTCGACTCTTGATCTTTTCGGCGTCATCCTTGGAGCATTTGCCCAAGTAGATTGCCTTGCGATACCCATCTTTGTCATAGAAGAGGATTCTCGTTGTCCCCTTTGGTGTTCGTGCAATCGATGCCATGCTACTTGCCCTCCTGAATGTTGGAAATTTGCTGCATCAAGCTTGGTAACAGCTTGAGTGGATCGACCTTCAGTCGCGAGAATCCTTCGCTGCGATCGTCGATCACGAAACCCATCACAATCAAAACCGCCGCGTCTCTTACGGTCGTTCTGCTACAAACATGGAACTCCCGCTCTAGATGCTCATGCAGCATCCCAAGCGTTACGCCAGACGGCCTCCTCGAAATGAATTCGAGCCCGTAAAGCAATCGGCTGAACTTGCCCCAAACCCTCCCGGAGCAAATGTCCGTGATATGGCTGGGAACGAATCGAGGCAGGCGCGGCCCCCTGGGCCTGTATGTCGATCGGGATCTTGACTCGTGTATCTTTTGCAGCTCTCGGTTCTCTTGAAGCCGCAGCTGGGCGGTTTCTCGATCGAGAAGCGATCCTTGGGGCAAATTGATCATGCTGCACCCCCTTTCGCGTTGTCAGATACGGTGATCGAGTCACCTTCGACAACCTGCAAGCTCTGAGGGCATGTATCCATTGCGGATCACTTGCCTTCGCCCCTCATATCATCGATCTTTGAGGAATGCATTTCCAAGAACGAATTCACTTCCTCCTCCAAAGCCGCCTGAAGCATCTTTCGAGCAACCTCGCGGACGATTCGGTCGAGGATGCTTCGAGGATCCTCGACCGCCCCAAACTGCAAAACTTTTGATTGGACTACTGGTTCCAACCCGCTGAATGTCGTACCTTCTTTGATGTCGTACTCCCAATGCCCTCGTTGGGCGGCTAGTGAAATTAAACTGTTACACCAGCAGGATACGCCACTTTTTTTCCCTTTCACAGAACACAACTTCTGACAATATCTCAGGGGAATACTGGTGCATCAACGAACGCTATTTGACGAACCGCTCGATGAATTCGGTGTAGACACAGCTACCGAGATCGTGCGGAAGTATTTTTCGAATGGGCTGGAGGAACTCTGCGATGAACGATTTCTCTCCAAACGATATTCTGAGTTCAAACGACGTGACGACCCGATCTATGCGACGTTAATGGAGGGAATGGGTGACACGGAACTCGCCAAGACGTTTATCAGCTATTGGACTATTGGGCAAACGTTATCGGTCAAAAGTCGTTTCTGGTTGGAGGACGCTATTTTCGAAATCATCCGACAGCAGGTGACTCGGTTCGGGAAGAGCGTAACCCATGCTTACACGCAGAGCATGTTGAGCAACGGGTTCCTGTTGGAGAAGAAGCTTATTGCAGACATCGGCGAAGACCAGTTGGAGCACCTTCAGAAGAAGAAAACATGGGAGGTGTCCATGAAGAGGAATGCCTTGCGTGAAGCGGACTTGATCGTCGGCGAACAGGAGCGAGAGGTTGTTGATCGATCTGTTAATGACAAACCGTTTCAACGCAGGGTATGGACTCAAAAAGAGAATGCTATAGCAAAACAAAAGGATACCAGCTTCCTAAAGAGAATGGATGACTCCATCACTGGTAAAGAAGTCGAGAATCAGAAGCTTCAGTGCAGTCTGTTAATCGTCGAACCTGATCAGACCGACAAACGACCGCACGTAACAGCGTTTCGCTTCATTAATCCCAAAACATTTGCGAGCCACGATAAGAGAAAACAGGAACGTGTGAATTTGCTGCGGCTATACGCCTACCTTTGTCAAGAGAAGCCTTTTCGTGAGCCTAGTTCTGTAAAGGTGTACGTTACGGAATTGCTTCCCAGAGACACGGGCGACTTTGACGATTCCGATAGTTACCCGGATTACTTTTCCAGTGAGACCTACCTGTCTTCAGATGAGTTTTGGAAGCGGTTGGGCGTCCCGTTCAGTGCAGTCAGAGGAGCCATTTCCGGCGTTGCAAAGGAATTTCGTGAGAAGCTGATTACAGGCCTGCGAAAGCTCCTACCAGATAATGAAAGTCAACGGTAGGTGCCATTATGAATACCGATGCATTACAAGTTGCTAACTCAATGAAACCGGTTTGGTTCTTCGGCTGCGATATGGGCGGTTGGCATACTCGCAGTAAAGACGCCTTGGCGATTTGCCGTTGGACGCCAAGTGGGATAGATCAACACTTCGTTGATCACGGACGTTTGTTCTTTCCCTTGTCCCCAAACAGCCGCTTGATAAACGGAATCGAAGTAGCATCGAAATCCAATGAAAAGGTCATCATCGCAATCGATGCAGCATTAGCTTGGCCAAGAGATTTTCTTCGACTTGCCGTTAGTAGTGCAAAGGCAAGTCACTTGCCGGATTTCGATCCGAATACGGGCCAAATTCAAAATCGATACATGTTCCGTGAAACGGAGCGTTTCATTAAACAACACGTTCGTAAAAGCAAAGATCCATTTTCTGCTCCGGGAGATGCGTTTGGCAATCCATCAAGCAAGGCCCAAGCTGTTGTCGCAGCTATTCTGAACACTTTCCCGCAGGCATATCGTCCACCATTCGATCCTTGGGATTTGATTACATCGAATTCGGCAGCGATCACAGTAATTGAAGTCTATCCCGCCGCTAGTCAAGTTTGTCGCCGCTTTATGGATCTGCGATGGTGCGACGACGAAGACACATTCCGAGATCTTTCAGCAGATGATGAGAATGATGCAAAACGCTGCTCAGTGACTGCCATGTGTTATGCCAAAACGATAGGCATTTTGCACAGCGAACTGCATGTCCCAGAAGTTTGGTTGCCCAACGAAGCTGGTGCCGAATTCGATGCAGAACGCATTCGCAAAGAAGGATGGATCTTTGCTCCGAAAATCGACGTACGATAGGAGCCCATACTATGAGTGGTTCTTCGTATTTGTCATACAGATACTGTCAAAGACCAAAAGATCTTTGGTCAGCCACGGTTGAGGAAGTATTCTATTTACGATGACACCGATATTTAACATTTACTGTGACGAAAGCTGCCATCTGGAGAACGATCACCAGAAAGTGATGGTGCTGGGTGCAATCTGGACGCAGATGGATGCCGTGACTGACTTAGCAAAGGCAGCCCGGGCTTTGAAGGTTCAGCACGGGATGAAGTCGTCTTTCGAACTAAAGTGGGGCAAAGTGTCGTCCGGTCAGCAGGACTATTACGAAGCAGTGCTGAAGTGGTTTTGGGAGACGCCAGAACTTCACTTCCGAGGGCTGATCGTACCAGACAAAAGCAAGCTTGATCATGTCAACCACAACCAAACTCACGACGATTGGTACTACAAGATGTACTTCGACCTTTTAAAGGTCATCGTCGATCCAACACAACGGTACAACGTGTACTTGGACATCAAGGACACACGAGGCAGAAAGAAGGTCCGAAAGCTTCACGAGGTTCTGAGCAACGCCCACTACGACTTCTCCCGGTCGATCATTGAGAAGATTCAACTGGTACGTTCGGACGAAGTTGAGCTTGTGCAACTCGCAGACTTCATTATCGGCATCGTCTCGTATGCCAACCGGGAGTTGGAAGCGAACAAGGCGAAGCACACACTGGTGCAGCAACTTCGTGCCTACAGTCGATACTCGTTGCGGCACTCTACGTTGTTGAAGGAGAGCAAGCTGAACTTGTTTCGTTGGCGAGCGAGGGAAGAGCAATGACAAACACTCCCTCGGTCTGGCTGCCGGACCTAATTGAAGTCGAGGCAGGTAGTTGGGCTGAAGACCTGAAACAACTATACGCTGTATTCCGCAGCGACTTCGTGACCGGTGGTCCCCGTTATGAAGGACTTCCGGTCTGGCACGACCGACGAAAACTCGACGGAGAGTATGAGGAAGGATTCTGGCACTTAGTTACCCAAGACTACAGCAAAAGAAAAGACAGATACCCCGATTTGCATCGATCGAGACGATTACGTTGGTGTCGAGCAACCATCGACAACAGCAAGCCGCCCGATGTCTTGGTGTTCGACTACGAAGAAGGGAACGGAAAAACTCGCCGCTACCTTTGGGTTCACGAGTATGTTTACCTCGTGATCTTGGAGAAGCGTTCCAAGGATGGGGAGGATCGAGCGTACTCGCTGGTGACAGCGTTCTCGTTCGAAAACGACACATCTTACAGAAACACGACTCAAAGAAAGTACAACCAGAGAGTGTCGTAAAATGCAATCGCCGCCCGGGAGGACGGCGAAAGATATCCTTCCACACATGGTGGATGATTAAGCCTCATTGTACGTCTGACACGAAGTCATGTCGAGATGATCGACAGAATGACGAAAAAACTTCAAAAAATCCTGTCCCAGAAAGCACTAGTGGCGACCAAAGATGCCGATTAACCCCGTCCAATTTGCCCATTCCGTCTGCGACGAGTTCCTACGGTACATCTTTTCGGAGTTTCCACTTTCCGACCCACAGATGGAAACGCAAGCGAAAGCACTCCTAAAGGGGGCGAATCCGCTCGACATTCCTCTGGTCAAAGGTCCCTATGTTTCGCTCTCCGAGGCGTTTGCCAAAGGGGGCTCGATTGGGCAGATGGCGACGGACGGTAAGTTGCATCCCGTAATGCCGGAACTGATTCCTTTGACGCATCTCGTGCCGGTCGATTTCAAGATGCATCGGGACAGGCATGAGCGGCATTAGTAGCCGGTAGCAATTTCGCTCTTGTCGAAAGAGGAGGTCCGTCACTACATTGTTAGTCGGCTGAATCTGAATCCAAAGTTCCAATTGAAATTCAGCCAAAGGGTGACCGGTTTTTTGAAAACAGTTCCCCCTGCATAATGTCTTACAGTGTCTGATAAGGAAAAAGAGGCAAATCCACAAGTCCTTGAAAGCAAGCAACTTACGAGTTTTACGCCCCCTAAAAAAGGAATCCCTCCCCATCCGTTTGACAGGAAGATGAAACACAGAGTCACGGAGGACACAGAGGAAGACTCCTCCCAGACACTCTGTGACTCTGTGTTTTCAATTGGTAGCCTGGTCAGTGTCCCCCAACGTTCGTTGACTCCAGCTGCCATGCGGCAGTCTTAGACACTGCTTCCATCCACAGCTCCACGCGACCGTTCACCCGACCTCGGGACGCGGTCGCACATGGACACGGAAGGGGACAGCATGAGATCCTGAGCCGAACATATAGAGTATTGGATTCTGCGTCGTCGTTCTAGGGACTTGTGTGGGCGGGACTAAGGTCGATTGCCGGATCGATCGGGAGTAGTAAGCTGCGATTTCCACAAGATTGTGCCTAGCTGCGATCCATGTTACCCCATCAACTGTGGAAAGCGTCGTACTCCTGCAGGATCGGTCTAACAGCAACTGGCGCCTTGCATGTAGCAATAGCTACGCTCATCTTCTGTGAAAGCATCACTCCAACGGAATTCTTCATCGCTGCTGAAATAGCCGACAGAAGTCCAGTCCGATCGTTTTACTGCCAGCGGAACTCGCTTTCTGTTAGAATCCTTTAAAATTCACCTGCGTTGTGACGGTGTCTGGCTTTTTGTGAAATAGAAATGACCCACTTGTGAACATCTTCAACCCGTACGACAAGACTCAGGACGGACCCGAGAATCCTATCCCACCGGTCGACGCTGGAGTTGCCGAACATCCTCAGCGGATCGGTCGTTATCGGATCGAGAAGGTGCTTGGCAAAGGGGGGTTTGGCGTCGTCTATTTAGCCCACGACGAGCAATTGAATCGTCGCGTGGCTGTGAAAGTGCCTCATGCGCTACTGATTTCTAAACCGGAAGACGCCGAGGCATATCTGGCCGAAGCACGCACAGTGGCCAATCTCGATCATCCAGGTATCGTCCCGGTGCATGATGTAGGCAGCATGGAAAATTGCCCCTGCTATATCGTTTCTAAATACATCCCTGGAACCGACCTCGCCACGAAGATCAAGCAGCACCGGCTCAAGTACCGAGAGGCCGCCGAGATCGTCGCTACCGTTGCTGAAGCTCTGCATTACGCCCACAAGCAAGGACTCGTGCATCGGGATGTTAAGCCTGGCAACATTCTCATAGGCAAAGACGACAAGCCATACGTTGTCGATTTCGGACTCGCGCTGCGGGAAGGGAACATCGGCAAGGGGCCAAAGTACGCCGGGACGCCCGCCTACATGAGTCCTGAACAGGCCCGGGGTGAAGGACATCGGGTCGATGGCCGCAGCGATGTATTTAGTCTCGGTATCGTGTTCTACGAACTGCTGGCCGGTCGCCAGCCGTTCCGAGGAGACACGCAGGCCGAACTCATGGAGCAAGTGACCAGCTACGAAGCACGACCTCTGCGTCAATACGACGAAAAGTTGCCGAAGGAACTGGAACGCATTTGCCACAAGGCGATGGCGAAGCGGGCTAATGATCGGTATTCGTCAGCCCACGACATGGCCGAAGACCTGCGACACTTCCTGGCTGAGCAGACGGTGATCCAGAGTGGTGCGTCGCCGGGCGGAATCGCCTCGGTCGCCTCAGATACCCATGCCTCTCACGTTGCCTCAACGTCCGTAGGTTCGATTGCCGCATCTTCGGCGTCGTTGGGGATAGGCTCCTCCGACAACCAGCCCATCAAGATTGTGCCGAAAGGACTGCGTTCGTTCGACGCTCACGATGCCGATTTCTTCCTGGAACTGCTGCCAGGCCCGCGAGATCGAGAGGGACTGCCGGACAGTTTGCGGTTTTGGAAGACGCGCATCGAAGAAACCGATACTGACAACACCTTCAAGGTAGGTTTGATCTATGGTCCATCTGGTTGCGGCAAGTCGTCGTTGGTCAAAGCAGGACTGTTGCCACGTCTTTCGGACGAGGTTATTGCCGTCTATGTCGAAGCCACACCGGAGGAAACGGAAACCCGTCTGCTGCACGGCCTGAGGAAACGCTGCCCGGGGTTGGAAGACAACCTGACGCTGAAGGAAACGCTGGCAGAGTTGAGGCGAGGACAGGGAATTCCGGTCGGCAAGAAGGTTCTCATCGTGCTGGACCAATTCGAGCAATGGCTGCACGCTAAGAAGGAAGAGGAAAACACCGATCTGGTGCAAGCCCTACGGCAGTGTGACGGCGGCCGCGTGCAGTGCATCGTGATGGTGCGAGATGATTTCTGGCTGGCGGCAACGAGGTTCATGGGCGCGTTAGAAGTCGAGTTACTTCAAGGCCAGAATACGGCATTAGCTGACTTATTTGATCTCGATCACGCAAGGAAAGTGTTGGGTGCGTTTGGTCGAGCATTTGGAAAGCTTCCAGGGAACATCATCGACACGACGAAAGATCAAAAAGACTTTATGAAACAATCGGTTGCTGGCCTAGCAGAAGATGGAAAAGTCATCTGCGTGCGTCTGGCCCTGTTCGCCGAAATGATGAAAGGCAAGGAGTGGTCACCTGCCGCACTGAAAGAAGTCGGCGGGACGAAAGGAGTCGGCGTCACGTTTTTGGAGGAGACGTTCAGTGCGCAGACTGCACATCCCAAGCATCGACTGCACCAAAGTGCCGCGCGTGCCGTACTCCGAGATCTGCTTCCCGATTCCGGAACCGATATCAAGGGTCAGATGAAATCCCGTGACGAATTGTTGGCAGTATCCGGTTACGCCAATCGCCCTAGAGATTTCGATGACCTACTCCGCATTCTGGACAGTGAAATCCGGCTGATCACGCCGACCGACCCTGAAGGCAAGAACACTGACAGAGATTACGCGGTGCAAAACCAAGCGGGGCAGAAGTATTTCCAGCTCACGCACGATTACCTAGTCCCGTCGCTCCGTGATTGGCTAACGCGGAAACAGCGAGAGACACGCAAAGGTAGAGCGGAGTTGAAACTGGTTGAGCGCGCCGCCACTTGGAGCGACAAACGAGAGAACAAGCAACTCCCCACCGTGAGCGAATGGCTAAGCATTCGTACACTTACCGATCCGAAAAAGTGGTCAGTACTTGAACGAACCATTATGCAGCGAGCTGGCCGCGTGCATGGAAGCTGGTGGGGAGGGCTCATGTTGGCAACGTTGCTCATTGGTTTCGGAATCCAGCAATGGATCTCATCGGAACGCTTGAAGAATCTTCAGAAAATCACCTCTGAACGTTTGAAGAGTCTTCAGAGTGAGACACAAACATCGGTCGAAGCGCTTCAGAACAATCTCGGCCCGAGCGTTCCTTTTAACCTGGAGAAACTCAAGACTCTGCCCAAAGACCTAGTCTTACCAGAATTAAAAACTCGTTTTGTGTCAGCAACGAATCCTCGTCACAAACTATCGCTCTCTTTTGCGTTGGCGGACTATGGGCAATTGGATGCTGTCTATTTGGCTTCCCGTATCGATGATATTGCCGAGTCAGATAGACTCAATTACTTAATAGCATTGAAATCCAATGTGCCTGCCGCCCTTGGGTCGATCAACGCAGAATCAGCCAAGTGCATTGAAAAATCTCTGTGGCGTCGCAAGGCGAAATTGGCAATCGCGGCTTTGAATTTAGGCGAGACAACAATAGCCTTGGATGTGTGTGCGATCGAAGATCGCCCAGATCCGGAACAGCGGACCTTGTTTATCGACGAGCTCCCGCGCTGGGAGAATCGTCTAAAGGACATACATGATTTGGTGTCTAAGAGTGATAGCCCCGCTCTTCGTTCAGGAATGTGCTTAGCAGTCGGTCAGATCGCAGTCGATAAGCTCTCCGATGCTGACAAAGAGCATTGGCAAAGCCTCGCCTCACGCTGGTTTGTGGAGAAAGGCGACACCACAACGCATAGCGCTGCCGGTTGGCTGCTACGACGTTGGGGAATTGCGGAGCCGAAGGCACCGGACCGTGACAAGATCGTTCCGGAGCAAAATTGGTTTGTCAATTCGGTGGGCGCGACCATGCTGAAGATCCGATCCAGTGACACAGCGCCAGTTAACCTAGTGGATCCTTTGGAAACATTCCGCAAGCAATTGTTAGCGATGTCGCAACTAGCTGCTTCGGAATTGGATAAACCAGAAGCCCGCAGAACGAGAGCGATTGCACATTACCAGGTCGGAAATATCGAATCGGCGTTGGGGGATCTCGATTGGTTGCTTTTGCATGGCGAAAGCGTGCCCCTGCCGGAGATACTTCAGTACCGAACTCTGGCGCTTGCCCGTTTGGATAAAGCGGATGAGGCCAGAGAATCGCTGACAAAGTATCTTCAAGAGAAGATACCAAAATCCTTTGGGACTTATATGGAGATTCAGTTACCAGCCTGGCTTGGAGACAATGCCGAGGCAACGCTGCAATTGGAATCAGCAATAGAAGCTCCGTCCAAGACGGAGAATGATCGGTATAACGTGGCATGTGCCGCATCGCTTTGCTCTAAGGCGGCAATGGTCAAGAGTCCAGAGCAGGCAAAGCAATTTGCGGATCGAGCCATTGAACTTCTCGGAGAACTTATCCGTGGAGGCTACAAAAATAAGCAGCAGCTTCTAGAAGATCCAGATTTTGCGAATCTACATAAAGATGTCCGATTTGCATCACTTCTGAGGGAGATTGGGCGAATCCCAGAGTTCTGGGTAGCAGATCGCGAGGTGAGTCGCGGCCAGTTTGAAATGTTTATGAGCGACGCATCGTATGCAGCGAAGGAAAAGCCGGAAAAGTGGGAGGGTGTAGAAAAGCGAATAAGTCCGACGGCGGATCATCCAGCACAGATGGTGTCTTGGTACGATTCGGTGATGTATTGCAACTGGCTGAGTCAGAAAGAAGGGCGTAAGCCGTGTTACGAGCGAACAGGCACTAAGGAGAAAGGTTCTTCCGATAAGGAGGATTACGATGCATGGCGATTGATTCCAGGCTCAAATGGCTATCGTTTGCTGAGAGAGGCAGAATGGGAGTATGCATGTCGAGCGGGGACTGGGACGGAGTATTCGATGGGTAACGATGAGACGATGTTAGTTAGCTATTGCCAGATGTATCCATCGAAGTTAACGTCATTTTGTGGCGCTAAACTTCCGAACGGTTGGGGCCTCCACGATGTTCACGGTAACGTCTTTGAGTGGTGCGAAGACTTATACGACGTTAAGGGCACGTATCGGGTGGCCCGGGGCGGCAGTTGGGACTACGACGCTGGCTACTGCCGGTCGGCGGTTCGGGATGGGAGCTTTCCCTCGGGTCGCTACTTCCTCAACGGCTTCCGCCTAGCCCTGAGTCCGTCTGTCAAGCAGCCGGAGGCTGTACATGATAAGTAGCGCAGCCATGTGGCGTAGGCACGGAGGGAGAGAGCGGAGCGATGACCAAAGTTGCCGTAGCGACATGGCGTAGCGGCGAGAATGACCCGACGAGCGCAGCGAGGCGCTCGATTTTTGATCCGCGGGCAATATCCGCTTGGTGAATTGTGTTACCGAAAACGCGGCTAGCGCCTGCGGCTCAGGTCGCAAAACTAAAATCATTGAGTTCCTATGGCACTTCGATTCTTTGTGATTCCAATTCAAGATATGGACGCAGCAACTGCGGAGCTGAATTCGTTTTTGTCAGGTCACAAGATTTTGACAATTGAACGCAATTGGGTCGATTTGGGCTCGAATTCGTACTGGGCACTTTGCGTGAACTATTTGCAGGGTGGTAGTAGCGCTGTTACGACGCGAAACAACAACGTGAATCGTAGCCGAATTGATTATAAAGAAATACTGACGCCCATCGAGTTTGATGTGTTCTCCCGATTGCGCGAGCTTCGCAAGGAATTGGCACAGAAGGAAGCCGTCCCTGTCTACGCTTTATTTACGAACGAGCAGTTGGCTCAGATCGTCCAACAGCGTTGCCAAACGAAGGCGGACTTCGCCAGAATTGATGGGATCGGGGAGAGCAAGATTGATAAATACGCGGATCATTTGCTACCATTGCTAACCTCCTTGCGAGAGTCGAAAGATGAGCCGAACAGCGAATCTGTTTGACCTGATTGCCGACCCGGAAAATGTGCGGCTGGCTTTTTATAAGGCTGCTCGCGGTAAGAGGTCACAATTGGCTATTGTCGAGTTTTCCGAGAATCTGGACATGCGAGTTCAGCGGATTTCGGAATGGATTGAAAGCGGATCGTTTCCATTGGGCCGCTTTCACCAATTCATTATTCGCGATCCAAAAGAACGTATCATCACCGCACCTTGCTTCGATGAACGTGTCTTGCATCACGCGATTATGAACATCTGCGAACCGATTATGGATCGATGGCTGATAGATGATACGTTTGCCTGTCGAACTGGAAAAGGACGTGAGGCAGCCATTCAACGCGCCGAAGCATTTTCAGGTCGAGGCAAATGGTTTTTGAAATTGGACATCCGAAAATACTTTGACAGTATTTCGCATAGCAAGTTAATCGCACAACTGTCCCAACGATTCAAGGATCAGCGTCTTCTTGAGTTGTTGGAGGCAATCATTTTTGCTTTTCGCGGGCAGATCGGCGTAGGCTTACCGATCGGAAGTCTAACATCGCAACATTTCGCGAACTTTTACTTGGGTTGGTTTGATCGATTTGTCAAGGAAGCTTTACGAATACGAGGCTACGTTCGATACATGGATGACATGGTCCTTTGGGACGATGATCTGACTTATCTTAGATCAACTCATTTACGATGCCAGGAATTCCTACACGACACGCTGTCTTTGGAGTTGAAACCGGAGATCCTGCAACGAACAGCGAATGGAGTCGATTTTCTAGGTTGTCGTATTTGGCCGACACATGTGAAACTTAATCGACGTAGCAAACGCCGTTGGCGTCGTCGCATTCGGCTGTTAGAACGGGCCGCGAGACTCGGATTGATTTCAGAGTCTGCGTTGCAAGCCAGATTGACCGCGTTGACGGCCTTTGCCGCAAGCGCTGGCGCCAAGAGTTGGCGCTTTCGACAAGCTGTGTTAGAAAAATACTTGGTGGACGGTCCGTAGGGCACGAATCGGGTGAACCGGGGCGGCAGTTGGAACAACGACGCTGGCAACTGCCGGTCGGCGAATCGGAATAGGAACAATCCCTCGAATCGCAACAACAACAACGGCTTCCGCCTAGCCCTGAATTCCGCTGGAGGAATGGCTAACCTGAGTTTCCAGACGGAACAGATCGTTTTCCAGTCTGGTCGGGAGAAATCCCGATCGGCGAAATCTAAAAGCGTGGCCGCTTGGTGCTGGTAGCCGGTTGGATGACCGTTCGAACGCTCCAGGCGGCCATTTTTCTAAATTTAGCTTTGTTTTCTTCGATTGGCTGCATTGGTTCATATTCCCAGTCTTGTAAGCCTTGGGCGGTGGATTCAACCCAAATCGAAATTCCCGGCAATTTGATTGACCTCAGAGACCGATCAACGCAGAGGTTCGTCGTTCGAACTCGCTCCGGTCACCCAAGACCGGTGCGCTTTGGCTTCTGAGGAAAGTTGCGGACGTGGACAAACCGTCGTGAGTTTAGCTCAATCTTCCGGCACCAACGAACCCCACGCACCGAAGCGCACAGGAGGGCGTGTCCTGTGCATTTTGCTGTCCGCTTTTTTTTCCTTGGGACCGGATGATCGAGGCAGGTGCGAGCGTTCTCAAAGTCACCTCGGATGCATTGGCTTCAGCGTCGAACGTTCCCGGAAATGCAGGTTTCCACCTCGCACCGATCACCCCAAACCGGTGCGGCGATAACAGACGTTTAACCATCGACTCAATCGCCGCGTTGCATTTGTGTTCGATGCTTGTTTCGAGAGACTATGACCGATCAGTAGCAAGTTAATATACGGGTCCGAGTATTAGATCGCTGAGTGCGCTGGAATCTGCGCTGCCCGAAATAAAAATCTTGATTTTTCCAGCGAATGGTGGACACTTAGCAGACCCTCCCCATCCGTTTGCGTGGAAGAACTGAAATACAGAGTCACGGAGGACACAATGGAAAACTCCTCCCAGAAACTCTGTGATCTCTGTGCCTCTGTGTTTAAAACGGTTTAGCTATAAGCCTAAAAACCGTTGATCACCCGACGGACACCATCTACCAATTTCACTTGTAGAAGTTGATAAGCAGCCCCAACCGTAACTTGAGCAACCGGAGATGCGATAGGAGTTGCGCCTCGTCCACCGGATGGATCGCCGACTTGGCTTTCAACTTCACGACAACGAACTTCTATCACTGCGCCAAGGATGCTGTGGCTTAACTCGCTGAGTTCTATGGATCGACATCGCACTGAATTCCGATGGATATCCGTTCCTAACTGATGCCTTGGGTAGCGATTGGCGTGCTAGATGTGAGGCAGATGCTCAACTGTCGCCGCCCCCTCACCCTCGGTCCCTCTCCCCCAAAGGGGGCGAGGGATGAATAGATAGTCGTCGCGTTCGCGGCTCGGATACGATCGCTTAGTAGCGATACTGATCCGGCTTGAATGGACCGTTCGCATCGACACCCAAATAGGCTCGTTGCGATTCGTTGAGCTTGGTCAACTTCACGCCGAGCTTTTCCAAGTGCAATCGTGCGACTTCTTCGTCCAAGTGCTTCGGCAATGTGTAGACTCGCTTGTCGTACTTGCCGCTGTTCCGTTCTTGCCACAGTTCCAATTGTGCCAAGACTTGGTTGGTGAAGCTGGTGCTCATCACGAAGCTTGGGTGACCCGTTGCACAGCCCAGATTCATGAGCCGGCCTTCGGCCAAGATCAAGATACTGCGCTTGGTGTCATGGAAGTACCATTGGTCGAATTGAGCCTTGATGTTGCGGCGTTCGACCTTGCCACTCTTCTGGAGCTTCTCAATGCCAGCCATATCGATTTCATTATCGAAGTGACCGATGTTGGCGACGATGGCTTTGTCCTTCATCTGGGACATGTGTTCGGCCGTGATGATGTCCTTGTTGCCGGTAGCGGTCACAAAGATATCGGCGGTCGAAATAAAGTCCTCGACTGTCTTGACTTCGTAGCCTTCCATGGTCGCTTGCAAAGCGCAGATCGGATCGATTTCGGTCACGATCACGCGGCAACCTTGTCCGCGGAGAGCTTGGCAGCAACCCTTGCCCACATCGCCGTAACCGCACACGACCGCTACCTTGCCAGCGAGCATCACGTCCGAAGCGCGATTCAATCCATCGATCAACGAGTGACGGCAACCATAGAGGTTGTCGAACTTGCTCTTGGTAACCGAGTCATTGACGTTGATAGCTGGGAAGAGCAATTCTCCCTTGGCGGTCATTTCGTACAGACGCTTTACGCCGGTGGTGGTTTCTTCGGAGACGCCTTGAACGGCTTTGCCCATGGCGGTGTATTGACCGGGATTCTTGACCAGTTCCTTGCGGAGCAGATCGAGGATAACACCGTATTCTTCGGGTTGGTTTTCAGGATCAAAGTCCGGAACGCTCCCGGTGGCTTCGAACTGGGTGCCCAAGTGAATGAGCATCGTGGCATCGCCACCATCGTCGACGATCAGGTCTGGACCGGATCCATCTGGCCATACGATGGCTTCTTGTGTGCACCACCAGTATTCAGGCAGGGTTTCACCCTTCCATGCAAAGACTGGACTTCCAGTGGGCTTATCAAGCGATCCACCACGGCCGACGACAACGGCCGCAGCGGCAGTGTCTTGGGTTGAGAAGATATTGCAGCTGACCCAGCGAACATCGGCACCGAGGTCCTCTAGCGTCTCGATGAGAACTGCGGTCTGCACCGTCATGTGGAGCGAACCCATGATCTTCGCACCGGCCAATGGCTTGGTCTTGCCATAGCGTGCGCGGAGAGCCATCAGGCCAGGCATTTCGTCTTCGGCAAGTTGGATTTCTTTTCGGCCGAGGCTGGCCAATTCTTCGGCTTGCGTTCGCTTCCCATCGGCCAGCAAATCAAAGGCGAGAACTTTGAACGGCACGCGCGATGTGTCGGTGTTTCCGACCGACTTTTTCTTGTCAACAACAGTACTCATATGAGAACTAACTCCAGTAACAGGTAATAAAAGATCCGTATCCCAAGTCGGCAACGCATTGCGAGCCGCAGCGAGATCGCTACGTTCGCACGGCAGTCGCCACAAAAATTTGTGTTCCTTTCGCCTCCGGGTCGGGAGGCACCACGATCCATCGTTCCGGGGTCCATCCCGATCGTTCCATCCAGTCAGCTATTTGCGTTCTGGAAAAACCCATCCAAATGTGTCCAAGTTCATCGCGATATTCGATGCGATCATGGGGCATCATGTCCATCACAATCAATCGACCATCGCTTTGCGTAACCCGAGCGGCTTCTGCAAAAACTGCTTGTGGGTCCGGCAAGTAAGGGAGTACCAACGCCAACATTGCAATCTTCAACGTCGCCTCATCGATGGGTAACTCCGTCAGCTCTCCCTTACGCAGGTCGACATTGTCGAAGTCTTTGAGTCGTTTCCGGGCGGCTTGCAACATGGCCGTGGACGAATCGACAGAGATAACCGTCTCCACCCAAGGTGCCAACGTTTGGCTGATCATCCCCGTACCGCAACCCAAATCCCCCACGATGGCATGACCATCCAAGGCGGCGGCGATCGCCCAGGCATCCAGCCGTGGTCCAAATAGGTCTCCTCGCAAGCGATCCCATTTTCCGGCTGCATTGGAGAAAAAATTCTGCGATTTCGAACTTCGCGCATCGAGCACTTGTTCGAGTCTCGCGTCATCTTGTTCGGCCGTTGATTCCGGAACGCTGCTCCCGCGAGCAACGGACCATAACTTCTTTTGACTGGTTGGCATCTCACCGCCATTCCAGCGATACCAGTTGCTGACCCCTTCCCGGCGAGCGCTCGTCCACCCATCGTCCGACAACGTCTTCAAATGGCGACTGACGGTGCTTTGTGGTAGTTGCAAGGTCGAGCACATTTCAGCGACAGACATTTCACTCCGTTCCAATAATCGAAGCAATCGAACCCGCGTCGGGTCCGATAGACTCTGCATCCAGGCGATCATGGGGGGAGCTGTGTTCATAGGGGTTGGGACCGTCCCAAAATCCTTCCGTAGGACCTCGACCTAGCCATTGCGTTTAGGCCGGCGGTCGGTCACTGAGCGATTATCCGCTTATCCGGATGGAAGCATAACAAGAGAGCGAGGTTTTTCAAGCGGCGAAATCCCTGCGACAGGTCGCTGAACGGTCTTTATTCATGAATTCACAGCGATTTCACGGATGTGCCATTGGGTTCCAAAGAGAACCATTGCAAAAGAATATCGGGTTAAGAAATGGGTTGGCTGGTGGAAACCGGAACCGACGCGTCCGCAAAGGGCAAACGGTTCGTCAGAGCCCTAAGCGTGAGCGCCGGGCTGTGGGACGTCAGAACCTGCAACTTCGAACGGGTTTCAACTAGACGTCGGATTTGGCACTGTCATTGTGCAGCAGCCGGCGACGCTCGCGGGCTCTGATTCGAAGGGAAGAATGACAGCCTGGAAGGCTATCCCACGGAAGAACCCAAGAAGAACCCAAACAGACGCGTCCGCTTTGAGGTTGCGAATTGTTTTGACTCCATGCGTGCGCGAACTGGGTTCGTTGAGTACGAAAGATCGGTATTTCGCGACATCCCGAAATACCAAGAAAACATTCAGTCCACTGGCCAGGGAACTTGCTCGTTTACCGATGGAACACGCCGCAGTCCGAGATCGTGCATCCACTGCAGTTTCGCATTGTCGTCCCGTTCATCCCCTTCGTTGCGAGCCTCGCTCGGTCCGGGCATCGATCTGTTCGTCCAATCGCCGCGCCGTCGCGTCCAATGGACTAGGCTCCCCGATGGCATCCGATAGGTGGTATCGATGGCCGGACTTGCCCGATCTCCAGCCAGAGCACCTACCCACGCAGACCACTCTGCCATGGTCACTTCCCCTTCCTCTTCCCCCAATACCAGCACGTGACGGTCGGGCTGTTCCGCAAAAACGCGCACCATCTCGCGCCATCGTGCGATCCCCAGCAACTTCACATCCGGAACGATCATCCAAGACGCATCCAAGAGAGGTCGATCGGTCCCTCTCGCGTCCGCATGTTTGTTCAGAAAGACAAACGCATTGAATAGCGCATCGTCTCTTCCGTTCGACCAATAGTATTCATGGTCGCGGAGAGGTTCCAAACACCATATCAACGTCCGATCTTTTTCGGCCGCTAACCCGTGTTGCAAAAACTCGTTTTCCTGCAGGCGATCCTGTTTGCTCGACATCGCCCACAAACAGCTCTGCAACCACAATTGTCGATTGTCCGCAAAGTTTAAAAAAGCCCCGCCGATGCAATTCTGATCCCCGACGACGACCACCCTCCCCTGCCCTATTTCTTTGGCCGCGATCACGGCCAAAGGACCGACTCGCTCCGCCGGTTGTTGTTTGAAATCGCCAGTTAACCCGGGGGCAACACCTTCCCCGTACGCGGGAATTCGCGCTTCGTCGGCCCAACTCTTGGGACTGCTCCATGCGATCGCGAATCGTTCGTCGACACTCCCACCCGAAAGATACCCGACATTGCGCAGACCTCGAACGACCGGATGGTCTGAAAACGATTCAATGTTGATCCATGCATTGCCATCGGGCAATGCGAACGGAGAACGCTCGCAGACCAAATCGCTGGTCAGTTGCAGTCCCAACTCGTGAAATAACGACCCGAGCACATGATTATGAAAGTAGCAATTGGTGTGATCGGTGATGATTACGACTCCGCCTCCCTCGCGAAGGTAGTTTATCAACGCTTCGATCTCAGACACCAAAAAGGGAGGGCGATCGGCCGATGGCAAATTGATGATGACCAAATCGGTTTCCCGAAGATCAGCTTCCGTCCAAGGCCCAATCTGAGTTTCTGACTCGAACCCCATGGCTTCCAGGGCGGCTACGGCCCGAGCAGGACCATAGAGCAAGTGGTAGTCCGTTAACCCCGGTCGAGGTAGGGTTTCGATCCACGTGTGGGCGTGATACGCATCGATCCGAACGCGGAATGGCTGCTTCGCCCTTAACGACACAGCGCTCGAGTCGTCGGCCAAGCAGGGCAACGAAACGCAGAGGAACCCGCACACCAGCAAGCTCCAAATCCTAGCGATCCGCCACGGACCACCGCTGGCAAACCACGCGATGCAGTCGCCCGTAATGATGCGTGGTCGTAAAGACTGCGGATCCATACAAAGTCTTCCGAAGTGGACTGACAATTATCCGGGTTGGTATCCGAACGGTTTGGCTTGAGGGGCTTTTGCCAGCGGGTTCAGAATGTACTGCTGAAAACATGGCTTGCACAAAGTGTACTGCCTGCGCTGATAGAGGTCTTCCCCGAAATCGGCAGAACAAGTCGCATCGCAATCCTCAAGCAACACTTCCAAATCATCCATTTGTTCGAAGGGGGTCGACATTTCGGGCTCATCGTCGAAACCCGCAGCCTCCAATTCGATGGTCAATGTAAAGTGCAAATCGATCGCAGGTTCCAATTGCCGTTGGCAACGATCGCAAGGAATATGAATCACGAAAGAAAGAGCTTTCTAAGCGGACGCAAGGAAGAGTTCTCGGATGCAGCCCACGCGCCGCCATCATTGGTCGCATCGATCTCTGAAACGTACCTCGCAATTCAAACAACGCTTCGGGAATCGCGCGACGGAAGGGTTCTCATTTTGTCGATTCCACCGCTAACAACATGCGAGAATCTAACGGACTTTCTCAAAGAACCGGTGAGAGAAATCCTAGCGACACAAACGATGCCATCCATCGACGAGGGGAGCCTTAACCCAAAGCTCTAAACATCCTACAGGACTTTGAACCGTCTAGAACACAAAGGGAGGGCGAG
>JBAWXH010000050.1:0-44492 GCA_037144155.1 Planctomycetota bacterium | reverse complement strand
ATCCCCAGCCCTTCTCCCCCGCAGGGGCGAAGGGAGCCAGAGTGTTTTGTGGAAGCGAGTCGACGTATGAGCGTCCGGTCAAAACCCAACCGGGAGGGCAAGGCTCCCGCCGAGCCGGAGCACGATGTAAGCGAGTTGCCCGAGGGGTGGGCCGTTGTGAAGTTGCAGGAAATTGGCTCTTGGCGAAGTGGCGGCACGCCGTCGCGAACCAAGCCAGAGTATTTCGGCCAAGGCATTCCGTGGGTAAAGAGTGGTGACTTGCCCGATGGCCCCATCACGAAGACCGACGAGGAGATCACGCAACTTGGACTCGACAACTCGGCCGCGAAGTTAATGCCCCCAGGCACGGTCTGCATGGCGCTTTACGGAGCGACGATTGGCAAGCTCGGGACCATGACTTTTGAGGCCGCTACGAATCAAGCGACGGCTAACCTCGTTCCGGATGAAAGCCTTGTGGACGGCCAGTACGTCTTTAACTATCTGATGTCCGAACGGCAAAGCTTCATCGACTTGGGGCAAGGCGGAGCGCAACCAAATATCAGCCAAGAGATCGTTCGCAATCATCCGATCAAACTCCCGCCGTTGGCGGAGCAGCGGCGGATTGTGCTTAAGCTGGAGTTGCTGTTGGGGAAGGTGTCGTCGAGCCAGCAGCGACTGTCGCGGGTTCCGGGTTTGCTAAAGCGCTTCCGCCAATCCGTCCTCGCCGCCGCCTGCTCCGGCAAACTCACCGCCGACTGGCGTGAGGAAAATCCACAGGACATTGAACAGGCAGAAACTGATATTTGTCGAATCGACGCCGAGCGTCGTAAAGAACTTGCGTTGGCAAGGCAGTTAGCGAAGCACCTAGGTGCTGCCGCTCCGAAGAAACCTTGTTGGGAAGGCTACGATGCAATTCCCATTCTTGAAAATAGTGAGACTCCGGCGAGTTGGATCACAATTCCTGTAGGTTTTCTTTGCGACTGCATCGTTCCGGGACGGGATAAGCCCAAGTCGTTCACTGGCAAAATTCCGTGGGTGACATTGCCTGACATCATTGGACCTGAAATCTCAGCGTCCGTTTCCGGTTTAGGACTTTCCGCTTCAGAAATAGAGGAAGTGAATGCGAGGATCATTCCAATCAACGCTGTAGTGATGAGCTGCATCGGGCGTTTCGGATTGGCAGCAGTTGTGACTACACCTCTCGTCGTTAACCAACAATTGCATGCGTTCATACCCAGCCCCACAGTGCTACCAAAGTATCTAGCCTTCCACATTCCTGTTCTTGCGGACCACATGAATTTGATCGCGACGTCAACGACAATCGCGTACATTAACAAAGACAACTGCAACAGCATTCCGATCAACCTTCCACCGCTTTCTGAGCAACAAGAAATCGTCCGTCGAGTCGAAAAGTTGTTCTCATTTGCTGACCAGATCGAGGCCCGGCTGAGGCAGGCTCAATCGCACGTCGACCGACTTACGCAGTCGATCTTAGCAAAAGCCTTCCGAGGCGAACTTGTCCCCACCGAAGCCGAACTCGCCCGCCACGAGAACCGCTCCTACGATCCCGCCTCCGAATTGCTCGCCCGCATCCAAGCCGAACGCGAACAAAGCGGCGAACCAAGTAAAGTAACAACAAAGAGAGCAAAAGCCGCTACGCGGAAGTGAGGTTTGAATGAATGCACAAAAGTCGCTCGATGCTGGACTCGAAGATATTGTTATCGGACTTGTCGCACCCATTGGCACCGACCTCGATCCAGTTTGCCGTGCACTCGCTGTAACTTTTGAGCGACTGGGGTATGTTTCGCGACTCGTGCGACTCACTGATTATCTTCATGAGGTTCGCGACAAGTTCAAATTGGATTTGGAACATGCGAATGAGGCCGAACGTTACGAGAAGTATATGACGGCGGGCACGACATTCCGCAAGGCAATGGGACGAGGCGACGCCATGTCGATGGTCGCAGTGGGAGCCATGAGGGAGTTCCGCAAGACATCTCCAGCTACCAAACATGCCTTCATTCTGAGATCATTAAAGCATCCAGACGAAGTCGAGAGCCTTCGAAACACTTATGGGCCGGCATTTGTTCTGTTTTCAATGGCCTCAAGCCGAACGGCTCGCGTGAAGCATCTTGCCAACAAGATTTGTAAGACATCGCAGCGTTTCGATTCAACAGAATTCAACGAGGATGCTGAGCGATTGATCTACCGCGATCAGCTTGAGCAAAACGAACCGCTCGGACAAAAAGTGAGCAAGGTCTTTCACCTCGCTGACTTCTTCATCGATGTCGACCATGGAATGGAAGCGGCGGTGAAGCGATTGGTCGAGCTATTTCTTGGCAATGTGTTCATCACTCCGACTCGCAGTGAACAAGGGATGTTCATGGCACATGCCTCAGCTTGGCGTTCGTCCTCTCTGCAGCGTCAAGTTGGCGCGGTTATCGCATCCAAAGAAGGAAGCGTTATTGCGATTGGTACTAATGAGGTCCCTAAACCAGGAGGAGGGTTGTACTGGGAAGGTGACCAGCCTGACTCACGTGACTTCCAACATGGCGTAGAGATCAACGACGACATGAAGAACCGTATGTTCGTTGAAGTGGTACAGCGGTTGCTGAAGAGTGGCATGTGCCATCTGAAGAATCCAGATGGCAGCGATCATGCACTCGCAGGAGAACTTGATCCACAAAAGGTCGCAGAGTGGTTGCTCGGTAACCGACATATGGACGGCACTCGAATTATGAGCGTCATTGAATTCGGGCGATGCGTTCACGCAGAGATGGCTGCATTGATGGATGCGGCCAGAAGAGGCGTGGCGGTCGATGACAGCATTCTGTTTTCTACTACTTTCCCTTGTCACGAGTGTGCAAGGCACATTGTGGCTGCGGGGATACGTACGGTCTATTTCGTGGAACCATATCCGAAGAGTCTCGTTAACGAACTCTATCCCGATTCGATTCGAATCGAAGGAGAGGAAGCTGGGGACTTTGTGAATTTTGTGCCGTTTGTAGGAGTGGCTCCAAGACGTTACCAAGACGTGTTTAAGCTGGGTGAATTCGACCGAAAACGCCTACTGGAACACGTCCATGACTGGCAAACTGAGGTTGCCAATCCGAGGCTTGGGGAGTACCGTTCACGAACCCAAAAGATTAACATGGGCACAGAAAAAGCCGCATTCGAAGAATTCTCACTCGATTTTGAGAGGATAACTCATGGAGACAATCGAACTTAAGGAAGGTTGGCTAGTTCGGCAAATGCAAGAAGTCCGTCGTGAGGTGGCAAGCTGGCCGGAAGTCATGAAGCCCTTAACTACCATTAATGCGTCGCTGGTTCGTCAACCACAATCAATCGGTAAAGTAACTTCCCAAGACCGTTCTCAGTCGGCTCCGTCTACTCAACAATCAGTTGAATAAAAGCCGTCGGGCTCCCCAGACCCAACGGCTCACTGCATTTCAACCAGTTTGTCAGAGAGCAGTTGAACGCGATCAGCGTTCGAGAGGCAAATCGGCCTCCATCCATTCTTTATGATTGCCGCATTCGATCTTCGATCCGGTCGCGTTGCTTGACGGCATCGACCTGAGCTTTCTCAATGGCTTTGATACGCTGGCGCAATGATTCGGCTTGCTTCCTAAACAAGGATGCTTGCTCTCGTCGATAGTCGCGATCTGCCTCAGTTAGTTCGCGGTCGGCCCGACGGCGTTCAGAATCGGCTTTATTGTCGAGGAGTATGGCATGCGTCGACAAATCCTTGTTTGATTCCAGCAATCGATTGAGCTCATCATTCGTTTTTTCAAGCTGGCATTTAAGTTGCTCATCGTCACAGGTATCGAACAACTCCTGTTTGGCTTTTGTTGCTTCGTTGCGAGCTTCGTTGATCACTTCCAATCGGCCATAAAGCGGAGCGGTAATCCCGTAGTGCGTGCGTTCGGCCTCCTCTAGACTTCGATCAGCTTCGGCAATCTTCTGTTGCACTTGAGCGAACTCCTGCTCAAGGGAGGGTAGCGCCGCAACGCTTGCCTTGAGAACCATTCGATGCTGGTACGCCTCGACATCCCGTTTCAGTTCGGTAATCGACTTGTGTGTTTCAGCCAGAAGGCACTCAACCTCGGCGGGACTTGGTTCCTTACCAACGGCAATATCAGCGACCAGGCCACGATAGCTGCTCTGCTTTTCCTCCGACCGTTGCTGTTGAAGGCCGATCATTTTTTCGAAGAACGTAGTGACGCTCACTGGAATTACTCCTTGGTATCGGGGAAACGACTTTGGTAACGATTCATGTCTGCAGTCCAACGCTGTACGAATTCATCAGGTGGCTCGTGCGACACCAGCGCACGTAGCTCCAGATCGAGATAACGATGCGGTTCGTCGCCAAGGGCGTCTGCATAACTCGCGATTGGCGACAGGCCGAGTCGGTGCGTTGCGGCGATTCCAGCGGGCGAGATCTCGAAGCCGGCAAGGGAAGCACGATAGGCGAGATGGATCACAATGCGAATGAAGTTTGCCCCGTGGCCGAAGTACATTGGCACGTCAGAGCGGCTCGGGCGTTTCGAAGCGTCAGTGATGACCAATGCATCGAACTGACGACGCTCCGAGTCTTCGTATGCCTGCTCATCGAATAGCATGGGGCGATCGAGAACGTGGCCGAGCTCATGCAATACGATGCCTGTGACAACGTACTCGTGGTCGATCGACTCAAAGTCTTCCGCGATGCCGATATCGTTGATTACGACGCACGGGCCACGACCGCGCCAGTCAGCAATGTAGTCCTGGTAGATTAAATCGGCGTGGGGAAAGTAAAACGCGTAGTGGTAAGTCGTCCCTAGGCCGACCGGCATCTTCGATTGCTCCAGCAGATAGAGTGGCAGCGATCCTAGATCGGGCCCGGCAATCCGGCGGCAGAGCGATTCGGCGTCGGTCAGAAACTTGCCAACGTGGCCGAGTTTTGCCCCCAAGGACGCGTTTTCGTGCAGATCTTGGCTCACAGGGCATCTCCTAAACGATTCGGACATACGAAACAAATTGTGCTGGGTATTGCGATTGTTCCCACGGCCCATAGCTGTGGCGTTGGGCGGCCAAGTACCTAATGCTTTAGAATCATCTTTTCCATACCCTCGGCGGCACTCCACCAGTCGTGAACTATCGAGTTACCCATGCAAATGCCAAACAGAAACTTTGATGATGCCGTGGCTGGTATCTATCGCGATGCATCAGCCATTGGTGTCCGGCTACCTAGATTGATTCAGTTACTTCACGAATACGGAGGAGTCGAAACGGTTAGGAGATTGATCTTTGCAGATTCCGAGTACACGTCGGGCTTCGTAAAGCTCTTTGAAGCAGGAAGGTCCGACCTGACTCTTGAAGCGGTGATTGTTGACAACCGCGAATTCCATACCCTCTTCACGGACGAAGAGATGCGTGAATTCCGACGGCACCTTTTTTCAATCCAATACCGTAATGTCGAAGATCCTGGCGACTGACTCGGTTGCTTCGGTGTGTGCACCCCACCTAGTAACCCCATCCCCAGGTCGTGCGTGTGCGCACTGATCCTGGGGGTACTAGGGGGTGTGCGCGCACACACACGGCAAACAAAATTCATACGGGAAGTAGGGTTGCTTGCCGTTGGGAAACCGTCGCGAACTTGACCGGACGGTTAGCACCAAACGTCCAACGATGTACCAAGCCCGCATCCTCCGCCAACTGCAATTGATCCTTGGCCAAGCGTTGCGATACGCCCGATTGCTTGGCTGCCAAGAGAATTGACTTGATGGTTAGCGGATTGGGCGTCACGAACGCGTCAGCAAAACGCTGTGGCGTCCATTCTGGCTCCTTGGCTGGTTCTTCGGCTTTCGCCTTGGTTCGCTTACGGGGGCGTTCTTGACGGAGGCAGTCGGGATCTAAGGATTCGTCTACATTCCAGACTGGGAATGACCAACGCAGGCATATGGGATCGATTGGATGCCAAGAGCGAACTGCAGCATCAACGACTACACAGTTGTCTTCCTCATGCTGACGAAGAACCAAATGCGTATCGGTGGCTCTGGCTTGGCTTCCCGCGCCGGCTCCAACGTCGGTGATCGATTTGCCGGACTGACTCCCTTTGCTCGCATGATGGACCAGAATGAATGAGCAGTCCAGCATTGATGAGTATGCATCCAGCCGGTTGTACACATCGGTTAGATTCGAGTTGCTATTCTCGTCCGCATCTTTCGGCAGGAAGCGATAGAACGCGTCCAGCACTACAAGCCTAAAGTAGTCGCGCCGCAATGACTCGAAATAATGCTGTAGCGAATTGATATCCAGCAGTCGGCCACGGAGGTTGTCGATAAACAACCGGTCGGCAACAGTAGCTAAATCGATGTTTCGAGCTTCGGCAACCTTGGGGATTCGATCCGCCGACGTCTCGGCATGCAACTCGTTGTCCAAAATAAGCACGTGGCTGGGCTCGGTTGCGAACGTATCGAGCCAAGGGCGACCCGTTGCAAGTGCCAGAGCAAGATCCAGAACAAGCCACGACTTCTTGAACTTGGGTGGCGCGATGACATTCATGGTCTCCCCAGTACGTAGCAAACCATGAATCAAAGGTGGACGCAGTACCGGATGGTCCTTGACGAGTTGCCCTACGCTTACGGGCGATGGCTGAATCGTGAGTCGGCTGTTGGCCGATACGCCTCGTTGTGCCTTGCTCTCGGCACTTCGCATGCGCTTGTAGATCTCGGCATCCGACCAGTGCTTTGGAAACGGTGCAATCCCTTCATACTTGCGAATGACCTGGACGGACTCGCTATCGGATAGATCGAATTCAACGCACCGACAACATACAGAGAAGAGGCGATGTGACCCGTCGCTGTGGTCAACGATCTGCATTTTGCTGATTGAACGAAAGCATGCCTCTGCTTTTGACGGCAACGATCTTTCAATGGGATCGATAGGCAGCTTGGTGGCCAGTGGTTGTTTCTTAGGCCACTGACGATTGCAAAAATCGTCTAGTTGATCTTGGCGATCCATGACATCGAAAGGCAAATGCTCGAGCCGGCGTCCCGTAACTGCAAAGCAACGGGCGCGATCATAGACTTCAAGTTTCCCTATCGCTCTGTCACCGAGACCGTCGATACGGCATTGAGCGTTCGCTGGTTTTTGACCTCGGATGAATAGTTTCACGCCAAGCCCCGATGGAGAAATTTCGCAGTAGCTATCGAAGTGATTGACGATGTCCTCTCCCCATAGGAAATTGCCGGCCTCATCGAGGCAGTCGTCCAGATCAACACCTGCGAACGGATCGCTGTCGCTGAACGCAAACGCGACGCCGGCAAGCGAGCCAGACCTCTTCAAAGTGGCCAATGCATGATCGAAGGTCCCCCAACATCTAGGATCAGTCACATCCGCAGCAAGCTTTGTTTTGGGATCGATTGGCAACTTTGTTTCCTTGCCTTCTTTCACAACGTATTTCCAGCAAACCCATTGCGGCACGTCCAAGAGACATGCCGGAATGTTGCCGACATCAACTATTTGCTTACGAGCTGCCAATCTCAGTCTCCGCATTTGTGTCTGTATTTTCGATTTGCTGAGATGAGACCTGCTCACCCTCAAGTTTCTCGTTGATGTCAATCAACACGGCTGCCCATGCGGACGCAACATCCTCGGGTATTTCATGCTCAGGACCGCTTTGTTCGCTAACCGCATCCATTCGCTTCGCCTCCTGCTGGCCCGTACTAAAGTTCCATCGATGCCCAGTTCAACGTGAACGAGAAACTGCATCCCTCTATATGTAGGAATACCCGCAGCGAGATCCAATTGGCGGAAGTGCAGTCCAACACTTCGTCAAATCGACAGGAATCGAAAGTTCTCTAGAGAGCCACTTGGCATACTTGGTTCTGCAAACCAAACGCGGATTCGCAAGACTGTTGGCGGCTACCGTCATTGGAAAACGCCCTAACTCAACGCTAGCGGGCTGCCCCGCGTTATTCGATGCCTAGTGCCACCCCATCGTTGCGGCTTTCGGTAGCCCCTTGAAGAACGCCCCGTTCCCAATCGATGAGGATGCCTTGATATCCACCCATGGACGCTCGCGCTTTTTGGACACGGTGTCCGCGGCGAACGAGTTCTTCGACGGTCGCGGCTGGCAGACCGGATTCATAGTGTACGACCCCACCTTGAGGATCGGCCGGTACACTGGTCGGTGTCGCGCTTCCTTCGTGGCGAACGCGCGCCGCATCCCCCGCCATTTGGATGTTCATTCCGAAATCGATCCAGTTGACTAAGACTTGGGCTTGGCCTTGAGGTTGCATGTCACCCCCCATCACACCGAAGACAAAGACGGGCTTACCCGCTTGGGTGACCAGCGATGGAATAATGGTGTGAAATGGGCGTTTGCCAGGTTCGAGGCGATTGGGATGCGTCTCATCGAGCGAAAAAAGATTGCCTCGATTTTGAAGTGCAAAACCGACATCACCCGGAACCACTTGGCTTCCAAAGCCATGAAAATTGCTTTGGATCAGAGAGCAGCAGTTGCGATCTGAATCGACCACGCATAAGTAGATCGTGTCGCCATGAATGAGCTTTGGGTCTCCTGGTGCGACGGACGTTGCTGCCCGTTGAAGATCGATCCGAGCATTTTGTTTCTGTGCATATTCCTTGCTGGATAGTTCGGAAACCGGAACGGATTCGAACGCCATATCGGCATAGAAGCGAGCTCGATCCGCATACGCTAGTTTTTTTGACTCGAGCAATAGATGCGTGTAGTCGGGAGATCCCCATCCCATGGATCGAACATCGTGTTGTTCCAGAACGTTGAGGATTTGCAGTACGGATAGTCCTTGTCCATTGGGGGGGATCTGCCAGACATCATAGCCACGGTAGTTGGTCGAAACCGGATTCACCCACTCGTTGTGATGATTGGCAAAATCTTCCTTAGAAAAGTACCCGCCATTGGCTTGGCTAAAGGCGACGATCCGATCGGCGATCGTTCCTTCGTAAAACACCGAGGGGCCTTGGGCGGCGATCAAGCGATAGGTAGAAGCGAGTCGGGGGTTCGTGAAGACATCGCCGGCGCGAGGGGCTTTTTTGCCTTCGAGCAAGAAGGTGGATTTGGAGTCTGGCCAAGCCGCGAAGGATTGTTCGGTCTTTGCCCAATACCCAGCGATGATCGGAGCAACGGGAAAGCCATTTTCCGCCAATTCGATCGCCGGCTGGAGGATTTGTTCCATGCTCAGTTTGCCCAGCTTGCTATGAAGATCAAACCATCCTGCGACGCAACCAGGAACGCTCCAGGACAATGGGCCGTAAAGAGGAATTTCTTTGAGGCCTTTGTCGCGAAAGACTTGTCGGCTCAAGTTTCGTGGGGAGCGACCGCTGGCATTTAGCCCTGAAATGGTTCCGGTCTTTGCATCCCATACGATGGAATAGAGATCTCCACCGATCCCGCAACTCATCGGTTCTACCACACCCAGTACGGCGTTGGCGGCGATGGCGGCATCGACCGCCGATCCCCCTTCTTTCAAAATGCGGAGTGCGGCGGCAGTAGCGCGAGGATCGCTGGTACAAGCCATTCCTCCGCGCGCAAAAACGACCGAACGACTTTGAGCGATCGGTCCCGACGGCCGATCATATCTTCCTAGAGAATCGTTGATCTTCCGTTGCTCCTGAGCCGTGGCATCCATTTGAAAAACCACACCTATCAAGAAAAAGAGAGCCCATCCAGACATTCGAATCATGCCAATCTCTCCGGTGCATCCATTTGTTTAAGCCACGGCCGGATCGCTCGAAGTGGAGACGTGCGCCGCACGCATGGACGCAACGTTTCGCGAGCAACCAGATGCCACGCGAGAGGCGGACGATCAAGCCTCCGAGATTAAAGCACAGGCACCGAAGATTCGCAAGCGAATGCTAAGACATGCGCAGCGGCAAGACCGATTTGGCTCGAGCCGATTTCCGACTCATCTTCGGACGGCGTAATGAAAATATCCGATCATCATCTCTTCATACGTTTGGTCTCCCCAAGTCACCCAGGACTTCGGGTTGGGGTTGTTGAGATTTTGTTCGGAGTTGTCGAAGATGGCTTCGCAATAGATCCGTGTTCCTTTGGGCACCTCAAGTTTGTCGCGAAGCTGGTATTCCGTCTGCCAATTGAAATCGTAGCGGGGAATGTCCAGCAGAATCTCGCGCCGCTTGTCGGGATACACCAACGTGTAACGGAACGCTTTTCCACGAACGTGCATATGGGGGCTGAAGGAGAGTAGTTCGCACTCGGGCAATCGCTCCGGCAGCATGGCTGTCGTTCGGTAATTGGCTTCACCGGGAGGAATGCGAAAGCCTGTATTGACGGCGCTGGTGGTGACGATTTCATGCGTGATCGTGGATGGGTCGGCAACGACGAGTCCTATCTTGCTCATGTCCTCTTGAGGGGTGCCGTTCGGAGTGTAGTGAACTTGAAAAATCAATTCACTGTTGGCGGGGATGCGTTTGGCGTGTCCATCGGGCATCATCGCTGCCCGAGTTCCTGGAACGTAGCCTGCCAAGAAACTGCGTTCTCCATGCAAGGCTTGATTCCGAGAACCTTTCTCGCGAGTGAAGACCAAGATGTGATGGACGACTTCCCGATTTCCCGGGATCAATTCCATCCCGTTGACCCAAAGATCGGTTTCATTCTTTAAGTCTGCGAGAAAGTACTGGTACTTGACTTCTCCCTTGGCGGGAACGGAGAAGGGTTTGTCGCGCATCGGCAAAACAATATCAGGGGTCTTTGCAAGGAGCCAACCGTTGGTGAACTCCAACGGCGCGGGTGTGTGCGACGGATCACCTTGGGGAGCCCCCGACTTTGCCCATGCCTCGATCGCTCTGAGTTCATCTTCGTTCAAACGTCGATCGTTGGCAAACTGGGCGTGTTCCGAAGTCGCATGCCAGGGTGGCATGGTACGGTTCTGTGTCACCTCGACGAGCATATCGGCCCAGGCCGAAGCGTCTTCGTAGTTGCTTAGATCCATCGGACCGATATCCCCGGAGCGATGGCATGAGACGCAATGCTGCTGCAGGATGCGAGCGACTTGATCGGCGTAGGTGATTTGAGATGCATCCGAGGCAAGGTCAGGTGTCGCGGGCTTGCGAGACCGACCGATAATACAACCGGACGGCGTCGTGCTAGTGACGATCACATCGGTGCCAGCCAAGACAGCTTCGATCGCATCGATCAGTTCATGTTCGTTGACTTTCTCTTTAGCATAGCCGATGCCGTACTGATCATCGACGCGTCCGCGATAGCGGAGGACCTGTTCCGCGTCGAGCAAACAGACTTCGGGTGTTCGCGTGACTCCGAATTGATCGGCGACCTGTTGGCTAGGGTCCTTGAGAAAGGGCATTTCCCACTGAAAACGCTTGGCGTGGGCACCCATCTCGCTCAAGGAATCTTGAACATTGGAATCGATCGCGACAAAGTGAATGCCTCGATCCCGAAATTGTGTTTCGAGCTCCCGCAATCGAGCTGTATATTGCTTGGCGAGCGGGCACTGAGTTCCCAAAAAAGCGATTACCGTCCCTTGCGGACCAACCAACTCGTCCAGTTTCCACTCTCGGCCTTGGTAGTCCGTGAGCGTGAACGAGGAGATTTTTTTGCCAATGGCCGTCGCCATGGAGGGTTTGCCAGATTCGTCCGACCGAGCTGCACAGGTGCTAAATTGCAACCCACTGAATTGCAAAACAACCAGCGCGAGTATGGCATGAACAACGGGACGCATTATGGTTTTTCCGGGACATGGGTTATCGCAATCCTCGCACCGGCGAGGATAATCACTGACGTGCTTCGGATTCTAGCGGAGAATCTTGCTGTTGTTGTAGTCACATTCTTGGGTTTTTCACAATGCCGAAACGTAACCTCAAAGCAGCCATGATGCCGAAATGCAATGTCCATAGGATGCATTCCCCTTTCGGGATACTCTCTGTTCCTAGTGTTCTCAGAAGCCGCCCCCAGGGTTTCTTTCCATCAACCGCTGCATGGTCGGGTTTAGTTCTACTCGCTTTGTCGATCCTGGGGCTCGGTGGAGCGCTCGGTGGGGAGGCTCAGGCAAAGGATATTGAACTGTCTTTATGGCCAGAGGGTGCCCCTGGAGCGTTAGGCAAAGAGCCCAAGGACATGCCTAAGATAACGGTGCGATTGCCCGAGTCATCGACGCCGACCGGTGCCCTCGTGATTTGTCCAGGAGGTGGATACGGCGGATTGGCGATGGATCATGAGGGAACTCAAATTGTCGAATGGGCCAACTCGATGGGCTTGGCTGCGGTGCTCTGCGATTACCGACATCGAGGCAAAGGTTATGGTCACCCAGCTCCCCTGCAAGATGCTCAGCGTGCGATCCGATTGACTCGGGCACACGCCAAAGAATGGAACATTGATCCTGCCAAGATTGGTATTATCGGTTTTTCGGCGGGCGGTCATTTGGTATCGACCGTGATCACTCGCTTTGCAGAAGCCGATCCCAATCCCAAAGATCCGATCGGATCCCAGTCCTGCCGCCCTGACTATGCGATCCTTTGCTACCCAGTGATCTCGATGGGGAGCAGCTTTACGCACCGCGGAAGCGAGATCAATCTGTTGGGGCCAAACGCTTCGCAAGAAGAATTGGTGCGGTTTGCCAGTGAACGGAATGTCGTTCCCGATACGCCACCCACTTTTTTGCTTCACACCTTGGAAGATGTCGCGGTGCCACCCGAAAATTCGTTAGTCTTCTATCAAGCGATGGTTGCCAACAAGATACCCGGCGAATTGCACATCTATCAAAAAGGTCCTCATGGAGTGGGGTTGGCTAGATCGCTTCCCGTAACGGGCGATTGGCCTCTTGCTTGCCAACGCTGGTTGCATCAATTGGGAATGGTAGACCGTCCCTCTCCGCAACAATGATAGATGCAACCATAGCTTGTTCCGCAGGTTGATTATTTCTCGAAGGAGACATTGCAGTGATTCAAGCCACGATGGGATGGAGAGTGGGATGGAGAGATCGGATCGCAGGTACCTTTTGGGGACTTGTCGTGACGCTAACGTGCTGGACCGATTCCGGGGGTGGAATGGCTTTCGGTCAGTCTTCTGAATTTGATATACGAACCTCGCAAGAAATCAACGCCGTGCCAACCGACTTTACATCGTCCGATCGATTGATCACTTCCTCCTCGACCAAACCGCGATGGTCGATTGCAATTCATGGAGGTGCCGGAGGGGACTTGGATCGATGGACCGAAGAGCAACGGCGCGTTCGCATCGATGGATTGCGCCGCGCTCTGCGCACGGGAGTCGACATGTTGGAAAAGTCTGCATCCGCTGTGGATGTCGTCGAAGCCGTTGTCCGAGTGCTTGAGGATGACCCAAACTTCAATGCGGGACGGGGAGCCGTACTCAATGAGATTGGGGAGTTTTCCCTCGATGCGAGTATTATGGATGGATCGGATCTCAGTTGCGGGGCGGTCGCCAACGTGCGCCAATCCCGCAATCCCGTTTCATTGGCGCGCGCTGTACGAGACCAGACACCGCACGTGTTTCTATGTGGGCACGAAGCGGATGAGTTCGGTATCCAACTCGGGCTTGCCACCGAATCGCCGGAGTACTTCAAGACCGAAGAGCAGCTTGAGAGTTGGCGACAATGGAAAGACCGTCAGGGACGCAAAGAGAAATCCACGTCCAGGCACGATCACGACAAAGGGGAGGATCGCTTGTTCTACTTAGGAACGGTGGGTTGCGTCGTGCTCGATGAACAAGGAAATTTGGCCGCGGCAACCAGCACGGGAGGATTGTTAGGCAAGAAGTTCGGTCGCATCGGAGACACCCCTGTCATCGGCGCGGGAACCTATGCCAACAACAAGACATGCGCGGTCAGTTGCACCGGTGTGGGAGAATTGTTTATCAAGAATCATATCGCCTCTGCGATCTCATCCAGAATGGAATTCCTCGGGGAAACGCTCGAACAAGCCGCCAAGCATGCGATCGACAAGACATTGCCAGTCGATTCCGGCGGGATCATTGCCGTCGATGCCAATGGCAACATCCAGACGCTTCACAACACACCGATCATGGCACGTGGTCAAGCGGATAGCGACGGGCTGTTCCGAATTGCACTTTCGGAATGGGTGGAGTGACCTACGATGGCAAAAAAGAACGATCCTGCGTTGGTCTGCCCGATCGAACACGAAGACGATGACGCGCCCGTTGTCGCTCGTTCATCCGATTCACGTTACGCCATCGCCGTAATCGTATCTGTGTTCGGTCTGGTGTTCACTGTTGCTGCCATTGCGATCATGTCCCAGGGGATCAGGAATGGCAATCTGATGGCAATTCTTTGCCCAGGGGTGTTTCTCTTGGTCGGGCTCGCTGCCGATGTGCTAGCCGTGTATCTGATCCTACGATGCTTTAACCCCATGCCGGTTCTGGTATTGAGCGACCGCAATGTCTACGCAGGTTCGGAGTTCGAAGTCAGTTGGATGTTTCGCGGCAGTTCCCGATCCATCCACCAATTGAAGCTGACGCTCATCGGCACGGAAAAGGTTTCCTACCGTCAAGGAACTTCCACACGGACCGAGGAGTCGACTTTCTTCAGTGAGGTCGTCTTTGAGTCCGAGGATCCCGACCAGATCGCAAAGGGATTTTGTCTCGTGAAAATCCCAGACGAAGGAATGCATTCGTTCAAATCAGCGGACAACGAAATCCTCTGGTCGATCGGGATGCACGGGAGTATTCGCCGCTGGCCGGATGTGACGGAGACGTTTCCCGTCCAAGTCCTCGTACCGCCGTTGCCAAGTTAGGACCCGCCATGTTCTTTCGAAAGTCCAAATCCTCGAACGAGGAAGTCCAAGAACCACGCGAAGTGGAAATTCAGTTGAATCACCCCGACGGTGTTTATGCACCGGGTGAAACGGTGATCGTGCAATTGAGTTGGCGATCGTCCGTTTCCATCCGTTCGATCGAGTTGACTCTGGCATGGTCGACCGAGGGCAAGGGAGATACTAATAGCGAGATCGTCGTCGCGCAGACATGGGACGATTTGGTCTCCAAGACATCGCTGGAGTGGAGTTTCGTGATGCCACGCGGTCCACTCAGCCTCAACGGCCAACTCGTTTCGATCTACTGGAATCTGGAGTGCGAGGTGGAATTCGACGGATCCTCTCGCGATGAGAGCCATGGGATTCCCATCCAGCTTTCCTTAGGACCCAATCCGATCACATTGCCGCGCGTTGAAGCGATCGCAAATTTCATTCGCATCCAATCCGGATAGTTACGCAATGCCAGCCCCCAGGGGCGTTGGACCGCATCGCGATACGCCATGAGCCCTAAGTCCTCAAAGCTCGCAATCAACGTCTCACGGGGTCAAGGGACGAAACGGACGTTCCAACCGCCATTTCTTCATCCGTTCGACGTTGGCACGATACTCGGCAGATGGATTTCCTTTGCCACCTTCTGCATGCTCTCCCGCCACTTCGATTTGATAAACTTCTTCCGATTCAGGGCCATCGCGATCTCCCGTCTTCTCTTGCCATTCCAGCAGTCGTTGACGCATTCTCAAGAGAATGGATGCGTACATTGGATCACTTGCCAGATTGTGAAGTTCGTACGGATCGGAAGGAAGGTCATAGAGTTCCTCTATGGGGCGCGAATCGGCCAGAATACGCGATTGAACGTCATCGAGTTTTCCCGCGCGGTGCAATTGGCGAAGGACTTGAAGAATGGCCTTGCTGTCCTTGTACGCATTGGGTTGCAAGTACGGGCGGTCCGGAAAACCATTGCGAATGTATTTGAATTGATCGGTTCGAACGGAGCGAATCCAATCGACTGTCTCGTCGGCTCGATCCCGAGCTGCAAAGGTGGCTTGTCTGGGTTGGTAATCGGAGGCCAGGATATCTTGTGATTGCATGCTCGATGGTTTGGGGATGCCAGCGAGCGCTAGTGATGTGGCCGCCAAATCGATATGTTCGACGAGGTCGTCGCGAATTGTCTCGGCGGGAATTCTCGGACCGGCAATGATCAATGGAACATGCGTTCCTCCGTCGTACAGGAACTGCTTGTTGCGTACGTGGCTGATGCCATGATCGGTCATAAAGAAGACTACGGTGTTCCCAAGATCTCCCGTGGATCTCAAGCGTTCCAGAATGGTCCCAACTTGGTAATCGGTGTAACGAACGCAATCGAGGTATTGGGCCCAGTCGGCTCGAAGGATCGGGTCATCGGGAAGGTAAGGAGGCAAATGAACCTGTTCGGGTGTGGTAACGCTCCCTAATTCCTTTTCAACGCGGCGCGGCCATGCCGGGAGGGGTGCTTGGCCTCGGAATTTTCCCCCATGGAGTTGAATCTGGACGAAGAAAGGTTGCTCCGCTTTTCTTTGAGTCCAATGATGGTTGTCGTAGGATTTGTTTTCCTCCCACTCGAAGTTGTAATCGGTCTTGGCAATGGGAACGGGTGTATTGGGAGTCCATGCGCGCGATGGTTTTAGAAAGTCTTCCCAGGTCAAGTTATTGACCAAGTATCCATGCTCGTGAAACAGCTCCGTCGTCAACCGTACATGCTTGGGAAGATGGATCGGATGGCCGGGAACGCTTGAGCGATGGTTCTGAACTCCTAGGCTAGTTTGATAGTGGCCGGTAATGAGTGCGGAACGGGAAATGCTGCAGATCGGCGCCGTGACGAAAGCTCTTGAAAATCGAATCCCCGATTGGGCGAGCGCGTCGACATTGGGGGTACGGATTGTCGATTCTCCGTAGCAAGAAAAATGCGGCGACATATCTTCGACGATGATCCAAAGGATATTTGGACGCTCGTGCGAATCCCCGCGAGCCATGCCAACAGTGCAACCGAACAGAACCAGCAGGACCCAACGCAGGCACTCAATAGGCAATGGAAGCCAATGGCATCGTTGACGGGGTTTTATGCGAAGGAAGAAAGAGATGAATTCCATCCTGTGGGGACCTTACTCGGGCAGCCCGAATTGGTTGCGATAGAGAGTTTTGAATGGGTTTTCTGCTGGGCCAACTGCCGTTTCATTGACGAGACGTGGCGCCATCTCCGACCACCATTGCTCAAAGGCTTGCGCGAGTCGATCGGCCACTTCAGGATGATCGTCTCGAATGTCTTTGGACTGCTGCGGGTCGGCGATGACGTCGTACAACTGCCAATTGGGATGAGCGTCTCCGTCGGGACTGACAAGGGTGTATTGTGTGTTTCGAATGGAGGCTTGTTTGTATTTGAATAACTCTGGGTCTGTCCCCTTAGGCCATCGTCCGAGATGGGTCACGAGCGTCCGATCGGGCCAAGGATGATTGGGGTCGACCAACAGGGGAGTCAAATCGCGGCCTTGGATCTGATTGCGGAGTGCATCATTGAGGGTCGATTGTGCTAAATTCGCCATCGTGGGAAATAGATCGATGTGAGCGGTGAGTGCCTCGCATGGACCGGGAGCAATCGTGCCTGGCCACCGCCAGAAGCTATTGGCACGCGTTCCGCCTAGCCATGCGGATCCTTTCGCACCACGCATACCCGCGTTGTAACGGGTCGCGCCGATCGCAGACCCGTTGTCGTTCATGAATACGACGAGCGTCTCCTTTTCCAGTCCCCACGCATCCAATGTCGCCAGGAGTTGACCTACGTTGGTGTCGATGTTGTGTATCATTCCGTAAAAGTGTTGAAGCTTTTCATCGAGCCCTAGCCCCGCGTAGATTGCCGCGTCCTCATCGCGAGCAATGTATGGATCATGCGGGGCATTGGTTGCGATCCAGCAAAAGAATGGCTTCTTGCCACGTTGTTGGTCCATCCACTTGAGGGCAGACGCAAAAAAGATATCGGTGCAATACCCATGGCACTTCTCGAATAAACCGTTGTGCAACAAGACGGGATCAAAATAGCGATTGCCTGGGGCATCGCCACAACTACCAGGATAGGTTTGCCCAATTCCACCACCACCGTGGATAAAGGTTTCATCGAATCCTCGACGGCTGGGCTGGTACGCGGGTTCATCCCCGAGATGCCATTTACCGAAGATTCCCGTCGCGTACCCCGCGGATTGAAGGGTCTCAGCCAGGGTAATAGCACCGAGATTCAATCGCTCACGTTCGAGGATCGTATGGGTTACACCATTGAAAAACTCATGACTACCCGTTAGCAATGCGGAGCGAGTTGGTGCGCAGGTGGGCGAGACAAAGAAGTTTTGAAAGGATCTGGATTCGCGTTCGAGCCGATCCAAGTTGGGTGTTTTGAGAATTGGGTTGCCATGTGCTGAAACATCCCCAAAACCTTGATCATCCGTTAACACGACAACGATGTTTTGACGATTCCACGTTTCGGCTTGGGCTTCGCTGGCGCAGCAGACCCACAGCAGGCTCATCAGGATCGTGGTGCACGAACGATGGAAATGAAACCATGCTTTGACATCTCCATGAGAAGGACAGTCTCGGCAGAGTAAAAGAAGCTGTGAGCGCATCGCGTTTTTCGGACGTTTCGGAAAGGATGGCTGGAGAGTGTGTAATTTGCATAGAATCGAGAACTCCCCTGGATGGCGGAGGGCTCGATGGGATGTCGTATTCTGGCTCGTTTCTAAGTCATGATTTCGTCGCGACAAGCGGAACAGAGCGAAATGACTGATAAAATGCAAATCATTTTGAGAACGAAGGCCTGCTCCTTTGGATGCCGAGACGAGATTCGCGATTATAATCATTGAACGTCAACGCGGGCTCGGAGCGCCGTCGAACGTCGCTGCTGTAGTTCGTTATGCCTTTACTTATCCCTGGCAGCCCATAAAAAAAAGGGTTTCCATCGAGACAAAAAATGACCAGTATCGCATCTACTGCCGGGCCCGCTATCGAGCGGCTTGGCGATACTTCCAAGTGCCCTGTCTGCGGAAGTGCCGTGGCAGCCGAGGCCTATCATTGCACCCATTGCCGCAGTTTCTTTTGCTACCACTGCCGAGCCCGACAGGCGGGAGGCGAATCAGCGCTTCAGTGCATCAATAAGGAATGTGGTTACTATGGGAAGTTGGTTTGCGACAATTGCAACCCAGAGCAACAGAAAAATGACAAGCCGGTCGACTATTTGGAACCGCTCGATGGGTATTGGCCTGCTTGGCTCGGCGTGACCTTGGTCGCCAGTTTGATCGTGTGGCTTTATTCCACATGGTTGGCAGCATTCATCGGTTGGATCGGATTGTATGCGGGTGTGGGATACATCTTGCAATCGATGGGATTCAATATGTTCGGCAAACAGCGGCGCGTCAGCATGCAACGAGTGTTGAAGTACCACTCGTGCATCGGCTGTAGTCAGCCGACCAAGACCGTGCCGGTCGGAACGCGCACGTCGAACTAAGATCGATCGATTTCAATCCTGCGAGAGCGTGCGAAGTTATGGCTGAATTTAAGGTTCATCATCTGGAAGGGATGTACTATGTCGATGTGCATCTCGATCATGAAATGGTGCGGTGCGAGTCGGGTGCGTTGAACTATCTGATCGGCAAAGTCGACATTCACTCTCAGTTGATTCCATCCGTAGGGGGGCTGTTCTCGTCGTTGCTATCAGGCGAATCAGTGTATCGGCCAACGTATACAGGGACTGGAGTCGTCACGCTGGAATCTTCTTTGGGGGGCTTTCATGTCCTCGAACTAGCGGGAGAATCATGGATCCTGGAAAAGGGAGCCTATTGGGCATCCGAAGGAAGTGTAGACCTTCAGTTCTTCAGGGAACGTCTATTGACATCGATGTGGGCAGGTGAAGGTTTGGTCTACTTGCAGACCAAAGTCTCTGGCCAGGGAAAGGTCGTTGTGACCACCAAGGGGCCCGTTGAGGAAATCGTATTGGAGGAAGGTCAAAAGATCGTAGTCGATGGCCAATGTGTCATCGGTCGATCGGCGAGTGTCAGCTTCAAGATTCGGAGACCTACGAAGAACTTTATGGGTCGCTTCACCGCTGGAGAGCCCTTTGTTCGGACGTATCATGGGCCTGGCAAAGTGCTCATGAATCCAACTTTTTACTGGCGGTACTTCATGGCGATGCAACGCCAAAAAGAAATCTAGGCGTCGTTACGCTCGACAGTGGGATAGTCTTCCAGACTGTCATTGCCTCTTACCAAATCAGAGCCGCGAGCGCAAGTTTTGAAGTTGCGCTGTTTTGGCTTCTCTCGTACTCGTACTCAATGAAATGGTACTCGTACTCGTACTCGTACTCGAAGGTACCAGATCGAGTACGAGTACCGCTATCGCTAAGTACGAGTACGAGTACGAAAAAGCTAGGGAAAACATCAATTGGGGCTCCAAGAAGCTCGAACATCGCAACTTCAAAAAGCGCAAGCGACCGGCTATGACGCAATGTCAGTGCTAAATCCAACGTCTATGCCAAATCCGATCGAAGATGCGGGTTCGATCGTCCCGCCGCCCGGCGCTGACGCTTAGGGCTCTGACGGATAGCAGCCCAATCAGAGCGGCGAGCGTGAGCGACCCGCAGTGGCGCGATGCTCACGAACGTTACCTTTGGATCGACGAAAAAAGATGGATGAATTAGGCGTAGCGATGCGTATGCGTCGCGAGCGGCCTATTTCACCGACGACTGGAGTTTATTTGAGATCGAATCCAAATGGTATCGTACGGCCTCGACGTCGAAGGATTGCGCTGTTTGAAGAGTGGTGCCTTGTTCCGTCAGCACACTTTGTTTTTGCGGAGTATTGAGATCGAGATGCAGGATGCGATGCAAGGAATCTAGATCTGCCTCGATGCGAGACGCCTCCAGTTCATTCTTTTCAATAAGTTCGCGCACCACGATGGTTGCGATCCATGCCGTTTGCTTGGCGACCCAATAGTCGGTGAGTTTCGGAGATTGTTCGTCGATCAAGGCTATGAGCCATTCTCTCGTGGACTGTGAATCGATGATTTCCTTGCTGAATCCAATCCATCGTTTACGACGATCCGATTGGAATTGCGTGAACAAAAGGGAGTCCTGCAGAATCTTTTCACGGTCGCCAAAGGGGACCTTATTGAAGGCTTGATTCAGCTTGGTGTTGATCTCGACTGCGGGAGACACAGCTTCCAGTGCAGTATCGGAAAGGGATGACCAATGAGGTGGAAAAGGGCGTCCTGGAACGCGGCCTTCGGGTCGGTACCGCGAGCGGTCTTTGTAGAGCGTCTGGTGGCATCCCATGCAATCGAAGAGAGAGTAATCCCCCCACGAGGCCGGTTGATTGGCAGCGTCTTGTACCAATTGCAAAGCTGACGATTGCGAAACCATGGCTCCCACCATGCTACGTTTGGTTCGTTCAAAGCTGGATTGGACTTCCTGTCGGATCTGCTGGGTCGACTTGGAATCCATCCCCGTGAAGTGCCGAGTCAAATACTCATGCTCGAATTGAAACGATGTTTTGTCTTCCGCAAATTCATTTTCGTAGGGCTTTTGATGGATGGTACCCCAATGCGGGGGCATCGCGTCAAGGAACGTTTGGAGTTCGAACGGTGGCAAGGGAGGATGCCCTGCGGCGTACATGTCGTGCGATATGAATCGTCCCTGCTGGATATTTCCGAGATGGCAACTCAAACAGACTTCGGCGCAGATCGCGGCGTTCGAAAGATCGGTCATCCCGAGAGCGGCTTTCTCTTCGGGGGATTTTGCACGCCACGTCGGTTGTTGATGTTCGGTGGTTTGCAAGTACTTCTCGGCGGCACCATGACATGCTTCGCACTGAACGCCATAGATTAAATTATCCCGAAAATGGCTCGAATCCAATTCATCTTGAGGATTTGTTCCAGCATGGCAGGAAAGGCATTTGCGCTCAAACTGGTTGTCTCCTTGCTTCCAGCCGAGCTTCGTGTGCATGTCGCGCGCGCGACGATTGGATTGTTTCTCGGGGAGTTCGAACTCCGACTCCGACAGTTGATCGATGCGGACCAATTCATACGCATAGGCATGTTTATCGCGCTCGTTCCATTGGACCGCTTCGGTCAGTCGCACGAACTGAGTTACGCCCAGCTTGGGATAGAGAAATCCAGGTTGCGAATGGCACGCCTGGCATTCTTTGATCCCCATCTGCTTGAGGTGCGGGTTGGCCAATTCCGCGGAAGCATTGAGTGTGCCATTGGTTTCAAGCGGATCGGCGGCGGACGCGTTGGCGACGAGCACGCCCATCGAAAGTGCGAAAAACAACCGCAAGCCCGCTGAGCCAAACAAACCTGGGCAGACTAACGGAATCCAATTCGACGAAAATCTTGCCGGAGCATCAGCCGTGGAGCGAATCATGGGCCCACCTTTTCGAGAGATTGGATAACGCGCGAAACGGCCTGAGTCCATTCGGGTCGGGATGGGGGAACGATGGGTGTTTCGGAACGGGGGAAGAACGGGGACTGGCTTCGGAACGGAAAGAGGAGTCCATTGCGAACGGTATTCATGGGTGGCTGCAATTCGGGAGAAGCCATCGGCTGCGACGCGGACCAAGCGGCGACATAAGCCAGCGCGGCTTGTTCCCAATTCAATGTGGGAATCGCTTCCTGGAGTTGTTGGATGGCGATAAGACGTTGGGATTCCGAGTTCCACTGCGTGAGTATCGAGGGTTGTTTTGAAGTGAGTGTCGTGGCAACGGCAGCGCGAAGGGATTGGGCGTCGCGGGATATTTGCTCGGGGCGAGCGCTTGAGTCATGAAGGGATGCCAAGAGTTCACCCAGCAAAACGGAAAGTTCGGAGTCCTTCGCGTTATCGTCGTTTGCAATCAACAGATCGGTACCTTGCAAGTTCCAACGTCGGACGCTGGCGCGGCCCAGAACCTCCCAATCGATAGATGGTTCGAGCGTTGTTCGAGGCTGACCATCCAGCGTGTTGTGGCAACTGGTGCATTGGTATTGAGCGAACTCAGGCCACACGGAAACGCTGTGGGTCTTTGCCGCGCGAGCTTGAAGGAGTTCAAGTTCCGCGTCCGCTTTGGCAATCTGCCCAGCCAACCAGAGTTTGGCTCGATAGGATTCGGTTCCTGCTTCGGGATCGCGCCAGTGTTTGGGATAGGCTTCATGGTAGACAGCCATATCAAAATACAATGCGGGATGTCCGGCGGCGATGATGTCGTGATTCATGTCGCGATCCTTGGCACCGACATGACAAAGGGCGCATGCCCTCGCCCGTTGGAGTAGAGGCTTGGTATCGACAAGCCCGAGTTCCGTTTTGGCTCTCCAGACACTTTCGGGGCCTTGATAGTGTTGATCGTACCAGGCTTCGGAAGGACCATGGCATGATTCGCATGCGACTCCCTCGGCGCGATTGGGCGAGATGCCATCGATGCTGAGGCTGCGGTCGGTATTGTGGCACGCCAAGCAGTTTTCGTAGGCTGCGGGCTGAACGATGGACCCGTCGCTCAGGATCCCAAGCTTGGTCAAAATCTCGATCGAGGCTGCGGAATTCAGCGTTCTCCAGCTTCGGCCGTGGGGATCGCTTTCTAGGAACAGTGGATATTCCGAACCACGGGGGGCGAGCACGGAGGATACACCCGCACGCGGACCACCGTGACACCCCGAAGAAGCGCAACTTGCGGCACCTCGCAGAGCAGCGGTAGGGTGGATTAGCTCGGTGACTCCCCACAGAGAATCGACACGATTTGGTTCTGTGGTCCCTGGAAACGGAACCGTATCTTCTGCCTGGAGAAGAATCGAAGACATCGAGACCAGCAGGGTCAGAGCCGCCATCTCTCCCAACGGCCATCGACATTTCCGGATAAACTGAGGTCGCACTTCAAAGTCCTTGTTTGGCAAAAGCGATGAAGAAATGCGACACCATGGTCTCGATGAGGTAACCTCAGTCTACATGCATCGAGTCGTTCATCAATTCTCAGCGTAATGGATTTCCCAGCATCTTGTCCTTGAAATTGAACTTATTCGAACAGGGGGTCTTGCTGGAAGTCATGCCCCTCGACCAGCCGATGGAGTTGGGCCGGCGCGACAAGACAGATCCTGCCGAGAAGACCCCGTTCCTCACGACCAGCCCCGAAGGGAGGAAACGTTGGGTCGTCGCGGATCTCAATTCGCGCGGTTTTCCTCGCAAAGTCTGCCTGCTGGAGCCTTTATCGAATTTGCGATTGCGCGTTACCAATATTCATTCGACCAACGAAGAACTTTTCTTGACCGATGGTCAGCAATTGAAGCCTGGGATTTCGGCTGAGATTAGCACCCCGGCCGTCCTAAAACTACCCGAAGGATTCCATGTTGAGGTTTTGTACGAAGATGAGCTGAAGACGATTCAAACACCCGGCAAGATGGAAGATCCATGGCAGCAGGCGATGCAGTCGATCCTTGCTCATTCCACGCTTGGTCCTCAACCGTTGGATAGCTCCGCAGCGGCACTTTCGGCCACCCTTACGAGCTATTCCGGTCCCTCCCGATCCGACTCGGAACCTATCGAAGTTTCGACGGTTTTGGGATGGATCGAATATGCAATCGCAGCCTTGCAAATCCCCGTCACATCTCCCAAGTATTTTTCTGGAATTGCTCAAGCCGTAGCCAAGATCATCGATATGGATCGGGCCGAAGTCATTCTGTGGAACGGAACCACATGGGATTACTCGGAGGATCGCCGGTATACCCGGTTGCAATCCAATCAAGAGTTCGGCGGAGCATCCGACTCCTTGCTTCGACGAGCCTTGGAGTCCAAGCAAGTTGTGGTGTACCCTGACCCAAATTCGAACCCGTTTGCAGCCTCGGGGAGTTTGCTCGATCTTCATACTGCAATCGCCAGCCCGATCTTGGATGTCCTGGCTGAGGATGGAAAGGAAAACCAAATTCTGGGCGTGCTGTATGCCGATCGTCGCCATAGCCCGACGTCGAACCGTTCTGCGATCGTTCTCGAGCCCGAACAAAAACTGGTCGCCATTCTTTCGACGGCCGTGGCTTCAAGCATTGCACGAAGGAAACGGGAGCAGTTGGTGACCACTTACCAGCAGTTCTTTTCATCCAAAGTCACCGAAGCCATCAGCCAAAATCCGACGCTGCTCGAAGGAGAAAAGGCGGATGTGTCCGTATTGTTCTGCGATATTCGAGGCTTCAGTAAAGCGACCGAAAAGATTGGTCCCAAAGCCGCTATGAGCTGGGTCCGAGATACGTTGAGCGAGCTATCCTCGATTGTGTTGGATTCCGACGGAGTCTTGGTGGATTACGTCGGCGATGAAATGTTCGCCATGTGGGGTGCCCCTGAAAAGTCCGATGATCACGCGTTTCGCGCGGCCTTTGCCGCCAAGCGAATGATGGAATTACGGGCCGGTCTCAACGAGCGTTACGCATCGATCTTACCCAGCAAGTTCGATTTCGGGATCGGACTCTGCACCGGCGAAGTATGGGTCGGTAACACGGGATCACAACAGAAATTCAAGTACGGTCCGATGGGCCAAACCGTCAACATGGGAAGCCGCATTCAAGGCTTGACCAAACAATGGGGTGTCTCAACGTTGATGGATGAAGAAACAGCGAAGCACTTGCCTGGAGACATGCCGAAAAGGCGATTGAGCAAAGCGAGCGTTGTCGGCATGGACAGCGCCATCGAGTTGTATGAACTGATGAGCAATGAGCAGGCGAACGAGGACTTAATTCTGCGCTATGCGGAAGCGTTGCAGTTGTTCGAATCGGGGCAGAACTTTCGCGAAGCGGTACGAGCCTTTGGGGAATTGATCCAAACCTATCCAGAGGATGGACCATCGATGGTCATGTTGGTCCGATCCGTCAATGAACTGGTATCACCGTCGCCGCAATTCAGTCCGGTTTGGTCAGCAAAATCGAAGTGAGAGCAAACGTGGCCGGCAGGAACCAAAGAGCCGTCGAGAACCCGTGAATTGCCTGGGAAAGTTGACTTTTTGGTGACCCTCAAGTACAACAGTAGCAGGTCTTTTGGCCTATTTTTGTCGCCGCTTTGGCCCCCTTCGGAATGCGAATTCATTGTGTTATTGGCGAACAAGTTGAAATTGCATCTGGGGCCGATGATTCTCGCCGCGATCTTGATTGTTGCTGGGACGGTTTGGCAGATTCAGGACTCATTGCAATCGGGGAGAGTCGTTTCAGGGAGTTCGCTCCCGGGGCTTGTGCTCGGTTCGGTGGCCGCAGCCATTATTTTGTTCGAACTGCTTTTGTGGCCACGGAAAAGGTTGCGTCGCTACAAGTTGGGCCGAACCAAACATTGGTTGGCCTATCATCTCTGGTTGGGACTTGCCACCGGACCGCTGGCATGGGTTCATGCGGGATATCGGTTTGGCGGAACATTTACTACTGTGCTCATGAGTCTGCTCCTGTTTGTGTTGGCCAGTGGCATTTATGGCTGGGTCATGCAGATTGTGATTCCGCGATGGATGTTAGGGAACTTGCCTCTGGAAACAATTCGAAGCCAGATAGACGATGTCTCGACTCAAAGCGCTTTGGAAGCCCGCCAAATGCTCACCGTGGCATTGGGGACCAAGCCGACGCAAGCAACCACGCGCCTCGTCAATCTCGATTCCATCGCTGCCGAGTTCAGTGGGGCAAGCACGCAACGCGATCCCTCAGGACGCGTCGAAGCCATCGTCGTTGGGTCGCGGCAGAGGCGAGACCCGCAACGCAGCTTGTTTGATAAAGATGTTCAAGGGGACTTCACTCCTTCGGATCGGATTGAAATTTGGAAGCAGTACGCAGCGGTGATCGAGCCGTTTTTATTGCGCGATATCCCTTCGCTCCCAGTTCCTGAAAGACAACAATTGTCCGCTCGCAATTCACCCATCCACACGGTTCAGAAGTCGATCGATTGGTTCGTAATGCTGCAGGATGCATGTTCCCCCAACGCGAAACCAATCCTTGATAAACTGCAATCGCTCGTCGATCAACGACACCAGTTCGATGCCCAACGCCGCGCGCATCGTTGGCTTCATGGTTGGATTGCGTTTCATGCGAGTGTCAGCGTCCTCCTGGGGGTCTTATTGGTCGCGCATATTGTGCTGGCACTCAAGTACATGTAGGGTTGATCCCATCGCTTCCTTTGCACTAGTCGCTAATTGATCTGGAAACTGGCATGCCAATCACGGGAAAGCAACGTGCTCAACGAATCTCACGCGGATACCATTCCATCCCCGATACGAATATCGGATGGAAAAGGGTCCTGGGAGTTGCGGGCTTGCTGCTAGGTATTGCTTACTCGGCATGGCTGTTCACCCTTCCGGGTAAAAAGCAGATCAGCACCGGCGACCTTTCCCAAGCTCATTTCCACTTGAACGATTCGGGATGCGATAAATGCCACGTCCCCTTTAAGACGATCCGGTTCGACTCTCTCTGGGGATCGGAAAAAGAAAACGTCCAGTTGAATAATAGCGCTTGCAATGGTGCCTGCCACAAAGTGGCCGATCACTTTGGCAGCCGAACACAGCCCGAAGTCCTTCAAACGGAGAGTTGTAGCCGATGCCATCAAGAGCATCTGGGGGTGCATCGCAGTCTGCTCGATATCGCCGATACCGATTGCAATCGTTGCCATCGCGATCTCAAAATGTCCAGCAATCGACCCGGCGTGGAACATCCCGTCGCGACCGACTTCAGCACACAACATCCCAAGCTATCCTTCGAGAATCTCGCGCAGGATCCTGGTACGATCGTCTTCAGCCACATTCAACACATGCGTCCTGGCCAGCCAAAGACACCCGGGGATGCGACTGCCAAGCGACTGACCGACATCAAACCAGAACACCGTGGCAAATATCAGGATCGCTTGGACCCGACGGGCCTCATCCAGCTCAAATGTTCCGATTGCCATGAGCGCGATGTACCCGTGCTTGGCATGGAAGATTTGGAATCGTTCAACCCGTCGATCGCGACCGGTGCCGCACTGCAAAGTTCATCGCACATGCTCTACAAACCTATCGAATTCGATAAGCACTGTGTCGCTTGCCACAAGTTGAACAACGAGCTGCCCCACGGGTTGAATCGCGCGCAAACCGAAGCAGCACTCAAGCAGCAACTATCGGCCCTGTCGATCGGTGAAGCGGAAAACTTGATCCAGGAAAAGAACGGGATCGAAGGAAAAATACGCGCGGTAATCGAGGATCGTAAAGAGCGAGCCTCCGTGCTTGAATCCCACATTTCGGAGACGTGCAAAAAATGCCATGCGCTCGCGGACGAGTCTAGTCCGGATCTGGTCTTGCCGAGCAATCTCTTGTTGCGTTGGCTGCCGGATGCTTCGTTTACGCACGGAACGCACTTGATGGTCTCTTGCAAGGACTGCCATGCCCAGGCCTATCAGCAATCGGATGAACCAGTTCAATCTGCTGATGAAGCGAAAGGGATCATGATCGGTGGCTTGGACTCGTGCCGAAAATGCCATATCCAGAATGCAGACAAACGTGCCGCAGCCTTTGCAAACAATCCCCACGTCGCCTCAGCCGACTGCATCGATTGCCATCGCTACCACGTGGATCCTCCCCTTCCCTCTTCCAATAAGCGAGAGGGCCGGCGGTTCGATTCAGCCGCTCGTTTCCTTTGGCCTTCATCGGTGGGTTCCGCTCCATGATGCGCAGCATCCGTCTCGCCTTACCATCGGAATTCGCCCACGACGACCTGTTTCGCTTTCACCTGGTGTGGATGGCGGCTCTTGTTCTGCTGTCGGCCGCTCCGTCATCTCGTGCCGATGATTCCTTGACAGTGGGAAGCCCGTCGCAAGCGGGAGCGAAGGCTCCAGACAGACCACAACTAGCCATCGCGAAATGCATCGAGTGCCACGGATCCAACGTGGCGGGTAGTCCCGTTTGGCAACGCGCCAGCACGACGTGGTACACCAGCGATCCGCATGCCCAAGCGTATACTCTTCTGCTCAATGCGCACTCGCAACAGATCATTGCGTCTCTGGAAGGAGAAGCGATCGATGTAGATTCCGACCGCTACAGGAAAGTGCTCAACGACAAATGTGTGTCGTGCCATTCGAATGAACTGGCCAGTGACGAGCAAATCAAACTCGGCATCGACTGCCAAGTCTGCCATGGACCGGCGACGGCTTGGGGAGATGAGCATTTTTCTCAAGCTACTCGGGACCTGGGACCAAAACGTTTCGATGGGACGGGACGCATCAATTTGGAATCGATTTCTGACCGCGCTCGCGTTTGCAGTTCTTGCCACATCGGTGAATTGAATCGCGGGCCCGGACGGAATGATCGCGAAGTCGATCACCAGATCATGGCAGCAGGCCATCCGATGACCTATTTCGATTTTGAAAACTATTTAGAGCGCTATCCGAAACACTGGAATACCGACGAGGAAAACGAACGCCTCGGAGCCTTTCCAGCCTACACGCGATGGAGGACAGGAAAACTGGTGGGGGCAGAGGTCCGTCTCAAACTGCTCCATGACCGTGCGCAACGCATCGCCTCGGCTACGGAGAGGGAAGGGATACCGGTGCATGATTGGCCCGAATTCACGGAATACAGTTGCACCAGCTGTCACCACCAACTGATTCCGGATTCATGGAGGCTGAATGCTCGCAATGCCAGGACCTATGTGTGGGACGAATGGTACTTGGAATTCGTGAATTTAGCATTGCAAACCGATCCCTCAACGCGGGCTGCTGACGCCGCACTGTCCGCCGACGATTGGATAGACCAGCTGACGAGACTCCGGGGTGGGATGGAAGTCCATTCACCGAGTCCTTCCAGCATCTCGGATCTGACCCGTTCGCTCATGGATGGATTGCACTCGGAGATCGACCAATCCTCCGTGCCATCGCACCCCTTTCTAGTAGCTCAAATGAAGCGGTTGCTCGATGACGAGTTGGCGATCACCTCTTGGGAGAAAGGGGCCCAGTGGGCGACCACCGCCCGGATGCTGGCGGATTCTCTGGGTTGGGAGCGCGCGTCCCATCCGTTGACCACAGGACCATCGGGAGGTTTTTTCGGCCCCCCCCGTGTTTGGGGACCTATCCCTGTTTCTCCAGCCTACCAAGCATCGGACTGGTTCCATCCAGAAACGCTTTCCGACTACCGTGACTCTCTCAAGCAGCAACTCGGATCGAGACAATGAAATCGTTAGTGGATCGGCAAGTTGGAACGCGGATTGTCAAAATGCTCCAAGACGTGCAGCAACGGGATGGGTACGTCAGCGATCAAGAGATCCATCGCATCGCCGGCCAAGTCGGTGAACCTGTCCGTGTCATCCAAGACGTTGTCAGTTTCTTTCCTCACTATCGACGTAGCAAACCCTCCCGATGCCATGTTGCCATTTGCCGCGACATGAGTTGTCGGCTTCGCGGATCGGCCCATGTGGCGCAACAACTGAACGCATTAGCAGACCAAGTCGGACACGAGACTTTAGAGTTGCACGAAGCTTCTTGCTTGGGACGTTGCGACCGTGCGCCCGTCATGATTGTCGAAGGTTCAGAGCATGGACAATCGCTGTATGTCGATCGCAATGCAAACGAGTATCTCGAGATTGTCCAAGCGACGTTGGAGGGACAACCGACGCAGCCCGATTCCGATTCCGCAACGGCCGAAGCCACGCTGAGGCGCTCGGAGATCGACTGTTATCGAGTCGAAGGTGATTCGAGTGGGACACCCTACTCCGCAATCCGCAAGTTTTTGCAAGATCCGAGTCCCGAGAGGGTTATCCAATCGCTGAAGACAGCCGGCCTGCTAGGTATGGGTGGAGCAGGTGCTCCCGCCTTCAGCAAATGGGACGAAGCCCGCCACGCCCGCGGCGAAGCAAAATATGTCGTATGCAATGCAGATGAGAGCGAACCAGGGACGTTTAAGGATCGGGACATCCTGCTGGCCTCCCCCCATTTGGTCATCGAAGGGATGGCGATGGCAGCCCTCGTATCGGGTGCCAAGCAAGGCTACATCTATATTCGACACGAGTATCAAGAGCAGATCGATCGCCTGCGCGAGGCGATCGCCGAAGCCGAAGTATTAGGTGCCCTTGGGAATAACATTTTTCAGAGTGGGCGATCGTTTCGGCTCGAGGTTTTCGTATCTCCAGGGGGATATGTCTGCGGAGAACAAACGGCACTTATCGAAGCGCTCGAAGGGAAGCGCTCGGAGCCTCGCAATCGTCCTCCCGAATTGCAGACCAACGGTCTGTATGATCAGCCGACCATCTTGAACAACGTCGAAACCTTTGCGTGGGTCCCATCCATTCTCTTGCGAATGCCAAAGCCGGAAGTTCTAGAGAAAGAGAAAACAGGGAATCCGAACGCGGAAACCGACTTCGGGGGGCTGTGGTTCAAGCACGCGGGCAAGAACCGAGCGCGCGGCAAACGATTTTTTTCCATCAGCGGCGATCTCAATCGCCCAGGTGCCTACGAAGTTCCCTGTGGCATCACTCTCGGGGAACTGATCGATGATTATGCGGGTGGGATGAAGGATGGCATGGCCCTTCAGGCGGTCGCCTTGAGCGGACCATCCGGCGGTTTCCTTCCCGCTCTCCTGCCAGAGAGAGCGATTCGATTCCCGAAGAAATTCGACAAGGACGGGAACGAGACAAGCGAGTTCAAATATCCACAGCTACAAACGGCGCCGACTGATATTCGTTTGTTGCCGCTCGATATCGACGCATCGCGCGAGATTGGGTTCATGCTTGGAGCGGGTATCGTCGTGTACGGTGAGAGCGCAGATATCCTCGATCAAGCCATCGCATGTAGCCGATTTTATCAGCGCGAATCTTGCGGCAAGTGCGTTCCATGTCGACTGGGCTCGCGAAAGATGGTCGATATGGCGGAAATGCTGGCAACAACTCCCAATACAGATCCGATCGTTGGAAATGTTGTCGAGCACGCGAATCTATTGTCTCGCATTATGAAGACCACCAGTATTTGCGGGTTAGGGCAGGTCGCAAGCGAACCACTCCGCACGTATCTTCGCTATTTCTATTCTTCAAAACGCTAAACGCGAGTCCCGTCCATGGCAACTGTTCCCGACAATATCGATGGAATCGAGTACATCAGCGCCAGAGAGGAAGCTCTCTTTGCGCGCGATATCGATGGCCAACTCATTCGGGCCGCCGACGCCACGCTGAACGATTTGGAGCAAGATGTGCGAGTGACCATCGATGGCCAGCCCATCGTCGTCAAGAAAGCCGTTCCATTGCGAAACTCGCAAGGGGTGTTGATGGTCAATGATCGCGGCGAACTCATTCCACGCTCAACGACGATCTACGATGCCGTCACGCAGCTCTACGTGAAAGATCTCGATGATGTCAATCCAGTACCGATTTTGTGCCATCGTGAACATCTGAATCCCGTCGGAGTCTGCCGCGTTTGCTTGGTCGAGATTGAAGAAAGACGCAAGAGCGGTCGCGTGAAGAGGGACTTGGTCTCAAGCTGCACGTACCACGTCAAGGATGGGATGATCATCACTACTCTCGGCAGTAAAGAGAATCCAAAGACCGTTGAAGCGATCCGAGATTCGGTAGCCGTCATTGTGGAGTTGCTGGCATCCGAGCACTTGTCGGAAACAGATCGGCAGACTCTTGCGAGCGAAGTCAGGCCGCATGAACCGAACGAACTCAAAAAGCTAGTCCGGCAGTTTGTCCCGGACGCACAGCATTTGCGTTACGCCCCGAGCCAACTGGCTGGCCATAGGGGGTTCGATCACTCATCGGAGATCATCGCCGTGAATCACGATGCATGCATCCTTTGCCAGCGCTGCACGAGGGCTTGCAATGAGATCAAGCATAATGACGTGATGGCTCGTGACGGCAAAAGCTATCAAGCCAGAATTGCATTCGATACCGATTTGCCGATGCTGGAAAGTTCTTGTGTTTCATGTGGCGAATGCGTTATCTCCTGCCCGACGGATGCGTTGCAATTCCGGTCTGTCGTGGTCGAGAAGCAGATTGAAAAGCTCAGGGATCAAGCGAGCGATTCCGGAAAGAAAGGGAGAGGCAGCAGTGCGATCGTGACTCCCGAGGAGATGTTGGATATACCAATATTCGCGGGGATCCCTTACAAGTTTCTGCAGTTCAATGGGGGTGCATGCGTTCGTCGCGTGCTGCAGAAAGGGGATGTTTTATGCCGAGAAGGCGAATACGGAGCGACCGCTTTTCTTATCCAGCGAGGTCAATTTGAAATTCAATTCAGTGGACGGAGTAAGGTCAGCGCTAGTCGGTCTTCGTCGCCAGCGTCGGGCGGATTCTTCCAGCGATTGTTTGGTAGTAGAACGGAGAACACGGTTCCCAAGATGGCAACAGGAAGCGACACCAAGACGACTGCGGACACAAGCAGACTGATTCGTGGAGTCGAAGATGTCATTCTCGGAGAAATGGCTTGCCTCAATCGCTATCCACGCACAGCGACCGTGGTGGCAATCGAGGAATCTGAGGTCATTGAAATCGGTAGCAACGTGCTTTACATGCTGCAACGCAATCAAGCCAGTCGCAAAGTGCTCAACGAAGCTTATCGACGGCACGCACTCAATTCCGATTTGGAGCGACTACCTATTTTCAAAACCCTCTCTCGCGAGGAAGCCAAGAATGTCGCGGCCAGCGTGGAATTGATGAGCGTTGAGCCAGGGCAACCCATTTTTCGCGAAGATGAACAGGGAGAAGATATTTTTCTAGTCCGTTTGGGATATGTCAAAGTTAGCCGCAAACAGGGAATGCGAGAGCAAGTCATCAACTACATCGGCCCAGGAAACCTCGATGGCAACATCGGCGTATTTGGAGAAGTCGCAGCCCTCTCCACCCTCTATTCAAGTGAACTGAAAGACGATCTCCGAAAATTGAATTATCGGCCAGGAATTCGAACTTCTTCGTGCAGTGCCCTGGACCATGTCGAGTTGGTTCGTATTCGTGCATCCCAGTTAGCGGAAATTGCTCAGGCCAATCCGGAATTCAAAAAAGTATTGCTGGACCGTGCCAAGCTGTTGTTGGAATGGGACTCCCAGCGCGATACGAGTGAGAATGCAGCGAAGGCGAGCTTCGTCGCGCAAGGTCTCTACAACGCGCAGAGTCTGCTGGTGCTAGATCTCGAATCGTGCACGCGCTGTGATGAATGTACAAAAGCCTGTGCCGATGCACACGAAGGAGAAACGCGACTGGTTCGCGAAGGTTTGCGCTATGAAAACTTTCTCGTGGCGACCAGTTGTCGATCCTGTACGGATCCGTACTGCCTCGTAGGTTGTCCGGTGAATGCGATTTTTCGCGAGGGGGACAAGGAAATTGTGATCGAGGATCATTGCATCGGTTGCGGTCAATGCGCCACCAATTGTCCTTATGGAAACATCACGATGTATGGCCATCAAGATGGCTTCCGCGACGAAGGCAATCGCACGATCCCTGTCATTCGCCAAAAAGCGACGACGTGCGATCAGTGCAAGAGCATCGGAGGAACTCCACGTTGCGTCTATTCCTGCCCGCACGATGCCGCATTTCGAATGACCGGTGAACAACTCAAAGAAGCTGTGCTCAATAGAACGAACAGCTAAGCGATCGGCATCTATTTTTCAGGTAGTATGCGCGGACCTTCCGATTCATATCGCCCTGCTCCGCCTTGATACAGTCCACCATGGGACCACAGAAGCCAGGTGTTGCGATGGAAGAGCCAGCCTGAGTAATCCATCCCAAAGGTTCCTTCCTGGGAGGTCCGGCATTCGCCCCAATGGGAAAATGGGGTGCCACCCCCGATGTAGCCAACCGTGTGATCGCGATCGATCCCGGGCTGTGCATGCCGACTGATGCAGTCCGGGTTCCCGGCTCTCTGCAGTCCTGGTTCACAGTAGCGACCGGATCGCTTTCCTGCACCTTTCTCAACCCCACGCCCTTCGAGGTGATAGGTCCCTTCGCGGGAGTCGTCCCGCATCCCCAAGACTTTGCTTCGAGCGGGGGCAACTTGGGATTGCTGGCTGCGAAAGGACGCGAAGACAGGGCTGGAAGGAGTACGGCCTGAAGCAGGCTCTCCGTTTTTCGATGGACGAGAAGTGGGTGTCGCAGTAGGTGTCGCAGTAGGTGTCGTGGCAATAGCGTTAGAAACCAGCGGATGATCCAGCGCGGGCTCTTCCGACAAAACTTGTGGTTTCACTTCCTTCAGGATCCCTCCGCTCGGCTTTTGCAACCCTTCCGGAGTTTCCCCTGCCGTAACGGTCGAAACCATTGTGGCGAGGACCAACCAGGAGGTGAAAAAAGTGCGCATGATTCCGAGCCCTCGACGCTGAATTGGGAAAGTCCCTTTCATCGATGAAATCGGCTAAGAATGCACGATCGCTTCAAACAACAAGCCTGGTACCGACCAAGCCGAAAGTTCGGTACAGAATGACGATACAGGTCGTACAGGTGATACAAATTATCATTGCTGATTTTCGAACGATACAGCCATGATTCATGACAGGTGAAAGTAGAACCGTCAGCGTGGCGGCTTTTTGATTTCCCAACGTGCAACGTCCGCAAGGGCTTACGGTTTTTCAGAGCCCTAAGCGTTAGCGCCGGGCAGTGGGACGTTAGCACCTGCGTCTTCGAACGGGATCTGGCATAGACATTGGATTTGGCACTGTCACTGCTCCACAGCCGGTCGCTTACCGGCTCGTTGATTTAAATCGAAAACGCAATCGCAACAATTAGCCGATGGGCGTTAGCCCCGGTTTTCGGAAAGGCAACCGCCGCTAACGCGGTGCGGCTAATTAAATCAACAGGCCGTTACGCTTGCGGCCCCTGATTCGGTAAGCGGCATGACAGCCTGGAAGGCTATCCCACTGAGTTAGCGGGATCCAATGATGGACTCAACACCTCAATACGCTACAGTCGCGGATTGCGGTTGTACTTTTGGTAAGGCAAGCGAACACTGGCGACAAAGTAGGCGTCGGCTTGGTTGGCTGCTAGGGGCTCGAAACCGGTTTGCCCCGCGACAGTCACTACGTCGTCTTGATCGACACCATCACCGCTGGCCCCGAATCCACCGACGAGTGTTGTTTGCGATTTGTAGAGAGCCGTGCTGCCGGGGAAGAAGACAACCCCGTTTTGATTCTTCAGGTTATCAGGGTCTCTGAAGTTGCGAGCGGCATTGAAAGAATCAAACGAAACCACGGTCGCATTCGCTGGATTGGCGTATACGGATGCTGGCAACGGATTGAGTGCGTTTGTATTTTCTGCGGTCAATGGATTGATGCCGGGCATGACGAGCATGCTGAAGTCCCCAGGCGGAGTTCCATCGGGCGCTCCCGTGGGATAGCGAGGAGCGGCTAAGAATCGGAATGTTCGGTTCGTGAAGGCTGTTCCTTTGGGGACATCGGCCTGGCCATCGTTATTGGCATCGACTTGGTCTGCTGGAACCAAGGCATTGCTGGCGTAGTAAGCTGTATTGCGGCTTTTGGCGACCGCCACATCAATCGAGAAGACGGTGGCGTCTGCCATACGGAATAAGCCGAGAACTTCACCTGTTGAGTCTGCGACGGACAAAACCATGCGGGTCTCAACCCCCGGCTTGAATTCAGGGGTGCTGGTGTTCAAGCGAATCGCAGCGCGTGTCTGTTGGGCTTGGGCAATCGATGCATGGATGATCTTTTCCACATCCTGCTTGGTCAGATTATCCACCGACGAAGCATGTGGCTCGACCAACCATCCTTCAGGAACTTCCATACCATCGAGAAGTGTTTCGCCACCAGGTAGGACCTGCAGGTTCATACCGGAGCTGTTTCCTTTGCCCCCTCCATTGGCTTGGCCTACTTGAAGTAGTTGTTGTTGGCCATTTGCGGTGTTGTATTGGGTGGGATTGGGGCCGTAGATCTCCAAGGTGATCCCCACCAGATCGATTCGGCCACTGATGCCGACGATGTCCTTCGGAACGGGGGGGGCTAGACCCTCAAATTGGTTGACCGAAGTCGCCTTGGCCCCGAGTTGTGTTCCCCCGGTTGCGAAAAAGGCAATGAACTCGGATTCCAGTACTTTCGGTGCATTGAGTCGTTCCAGTTCCGTCTGAGGCACGTTGTTCCGTTGCACAGCGGGCACGAATTTCTGTTCGTAGGTGGCGTACCCATCCGGCCCTGGAAAGAAAACTCCAATGCCACCGACCAAATGAACTTGCCCGTTCACCAATTTGTAGATGGGAATGCCACCAGGCAACGTCGCTATCCCACGATTTTGCGCGCGAGGCAAAACTCCCGACTGTGTCCCATAGGAATCGGGAAACAACTGCATGTAGTCTTTGGCTTCGTCCGGGACTTGATTGAGGTCCACGTTGAAACGAGTGGTTAAAGCAAGATCATCGGCGGTCCCTTTGATCCCATCCGATCCAGGTAGAGTGGAACCGTCACGGCTTTGATGTTCGATCATTAGCAAATCGACCAGAGGTGTATTCGCAACCATGGGAGGGAAATGTCCGCCCGTTCCAATAGGTGCGACGAAGCCTGGACCGCGCCATGGAGAGTTGATATCCATGACGTTCGGATTCGATTGCACTTCCCGTTGCGTCATGGTGGATTGGCTGATGAATCGAACCGTTCGCGATGTCAGAGGCGCCTGGCTATTGGAAAAGAAGGCCGCTGTGCGAGCTTTGGCGACCGCACCGTCGACGGCGAATACCAGATCGTTTGGACGCCCGCTAAAGTTGTTCAAAACTTCTTGCTCGGCTCGAACCCCGAGAATGCGCCCAGCGCGATCCACGACAGCGATGATTGCATCCTGGCTCGTGGAGGCCATGGTCGCACGTTGCAGCAGCGTATCGACATCGGATTGAGTGAGCACACCGTCCATGGCCATCAGAGGCTGGATTTTCGGTTCGCCAGCGGGTGGCAACGGAGGCAGAGTGAAGTTGATCGAATTGATCACGCCGAGCACATCCAATGGAGTGACACTGCCGTCGTTATCGACATCCGGGAACATTGTCCCCTCTGCTTCACCCGGTCCCAGCGATCCAGAACCTTTTGCAGTTGAGGGGAAACGGTTCAATTGATTGATGACCGCCAGTGCATCCAAAGGAGACAACTGGGAATCGCCATTCACATCCTCGGGAAAATCCGCATTGTGCAAGGGGGATACGGCGAACAGTTCGCGGCGCTCCAACGGCTCGATCCACATTTTCCGTTGCGAACTGCGTGATTTTCGTTTCGAAGCCATGAAGAAACTCTGACCCTTGCTGCATGCCGTTGGGTTGGACAATCCAATCTATCTCACCATGCCTGAGGTTAGTTGCAATTGCCAATGGTTGCAACAAACCCATTGATAGCCATAAGATGCCGTTTCAATCGGTAAAGTTGCTGCAATCTGAGTATTTCTCATCTTTCTTTTCGACTGCCCTCACCGCTCCAGTCGATACCGTTGGTGGATCCCTTTTTATCCCACCGTCGTGAAAAAAACTCCGGGTTTTGGTGGAAATTGCTCAAGTCTTTCGCGAGATGGATTTTGGTTTTGACCGCAATCGTTGCTGCATGCAGCGATTCGTCCGACCTGCGCGCTCAGGATGAGAGTTCCCGGCTCCCCGCCATCATGCCCGCCGCCGAGCTGAATGTCTCGACGGAGGCTCTCCAGCAGCCAGCGTTCCGCGACCTAGGATCACTTGGCAAACCCGAGCCACTTAAGCCACTTAGGAAATCCGAGCCGGCACAACAACAGGAGTCACTCCGGAACACGCCGTTGGGTAGCGACGAGCCCAAAAGCCTTGCACGGCCCGACCAACTCCCTTCGGAGCTACCCGCTGCAAACCCTTTCCTTCTGCCTGAGTCTCCCCCGTATTTTCGCTCACACCGGGATGCGCCTTTGGGCTACACCGGACGAAGCTCCATTCTGCCGAGCGAATCGCAAAACACCGATCACTTCATTCCCGTCGAAGATCGTTGGCGAATTGGGTCTCCAACGTGGGACCGCTACGGCCAGGGGCACCCGGCCGGCGTCGACTATCCGTACACGCAAGGGGCTTGGTACGACCCGTACAACCAAAACGTCTTGAAAGGGGACTTTCCAATCTCAGGCCAGGATACGTTTCTCAAGCTGACGTTTCGGCAATTGAACCTATTCGAGGCTCGCCAAACCCCGATTCCAACGACCCCAACCGAATCGATGCAAAACCCCGGCCAAGTGGAGTTCTTCGGCAACCCGAATCAATTCTTCTTCACGCAATACAATTCCGCGGCGTTTGATCTGTTCAAAGGAGATACCGTCTTTCGTCCGTTCGATTGGCGAATTCGGGCCAACTTTATTTTCAATCAAAACTACTTGAAAGTCTACGAATTGGGGGTCGTCTCGCCGGACGTGACCCAAGGTACCAATCGGTATCGAACCGACTTTGCGATCGAAGAATGGTTCTACGAATCCAAGATTGCTGACATTAGTCCCAACTTCGATTTCGTTTCCGTCCGGGCTGGATCGCAATTCTTCAACAGCGACTTCCGAGGATTCATCTTCTCAGATACGAATCGAGCTGTCCGAGTTTTTGGGAACCGATTGAGCAATCAAGACCAGTACAACGTATTGTGGTTCGATCAAACCGAGAAGGATACCAATAGCTTGCTAAACACGTTCGATGACCGTCATCAAAACACGCTCATCATGAACTACTACCGCAATGACTTGATTTTCCCTGGCTACAACGCACAAGTGAGCTTTCATTACAACCGCGACCAAGCCACCACCAAGTTCGACCGGAACGGCTTTTTGGTGCGTCCAGACCCGGTGGGAGTCTATTCCCCCCATCGCGTCGACGCCTATTACTTGGGCTGGGCAGGCAATGGGCATATCAATCGCTACAACGTCAGCCATGCCATGTACTACGTCACAGGCTACGACCAACTCAATCCTCTCGCGGGATCCCCGCAAACCGTTTCGGCATTCATGGGGGCGCTCGAAGTCTCCTACGATCGCGACTGGGCCCGCTTCCGCGCTTCGTACTTCTTCGCTTCGGGGGATGCAGATCCGAATGACAACAAAGCGACGGGGTTCGATACGATCGTGGACAATCCGAATTTTGCAGGTGGGGAATTTAGCTACTGGAATAGACAGCAAATCCGTTTGTTCGGTGTCAATCTGGTCCAACGTCAAAGCCTGATACCCGATTTGCGATCCAGCAAGTTCCAAGGGCAAACGAACTTTGTGAATCCTGGCATTCAATTGGTCAACCTGGGCTTTGACGCAGATGTGACCCCTAAGGCCAAATGGATCAATAATGCCAATTACCTTTGGTTCAATCAGACAGGCCCGCTGGAGGTTTACACGTTTCAGAGCAACATTCACAGCCAAATCGGTCTGGATCTCAGTACGGGAATTGAATATCGTCCCCTGCTGAATAACAACGTGGTCTATGTCGGGGGAATCTCCGGCTTGATCGTCGGTCAAGGATTCCGGGACTTGTACCAACCCCTCAATGGAAGTGTCCCAAACTTGGCCGCTGCGTTTCTGGAGGCTTCTTTCGAGTACTAGCGCTATGCATGGATACCCTTTGGAACGTAGGCATCTCAAGGGTATTCAGTGGTGCGTCCTAGGACTATCTACCTGTTTACTCCTCGTCGCATCGAACTATCCCGCATGGGGACAAACTTCGGCTCCTCCGAAAGCACCTTCGCAATCGAAGTTTCACGTCCCGAGCGTTCCGCCACCGGCTGGGCAAGACCCATGGGGGCCGGCAAAGGCGCTGGGTATCGCAGGTAATGACTCCTATCCCATTCCGAGCGATCTCGAAGGGGTCGATCTTTTTCGCCAATCGAAAAACGATGCCGCGATAAAGAGCCAATCCTGTATCCATTGCCATACCGACGTTGGGACCATGCATCCTCCCAATACGGTGAATGTCGGTTGCGTCGATTGCCACGGTGGGAATCCCTATGACTTTACGAAAGCCGGGTCGCACATCGCGGCGCGGTATCCGCAAATGTGGCCTTCGTCCGCCAATCCCGTGCGGAGCTACACACTGCTAAATCACGAGAGCCCTGAATTCATCCGCTTCGTAAACCCGGGGGATTTGCGAGTCGCCCACGTCGCGTGTGGTCAGTGCCATGCCAACGAGGTTTTGCAGCTTCGCAAAAGCATGATGACGCATGGTTGCATGTTGTGGGGAGCGGCCCTTTACAACAACGGTAGCACACCGACGAAGTCGGCGCGTTACGGCGAAAGCTATTCGATGAATGGTCGTCCGCAACGTCTGCAGAATGTCCCTGCGCCGACCGAGTATGAAATTGACTACAAAGGTATGGTTCCCTTCCTCGATCCTTTGCCGCGCTTCGAAGCCTCCCAGCCTGGAAACATTCTGCGCATCTTTGAACGGGGTGGACGATTCCGATCGGAAATCGGTATCCCCGAGCGTACAGAAGAGCCAGGCCGCCCTAGGGAACGACTAAGTACCCGAGGTCTGGGTACAGACAATCGCACCGACCCCGTTTTTATCGGATTGCAGAAGACCCGGTTGCTCGATCCTACGCTCAACTTTTTGGGGACCAACGATCATCCCGGCGATTACCGCAGCAGTGGTTGCAGTGCTTGCCACGTGATCTATGCCAACGATCGCTCTCCAACCGCTTCGGGACCCTTTGCGAAATACGGGCATCGCGGATTGGCTGCGGCCGAGAAGGATGACTGGGTCCAGTTCATCGATCCGACCGTACCCAAAAATGAATCCGGCCATCCGATTCAGCATATGTTTACGAACAGTATGCCGACGAGCCAATGCATGGTCTGCCATATGCACCCAGGTACGACGGTATTGAATACCTATCTCGGGTATATGTGGTGGGACAACGAGACCGATGGTCAATGCATGTACCCTCGCCATCAAAAAAACCCGACTGCCGAAGAATTGATTGAGACCTCGATGTCGAACCCCGAAGAATCGGCAGCGCGTGGACTCTGGGGTGACCCCGAGTTCTTAGCCAACGTGAGCGAACTCAACCCCAGTCTCAAACATACTCAATTCGCCGATTTCCATGGGCATGGTTGGGTCTTTCGCGCGGTCTTCAAAAAGGACCGAACAGGCAACCTGCTCGATCATGACGGGAACCGATTGGAAGCACCTTCCACTCCCGACCTAATGGCTGCCGTCGCTCCGTCGAGCGACGTAGAAAAGATTCATGGCAAGCATCGTGATGGTGTCCCTGTTCACATGATGGATATCCACATGGAAAAAGGAATGCACTGCGTTGATTGCCATTTCTACCAAGATGGTCATGGCGATACGAAATTATACGGGGAAGTTCGAGCAGCGATCGAAATTCAATGCATCGATTGCCACGGAGATGCATCGCAATCCTTGGTTACCAAAGTGGAACAGCAGATTCGAGCAGGTCAGCCGACTCAACTGACCACCTCCGGCCCGGCCTCAGGTCAGGACCCGACGAACTTGCTCGCTCTTCGGACCGCCTTCGGCAAACCCCGCTTCGAAATCAAACGGGTCCCAGGCAAGAAACCACAACTGATCCAACGTAGCAACGTTGAAAAAAATCTCGAATGGGTTGTGACTCAAACCGCGGATACGATCAATCCTGATAGCGATTCGTACAACCCGCGCAGCCATGCCGCAAAAACGGTCAGGCTCGACAACGACGGACTCCTGCGTTGGGGTGGAACACCCGAACCTGGCAAATGCGCACACGACAACAAGAACATGAACTGCATCGCATGTCACAGTTCTTGGAACCCCAGTTGCTTCGGCTGCCATCTTCCGCAGAAAGCCAATATCAAGGCCCCGAACTTGCACAACGCGGGGGAGGTTTCTCGCAATCGCATCTCCTACAACTTCCAAACGCTCCGAGATGATGTCTACATGCTGGCTCGCGATGGCAATGTGACCGGAAATCGCATCGGCCCAGCCCGTAGTTCCTGTGCGATCCACGTCGGTAGCTACAACGGCAACCGCGAGTCGATCTACGTGCAGCAACAAACCATCAGTGGCGAAGGGCTCAGCGGTATCGCCTTCAGTAGCAACGTCCCCCATACCGTTCGTGGCGGCTCGGGTTGGGACCCGAGTCAGACCGATCGAGCGCCGGGTACCTTTGAAACCAAATCGTGCACCGATTGCCATGTGTCGGTCAACAACGACAACAACGCCATCATGGCCCAACTCCTAATGCAAGGAACCGGCAGCACCAATTTCATTGGCAAGTACTGTTGGGTAGGAGCAGGCGAACACGGTCTAGAAGGAATCGTCGTTACCGAAACGACCGAACCCCAAGCTGTCATCGGTAGCTCGTTGCATCAACTGGCCTATCCCGATAACTACAAAGAACACGTCGAACATGGCAGGGAACTGGAACATGCACACGAACACCCAGGCCGGGATATCCTCGAGACGCTAAGCTTTCGCTATAAGAAGCCCGAGATACTATCCCTCCAGCACCGTGGCGAATACCTCTATGCCGCATGTGGCGAAGGAGGATTGCGTGTTTTTGATATCGCGTTCATCGATGACAAAGCGTTTTCGGAAAGGATCACCACCGCACCCGTTTCGCCACTCGGTCAACGTTTCTACGTGCGAACCCAATACGCGACATCGGTTGCTGCCCCCACCACCATTGCCCCAGATCCGACCCGCACCCACCGAGCCGAGAATTTCGAAGCGGCCGTGCCGGGGCTCTATGCCTATATCTACGTGACCGACAAATACGAAGGACTCATCATGGTCTCCGCTGCATCCTTGCTCGACGGAGATCCGGCCAACAACTTCCTGAAACGGGACGTGACGTTCAATCCCAACGGATTGTTATGCGGTGCCACTGCCGTGACCATCGCGGGGCACTACGCCTACGTCTGTTGCGATGCGGGACTGGTAGTGATCGACCTAGCCGATCCCGCCAAACCGTCTGTCGTTTCCGTCGTCGGAAACGACGTATTACATCATCCTAAGAGTGTTGCGGTGCAATTCCGATACGCTTTCGTCTGCGATGAAGAAGGGGTTAAAATCTTCGATGTTACCGAGCTTGGGTATCCACAATTCACGCATTCCGTTCCTCTCGAAGAGGCGCACAGCATTTACTTGGCTAGGACCTACGCCTATGTCGCAGCGGGCCATCAAGGCCTAGTCATTCTCGATATTACCAATCCCACCGCTGCCTACATCGATCAGGTTTACAATGCGGACGGACAAATCAACGACGCTCACGATGTGAAACTGGGTATCACCAATGTCAGCCAATTCGCATACATCGCCGATGGCAAGAATGGATTGCGTGTGGTGCAGATAACGGGCCCTGAAGTCCATGGAAACGATGGGTACTCGCCTCGTCCCAACCCGTGCTTGATCGCCACTCGCAAACTTCCGAAGAAAGGACACGCTCTATGTGTCTCGCGAGGAATCGATCGGGACCGAGCAGTGGACGAATCGGGCAATCAAATCGCCGTCTTCGGGCGGGTCGGAGCACGTCCCCTAAACAAAGACGAAGTATTCAGAATGCACCGACGACCCGACGGGAGTGTCTATCAAGTCAGTGACGATCCCTTCGACCCGAGAGTGTTCCAATTCCCAACAAGCATCTTAAAGCTCCAGCAAGCCAAGACCGCCCCTTCTGCGACTCGCCGCTAGTGGGGATGATGCTGCTTTCGTTGCCAGAACTTCCCTACCCGCCCGTCTGCATGAATGCCACCAGCATAGTATGAGCCTGAGGCGCTAGCCGATTCGCATGGTATGAGCCTGAGGCGCTAGCCGATCCACGATGTCATTAAAGCCG
>JBAWXH010000049.1:0-45282 GCA_037144155.1 Planctomycetota bacterium | reverse complement strand
CCCATCATGCCTTGAGCAACAACGGGTACGGCCCCGAATGTTTCGGGCAATACGATGTCGAGGGATTCGTTTCCTCGATTGCGAAAGATAAGGTTGGCTTGTGTGGCGTCCTTACCGATGTAGTCGACCGTAATCAATCCTTCATCCATGGCAGCGAACATATCGACCTTCTTGGCCGGCTGAGACTCTTTTTTGGCTCCAGCCAGTTTGCTCTTCTTACTAGCTTTTTCAGTCATCGCTCCACTGGGTGCTCTGCCCTTGGCATCGACCCCCTCACGATCATCCGCCACTCCGCGACCAGACGCGACGCCAATCAATGCCACGGTTAACACGAGATGGAAAAGTGTTCGTTTCATCGCAATGAACCCTATGTTTGTTTCGAATCGATGGTGATGACGAGATTGTTTGAGCTTGCCTGGGTACGGTGACGCTCACCGAAAGGACGGTACCCGCTGCGGAAGCCATCGATCCAATCGCTTCCGGGGTCGAGGTACTTGGCGTAGCAACTACCATGCCGATCGGCAAAAAGGGATCCCGCAATTCCCTTAGGCTAATTGATCCGAGCCTAAAATCCAATGCAATTGATTCCAATTTCCGTCGAGCCGCCCCACAAGGCCCGCAAAATCCGACTTTCTCCCCAAATTTCGGGTTCCGGGGTGCGTTGCAAGAATGTAGCGGTTTGATACCCTCTGGTGTTCAAGAACGCGGTTCGAACGCGCATGGTCTCTATTCGCTCTATCCACACACCCTGTAGCAGGAAGATTCTCTATGTCTATGTATGTTGGCGAAGCATTGTTCGGCGAAGGTAACGAAATCTCGCACATCGATTTGTTGATCGGCAGCAAAGATGGCCCGGTAGGAATCGCATTTGCGAACGCACTGGCCACCCAAAGCAGCGGCCACTCGAATTTGCTCGCAGTTCTTGAACCCAACGTCGCCGTCAAGCCTGCAACCGTCATGATCACCAAGGTGACCATCAAGGGCATGAAGCAAGCCGTTCAAATGTTTGGACCTGCCCAAGCTGCCGTGGCTCGCGCCGTCGCCGACAGCGTTGCCAGCGGTGTGATTCCAAAGGATCAAGCTGAGAATTTGGTAATCGTCTGCGGCGTCTTCATCCATCCTGCCGCTGCCGATGATCGCAAGATCTACGAATACAATCACAAAGCGACCGTCGAAGCGATCTCGAATGCCATGAAGGGATTGCCGACTGCCGACCAAATGGTTGCCAAGAAAGATACCGCTTCGCACCCGTTCAAGGGCTTCTAGAGACCTGAAGGGCACCGGTCCCCGAACGTCTTTCTATGGAACGTCCGATCGATGACCACGGCCATTCAGGGGCCGTGGTCTTCATGGGTAGTGGTTTTCAGGGGTAGTGGTCTTCTCGTCCGATTAAACCGAAGTCCGGAAGTATCGAATGATCGAGGTCCGGTTTTTCGTTGGAAACGGTTACTGCTATACGTATCGATCCGTATTGCAATTGGAACAATCGAGTCTAGGGGCGGCCCTAGTGTCATGATCTGATCTTACCCAGCGATCATTGTCACACGCCCAATACCCGACCTGCAACGAGTCTGGGAACATGCGCATCCGATCCTGCTTTCGATCGACATGGTTCCAAGCTTCGATCTTTGGGATGACTTTGAGCTTCTTCGATCTTCTTCGCGAACGCTTGCATCCCCCCCTGGATTCTCGATACTTGGATTCGGGATGCCGACGTCGGTTTGTGGTTTTTGAAGTTTCGCTATTTTGGCTTCTATCGTACTCATACTCAATGAAATGGTACTCGTACTCGTACTCGTACTCCAAGATATGACATCGAGTACGAGTACCGCTAACGCTGAGCACGAGTACGAAAAAACCAAGGAAAACATGGATTGGGGCTCCGAGAGGCTCAGATAGCGCAACTTCGAAACTTGTAGTTTTGTGCCGGTCTATTTCCTTCCCAGCTATCGATCGCTGGAGCATGGATCGGCTTTCGCCCTACGTTGTCTGTATCCTTTGGACGTTGCGGATGCTCGGCTGGCAGCTGGGGAGAAGGTCCGAACCTATTCCAAACAACGTGAGTTATACTCCGTACACTTCTGTCCCAACTCCTCCTGGTTCCGCCGATTCTTTCCACAGTGACCCTTGAGCAATTATGTCCTTTTTGAGCGATCTTAAAGTCCTGTATCATTTGGTCCTGCGGCCCGTGCGTGGCAAGGATCACGCGCAGCGGATGGAGAATTTTTACGCTGGCCAAGCCTCGCACTACGATGATTTTCGCAAGCGTCTGCTTCAAGGGCGCGAGCACGTGTACGAACAGCTTGGTCGAGCCAGATCTGGAACATGGGTTGATTTCGGGGGGGGCACAGGCGCCAATCTCGAATTCATCGGGGAACCGATCCGCAACTTGGAGCAGATCTACGTTGTCGACCTAGCCACTTCATTGCTCGATGTCGTCGAAAAGCGCGTCGAAAAGAACGGATGGAGCAACGTGAGTGCGGTTGCCGCAGATGCAACAACCTGGACTCCTCCCAGTGGCAGTGCCGACATCGTCACTTTTTCCTACTCGCTGACCATGATTCCCGATTGGTTTGCTGCGATCGATAATGCCCTCCGCATTCTCAAACCGGGCGGACTCATCGGTGTGATCGATTTTTATGTCTCTCGCAAGTATCCGGCAACCGGCCTCAAACAGCATGGTTGGTCCACCCGTTCCTTTTGGCCCGTGTGGTTTTCCAGTGACAATGTCTTTCCCAACCCGGATCATGTTCCATACTTGCAACGGCACTTCGAAACCGTTCTGCTGGAGGAGAAGCGAGCGAAAGTCCCCTACTTGCCGCTCATAAGAACACCTTACTACCAATTCATCGGTCGCAAGCCTTTGGCATAGTTGGCTTCGAGAGTTCGTCCCATGCCTTTTGATTTTGTTTGCCCATTCTGCTACGAACGAACGCGAGTCTCCGAAGACTATCTTGGACAGAGTGGCCCGTGCGCGCATTGTGGCAAGCATGTCATGATGCCAACTCGCAATGCCCAGGGGGTGTTGATTCCAACAATTCAGACAGGCAAGGCTCCAGTAGCTCCCAAGCGGGAGCCACTCTCTCCGAACGCGCGGCGTTGGCGTCTCGCCGTCATCGCATCCTTGGCAACCAGTTTGCTGTTGCTCGGTTCGGCCGCAGTCTTTTATGGCTATCCCGTCCTTATCAAAAGGATCCAAATCGCGGCCCAGAGCAATGATCTGGATCATCTCAAGCAAATTGCCGAAGCTCTGAATGAATACGAAGCCCGTTATGGATCGTATCCTACGCCGGTCGTCACCGATGCATCGGGCAGAAAGCTCTATTCTTGGCGTGTGTTGATCCTCCCCTTCCTGGGATACGAGGATGATTATAAAAAATTTCAGCTCGATCAGGCCTGGGATAGTCCCGCCAATTTAGCGGTGGTCGGACGCATGCCGGAACTTTTTGCCAGCAGCAATTCGAATGATGCACTTGCAAACCATGAAACAAACTACGTTTTGTTGACCGGAGCGGGTACCGTCTTTCCATCGACCGGCCCCCTTTCGCGGGGCGCAGTCACGGACAAGCCGACCATTCTGGTGGTGGAAACTCAGAATTCTGGCCTCGTTTGGTCTCAGCCTGGCGACATCGACATCAGCGCGGTCGGCTTGAAAATCGGAACCAAAGGAGCACAAGAAATCGGCGGGCTCCACGAAGGTGTCGTCTTGGCCATCGACACCGAAGAAAACGAATTGAAGATCCCAACGGATGTGCCTCAAATCGTTCTCGATGCGATCGCGACTCCAAAGGGTGGTGAAAAAATCCCGCCCAACTCTTTCCAGCGATGATCTTCGCGCGTAGGCTTCTCAAGAGTCAATAAATGGACGGCTTAAGGGCATTCGAAGAGACTTAAGCGGGCGATATTGGGGAGTCTGCATCAATGACAGCGAATCCGCAACTTCAGGGTTTCGCGCAAAATGGGGAAACTGATGTTGACGTTCGGCAGGTCATTCTCGCATACTTTTTGCCCGAGCTATGGATGGCTCGAAGCTGGATCAAGGGAGGACCCATTTCTGCCGTGTTGCCCAGTTGTTCGATGTGTTTGGCCTATATCTCTGGATTGCACTCGGTGCGATACCAACGGATGGTATGGCTCCAACAAATTTTAGTTCCGATCTGTTTTTAGATCCGTTCTGTCGGCCTCGGAGATTCCCTCACAGGGATGCGGCGCATCCCTCTTTTTTCGGCTTGGAAGATTCACAAGAACTACGGAGTGGCGGCACAGTGCCCATCGCTTTTGACAACGAAATCAGAGATCGCGTCCGCAGTGCGATCAACATCGTCGACTTGATCGGCAGCTATCTGGAATTGCGCCGGCAAGGACGTAGTTTCGTCGCTCGCTGCCCATTCCACGACGATCGACACCCCAGCATGCAGATCAATCCGGATCGGCAGAGTTGGAAGTGCTGGGTCTGCGATGTGGGTGGCGATGTTTTCAGTTGGATGATGCAAAAAGAAGGGGTAACGTTTCCTGAAGCACTGCAGATGCTCGCCGATCGGGCAGGCATTGAACTGGAACCTCAAAAGGCCCAAGCGAGCAGAGACAAGGCGCTGGAGAAACGGGATCTCTACCAGGTCATGCAATGGGCGACGGCTCAATACCACGAGTGTTTCCTCGAATCCCCGGAAGCATCAGGAGCACGAGAATACGTTTCCGACCGGGGACTCTCGATGGCAAACGCTCTCCAATTCCAAATGGGCTATGCTCCCGATTCATGGACATGGCTGCTCGATCGCGGCGCCAAAGCATCGATCTCCCTCGATCTGCTCGAGTCGGTCGGATTGTTGGCTCGCAGTGAACGGGGAACCCGATTCGATCGATTTCGGGGCCGAGTCCTTTTTCCTATCAATGACCCAAGCGGCCGCCCGATCGCCGTTGGGGGGCGGGTCTTGCCAGGTGCTCCTTCCGACACGGCCAAATACATCAATTGCACCGAAACGCGACTGTACGAAAAGAATCGTACGCTCTACGCATTGGATCAAGCTCGACAAGCGATGAGCCGATCTCGTCAAGCCATCGTCATGGAGGGCTACACGGATGTCATGATGGCCTTTCAGCATGGCATCCAAAACGCCGTCGCATGTTGCGGTACGGCTTTGGGCGAAAACCACATCTCCCTGTTGAGAAGGTATTGCGATTCGGTCGTTCTCGTACTCGATGGGGATGAAGCGGGACAGCGCCGCACGGCTGAGATTCTGGAGCTGTTTCTGACGGCGCAATTGGATCTTCGGATATTGACCCTTCCAGACGGTCTCGACCCGTGCGACTATTTGCTTCGATACGGCGGCGAAGCCCTTCGCGCTTTGATCGATCAATCGATCGATGCCCTTGAGCACAAGATTCGAACCGTATGCCAAGGCTTTGATCCGCTTCTGGATACCCATCGGGCTGTGGCCGCACTCGAGGATATTCTCGGATCGTTGGCTCGCGTTCCTCAGAAGTCATTTGCTGCCAAGAATTCGAATTCGCTTCGTCAAGAACAAATCATCGTCCGGCTTAGCCGTCAATTCGGTCTCGATCCGCTTGATATTCGTCGACGATTGGACTCCGTACGTAGCCAATCCCAAAAAATGGAACAGATGCGGCGCGCTCCGGCATCTCCATCCTCGATGGAACGGACCAGCGAGCACGACCTGCCATCAATCCCTTGGACGGTTGACCACGAAGTCAACAGCCATGCGTCTGATGGAAATTCAGGGAGTGACTCAGACGTCTCCGAATGGGCGGATTTCAATTACCGCGAGATGCAACCGACCGAATGCGAACTGCTCGAAATTCTTGTCGCCCAACCCGAACTTGTATCCGTCGCTATCGAGCGGTTTCCAGTCTCGCAATTGGAATCGAGGACCGCCCGTGCGGTCTACCAACTCTACATCGATTTGGAACAGGAAGGACACACACTGGATTTTTCGAGTGTCCTGTCAGCGACCGACGATCCCATTCTAAAAAGTGTTCTGGTCAGTTTGGATAGCCACTCCTCGCGCAAGGCTGGCAAGGCCATCATGACTCCTGAACAACGATTCCATTCGCTGTGCGCTCGAGAGAGCACTCATGAAGAGGACGCTCTGAAATCGCAGCAAATCAGAAGACTTGAGAACAAGGAACTCGACGAGCAATCGCAATTGGATCTGCTCGCGAGCCTCTTGCAACAAGCCAAGACACGCCACGGGATTATCCCGACGTCGGATTAGTTTTTTGAGTTGTTGACCCAGCGGCAAAGCAATGGATGCTCTTGCCGTCAACAACGCCGCACCATGTCAAAAGGAGTTGAACACGTGGAAATGCAATCTCTCAATCTGCAGCAATTGCTCGCCCTCGGTCGCAATCAAGGCTATTTGACCTATGAACAGGTCAGCGTCTACTTGCCCGACGAGGCCAACACTGCGGAAAAGCTCGATGAAATGCTGCTGGCCATGGAGCAAGCAGGGATTCAAATCGTCGATGAAGCAGACGTGGCCAAACCCCCAAAACTGAGGCTCTATCAAGGGGACGATACCCAGGGAGCGGAGGCGGAATCGGCCATGACGATCACGCCGCCGACCGGAGACACGAGCCGGATCACAAACGATCCGATCCGTTTGTATTTGAGTCAGATGTGCGAGATCCCATTGCTGAGTCGGGAGCAGGAAATCTCCCTTGCAAAGAAGATTGAAATCACCCGTCGCAAATTCCGTCGGGCTGTTCTCGGAAACGATTTCGCTCTGCGACACACAGTCGAGATTCTGCGAAAAGTCGCTGCGGGAATCCTCCCCTTCGATCGCACCATCAAAGTTTCTTTGACGGAGCGACTCACGAAGGAACAAGTCAGCGCTCGCATGCCCTACAACTTGAAAACTCTGGATAACCTGATCGAAGAAAACCGACGCGACTTTCAAACGATCGTGCGTAAGAGCACCAGCGAGGCCGATCGCAACGTGGCTCGTCGTACTTACCAACGACGGCGGATGAAGTCCCTCGTGTTGGTCGAGGAATTGTCGCTCCGATCGCGCCGCGTCATTCCCCTCATGCGTCAAATGGAGCAATATTCGCAGCGCATGGATTACTTGCAATCGCGAATCGCGGATCTGAAGCAATCGGAACGAAGCACCATCGATTTGGCTCGATGCCAATCGGAACTCCGGCACTTGATCATGACCACGCAAGAGAGCCCACGATCCTTGCGAACACGGGTCGAAGTATTTCGACGTAGCTTCAAAGAATACGAAGCGGTCAAGCGACAGCTGTCGAGCGGCAATCTCAGACTGGTGGTATCGATCGCAAAGAAGTACCGGAATCGCGGAATGAGCTTCTTGGATCTGATCCAAGAGGGAAATACAGGACTGATGCGGGCGGTGGACAAGTACGAGTATCGACGCGGATTTAAGTTCTCTACGTACGCAACTTGGTGGATTCGCCAAGCCATCACACGAGCGATTGCGGATCAAGCGCGGACGATTCGTATCCCTGTCCACATGATCGATGTGCTGAGCAAACTGCGGAACGTCCAAAAGAAGTTGACGCAGCAATTACGACGAGAACCTAGCGTGTATGAAATCGCTGAAGTGGCCGAGTTGGCTGTCGAAGAAGTACAACGTGTGCTCGATATCGGTCGACATCCGATCAGCTTGGATCGCCCCGTCGGCGAAGGGGAAGACAATGCGTTTGGTGAGTTCATCGAGGATCCCTCGAGCGACAATCCTGTACGCAACGCCGGAAACGGTGTGCTGCGCGATAGCATCGACTCCTTACTCAAAACCCTGACGTACCGCGAACGTGAAATCATCCGCCTTCGTTATGGACTGACGGACGGTTATTCGTACACACTAGAAGAGGTTGGGCGAATTTTCAAAGTCACTCGGGAGCGTGTACGTCAGATCGAGGCCAAAGCGGTTGGCAAGCTTCAAAATCCGGTCCGAGCGAAGATGCTCGAAGGATTCCTCAAACAGGTGGCTTAAAGAAGTCAAGGACATGGTCGGCACGACCTGGGAGTGAACCTTGGGTCGTGCCGTTTGTCTGACCCGAGCAAATCGTTCATGGATTGCTCGCCTCAGCATCTTTCGCCCCGCTGCGGAGTGGCGTATCCTTAGTGCATGATACGTCTAGCGGACAGGCTCCATGCGATGGAGCTTGCCCGTTTTTCAGCCCAAAGTTTTCTCGTTTCGGTTTTTTGAACGCTATGTCAGAAACTCCGTTCCGCGTCGAATATGCTCCGCGCGTGCATCGATTGCCACCTTATTTGTTTGGTCGTATCAATGCACTCCTTTATCAAAAGCGCCGCGCGGGCCAAGACATGATCGATCTGGGGATGGGGAACCCGTCGGACCCACCGGATCCGCTCGTGATTCAAAAACTGGCGGAGGCCGCCTCAGACGTGCAGAACCATGGCTATTCCAAGAGCAATGGGATCTTGGCGTTGCGCCGAGAACTGACCAGCAAGTACCTTCGCAAGTACGGAGTGCGGCTCGATCCAGAAACGGAAACGATCGTTTGTCTGGGATCAAAGGAAGGCTTTTCGCACATGCTCCTGTCTCTGATCGGGGCAGGGGATACAGCCATTATTCCCGCTCCGTTTTTCCCCGTTCACATGTACGGAGTTGTACTTGCATCCGGCAACGTAGTTTCGTTGGATGTGTCCGACACCGAACGGTACCTTTCGAACATCGCGTACACCTGCGAGCACTTCTACCCACGTCCGAAACTGTTGATCATCAACTATCCCCACAATCCTTCGACCGTTACCGTCGAACCCGAGTTCTTTGTGGAGGTGGTCAAATTGGCTAAGAAATACGGCTTGATGGTCATCAGCGATTTCGCTTACGCCGATGTGGCCTACGATGGCTATGTTCCACCATCGTTCCTCTCTGCTCCAGGCGCCAAAGATGTCGGAGTGGAGTTTACAACAATGAGCAAAGGCTACAACATGGCCGGTTGGCGGGTCGGATTCTGCTCGGGCAACGCCGATATGATTCGCGGACTAGCGACCATCAAAGGGTATTACGATTACGGCATGTTCCAAGCGATCCAGATCGCGGCCTGTGTTGCACTTCGCGACACCGAAGCTACCGTCGAAAAACAATCCCTCATCTATCAAGGTCGACGCAACGTCCTCATCGAAGGCTTGCATCGACTGGGCTGGGAGGCATCGGTACCCAAGGCGGGTATGTTCGTCTGGGCGAAAATTCCTGAGCCCTGGGCAACGCAGATGAATTCGATCGACTTCGCCATGCATTTGCTCGAAAATGCCAATGTAGCCGTCAGTCCGGGCGGTGGCTTTGGACCTTCGGGAGAAGGCTATCTGCGGATGAGTCTTGTCGAAAACGAAGCTCGGTTGCGTCAAGCAGTGCGGTGCATCGGCAACTGCCTCGATCGCAAATCCTCTCCCCAACTCCTGACCGTCTAGATCGAAATCACCTCGTATGAAACCCACGGTTCAGATTTCTCTCGACCTGACTAACTTGGAAGAAGCACTCGCCACGGCTGAGCGAGCCATGAAGACGGGGGTGGATTGGCTCGAAGCCGGCACGCCCCTTATCTTGGCCGAAGGACTGAGGTCCATCCGAGGGTTGCGAGAACGCTTTCCAAACACGCCCATCGTCGCCGATTTGAAAACGATGGATGGAGGATATTTGGAAGCCGAAATGATGGCCAAGGCCGGAGCGACGCATGTCGTCGTCATGGCCAGAGCACACGAAGAAACGATCAAGTGCGTCGTAAAGGCCGGACGAGATTACGGCATCGGCGTTATGGGTGACAATCTCGGTTATGAATCGATGGTCGATGGTGCCAAGCGTCTCGAAGATCTCGGCTGCGGCTATGTCATTCACCACATAGGCTATGACGAACGTCGCGGCATTGCGGCGGCAGGACGCCGACCACCCAATCCGCTCGATCAGTTACGAGAGATCGTAGAAGCGGTTTCGGTTCCCGTACAAGCCGTCGGAGGATTGTCCCTCGAACAAGCCATCAGCTGTCCGAGTTATGGGGCACCATTGGTAGTGATTGGGGCTCCCCTGGTTATCGATAGCGATCGTTTTGCACAAGCCGCGAACGACCCAATGGCGGTACTCAAACGTATCTGCGACGAAGTCCACGCGTACGGAGATGTCCCAGTAAAGAACGAAAAGCGGACCTAGCGCAACTCGGGTGCAGTCTCTTGTTCAAGGCATTCGCTAGACCCTATCCCCATGATCCATCCGATTTTGGAAGTGTGTGTTGAGGATCCTGAAGGAGCCCGAATCGCCCAATTCGCTGGAGCCGATCGCATCGAATTGTGCCAGGAGCTTCGCTTCGATGGGATCACTCCTTCCCCTGAACTGACAGAACGAATTCGTTCCCTCGTACCCATCCCTTTGATCGTGCTGATTCGTTTTCGTATCGGGGACTTTGTCTATTCAAAAATCGAATCAGCCACGATGCTGGATCAAGCCAAACTGGCTGTGGATTTAGGGGCTGAGGGAGTTGCCGTTGGGGCGTGCAATCGAGATGGATCGCTCGATTGGACATTCCTGGAAGGTCTCTCGCATCGGGTGCGGTCCGCAAGCAAAAATTCGCAACTCGTTCTGCATCGCGTTTTTGATTCTGTACCCAATAAACATGATGCGATTGCAAAATTGATCGAGTTGGGATTCGATCGGGTGTTGACCAGTGGCGGCGCTCCGCGCGCCATCGATTCATTGCCTGAACTAGCGGAATTGCAATCGCTCCATGGAGACAGAATCGAAGTACTGCCCGCAGGTGGGATTAACTCCAGCAATGCGCAGCATATTCTGGCCATCACTCGCTGCTGGCAACTTCATGGATCCATGCGGGAGCCCCACGATCCAAATATCCATCGCGGTCCATGCCCTCATCAAATTTCCGACGTCAAGAGAATCCTGCGAGGATCTCAAATTTGAATTGTGAGATTTGAGATTTCAGAACGGCCACCCTCTTCGATGCTAGAATAGCGTTTCTTCAACCTCCGAACTCCGAACGATTCTTCCTTTCATCGTGACACGTTAGCTACATGAGAAACGTTTTCGTCCGATCGTGGACTCGCATGGCCTGTTTGTTTTTGGGCATTTTTTCCAGTGCCCATGCTCAGCCTCCTGCTTCATCCTCCAATCCAGCGGGAGAATGGAACTCCATGCGATCGATCGCGCCTCGGGGCTATCTCTGCAATCGAACGAGCAGCCCAATCTTGATCGATGGCGCACTGACCGATGACGCTTGGTCTCAAGCCCCTTGGACTGAAAACTTTGTCGATATCCAGGGGCCAACGCACGCCACTCCCAAGCACCGGACCCGCGCCAAGTTCTTGTGGGATGACACCCACCTCTACATCGCTGCCGAGCTGACCGAACCCCATCTGCAGGGATCTTTATCAAATCACGACGCGGTCATTTTTCATGACAATGACTTTGAGGTCTTCATCGATCCCGATGGGGACAATCATCGTTACGCGGAATTGGAAATCAACGCAGTCAATACAACCTGGGATCTATTTCTTGATCGCCCCTACAAAGACGGAGGAAAGGCCGACAACAGCTTTGAAATCGAGGGCTTGAAATCGGCCGTTCATCTCGACGGAACGCTGAACGATCCGTCCGACACCGATCGCGGTTGGACCATCGAAATCGCAATACCTTTCGCAAGCCTAAAGAATATCACCCAAACCTCATTGCCTCCGCGTCCATCGGATCGCTGGCGATTGAATTTTTCGCGCGTCGAATGGGATTGGGAGATCGCGGATGGCAAATACGTGAAGCGGCCGGGATTGGCCGAAGACAACTGGGTCTGGTCGCCTCAAGGGATTATCGACATGCACCGCCCGGAGCGTTGGGGGTTCATGGAATTCCGAGATTCGCCCACAAGCGATGCCTTGCAATCCACTGTCTTTCAACATGATGCAACGCTCACGTTACGCGATGCTTTGATGGAGGTTTACCATCGTCAACGAGAACGAAAACATGTCGATTCTCAATTCGCTGAATCGTGGGAAGCCTTGGGATGGACGCCGCTAGCAACGGACTCTTTGAAGGCCCTTTCGATTCGCCCCAACGCATCGGGTTACCGGGCCAGCATCGCAATCCCTCGCAGCGATGGAGGGTGGGATGTTGGGACTGTTGGCCAGGATTCGCAATTATCACTTCGAAACTGGAGTCGTGAGATTGTCGCCGCCATCGAACGCGCGGGAAGCAACCAAAGCGAAATCGTTTCACTGCTTTGCGATGCTCCCGAGGAACATTGGGAATCCGCCCGATTTCTCGCGGCCAATATGCCGGATCGCGATTTGAAATCCCTCAAGGCGAGCTTCTTGCTCCATGATATTGCCGCAGCCCATGAATCGCTTGCGAAGGCACCTTGGGGCGCGCAAATTCCACAGGACATCTTCCTCAATAACATCCTCCCCTATGCCAATATCAACGAACGCCGGGATGCATGGCGAGAGGACTTCCGAGACCGTTTTGGTCCATTGATTGCGGAAGCGAAAACGCCCGCGCAGGCTGCCGCTCTCTTGAATCAAAAACTCTTTCCTCTCGTGAAGGTCAAGTACTCGACTAAACGCGCCAAAGCCGACCAAAACCCCTACGAGTCGATCCAGTCGGGATTGGCCTCATGCACCGGTTTGTCAATCTTGCTAATCGATGCATGCCGTTCGCTCGGTATTCCTGCTCGCTTCGTAGGTACTCCTCTTTGGTCCGACAACAGTGGCAATCATTCCTGGGTCGAGGTTTGGGATGACGGTTGGCACTTTACGGGTGCTGCCGAACCGTCGGGGGACAAATTGGATGAAGCATGGTTTATTGGAAGGGCATCGACCGCGCAGCGTGATGATTTACGACACGCGATTTATGCGGTGAGTTTTCAAAAAACGCCGCTCCCGTTCCCGCTCGTTTGGGATCGATCCATCGATTACGTTTCGGCTGTGAATGTCACCGACCGTTACATTCTGAAAGAAGCGAAGCCACCTGCCGGAACGGTGATGGTTTCTTTCCGTGTCTTGGATGCTACCACTCAAACGCGGGTGCAAGCCCATGTCCGCGTCTCTGATCCCGAGGGATCCGTTGTTCTCGATGGATTGACGAAGGATGAACGGTTCGATGGCAACGACCATCTCCACCAATACTTGAAATCCGGCACAACCTACTCGGTCGAAGTCACAGCCGGCAAGAAGAAGTGGCTGGAGCAAATTGTTGTCGAGTCCAAACCTCGGCTGATATCCTGGACGTTGGACAATGCAAATCCAGTACCCTCCGAAGAATCTCCATCCCCATTGGGCGCACCTACCGAGTCTGCTTCTGGCAAAACCCTTTCCTCATTAAGGGACTATCTCAAGATCGAGCCAGAACTCCGCGAACCGATATCTATTCAGCCGTTTGCGAAAGAGTCTCTCTCGAAAGAGGAAGCCTTGTTAGCAGAAAAACTCTTGTCTTCAGATTATCGATCGACTCAACAACAGGCCCGTCGGGCTGAAATGGATTCGCGAGTCATTCAAATTGGCGAAATGAAGATGCCGTTTAGCGTTACCGTCTTTGGTGAGAAGCCAGAGGGAGGTCGCAGCCTCTTTCTATCGATGCATGGAGGTGGTGGCGCGCCGAGCCGTGTGAACGACAGCCAGTGGGAGAACCAAAAGAAACTATACCAATTGGAAGAAGGGGTCTACGTGGCTCCGCGCGCTCCAACGGATACTTGGGATTTGTGGCATCAATCCCACATCGATGGCTTCTTCGATCGACTGATCGAGGACATGGTGTTGTTCGAAGAGGTGAACCCCGATCGTGTTTATTTGATGGGTTACTCAGCAGGTGGTGACGGAGTTTATCAAGTCGCGCCACGCATGGCCGATCGGTTCGCTGCCGCATCGATGATGGCCGGACATCCCAACGAAACATCCCCATTGGGGTTGCGCAATTTGCCTTTTGCCATTCACATGGGGGAAAAAGACAGCGCTTACAATCGCAATCAAACCGCACAGCAGTGGAAAGAGAAGCTCGACCTGTTGCAGTCGGCAGATCCTGAAGGCTATGTGCACATCGTCAAGTTGCACGAAGGCAAAGGGCATTGGATGGACCGGAAGGATGCCGAAGCCTTGCCATGGATGTCCCAGTTTACCCGCAATCGATATCCCAAGAAGATTGTGTGGAAGCAGGACGACGTGATCGAGCCACGCTTTTATTGGCTTGGTGTTGATCGCGAGGGGCTTCCCGATCGAGCTCTGGTCGTGGCGGAGGTCGACGGACAAACGATTTCTATTCGCGATTGCGATCCCGACAAACTCGATCTCTTTCTCCGCGATGATTGGATCGACATGTCCCAAGAGATCAAAGTCGTGATTGGGGATACACCCATTGCCCAGGTCCAGGTACCGCGCACGATCGCCACGATCGACGAAACGATTCGAGAGAGAGGAGATCCCAAAGGTGCGTTTTGGGGCAAGCTATCGATTAAAAAACCGCACTCCCGTCCTTGAGCCGGACCGCTTGGTTTAAGAAATGCGTCCCAATCCATCGCATCCCAACGTGACACTATCTAACACCCACCATCCTGCGGCCTTGGGCCACTCGAAGTATCGATCCTATCACTGAGGCTTTTGATGTTTTCTGAATTTGGAATCATAAGCAACCGCATGCGGCGTCGTTCGTTTCTACGTAACCTATCGATGGTTTCAGGAACTGCGTGGATTGCGCCCCTTGCATCGGCGATGGCTGCGACGCAGGATGGTCCTTTGCTCGCGTATGTTGGGACATTTAGTTCCCCCCTCCAGGATGTATTGCCAACGCAGGTTGATCTTCCCCCGGGAAATGGGAGAGGAATTCATCTTTTCGAAGTCAATCGCGCCGATGGATCTTTGAAATTTCGGGAAGAAGTCCGTATGGGATCGAGCCCCAGCAGCCTGGTCATCAATGCGCAGGGGACGCGTCTTTATTCCGCCAACGAGACCGATCAGGTGGGTTCTCGAAAAGAAGGTAGCGTGAGCGCTTTTGGAGTCGATCCCAAGACAGGTTCTCTAGCGCTCCTCAACACGGTCCCGTCCGGTGGTGCAGGACCGACCTACGTTAGCCTGACTCCTTCGGGCGAGCATCTGTTGGTTGCCAATTACTTCGGTGGGACGGTAGCGGTCTTACCCGTCTTAGCGAATGGACGCTTGGGGCCAGCCACGGACGTGAAAATCGATGAAGGACCGATTGGTCCAACGCGAGCCACAAACTCGCCCCCAGGAAGTTTTGCCATGAGCGGTCACGATCGGACGCATGCGCACATGATTGCGACCGATGATCGCGGGCGGTATGTACTGCATGCGGATCTTGGACTAGATCGTATTTATGTTTGGAAATTCGATCCATCCAGCGGCAAGCTTTTACCGAACGATCCACCGTTTGTCACGCTTCCGCCTGGAGATGGACCGAGGCATTTTCACTTCCATCCCAATGGGCGATGGTTGTATTCGGTTCAAGAAGAGGGATCCAATGTCGTTGGTTTTCGATTCGATCGAGAGACTGGACGGCTCGAAGCGTTTCAGACGATTTCGACCCTACCCCGGGATTTTTCTGGGAGCAATTTTTGTTCGGAGATATTGGTTTCGCCGGACGGTCACTATCTGTATGCCGGGAACCGACTACATGACAGCATTGCTATTTTCAAGATCCTCGAAGATGGCACGCTGGAGTATGTTCGGGAAGTGTGGACGCAAGGCAACTATCCGAGGAGTTTCAGCTTCGATCCGAGCGGGCAGTTTCTTTACGTGTGCAATCAGAGAAGTGACAACGTCGCAGTGTTTCGTGTCGATTCGCAGAACGGTTCGCTCCAATTCACCGGGCACTATGCTCCCGTGGGGAATCCATCCTGCGTTGTTTTCCGCGATTTCGCAGATCGCTAAAATGGATCGGCGACGCGAATGCGTTGCGTAACAAAATAGACATCGAGAAATTGGCTGGCGTTTTTTGAAGGTGCGCGTTTTGGCTTTTTCTCCTGCTCTTGCTCAATACGCAGAGGCGGATAGTGCTCGTAATCGAATGGGCTTCTTCGAGCACGATTACGAGCAGGAGCACGAGCACGAAAAGGCCAGGGGATAGCGCGGGTTGAGGCTCCGAGACACTCCAGCAGCGTGACTTAAACGGGGCCTAGCGCTTACGCGGCTCGGGCAGAAGACATCGAATTCGATATCGGGCTCGACATTGAATTCGACATCGGGCTCGTCCTTGGGACTGCATCGGCGAGCGCGTCATAGCCGGGAGAGAAGACCCGAATCATCGTGGCGATGATTTCTCGCGAATGTTCATGGTTGACCCAGAGAGCCATGTTCAGCTTTTGAATCCGAGTCAATTGCTTTTCGAGCGATTGGATCCGAAGGGTCCAAAGGGCAGGCCATTGCGTATCCAGCTGGCAGGACAGTTCTCGCAAATTGGTTGCTTTGTACCCAAGGGATTCTGCTCGATGGAGGATTTCCTGACGATCCCTGTTGCATTGAAGGACCGCTTCTTGGATCGCGTGGCCATCGCGGCGAAGCGATTGAACGCTCGCCTCGTCCATTCGTGAGTAGGCTACACGCAGTTCGCAAAGAAGCCCTTCCCAGCGATCCAGGCTTTCGGAGAATTGGTCCAACCACTCGCCGATATCGTGAACGATGAAAGGAACCATGATCAACGGCTAACCATGAAGAGAAATCGGTCGTGAGATGAGAAAAGGTTCTGCGGTGACTTCCGCAGAACCTTGATAGCGATCATTGAGTACTTGGGTTGCAGTCGCAACTAGAAGTTAAACGTCACACCCAGATCGATGCCTTGCAGCACGTAGGCCTCGGTATTGAACTTGGGGGTCGGTGCCACGATGGGTGGTACAATGATCCCCAGAGCATCGATATTCGTATTGACTTGGCTAGCACCCATAGCCACTTCGGGCAGGACGATAATCGAGTATCCGACACCCAACTGTGCACGACCGATTTGATATTTCAAGCGTGCGTTCACTTCTGGAATAAACGTGAACTGGTTGCGAGACAGGGTACCGATGTTGCTCGATTGTGCGAACAGGCCGCGATTCTGAACGTCTGGCGCCGACGGTGGTGGTGGGACTTGGTTGTAGTTACCCGAGATAATACTGGTCGAGCTCATGTTGCCCAGAGCCACCTTTCCCAGGAAACTGAATCCTACGCGTCCACGCGAAGTATTGGTTAACAGACCGATGTGACCGCCGTTGAATTCGTTTTTGGTAGCGAACGTATCGGTGATCGACGTGACGGTGCCAACCGGAGGTGGAGCGTCCGTCCATCCATCGAGGATCGACGACTTCAGTTGGTACGTGGAGTCTAATCGGAGGAACGTATAACCCCCAATCAAGTCGGTACGATTGTTTCGATCTCCGATCAAGCGTGCTCGACCATAGATATCGGTGGAAACCACATCCAGATCGCTGAGGACACTGATCGTACCGGTGTTCGCCCCAAAAATCCCTCGGTCCAAATTGACGAGGTAGACATCCGGTTGGTTGAGGGACGTATTGAAAAACGCGATCCCCGTTGAATTGCCCCCGGCTGGGAAGACTTGTTCAGTACCGTTGGATAACAGTCCCCAAACGCGGCCACCGAGCCCATAGTTCTGGCAATCATCCAACCAGAATCCAAGATTGGCTCTCAGCCCGACGGTCATTTCATTTCCGACGGGGTTGTCGGCACCACCCAGCAACGGAACTGTCGGAATTACAGTGGGTGAATTCCCACCGACAATCACAGGTGAATTGGTCAGTCCTCGGCCCCACCACAGCAGGGTGTCGAAGTCAGCCCATCCCAATCCAGAAGGTCCGGAACGAGCCAGCGATTGGCTCGCGGGAGGGCACGAAGTATAGCTGCCGTAACTGCCGACCGGCGATTCAGCAGCACTCGGTGTGAGCGTTGCTGCTTGAGGGTTGTGGTATTGGTAGGCGGCAACAGGGCGTTCCCCTTCGAAGCGACCGACGTCGCTCAGGCTACCGCTGCTTGAATTTGGATTGGCGGCCCATCCTGGATTGGCGATTTGTTCTAGGTCCGATGGACTGGCTACCAAATCCGTCAGTCCCCGGGGCGCCGTTGGAACAGCGTCGTTGGCTGATCCGCTATCTCCGATCCGGCCCACATTTGAGCGAGGAATAAAGCCGGAATCTTCTTGGCCCATCGCGGTCGATCCCGCTCCGCACAGGGAGGCCACAATGAGTGTCAGGGTTTTTCGATTTATTCTCATAGTACATTCTCGCTAAGCGTTGGCTTGCGTACCTTTCGGTTGTAAGGATCGGTCGTTAGGCCGTGAAGCTAAGAAAAAAAAGGCAGATAAGGATTATCTTGCCCAGGTTGCCCAGACTGGCCTCATTTTGCTCCTTTACAGCCCTTCTCGATTTGCTATCTCATTGGAACTGTCCGACGGAAGGACCATCGGACGATGAAAGTTACGCTTGCAATTACGCGTTGGGATCAAGGAAAGAAGGGTTCGGGCGGTTTCTGCCCCGGCTCTTTCGCGTAAAATTCGAGCTGTCTGCCCGAAGCGGATAAACTCCTTGCGTATAGACTCGGAGTGGACAAACCCGATGGATCCACGGTCGAAGACTGCGTGACCACGGAATTGATGGAATCCATGGAACGATCTTGCATGGCGACACTTTCAAACCCTGAGCCTTCCTCCAAAGTATCCGACGCACCTTCCAGCCCAACGGACATGGGTACTGAAAAGGGGCCAGCGCTCTCTCCTCGATCGCTTCCCGGACGTGAGTTGGAGCTCCCCTATCGCCCCTACGTCGCGGCAGGTTGGAAGATCCCCGGCGTCGGTCGCTACAAGATCAACCAATGGATGGAACAGGCGCGGGCCGTGAATCAATGGGAGGAGGGTCGCAAACAGCTAACCGATCCTCAACTACGGAAAGAAGCGCTGTCCTTGGTGTATCGAGCGAAGAGTGGAGAATCGCTCAGTAGCTTGCTTCCTGAAACCTACTCGCTGGTCCGCGAAGCAGGGCGGCGGCGGATGGGTATGCGCCACTACGATGTCCAGATTTTCGGTGGCGTCTGCTTGTTCCACGGTTGCATCTCCGAGATGCAAACGGGAGAAGGCAAAACGTTGACTGCCACTCTGCCATTGGTGCTGCATTCGCTCCAGGGCAAGGGGGCCCATTTAGCGACGGTCAATGATTACTTGGCCCAGCGGGATGCGGAATGGATGCGACCGATCTACGACGCTTTGGGACTCAAAGTCGGTATCATCCTGACCGACCATAGCCAGGATGATCGTCGTCGATCGTATGCGGCAGATGTAACCTATGGGACAGCCAAGGAATTCGGTTTTGATTTCCTGCGAGATCGACTGCTGATGCGTTCGCAAGGACGTGCGAATGACGACTTCCTGGGAGAAGGCTCGGATCAGCGGTGGAATTCCACAGGCGACCAGCCGGTACAACGCGGAATGCAGTTCGCGCTGGTCGACGAAGCGGATAGTATTCTCATCGACGAAGCAAGAACGCCTCTCATCATCGGCTCTCTGGGAGACGAAGCCCGCGAAGCTGTGATCTCATCCTTTCGTTGGGCAGCCGATCATGCCGAGCATTTCACGATCGAAGAAGACTTTACGATCGAAGAAGACAATCGCAAAATCGAATTGACCGCGCGCGGTCGGCAGCGGGTTCGCTCCTTGCCCAGGCCGGAAGAAATTCAAACGGTCGCACTGGTAGACTTTTATGAATACATCGAACGGGCCATCAAAGTCCATCGAGACTTTCACCTTGATCGGCAATATGTCGTGCGCGAGGATGAGATAGTCATCGTCGATGAATTTACGGGGCGGTTAGCGGAAGGTCGAAAATGGCGCGATGGTATTCACCAAGCCGTTGAAGCAAAGGCAGGTATCGAAGTTTCGATACCAACGGGTCAAGCGGCCCGAATCACTGTTCAGGATCTTTTCCTCCGATACAAGTCCCTCGCCGGCATGACAGGTACGGCCGCAACGAGCGCTGGCGAACTGCGACGAATTTACAAAACGCCGGTCATCCAGGTCCCGACAAATCGCCCTCCGCGACGGAAAAAACTATCCGATGTCGTTTGTTCGGACATGATGGACAAATTTCACCGTATCGTTGAAGAAGTCAAACCGGTTCACGCCATTGGACGTCCGGTGCTCATCGGTACTCGATCGATTGACAAGTCGAATATCTTGGCAGAGATGCTCCGCAATGAAGGATTAGAGGTCCAAATCCTGAACGCGAATGAGATCGAGCGCGAGGCTGAGATCGTGGCCAAGGCCGGGCAAAAAGGGCTGATCACCGTGGCGACCAACATGGCCGGTCGAGGAACGGACATCAAGCTCGAAGACGATGTGCGAGCCTTGGGAGGGATGATGGTGATCTGTACCGAACTTCACGACGCGGCTCGTATTGACCGCCAGTTGATCGGTCGTTGCGGGCGTCAGGGGGATCCTGGGACTTATCGCCAATATTTGGGGATGGACGATGAGATCCTTCGAAATGGCTTCGGTACGAAGGCTGCTGAGAAATACAAAGCCATAGGAGCCCGCGGCCAATCTAGCGACAGGATGGCAAAACTGTTTCGCAAAGCTCAATGGAAGGTCGAAAAGAAACACTTTCGGGATCGGATGGCATTGCTCCATCATGAGAAGGAACGGAACAGGATCCAGCGGGAAATGGGGCAGGATCCCTATCTCGACACGGCGGAATAATACTCTCCACGGCATCGGGAGGTGGAATTAGCATCGGGACGTGGAATTAACAGAGTAGCCCCCGTTCGATGGTTTCCGAAACCATATCCTTGAGAGTAAACTAGGATGTCGTGTTTTGCAGACCCTACGCTTCGCTCATGAATACTCTGGCTACCGAACCCCTGACCTCCGAACCAACCCTTCGCCAAATCGGGCTGCTTCAACCCTCGCTTCGCAAGGGCTCGTACGGCTTCATGATTGGCCCCAATCCGCTTCTTCCTGGATTCGTGTGCGGTCCAGAAAACGCGTCGGTATGGGAATGTTGCCACCCGGATGCTCTGCGACTTCTGGATGTGCGCAGCCCACTCCTACTTTGCGGTGCTAGCGGCACAGGAAAAACTTCGTTGGCGTTGACGGTGGCGACTTTATGGCTCAACCAGGATAGCCAACGTCGACTGACCTTTAGCAACGCAATCGAGTTTAGTCGGTCTTTGGTGCGGGCTATCAAGGCGGACGACATGCCGCGATTTCGACAAGTCTATCGCGATTGCGATTGCCTCGTTATCGACAACATCCATGAGTTGGTAGGCAAGCCAAGCGCACAGGAAGAGTGCATCGCCACCCTCGATCATCTCGCAAGCCAGAACAAAGTCGTGATTGCAACAGCGCCGGATCTACCCGTTCTACTCGCGGGACTCGATGTGGCATTGATCAGTCGATTGGCAGCGGGGCATTCGGTTGTTTGTCGACATCCAGGCCCAGAAGCGCGACGACGCATCCTGCAGCAACTCGCGGTCGAGATCGATCCTTCTTTGTACGGAGAAGAATTGGATCGCTTTTCATCGCAACTCTCCGAGAGCCAAACCGTGATCCAATTGCGAGGGCAGTTGCTTCGATGGTCGCACCAACTCCGCTCGGAATCTTCTTCCGCGTCCGGTCATCGCATAGCAGGAAGGCTCTTCGATCCTGTGGCTGCTCCCGCCATTTCTCTCAACGAGATTGCCAAAGCCGTAGCGAAGGATTTAAAAGTCCCGGTCGAGACGTTGATCGGGCCACTTCGAAAATCAGCCGTGGTTCGCGCGCGGGGCTTGGCAATGCTGCTCATGCGTCAACTCACCAGCGATTCCTATGAAAGTATCGGCAACTATTTTTCGGGCCGCGATCATACTACCGTCATGCATGCTTGCAAGAAAACCGAAACCGATCTCAAACATGACCCTGAATTGGCTCGCATCCAAGAACGGATCCGCCAACGCTTTCAGCGAGGATGACGAATTGACGAGTCGGTCGAACACGTTCCATACTCTGCTTGACAATACTGCTCAGTGACTTGCAGATTGCTGAGCGATCCTGCCTAGAATGCCCTTGCGGCCCCTCCTTATTTCCCATGACATCAAAACTCTTGCCGATGAATTCTTTTATGACCCAGCGCTGGAACTCTATCGTTTGCATTGGACTAGGTATCCTTTTTTGGCCATGGCACGCGTCCTCGTTGCACGGCCAACAAGACTATGATCCGAAACGATTGGAAAAGACCACCTTGGTTACCGGCCTGATCCAACCGATGGAAATGGCAATCGCTCCCGATGGATCGATTTACCTGATCGAATTGGCAGGACAGATCAAACGTATCGATCCAAAGACTGGGATTGTATCAAGCTCCGGGACCATTTCCGTGACGACCGCGCAAGAGAATGGGCTCATCGGCCTGGCTCTCGATCCAAACTTCGCGACCAATCGTTGGATGTACTTGCAGTATTCCCCTCCGGACTATTCAGGACAGCACATCAGCCGTTTTCAGGTGAGAACGGATGGATCGGTCGATCTTGAGAGCGAATCTTTATTGATGAAGTACGAGGAGCAGCGGCAAGAGTGCTGCCATCATGCGGGCTCCATGGAGTTTGGACCGGATGGCTGTCTCTATATCGGAACCGGGGACAACACGAATCCTTTTGGTGACTCACAGGGTTTCGCGCCCATCGATGAACGAGAGGATCGCGGGGCTTTCAATGGGCTTCGAACCGCCGGAAATTCGAACAGCTACAACGGAAAAGTTCTCCGTATTCGACCTCTACCAAACGGCGGATATGAAATCCCCGAGGGGAATCTTTTTCCCCGCGATGGCTCGATCGGACGACCGGAAATCTATGTTATGGGCTGTCGAAATCCATGGCGACTGAACGTCGACCAACAAACAGGCTTTCTCTATTGGGGTGATGTAGGTCCCGATGCGGGCGGCGATGGAAGTCGAGGTCCGCGCGGATACGATGAAGTCAATCAAGCCCGTCATTCCGGGAACTTTGGCTGGCCACTTTTTATCGGGAACAATCGTCCCTACCTGCGAGTGAACTTCGATAACGGAAACATCGGCGATGCGTTCGATCCATCCAAGCCGATCAACTTTTCTCGATTCAATTCTGGGGTGAAAGAATTGCCTCCCGCTCAAGGCGCATTTATCTATTATCCAGCAGGCGAATCCGCTGAGTTTCCAGCTGTCGGTACGGGAGGTAGGACCGCATGTGCTGGTCCGGTCTATTACCACCAAGCCAACCTACAGTCCCCGACCAAGCTCCCAGCGTTTTTCGATCGAACACTGTTCATCTATGAATGGTCTCGCAACTGGATCGTCGCCGTGCACTTGAACGAGGACTCGAGCATTCGCAGCATGGAGCGATTCATGCCAGAGGAAACCTTTGTCCGACCGATCGATCTGCAGTTCGATTCCCATGGATCGCTCTATGTCATCGAATATGGAGAAACCTGGGGTGTCAATCCAGATGCCAAGCTCGTGCGCGTCGACTACCTCAGTGGCAACCGACCTCCGACCGCCCGGATAGCCATGCAAGGTGGCGCCGGTAAAGAACCATTGCATGTTCACTTCTCAGGTGCTGAGTCCTTCGACCGGGATGGTGATACTTTGCAGTATGCTTGGCGCAGTGTGAACTCCTCCGACTCCACTCAAGCCGTCTCGATCGGAAAAACTCCCGAGGTCGAATGGACCTTTACTCAACCTGGGATCTACAACCTTGAATTGGAAGTTCGAGACAAGCATGGGGCCATTGATCGGGCAGTCGTTCCCGTCGTCGTAGGGAACACAATTCCCAAAATCTATTTCGCAAGTCCAAAGGATGGGGACTTCTACGATGAGGGAGAAACCGTTCCCTATCAAATCGTCGTCCTGGATGATGAAGATGGGACATCGGATGTCGATGCATCGGGTGCAGAAGATCTTGAATTCATCGATGCCGCTGCCCCCGATCGAGTGACGGTTCAGGCAAACATGATCGCTGCGGGGGCCAATGCTCAGGCCGAGGCCAATTTGCCACCTGGACTCAAACTCATGCGTGGAAGCGATTGCTTCAATTGCCATGCGCTGGACCGCGCTATCGTAGGCCCATCCTTCCTCGATATTGCCAACAAATACCGCGAACAATCGGGTGCCATGAAAGTATCCATCGATCGCGTACTCAAAGGCTCGACTGGAGTTTGGGGAAAAGTCGCTATGCTCCCTCACTCGCAACACACCCCTGAGCAAGTCGAGATGATGGTTGGTTGGGTTTACGGGGCCAAACCAGATCCGACGTCTCAGTCGGTGCGTGGGATGAGCAATCAAATTGAATTGACGACGAAGGCAGAGAACGCAGCCTCGGTATTGAAACTTTCAGCCAGCTATCGCGACCTGGGACACAATGGCATCCCACCCTTGGTCGGTTCATCGACGATCGAACTGCGCCCTCGAACGCGCGAAGTCGAAGCCGCTGATAAAATCCACGGCATGTCGGAACTGGGTTCGCATAAAGCGGGAAATGGGAAATTCTTGGGCGCTATCGGTCACGGATCCTATTTTGTTCTGAAGGATGTCCCACTACGTTCGACCAATAGCATCACCTTCCGCGTGACTTCGGCGGGGTATGGTGGGGATATTGTTGTTCATGCGGACGCCTTGGACGGGCCCGTCATTGCCACGGCACACGTCGATGTCAACGGGGATTGGGATGGATGGTACGATCGGACAGCACCTATTCATGACGCACCCGATCGAGCCAGCCTCTATTTCGAATGTGTCAATCCAGACAAAGGGAATGGGCTGATGAATATCGATTCGGTCCGGTTCAACAAATAGGACGCGAACGCGTTCTGTTCAATCAGCATTCGATTCAATCAGCATTCGATTCAATCAGTATTCGATTCAACCAGCGTTCCGTCCAACAATGGTTCGATTCGACCAGTGTTCCGTTCAACCAACGTTCCGGATCCATCTCCATCAGCCGGATTGCGTTAGCATCCGGTTTCCGCTGAATCTACTGCACCATCAAACACAAACGCGCGCCGGCCCATCGTTCGGCGTTCAACCAACCCGTGCCCTGTTTCTGAACAACGTTTGGCCCATTAATCCTATGCGTTCAACGTCGAAACCTGTTTTAGGCCATCGGTTTTAGGCCATCGGTGCGCGGGGCCGATTCTTCGATAGCATTCCTACAGGCGATCGAATCGGCAAAGTTTCCCTCAAGCTCATGATTCCCCTGTCCGATACCAGGAACATGGCGTTGCGGAGCGAACGATGCGCTCGACGCTTGAATAAAAATCCAGGATGGAACGAAACGATGAAAGCCAGCAAAACGACGTCAGGGTTTGGGATCATCGCAGTTGCGGTTTGCATGCTCGGTATGAATACCGGTTGCCAAGTGCAAGTGGCCGGGCAAACGCTTCCGAGCGCCTACTATATCGAAGACGACGTGCAGTACTTCCCAGCAGGGTCGGAAAACAAGTTGGCAAATGAAACTGCCGCGTTGAAAGCAGAGCGGGAAGAAGCCCGCGCCCGACGCTAGGTCCGCCCATTGGCGTGAACCCTCAACAGAATCTTTCCTAGGCCGATGATTTTTGAATCCTCGGCCTACTTCTATTGGCGGGTGACGAGGCTCGGCTGCAAAAGGCCAACTCGGGAACGAACGATTCCGCTGTCAGTGCGCTCGGTCATGAACAAAGCCTCGCGGGCAGTCATCGCCATGGGATCGGAGCGGCTACTTGGTTTCGACGAGAGGGTGATTTCCGAAGTGCTAACAGGGACGAATCCAGGTTGGGAAATGCGTTTTCGCGGCAGCGCGTCGATTCGAGGATAATCACCCTCGTATCCACGCGGAAACGCCTTCAGGATTTTCAAAACCAACCATCCAAATGAAAAACGGATGCCGAAAAATCGACACCCGTTCAATCATTCAAAAAGGATCGCTCAATAGGCTTTAGACTTCTTGGCGGAATCGACGGCGTGCGGCCATCCCGGCAATACCAAGCCCTACGAACACTGCCATCGAAGCAGGCTCAGGGACCACACCATCGACATTGACGTTATCGATAATGGGCGTGAAAGACGGCTTGATAATTGCATTGGATGGAGCGGCCTTGGTTGAGAACGTAAACGTGATCGAACTGGATGCAAGCGCAGTATCAAAGGTTATCGTTTGATTGTTCGGGAATGCGGAGTTTGTCACGACGATATCGAAGACCTTCGAGTTCAAGTTATTGGAGATCCGGAGAGTACCATTGCTGTTGAGAAAGGGAAATGCACTTCGTCGAATGTCAAAATTCAAGCTTCTCACCGTGACTCCGGCAGCTCTGGAGAGGGTGACGGTCGCTTGGTTCACGAAACTGTTCCTGTTGCCGGTAGAACCAAACACTCCGGCGCCTGTGGTGCCAACGCCAACCAGCGGAGTCTGAATGACCGTGCCAGGGAGGGAGGACGGAGTAAACGCTCCGGCAGTGAACCCGACTCCCTGCTGCGAAAAACTCGCGCTGAGGTTGGAATTAAAGTTGTAAGTGGCGACCACTGCCGCTTGGGCGTTCAAAAAGCAATTGAGACCCATAGCCAAACCGACGATAAGTCGAAACATTTAGGTGATGCCTTCGGGCAAGACAAAAGGATATTGTGACTGGAACAACGCGGGCGGGCGTCACCAACCGATCAACCTAACAACGTTGCAACATGCCGTCAAATCCCACCCAACCCTTTTTAATGCGATAATCGTTCATTAACGCGATATCGCGATATCGATATATCGTTGCGAACCCATTCAGGTTTTCCCTACTGTCACATCGATGAGAGCGTTCGAGCAAGCGACCGCTGTCGATCTCGCAGGAACGCGGCATTACCCCCGTTTGTTTTCGACAAAGACGGTCGAGCCACACCCAACACCTATTCCGAGACGCACCCGCTTCTTTTCCATGTTGGATGACCCATACCATGCGCCGCGCGTCTAGAACTGGTACCAAATCGTGTGCACATGATGGGCACCCAATGGACTGCGAATTTCCAAATGCTCCTGGGCAGGCTAGGATAGGACTTCATGGGTCGCATAGACCCAATGAGGATAACGACCATCCCGCCGGGTGCTCCTTCAACCCAAAATGGGTTTGGGAAGAAACCCTAACTGATTGAGTGGACCTCACTCGTTCCCACTGGATTCGCTTGTTCCGATGCACGATCCCGATTTGAATTCTCCTTCGATCCAGCTAGCCCACGACAGGTGGGTTGCACTCCGAATGGCCGATGCCAATTTCAACCGAGTGATGGAAGGGCTCAGGACGCTTGAGGACGTCGCACGCTATTCCGACCGCCAGGCGTTGCAAGCTGCCTACAAAGGGATTCGGCATGAGTTGCAGCGGACCGTCGCAGTCCTTCCTCGGGAGGAATCTTTGGCGGCACGCGATGCAGACAGAGATGTCGGACGAACGGAGAAGCAACCTTCGGAGCTGAACCGATCACAAGGGTTGTCGGCCATCGTCGCCTCTGCAGCGGGACGCTCGGAGCAGGGCTTGCGCGTGCTGGAGGAAGTGGCCAAGTTCCTCGCGCCCGAATCGGGGCTAAATTTCGAACGGTTGCGGTACCAAATCTATGACCTCAATGCCCGGCTCCAACTCGATCTCCATCGGCAAGTTTCCTTTCTGAACCGGTCTAAGCTTTACGTGCTGGTCGATTGCTCATTCCCGATCGAAACCTTTTTGCAGCGTCTACTCGCGATATCGCAGGCGGGTGCCGAATTGATTCAGATCCGAGACAAAGAGGCCGATGCCAGGACGTTGCTGAAGTATGCGAGAGCCTCCATCGATCATCTCAATTTCAACCATACGCGGCTGATTCTGAACGATCGCCCCGATCTAGCCCGTTCGGCCAAGGTCTGGGGTGTGCATGTCGGGCAAGAAGACATGGATGTTGTTAGTACTCGGCGCTGTCTGGAATCCAACCAGATCGTCGGTCTGTCCACCCATGACCTGGATCAAGTCCGCGATGCAAAAGGGGTGGGAGCCGACTACATCGGATGTGGTCCCACGTTTCCTTCGGCAACCAAGTCCTTTGATCGCTTCGCAGGAACCCAATTCTTGCGATCGGTCGCTGACTTCTTGAAAGAAAACAACATGGACATCCCAGCATATGCGATAGGTGGTATCGGGGCAGAGAATGTCCCTCTCGTACGGGATGCAGGGTTTTCTCGCGTGGCCGTTGGTTCTGCCATTTGGCGCTCGGAACGGCCTGGTCATGAAACCGAGGCGGTGCGCAAGACGCTTGATTGAGCAGACTGGTTTGAAGCCGATGTGGGCGAGACAGCGTTCAATCGTTACACTACTTCTATTGCATCGACGCATCCGGAACGGAAGCACTTGAAGATCGATCGAGTGATTGGGACTCCTTCGATGCATCCGTACCCTTTCCTGTCTTCAAACTATTCCACCCTTCAAACTAAGAGAGAGCTCATATCGCCATGCCGCTCGGAAAAACCTTTGATAACGTCGTTGAGAGCGTGGGAAACACCCCGATGATTCGCATCAACCGACTTGTACCCGCCGATGGTGCAACTGTCTTCGCGAAATGCGAGTTTTTTAATCCGCTCAAGAGCGTCAAGGACCGAATCGGCTTGGCGATGATTGAAGATGCGGAGAAATCAGGAGCACTAACTCCCCAAACGCACATCATCGAACCGACCAGTGGTAACACAGGGATTGCTCTTGCGTTTGTGTGCGCAGCCAAAGGCTATCGACTGACGTTGACCATGCCTGAATCGATGTCGATTGAACGACGCGCATTGCTCAAGGCAATGGGAGCAAACTTGGTCCTCACGCCGGCTGCCGAAGGCATGCGGGGTGCGATTGCCAAAGCAAAAGAACTGGTCGCCGCCGACAGTTCGGCTTGGATGCCGCAGCAGTTTGAAAATCCTGCCAACCCCGCTGTGCATGAGCGAACTACCGGGCCCGAGATCTGGACCGATTCGGCTGGAAAAATTGATGCCATCATCGCAGGCGTAGGCACCGGTGGGACGATCACGGGTGTTGCTCGATACATCAAGAAGCTCAATCCCAATTTCAAAGCCATTGCAGTCGAGCCCAAGCAATCGCCGGTCATCAGTGGCGGTCAGCCGGGCAAGCACCGAATCCAAGGAATCGGGGCCGGGTTTATCCCCAAGAATCTCGATACGAGCATCATCGACGAAGTCATTCAAGTCGACGACGAGTTGGCTTTCGAATGGGGACGCAAACTGCATCGCCACGAGGGGATCATGGCGGGTATTAGCAGCGGTGCAAACATGTGGGCAGCCGCTCAAGTCGCTGCGCGACCCGAATGGAAAGGGAAGCGAATCGTGACGATCATGTGCAGTTTGGGTGAACGCTACCTGTCGACGCCTCTCTTCGCCGAAGCGACCTGATCGCGTCGGCAACTGACCTTAGCACATCGCCAGGGAATCAACCGGAACACGTTTGAGGTCTGTAATCCCCATGTCGTTTGGCCTCGATTCGTACTCGTATTCAATGAAATGGTACTCGTACTCGTACTCGACGGAACTCACATTTCGAGTACGAGTACTGCCCTTTGGGGCGGAGTACGAGTACGAAATGGAAGAGTTTTCGATAGCGGATTAACCAAGATGCGGAGAAAACCAAGCATGTTAGCGTCCGGTTTTCTGACGTCGATTGCAACAAATGCCGCGGGAGTGCCTAGATGTCCACCGGGAGCAGATTGTTTGGAATTCCAATTCATTCGCTCCTGTGCCATGGTGTCGGTCGATCGGAGTTCGATTCGTCTCACCCTCCGCCCCGTCACCAGGTGCAGCTTGTGTTATGCTGATGGAGGGAGTTTTCCATGGAAGCCAGCCAAAGCGGCTTGGCGCGATGCGTGAAATTGGGAGGAGCACGGGGTATGTGTGAACGCCTGAACAGACGTGATTGGTTGATCGGGGCCGGTGCTGCCGGCTCTTTAGCGCTAAGCCCACGCATTGCATCTGCTTCAACCACGCACGCAATCTCAGGAAGTGGACGCAATCCCAAGTGGGAGGCCGCCACACGCCGAGGGCTCGATTATCTGGCTAGAACCCAGTCTTCTCGTGGTCAATGGAATACGCCTCCCTATCCCGTCGCGGTATCGGCTCTTTCCGGGCTCGCCTTGCTGTGCAGCGGATCGACGGTGACACAGGGCCCTTACGCCAAACAGCTAAGCCGAACGACCGATTATCTTATTGCTCAATCGCGGAAAAACGGACTCATCGGCGACCCCGAAAACGACCAGCGCTATACCTATGGCCACGGTTTTTCTATGTTGTTTTTATCTCAAGTCCTCGGCGAAGAAGGGCTACAAGATCGACGGGACGATTTGGTCGATGTTCTGAACCGTGCTGTCGCTTTCTGTGGCAAAGCGCAAACGCCTGCGGGGGGTTGGGGCTACATCAGCGCCAAAGACGGCCAGGACTACGACGAAGGATCGACGACCATCACGCAGGTTCAAGGATTGCGCGGTTGCCGCAACGCAGGGATCGCAGTCCCCAGCGAAATTATCGAAGCGGCCAAGCGCTATATCTACAAGTGCCAAAACCCAGATGGTGGGATTAGTTACTCCAGCCAGCAGATGGGAAGTTCACGACCTGCCATCACTGCCGCTAGCCTTGCCGCCCTGTACAACGCGGGGGATTACGAAAGCAAGAAAGTTCCTGAGATGCTCGCGTATAGCCGCAAGGAGCTTTACAACATCAAACGGGTCGATGAAGCCTTTGGACACTGGCACTATACCTACTTGTACTACAGCCAAGTCGTCTATCGGCAGGGGGATGAGGAATGGTTGCCCTTCCGAGATAGGCTTTATTCCCAAATCGCGGGGATGCAGTCTGGAGACGGATCCTGGTCCGGAGATATTCACGACATCTACATCACCGCATGCAATTTGATCATGCTGCAATTGGATTTAGGCTATCTGCCGATCTTCCAACGCTGAAATGAGTTTGGCAGGAAGTGCCCGCAGTTCCGAAGCCGAAAGAACGGGGCAACGGCCGATTTCAGGCATCGAGCGAAACCAAATCTCTTGCCGCCGAACGAACTGTCGCGTGTGGGCCTTGACTTGTTCCACCATGGTCGATCGGTCGATCCGACCCGCGAAGTATTCCAGTGGCTCTTTGTATCCCACCGCTTGCGAGGCAGTCCGACCGAGCGCTCCGTAACGGGCTTGCAACTGTTCTACTTCTTCGAGCAATCCACGTTGGAACATGGAATCGACCCGTTCCTCGACCCGTTGATGAAGTGCGGAACGATCCCATGCGATAACGAATGCTTGGCTCCCGCTCGGTATCTGCGTTTTTTCAAACTGGGTTTGCCAATGGCTCAGCGGAGAACCGGTGATCTTTGCCACTTCCAAAGCTCGGATCATCCGGCGTGAATCGCCAGGTAGCACACGATGGGCTGATAGAGGATCGACTTGGCAGAGACGATTCCTTAGGGCTTCAATGCCAAATTGATTCAGGTCGGCTTGAACGGCCTCGCGAAACTCCCAATCGGCGGGAGGTCCTAGAAACATCCCACAAAGGAGCGACTTCAAGTACAACGGTGTCCCACCTACGAGAAGAACCTTTTTTCCTCGTTCGCGGATTTCGGAGGCCTTCTGATGAGCATCCAAGACGAACTGGGAAACACTGTAATCGATGGTTGGGTCGACCACATCGATCAAGTGATGGGGGACCCGCTCTCGGACCTCAACCGTTGGTTTGGCGGTTCCGATGTCCATTCCTCGGTAGACGGCCATCGAATCCACGGAGATGATCTCCGCCCCGATTCGATCCGCCAGTTCAATGGCGACGTCACTTTTTCCAGAAGCGGTTGGTCCCGTCAGAAAAACTGCGTCCTCGAGCGGTTTTCGAATCCATTGTTCGATCTGTTCCAGTTGCATCTGTTGCCCCGAGGGAATCAATCCAAGTCTGCGGTAGAAGCCCCGATTTGTGACCGGCCGTGGCAGCCCGAAAATCGCTGGCCACTTGACAGTTTGACACAGCCGTCCAAGGTGAACCTGAGGCGCTAGCCGAGTAGGTTCGAAGTGCAAAAATCGACTGGCGCCTCAGGCTCATGGAAACGACAATCGACTTTTGTTAGCTTTGTGCAGTTTATCCAACCGGCAATGAGTTGGAATCGACAAAAGGAACGAAAAAGCCTACGATCCGGCCGTTCCAACATGGCTCAATCCCTTTCAAATCATGCACAACGACATCCTCGATCGATTGATGGCACAGCTCCATGAACGAGCTAAAGACTTACCCGAAGGATCCTACGCCACCAAACTGTTGCGTGGCGGGATTCCCAAAATGGGTGAAAAAATCATGGAAGAGGCTGCCGAAGTCGTCGAAGCGGCTTCGGAATCCGGGGACGAGGGGCGAACTCATACCGTTCGCGAAGCCTGCGACGTCCTCTTTCATTTATGGGTTCTTTTGGCTAGTCGCGGGATTAATGTGGATGACCTTCGGCATGAACTAGAGCGCCGAGAAGGTGTCTCAGGGCTTCAGGAAAAAGCAAATCGGACTTCAGGAAAACCAACATGAGCTTGAGCGATAACCTGCTGCGAATCGGTGTCCCCAGCAAGGGGCGATTGAGCGAGCTAGCGACGGACCTGCTCCATCAAGCGGGCCTCACCTTTCGTCGCCAAGAGCGCGCGCTCTTCGCCCGTGTCGGCGGCATTCCCGCCGATATCACCTTTCTTCGCACCGACGATATTCCCACCCTTTGCGCCGAAGGTGCTATCGATTTGGGCATCACCGGTAGCGATTTGGTGGATGAAGCAGAGGTCCAAGTCGAGACACGGATGAAACTCGGGGTCGGTCGCTGCAAGCTGGCGATTTGCGTACCCACTTCCGGGGGTATCGAAAAGCCCGCGGATTTGGCGGGAAAACGGATCGCCACGAGCTTTCCTCGCACTACGGTCCGCTTTCTCAACCAACATCATGCGCCTGTCCATTTGGTGAATTTGAACGGTTCTGTCGAGATCATGATCTCCCTGGGTGTAGCTGACGCGATTGTGGATCTCGTGGAAACCGGAAGCACGCTGGCTGCCAATCAACTTCGCATTCTGGAAATCATTGGCCAGTATGAAACCGTCTTGATTCAAAGCCCCAATTGCCGCGACATCGCGACAGCCGACCGTATCGTTCGCCGATTAGAAGGGGTTGTTATCGCGAGAGATTTCTCGTTGCTCGAATACAACATCCCACGCTCAAAGCTCGCTGCAGCGGAAGCGATCACCCCGGGCTTCACCTCTCCCACCGTCAATAGCCTGGAAGATCCCGATTGGTGCGCAGTCCGCGCTATGGTCAAACGGAGTGATGTGATTTCCATCATGGAAAGGCTGGAACAACTCGGTGCCCTGGCCATCCTTGAATTCTCAATCAACAATTGTCGACTCAATCACGTGCGGCTATAAGCTGATCGCCAATCATTCTCGCCAATCCGCCGCAACTCATGACGGCTCTTTGATTTAAATCGAAAACGCAATCGCAACAATTAGCCGATGGGCGTTAGCCCCGGTTTTCGGAAAGGCAACCGCCGCTAACGCGGTGCGGCTAATCAACAAGCTGGTTCGCCTCCGGTTCTGTTCGCCAATCAACCGCAACGCCTTAGCGTCCGATTGTTATGCGAGATCTACGATAGCCTGGTTCCAACGCACTCCAACCCAAAGAACTGTTCCGCACTTTCAAGAACCAATGCACATGCAATGTTGCCCAAGAGCAATATTTACTGGATTCACCCGCAGATCTTTACACTCGTCCTGCTACAGCATGCAAGCAATCCGGTCGATCGCGTCCACCAACGCATGCCATTCTCGAAACGTGTCAAACGTGTCGAATTTCAAGGCGTCTTCATGATCAAAGCCGATTTCACTCAATTCGATCATGGAACCGAGGGCAACGAATCGATGGGCATGAGTCGTAGCGACAGCTTCTTCGGCGTGGGATAAAGAACCGAAACTTGCATCTGCACGTGGGTGCTCGAACAACGCAACATCATCGTCTGGCAACACAGCATCCATCGCACGGGCGATGGCCCACATCGCAGCGCGATGGGGACTCCGGCTATGGATAACGGCTCGCAATGTTCCACTTTGCACATAGTACTTCGGCATACGCAATCTCCCATGGTTGACATTGGTCGTTGAACGAACTCCAAGGGGAATATCGTCCGACACGTGGACACGTTGGGTCACGCCTCGCAAAAAAAGAAGAGCCGCAAGAAAAGTTCTTGCAGCTCTTCAGTGGGAAATGATTCGGCCATGCCCTGTTGGCCAAACGGCCGATGCAAGGAGACGCTGATTACAGGAACTTAGCTAGACGTGCGCACAGGTCAGCCGTTCGGCAGCTATATCCCCATTCGTTGTCGTACCAAGATACGACCTTCGCGAGTTTGCCCTTATCGCCGAGCACTTGAGTGAAGTCCGCAGCGAAAATGCTGCTGTGCGGATCGTCAATGATGTCGCTGGAGACGATGGGATCTTCGGTATAACAAAGAATGCCCTTCAAAGGACCTTCGGCGGCGGCCTTCATCGCTGCATTGATTTCGGCAACCGTGGTTTCCTTTTTCAAGTTCACGGTCAAATCGACGACGGAACCCGTCGCTACCGGCACACGCATAGCAATCCCGGTCAGCTTGCCCTTCAATTCCGGAATCACCAACCCAACAGCCGATGCAGCCCCGGTCGTGGTGGGGATAATGTTCAATCCTGCTGCCCGTGCGCGATAAGGATCCGCATGGGGTTGGTCCTGGACCTTTTGATCGTTCGTATAGGCATGGACAGTGGTCATCAATCCACTTTCAATACCAAACGTCTCGTTGAGCACTTTGGCTACGGGAGCCAAGCAGTTGGTCGTGCAGGACGCGTTCGATATGCACTTGAGATCTTTGGTCAGTTTGTCGTCATTGACACCCAAAACACACGTGAGATCTGCACCGTCTTTTGCGGGAGCGCTGAGGACGACTTTCTTTGCACCTGCCGCGAGGTGGGAGTCGTATCCAGGCTTGCCGTCTTTCGCTCGCCCGGTAAAGAAGCCGGTGCTCTCGATGACAATGTCGGCCTTGAGTTCCGCCCACGGAAGCTTGGCAGGATCCTTCTCGGCAAGGGCTGCGATCTTCTTGCCGTTGACGATCAAGTGCTTGTCATCATAGCCGACTGTCCCATCGTAACGACCGTGAACGCTGTCGTACTTGAGTAACGTTGCCAACATTTGATTGTCCGTCAAATCGTTGACCGCTACTACCTCGAACTCGTGGGATCGCGCCAACAGATTGCGGAAAGTCAACCGACCGATACGTCCAAAACCATTAATCGCGATTCGAATGACCACTGAGCATTACTCCGCCAAAGACTAGAAATGAATTCTCATTTGAGCTGCCGACTCCATTCGCCAAGCAGCTTTGGCGGTTGAATATACCACGATCCATAGGCTGTTCAATGACCGAGCAGGGTCCGTTCCTCAATCGCGTTCATGGGATTTTTACAGGCAATCAAGGGCCCCCCTTTTTGTGAAAGATCCTGGGCGGATCTCCTTCAATCATTGAATCTTATCTAGCAGCCAATGACTGGACGGACGAATGGGACACGGGGGAGAGATTGGACGTGGAGCGGTTACCTACCGGCGGTCCAGCACCCTTCGTGATTTCCCTTCCGAACGTGGCAAGCTGCCCTCGGGAAGATCCACGACTTCAATACGAAGCTGTAACATTAGCAGCAATTTTTCTGCGATGCGATCGGGGGAGTGCTGGCGATCTTCGACTTCTAGCTTCAGTTCATCCAACGCTCCGCTTTTCTGAACAATCAGCCGATACTCGCCCACTTCAGGAAACTCGCGAACAATCGATTCGATACTGCTCGGAAACACATTGACCCCACGTACAACGAGCATGTCGTCAACGCGACCTACGACCCCGCCGCGAAGGCGCACGAAATTCGATTCGCCAGCTACCTCCCGAAAGTCAGGGTGAACCATGTCACCCGTGCGATAGCGAATGACCGGTGCACCCGTTCTGCCCAAACTGGTCAGGACAAGCTCCAGCAAATCCGTTTCCCCTGAAGCAGTTGGAAGATGTTCCGGAGCCTGCATCCGCGAACTTGGCTGAACAGGAACGTATTCAGCAAGGAACTCGCTTTCGATGACATGCAACGCATCTCCCGAAGCACTGCTGAATCCCCACGGGCCGATCTCCGTCGCCCCCGCATGATCCATGACGCTCGCCCCAAACAACGATTCGATGGCCGAACGCACACTCGGCACGCTTCCGCCGGGTTCTCCCGCGACAAAGACACATCGCACCGACGAATGACGCAAACTCTTTCCTCGACTTTCAGCCTCCTGCCCCAGATGGATTGCGTAGCTGGGCGTACTGAAGATCACGGTCGGTTGCGATGCATGGATCAGGTCGATTCGTGCCGCCGTCGACATCCCTCCCGATGGGATAACCATGCACCGACGATACAAGCAAGCATCATGGGCACTCCAGAAACCGATAAAGGGACCAAACGAAAACGCCATCAGAACCCGATCGCTCGCGGTAATCTCGCAAGCATCCAAGACGTATTGCCACGTCGCCACCCACCATGCCCAATCCTCATCGGTATCCAGGATCACCATCGGCCGACCCCGTGTGCCACTGGTGCGATGGTATCTGCGATACGCTTCGGGAGCATAGGAATGATGCAGGGCGATCCCCGAGTCGGCATCGCTGATCATGTCCGCTTTGGTCATCAGTGGTAACTGCTTGAGGCCATCGAGACTGGACAATTGCATCGAATTGCATTGGTACCGGGAACGGTAGAAAGCATTCTCGCGGAGCACTCGTTCAAGCAATCGGTTCAATCGCTCCAACTGAAAACGCTCAAGGGTCCGGCGGTCCCAACCTTGAACATCCGTTCGAAAGCCCATCCCGTTGGGTGGGTTTGCGGAGTCTGCTACGCGTTCGGAAAGGGGGCTCAATTTCGTTTCGTTGTTCATCGTCGTTGTCTAGCCTCAGCCCCATTGAATAGGACTATCTCCGAGTCCGCGCCGCTTCTGCACTGAAACAGAATACCTATTGTCGGCGAATGCGTTTTGAAAACTCAGGACTATCCGCATAACCTTGTGCCAAATCGTTGATCCTTGCTTGCTGTCGAGCATATTCGAAGGGACCTTGGATTTCGAGTAGCCCCAGTTCATATGCCAAACGGTCCGAATGTCCCGGCAACAGGACTCGCACATCGTTGGGAATACGTCCCGCGCGAAGCTTGTTCACGTGTTGGACCAGGTTGGTCGTGCAATTGTTGGTCAAAGAATCGTAATACTCGGGTTCGCGCTGGAGTTTGTTGACACGAGCCAGCATGTCTACGAGCAAGTCTTGAACCTGCGAAGGTTCTGCCCTTCCGCGGTAAAGATAAACCTCCACATCGCGTATCGAAGTCCGCAATAAAATCAGATCCCGTTCATCTCCAACAACATACATCAACGGAAACTTGCGACTGGCTCCCGCTACCGCCGAATAGTTCTCGTCGACTCCTAAACGGCATTCGACAGAGATCACGAAATGTCGACCATCGGCCAATCCAAAGCTGAGCATGGTGTGGGCGAGGAGTCGAGTCTCTTTGAAGGGGACCACGATAAAGTCGACGGTTCGGATGTCGGACAAGCGAAACTTCAGATCGTAGTGCCGCACGTCGTAGTCGGACTCGCTCCGATAACGGCCGTCTCTCACATGGTGGATCGTGATGTCATCCCCATCGAATTCGACGAATGGCAAGACCGCTAAATCGGGCCGCCATAACTTGTGTTCTAATTCCTCTTCGAGTCGCTCGACGCGACCGGTTTTAATCCATGCCGCGACGTCCCCCTCGTTGATGCTACGCATGATCTTGTTGGAACAACCCAGAAGGCCACACGCGCAGAGAAGCAAAAGTGTTGCGAGAACCCTCCAAAGTCCTTGACCCTTCATCGTTGCCCCTCCATGAAGAATTCCTGCGTGCATCCTATGCGGACGAACATTCCGAAGTCATTCCTCGTGGAAAACACCCGGCACGCTTCAACGAACCGATCGGCATTTCGCCAAAAATGTCGTAATCAAACCAACGTTTTGCGGCGATGAGTCAACCCTTTTCTAACCACGCGTCTCCATCGTATTCACCTACGACTTACCCTACGACGTAACCGGCAAGGGCGAAAGAGGAGTTACCCAGACTACCATTTTCGCCCCTTCCAACGCAATCCGACGTTTTCTGGAGCGATTCGTTGTCAGCGAAATGGCTGGTGGCTGCGTTAACAATCGGATACACGGGCTTTTTCACTTTGGATCCGAGGTACTAATGTCCCTCGATGCATCTTCGGATTCAATCTCCCTACGCATTCGCGATGCGATTTCTTGAGCCGCTTCATCCCCGCCCTGCAGCGCATCGATGACCTTGAGTCTCCGCTCCATCGGATGGTTTTGGCTCAACTTCCATTTCCCTTCCAATCGCTGAATCGTTAGTCGCAATCCGACGATATGCGACAGCATTCCATCGATCACGGCCGATGATCGTGGCAGTTCCCAAGGCTCCTCGCGCGACGATTCGTAATGCTGCACACTCTCCTCGACGATCGATCGAATCGATGATGCATCTTCTAATACTTCCATGCTGCAATAGGCATGGACGGCAACGTAATTCCACGTCGGTACGACGTGGTTACTTTCGTACCACGCTGGCGAAACATACGCATGAGGCCCATGAAACAGGACCAATGCCTCCGAACCCTGAAAGTGTTCCCACTGTGGATTCTTCCTTGCGATATGCCCTTTCAGCTGGCCATACTTTCCGTGCGATCGATCCAAAAGAAGAGGCAGATGGGTTGCGATTGGCTCTCCGTTGCGGATCGTTACCAAGATACAAAAACTACGCTGCTCGATGAACGCATGCATCGCACCGAGATCCTCTTGGCGGAAATGAGGTGGAACAAACATCGAAAACGGCCCATTGAGGAAAGTATTGAGTAAAGTATCGATACAAACGCGATCGAAGCAACCGAGTTGGAAGACATCGAATAACGACTTTGGGTTCCGTGCAATCGGTATGTTTGATCACATGCACGTCGCGAGAAGTCGCTCGGCACCCCGACGGACCACGTCTTCGGTGGGCAATCCTGTCTCGGATTCGATGCGGCTGGTTTCGTATCGGGCTTCCGCGTCGCTCAAGCCGTGCGTGTTGATGGCGATGCAATTCACTTTGACCGGCGCGAATGCTCCCCCAGCACTTGCAACAGCCTCGTACATTGCCACCACGTCCCTGAGGGGCGGGATCTTTGCCCAACGGAAATCGCGCAAGTGATGCATAAGGGCTTTGTGGACCAGCACCAAATGCGTTGGCTGCGACCCTCGCAGCAGAGGTAGAGTGGCCGTCGATGCAGGATTGAGCAATGAGCCTTGTCCCTCGATGAAGATTACATCACGATCTTTGCTACATGCAATCACTTCTTCCTGAACAGCCCCCGATGCAAAATCGACGCGGATCGCGTCCAACGGGATTCCATCCCCTTCCAGCATGACTCCCGTTTGGCCCGTCGCCATGAACTTGGATCGCAACCCCTTCGCGACGGCAGCCCGATGGAATGCAATCGCGGCAGACATCTTGCCGATCGACATATCGGTACCCACGAACAAAACTCGCTTGCAGGGAAGTAGCCTCGCCAGCCCCATCCCAGAGACCAGTCCGGGTGGCTCCTGACGAATATCCCAAATCCATCGTCCGGGCTGGAGGGCTTCGGAGAGATGATGGTCCGCCCCCAATTGGGTGTGCAGACCATTGAGGATGTTCAGCCCTCCTCGCAGGGCTGCAATCAAATCGGGATACCACGCTTCAGGAAGCTTGCCTCCCAACGGCGCAATTCCGATAGCCATCGTCTGCGGCTCGTACATCAGGGCTTCGGCTGCCGTGGCAACGATCGGGATATTTTCCTCAGGCAACGGGATTCCAGTGAGTTCGATCAGATTGCCGCCGGCGGCTTGAGCATCGATCACGACCGCAACCCGATGCGGTGCAAACCGAAGGATCGCTAACCCGGTTTTTCCATGAATCCCATGAATCCCACCATGTAGCAGAATGGCCAATCGGTCGGTGGCATCGTACTGAGGATGCTTAGGCATGCGTCACTCCCAATCCAGGGATCTCACGATTGATTAAATATCCGTCTTCCATCCGGCACCCAACAAAGGGATCGTCGATCAAGTTGAGGTGACTATCGAGATCGATATAGTCGACGAGCGACCCAATCTGATTGGCTGCCGAATTGCCCAACGTCGTCTGCGAATAGCAACCGAGCATCGTCTTCAGGCCAAAGGCGCGGGCGGCATGAATCATACGCATTGCTTCGCTAATCCCGCCGCACTTAAGGATCTTGATGTTGATACCACTACAAGCACCGATCAATCCAGGAATATCGGCACTGTTCCGGCAGGCTTCGTCCGCCATCACTGGAATAGGAGACTGGCGATGAACTTCGCGCAGGGCTTCCAGCTCGCTGGGTGCTACAGGTTGCTCGATATGATCGACACCGCGATCTCCAAGCCACTTGCTCATGGTAATCGCATCCTGTGTGTTCCAACCTCCGTTGGCGTCGACACTGACCCGCGTGTTGCTGGGGATGAGTTTGTGCACGGCCTCAAACATCGCTTGATCGGCTTCGATCCCGGTCGGCGAACCCAGCTTGAGCTTGACGCTGCGAATCACACCCACGTCCAACCACTGCACCCAGCGTTGCTGGGCCGCTTCAGGAGTCGAAATTCCAATCGTCACCGAAGTGGGATGCGAAGATCGTTGAGGCAGTCCTAGAAGTCGCCAAACCGGCTGATGGAGCGATTTCCCTGCCCAATCAAGCAATGCCATATCGATGGCCGCCACTACGGAGGAAGCGACATTTGCCTTGCGGAGACTCGATTCAATTTCCAGCCGATGCCATGGATGCCAAGCCCTGAGAAGTTCGACCGCCCGCTCCAATTCCTTTTCAAGAAAATCGAAAGGTTGCGATGTATGAGGGATGGAGAATTCGGCGGCTTCGCCGATGCCTTGAATGCCGTCTGCATTCACATGCACTTCCCAGTTCTTCGCATGGGATTGAACGCCGCGACTGATGGCTAGCGCCACTCGCTTGTGAACTTGAAACGAGCGATAGGTCAGTTTCAAACAGCTACCCTCCAACGCATCACGTAGTGAGCCCCAATGTTGGGTATGTCAAAAGAATCACCTTCCGTAACCCAACCGTACTTGGAATAAAACGGTACTGCCGCTAACCGCGCATTGCACCACAATTCCCAGTTCTCTTCCTGGGCCCAACCATAGACGCGTTCCAATAACCGCCCACCACAGCCTTTGCCTTGCCAGGAGGCCAAGACCGCCATCCCACGCAGTTGAACGAGCCGGGTGGATTGTAGCAGGCGGAGATGTTCCTGTGGATTCGTAGGAACGCGTTCTGGAGTGGAGTTCGGTTCTCTCGCAATCGCCAATCCAGCCGTGTTCCAAGGCTCGGACTCTGGAACTAATAGCGATAGGCATGCGACCGCTTCTTGGTCCCAGAAGGCAACCACATGACGGGTGCTCGGGAGTTCATCCCCAGAAAACAACGTCGCTTCAAAGGACATTCCGAGCGGCTTGCGAAGAACCAGATAACGAACATCGCGAACGATATTCAAACCCGCGACGCCGCGATAAACCTCGACGCGTAGAGGCGTAGCAGAAGATTCAGTGGGCATACTGGAAATTCAACGACCAGGAATTGGCCGCCATTGATTGGTTCGATTCGGATCGCCGCGCAGATCATCGTTGCCGTAAGAAGGGACGGATGTCAAGCGACCGGGAGTGCTAGGATTCGAATCCGGCAATCCAGTACCCGGAATACGTCGGGAGCTTGGGTTGGACGGGCCCAGATCGGTCAACGATCGATCGCCGCCGCTGCGACTGCCTGCCGACCCTGTATCCGCCACGCGCGAACCACTTCGGCCTTGCTTGAGAGCCAACATCTTTTCGGCTTCACCAAGTCTTTGTTCCAGTTGCACATTGCGATTCTCTAAATCATCAGCCCGTCTCTTTTGAGCGCGAAACTCCGCCAATAGCCGATCGCTTTCAACCTGGGCCTGGCGCATGGCATTGGTCCCGGGCCAACGCTGGCAACCCATGGAAAACAGGAGAACCAATAGCACCACCGTACGACCAATTAGCCAAGGTTTCGGCGCGCCAACAGATTCTCGTTGCACACGATGCGACCAGCAATCCACCAGGGGAGTCTTTTGGGTTTTTGAAACCTTCACATCATCCATGAGCGGTTTCGCGATTTCACGAATTCACAGTACTATCGTCGGAAAAAATTCATGCGATTGGAATTAGCAAGTTTCTTTACAGATCGAAAGATCACTTTCGAATCGGTGTTGAATTCACGACCTGGAATAGCCCCCTTTGGAATTGCCCCTGGCGCCTCATTGCAGCGCGCCGATCGCATGGTCCTTTTCGATCGATACTGAACCCATCAACACCGAAACCTTGGTTGCGTTGCATCGAGATCTCGTAGGCTGCAGTCCTTCGTCACAGCGAATTGCAAGCATTTCAACGGGGGGCGGAAGCACAGCATGAATAAACGATTTGTAACCAACATGCGAGTGTTCCTTGGATGTATTGTTCGGTAAAGTGCTGCCGTGAATTGATTTCACGCTCCAACGCTGCCTCCCTATCCATAGCAGTCGTTGTGTGTCATTTGTCATTCAAGGAGGGACGAATGCGATGCGTCACTGCTGGGTTAATGGTTGTTTGGGCGCTGCCCTTTTTCTTAAGTCCTTTGGGACTCCAGGCTGCCTTCGGACAAGACCCGATCTCGGCCAAAGGGTCTGAAACACAGTCCCTGCAACCGGGTGAACTCAATATCGAATTCAGCCGCGTTTACATCTTCGTCGATAGGACGACATCTTTGGGCCACACGCATGGCATCGAGGGGAAGCTGAAGTCGGGAAGATTGGTCGTGGACGGCAAGTCTCATGGGGAATTGATCTTCGACATGCGTGCCTTTGAGGCAGATACAGATGCCGGCCGCAAAGTATTCTCGATCGACAAAGAGCTCGACGCGGGGACCAAAAAGAAAGTCAATGAAAACATGCTCGGGCCGGAAATCCTGAACGTCAAGGAATACCCGATTGCCAAGCTAGAGAACGTAACCTTATCGCCGACCGGCAAAACCTCTCGCCGCAAGCTGCCTGAGTTCTCGTTGGAAGGGGACTTCACATTGCACAAAACCTCGCATCGCATTCAAGCCCTTTGCGACTTGGAGCAAAAAGATGGTTGGCACCACGTGCGAGGAACTTTCAAAATCCTTCAGACCGATTATGGAATCAAACCGTACAGCAAAATGCTTGGTGCCGTTGGCATTAAAGATGAATTGGTGATTTATGGCGATTTGTGGTTGGTGCCGTCACCATGATTGAATTCCCTTCCGTTGAAAAAAAGGTTATCCGCAACCACTACGATGTTACGACCCCTTTCTATCGCCTTTTTTGGGGCCCCCATATTCATCACGGATACTGGGACGGAAACGAGTCGTCCCAGCGCGCCCAAATACAGTTGACGGAGAAGTTGGTGCAACTGGCCAACATCGCAAAGGGTGCCACGGTCTATGACATCGGATGTGGAATGGGTGGTTCCAGTGTTTGGTTGGCGCAGCATTTAGGTTGCCAAGTGACAGGTGTCACCCTCAGCCCCGTCCAGCGCTTCTATGCGGCTTGGGGTGCCACATTAAAAAGAGTCCAGCCGGCACCGCGATTCTTACGCGCGGATGCTGAAAAGCTCGAATTGCCCGTCGGCTCCGCCGATGTGGTTTGGAGCATCGAATGCACGGAGCATTTGTTTGACAAACCCGCTTTCTTTCGCAAAGCGGCTACATGGTTAAAACCGGGTGGTCGTTTCGCTATTTGCGCTTGGCTGACCGGCGAACCTCCAATGAACAACGTTCAAACGGAGCAAGCGAGGAAAGTCTGCGAAGGGATGTTCTGCCCTTCGCTAGGTGCGCAGTCCGACTACGTTCAATGGTTCGAAGAAGCAGGACTGACGATGGTCGACACCGGTCTTTGGACACGCCAAGTCGAACGCACATGGGAGATCTGCTTGGAGCGGGTCCAGCGGACGGGTGTCCGTCATTTGGCAAAGATCCTGGGGAGCAACCACGTTTTGTTTCTGGACCACTTCCAAGCGATCCTCGATGCCTACCGTTCGGGTGCCATGGAATACGGATATTTTGTAGCAGAGAAACGAGCCTCATGACCTCGATTGCCCACGCCCATCCAGCGACCCCAGCCACTCCTTCGGCACAGCCATCCATCAGCCCGCAATGGGACTCGGTCGCAGCACGGTCCTTTGGGATCGCTCTGGGGATTGGGACTCAATTGCTGTTCCTTTACACCGTCGTATTCCTCTTCCTGTTCCTACGCTACGGCAGCTCTACAACACATCCTTCTTGGTGGTTAACCGATGCATTGATGGCGATCGGATTTGCACTTCCGCACAGTATCTTGCTCGCCCCGTTTTCGCAGCGTTGGATGCGGCAGCATGTTCCAAGTGGCATGCTGGGCAGTATCCATTGCTGCGTTACTTGCATGACACTGCTCGCCATGTTTCATTTTTGGGGAGCATCGGAAATTTTGATTTGGCGGGCCACAGGCTGGGTGGAAACCGCGATTTTATTCTGTTTTTACGGCTCTTGGCTGGCGCTGTTTTACAGCTTGTACTGCACAGGACTTGGCTATCAAACCGGGCTCACCCAATGGTGGTATTGGTTTCGCCAAACCAAACCACCTCAACGACCGTTTCTCACGACTGGCGCTTTTCGATGGATGCGTCATCCGGTCTACATGAGTTTCCTGGGCTTGATCTGGTTCACGCCGACGATGTCGCTGGATCATGCCATCCTGACCTTTGTATGGACGATCTACATCTTCGCAGGAAGCTACTTCAAAGACAAACGACTCCTCTTCTTCATCGGCCAGCCGTACCTCGATTATGGCCGCAAGACAACCGGGCTCCCTCTCATCGGTTTTGGTTCGCTGCGCCGGTTCCAATAATTGAGAACAGGGTAGCGAACCTGGATGCTTAAGGAATGCTATTGGTTGGCCTTTGAAACACGATTGGCCGGTATTCCGGGTGGGTCATTGGATTCGTGATCGAAAGTGAAACCGTGGAGGAGCGGTGATCGAGCACGAGCTTTCGAAGTTGCGCTATTTGAGCCTGTGTGAGTCCAACTCCCTCTTTTCCTCGGCTTTTTCGTGCTCGTGCTCGTGCTCGTGCTCGTGCTCGTGCTCGTGCTCGTGC
>JBAWXH010000048.1:0-45285 GCA_037144155.1 Planctomycetota bacterium | reverse complement strand
CCTAAACCTTTACCCGACCGGGATTTACGAAACCGAACACACAATCTTTGGACTCGTACGAGGCCTTGCATTCCCAAGCCATTGGGTCCGCGAAGCCCAAAAGTGTACCTAGCACCCCCAAACTTCTGCAAGTCTTAATTGATGGCTTTGGCACGCTTTTTTCTTGCGGTTCTGCATTCCCCTCCCAAACCATGGGCGTCCTACCGATGGCATTGACGGCAATCCCGGTTGCGCATCGGACGTCGTCCCCCTGGATTCCACTCCAGGAATCCCCTCGAGAAAACTCGCTTACTCCAAAGATTTTGCTGATTCCTCTCCGAGTAGGCGGTTTGTCGACATCGCTTGTTGCCAATCCCGTGGACACATCCGACAAAAGTCAAAGTCCTAGGCACAGACCCGGTGCCGTTTACCATAATTTCCAGCAAAACCGTACGTGCGGACGGCACGGCGGAGCATGCCGGCTACTTTTTCGGGTGTGTTGTTGTGAAAATAAGAAATGCAAAAGGGCACCCAGCGAAAACTGGATGCCCTATTGCTTGCTTGCGATCGCGACATCAAACGGACGAATCCAACGGACTACCAGATCCGAACCCGCTTGCTCGGTTCGATGTACATGGGCGACCCTGGCTTGACGTCAAACGCCTCATAAAACCCATCGACGTTCGATACGATTCCATTGCATCGATACTGGCTGGGGGAATGGGGATCGGTCTTCAAACGCTTGAGCATCTCCGCTTCGCGGTACTTGCGACGCCATACTTGAGCCCAGCCGATAAAGAATCGTTGCTCGCCGGTCAAGCCATCAATGACCGGTGAAGGCTTGCCGTCGAGCGACAACTTGTAGGCCGTATATGCCACACTGAGCCCCCCCAAATCGCCGATGTTTTCCCCCAACGTGAATTTGCCGTTGAGGTTTTGACCAGGCAATGGCTCGTACTTGTCGTATTGCGAGACCAATTGCTGCGATCGTTTCTCGAATTCCTTCTGGTCGTTCTCCGTCCACCAATTGCGCAGATTTCCGTTGCCGTCGAACTTGCTCCCAGAGTCATCAAAACCGTGGCTGATTTCGTGGCCGATAACCGCTCCGATGGCACCGTAGTTGATCGCATCGTCCGCATCCAAATTGAAAAAGGGTGGTTTCAAAATGGCTGCCGGAAACACGATTTCATTCATCGTTGGGTTGTAATACGCATTGACCGTTTGCGGTGGCATAAACCACTCGCTGCGATCGATCGGCTTGCCAAGCTTCTTCAGTGCGAATTCGTGCTCAAACTCGGCAATCCTTCCAAGATTCCCAACCACATCGGTCGGATCGGTCACCACGGACGAGTAATCTTTCCACTTATCGGGATAGCCGATCTTGGGAGTGAAGAGGGATAGTTTTTCGCGCGCCTGAGCCTTGGTTCCGTTCCCCATCCACTCCAATTGATCAATGCGTTGTTCAAAGGCCTTCATCAGATTGCCGACCAGCTCATTCATTCGCTCTTTGGCTTTTGGCGAAAAACTCTTCTCGACATAGATCTGCCCAACAGGCATACCCAACATGGCATTGCATGCTTCCACGCCCCGTCGCCAAAGTGGTTTCTGTTCTTGCACTCCGCTCAGCGTGGTCTCATGGAACCCGAAGTGCTTCTTCTCAAATTCTTCGGACAGGACAGGTGCGTAACTATCGATCGTTTGGAATGCGAGATACGCCTTCAATGTATCCAAGTCCACTCCTTCCAAATGTTTTTGAGCACCATCAAAGAAGCTAGGTTGACCCACGATCAACTCTTTCACATCCTCGATCCCCGCCCCCTTCGCATACTCCATCCAATGCAAACCTGGATGCTCGGTCAGAAACTTCGACGTTTCGACTTTGTTGTAGGCCTTGATGGGGTCACGAAGATCGACTTTGTCCCACTGCGATCTTGCCATTTCTGTCTCGAGGGCAATGATGTTTTTCGCCGCTTGGCTGGGATTCTTCCAACCCACTTGGGTTAGCAAATCTTCGATATAGGCACCGTAAGCTCTCAGGATTTCTTTGTATTCGGATTGTTCGACAAGGTAGTAATCTCGGTCGGGCAACGAGGTCCCATCTTGCCCAACATAGAGAGCGTACTGGTCTGAACGCCTGGCATCGACCTCGACCCCTGCACCCCAAAAACTCGAAATTCCTCGACGTGATAGCTTGCCAGCCAAAGCCAGCAAATCGGGTTTGCTTTGAACCCCTTGAATCTCTTTTAAAACAGGCTCGATCGGCTTCCATCCTGCGGCGTTTCGAGAAGACACGTCGGTATAGGAGCGATAGAGGTTCCCTACTCGCTGAGCACTGGGACTGGCGGTTTCCGATCGACTGGCGTTTTCGATTAGCTCGCGGATGGCAGCTTTCGTCTCGATGTCGAGAACAGTAAACGATCCGTAGTTGGACAAGTCCGCCGGAATTTCGGTTGTGTCCAACCAGTTTTCATTCACGTAGCGGAAGAAGTCATCTCCAGCCTGCAAACTCTTGCTGAAATTCCCCCGCTCCACCCCGGAGACTTGACGATCCGCTCCGACGCGATCCTGACCCTGCGCGGCGCAGCCCAGCACCCCTGCTACGGAACAAAAAGCGGCACCGATTCTTATCCCCCATCGACAAACACTATTCCGTTTCCCTGTCGCGAATCGATTCTTCATTAGCTCTCTCGCAAAAAAATTCGTGTCGTGAAATGATGGGCCCGTCCGCTCGATCGACCCATCCTAGGTCAGGTTCCAACGCTGTGAAGACAACGGCCTGAAGGAGGCCTTCCGCAAGGATTGGTACCGCCCGTGTTGAAGCCAAACGTAGGCCAAGCACGGAATGGCCAAACGGACGGAAATCGGTTCGGCGCATGGCATGCCAGGTTGATCCTACCTCCGCATGGTACCGATTCAAAGAGCAAGCCGAAAGTCCACGCTCGCGGCGGAACATCCTGTCCTCGCTGCTAGGTCAAAGACTGTCGGACGCCGGTTCCGCTGAACACTGGAAAACTCGCCCACAGAACGGCCAGAAGCCCCCACAGCAACATCGGAGTAGCCACCATGAGCCCGTCGCAGACATCCTCGACAAACTTCAATCGAGGACTCAATGGCTGATTGATCCCCATCGCCACATTGTCGACAGAGGAATGGAGGATCTGGAGGTAACCATCGATGGCCTCATCATCGCAGCCGGTCGCTCGCAGTTGATGGCGCACCCACTTCCCCGTTCCCTTCTCCAAATGGCTGACATCCGTGCCAAAGGTCACGCCATAATCCGGATCCGCTGTGTACCATTTACCATTCGCGCGGACCTCCAAAACCACATGCCCTCCCAATCCGACCGCGCGTGTTGGCAAGTGCGCCCTCCGAAACATCATCTGCAATACTGCGACCCGTTCCGAACAATCACCTTTCCTGCCGAGTACGATTTTTTCGGGTGACTGCGTTCGCAAGAGGGGTGGATAAGCTTTGCCGACGATCGCTTGAACCCAGTTCTCGGTCCAGTCGACACGTCGATCGACGCTGTGCGTGGTAATCCCATGGACATAGGAACACGCCCGTGAAACCGAATACGCTGGCTGTTCCGCGAGATGGTCAGCAACGGCATGACAAGCAACAACTCGCTCTCGATTTTCGGCGGTTTCCAACCATCGCGGAAGCATCGCTCCCGCCGTAGCCAAACACGCCAAAACCAGCAGTGCGACCACGCCACCCCACCGAAGCGAAGTAATCCTCCTCATTAGCCAATGTCCTTATCGAGGTCATGTGGCTCTCCCTGCCCAACGCTCACCCGCCACCCAGCCGATTGACGGGTGCAAGGTTCGTGTTGGTGGTTGCAGGATATTTTTGCGCGAACCGGAGTCCGGCTAGGCCCATAGAACCTCGCCTCGCTCTCATTCGCATCCAGCAAACGAAGATCGCATGGACACGCGTTGCAGGAGTTCTCCTGCCAACCGCCTGCACGCAGTCTTGTGCACTTCTTCTTGCAAGAGTCCGTGCATTCCTCGTACACTGTGTTTAGCCATTCCCCCTCATTACAGCGCGGAGGTTTGGTCAGAACCGCAGGAGAGCCACAATCTTTCTTGCGGTTCGCTTTCTTTCAATCGAAACCTTTTTCGCTCGTCGTTCGACGAACCTGCGACTGCAACTCGACCAAATACCTATCGCGTTACGCAGTTTCCCGCGAAGCAGCCCGGTCCCTCACTGTTGTCTCGTAGAAGACTCTTGGCGAGTTACCACCGACGAGCAACTCGTCTGTTATTTAAGAACGCGAATGCGCTGCAAGTGTTTCGTTTTTTTCAACCATTTTCCTAGGTTATCGGTTTCGCAAACCAATCCTTATCCGATGTCGATGGTTGGCTGAAAAATGTCTAGTCAAGCCCGTCACCCTCTTGCCAAGACTGTCATGGAACGACGACAAATTGTCCTTGTTATTGCCATTTAAGACGTGAACACGCAATAATCATCGTGTTGCGCCCAAGCGACTTTCGTTTGCTTCCTCCGTCGTTCGGAAACAGAAATCAGCACATGGGCAGCGATGGGAAGTGGGAGTTTGTGCATGGATGCCAAGTGGCTGGACCAGTTTCAAGATTTCGGAAGCGATGCGCTTCTTTCGCATCCTTCGCTGGAAATGCACGCTTCTCCTATTCAACGTCTCGATGGTCCTCACGACTCGGCCGAACAATGCAAACAGTCGCTGAAGTCGGGGGTTCTCGAATGCGCGCCTCGAACGCCGGGTGTGTATGGCATGATCGATGCCGTCGGAAGACTTCTTTACGTCGGCAAATCCAAGCTTCTTCGCAACCGATTGCTCAGCTATTTCTTGCCCGGTAGTAAGGACGAGAAAGCGGGGCGAATCCTTCAGCATGCGCGTTCGATCGTTTGGGAAACACAGCCGAGCGAGTTCGCTGCACTTTTGCGCGAGCAATCCCTGATCCGTCGTTGGCAACCTCGACTCAATGTGATCGGCATGCCCAAACGACAGCAGTCCGCATTTCTTTGTTTAGGACGGGGCCCCGCCCAGCAATTTTATGTCGCGAGGCAGTGGGATCCAGCCGCAACGTCCTGCCACGGCCCATTCTATGGAGCAAATCAACTTTTCCGAGCCGTCGAAGTCCTCAACCGTTTCTATTTGCTGCGCGATTGCAGCCAAAAAACACCCACGCACCTATCCAATCAACTCACTTTGTTTCCAATCGAATCGCGACCGGGCTGCCTACGAGCCGAACTGGGGACTTGCCTTGCTCCGTGTCAACAAGGCGTTTCCAGCCATCGCTACGCAGAACAGGAAACACGAGCCCGTGAATTCCTTCAAGGAGACCCGCACAACATGCTGGAATGGCTCGAAAGGGACATGAATCTCGCGGCATCCAGACTCCATTTCGAACGAGCCCTCCGCTTGCGTGAAGACTTGCGCATCGTTCGATGGCTGACGAAGAAACTGAATCAACACCGTGTCGCAAGCCAGGGCCCCCCCACCCTCTACTGGGAACCGCTCGCATCTGCCCCTTCTTCGAACGATTCATTCGGTGTGGACGCTCTTCCCGTCCAACCGTCCGGAGGGGTTCTGTACTTCCTCCAGCGAGGAGGCATCGAGTACGCCGTTGGAACTCCTCGCAACGAACGTCAATGGACCTCGATCCGTAAGGAAATCAGCCGTTGGCTGGCTTCCTCCGATCGTCTTGACACACGCTATTGCCAGTCCAAGGATTCGCTCGGGTTGGTTACCGCTTGGTTTCAGAAAAATCCACGGCTGAAATCGCGACTGCTACCCATCGAATCCCCAAATACTCTTCAAACATCCTGGTCGGATTTGAGAAACCACTGGCTCCAAGCCATCGAATCGTAATTGCATGCCGAATCGTCCAATGCAAAGAGGCCGGCGATTCGCCGACCTCTCTTTTTTCTGCAACCGAAATTACTTTCCGTCATCACCAACATGGGCCAGACAGCCAAGGCTGAAGCCCATCATTTCGATCAGGTACCATCGCCACCAGGACGACGTCCACCGCGGCCCCCACCAGCACCGCCAGCCCCCCCACCGGGACCGCCACGGCCCCATTGAGGCTCTGGAAACTTGAATTCATCTCCCTTCAAGGATTCCATGTCTTCCTTTTGTTTCGATGTCAGTAGCCCCTTTAGCTTGGTGTCTCCTTCTTCGCGAAGCTCACGCATCTTGTCTCTCATCTCGGGACTGAATCCACTTTGAAAAAGCTCTCGCATTTTTTCGCCGAGCCCTTTCTCGATGTCAGCCATCTTGGTCTTTTGCTCATCGGTGATCTCGAGCTTGTCCGCAACAATCTTGCTATTGAGCGAACGCAGGTTATCCCGTTGGATGACCAACCCGATCAAGCGGTTTAGCTGCTTGGGATCCAAAATATCTTCAATCTTCGATTCGGCTTCTGCCGTCGCCTTTCGAATCTTTTCCATATTGGCTTGCATCGCTGCCGGATCGGGCGCTTGCCCCTGCTGTGGACGCATGCTCGCCATGCTCTCCATCATGGCTTTGCCAAGATCCTCGATTTCTTTGGTCTGATCTTCATCTAGCTTCAGTTCTTCACGGACTTCCTTCAAAGTCATCAAGCCAGCAACCCCACCACCGAAGCCGAATCCCATCATGCCACGGCCACCACCCCCTCCACCTCCACGTCCACCGGGTCCCTGCGCGATCGCGGAAACCGTCATCGCCCCCATCACGCATGCGGCGAACGCAACCCTCGAAACGAACTTCATGAATGGCATAACTCTAACCCCAGTTGAGAAGATGGAAATTTGATGCGACGATGAGATGTACCAACTCATCGACCCGCGGATTCTAACCCCCTGGTTTTGGATTCGTTTCGCAAACTTTTGGAAAAAAAGTGGATTCTAAACTCGACTATCCCAGACCCGAGAATCTCCTCGCCATGCGTGATGCCGTACTCGGGCAAATGCAGTTCGCTCGCGAATACACACTGAATCTGATCAGTGCGGTTCCTGAGGACCTTTGGAACGTTTCCCCAACCGGAATCCCAACCCATTTTGCTTGGCAAATTGGTCATTTAGCGGTCGCACAATATGGGCTTATGCTCTTCCGCCAACGGGGAAGGGCCGAAGCGGATCTAGAACTAATGCCGGGATGGCTGCGAAAGCGGTATTCCCGCGGAAGCACCCCCACTCTGGAATCACCCGAAACAACTAGCCGAGACGAACTTCTCGAAATTCTTCGGAAAATTCACGTAGCCTCGCTAGCGTACGTCCGCGACATGCCCGCAGATGTACTTGCGGAACCCACAGAAATGCCCTTCACGGCTTACCCAATCAAACTAGGAGCCTTGTTGTTCTGCCCGCTGCACGAGTCGATTCATTCCGGCCAAATCGGGTTGCTCCGTCGCGCCCATGGCCTCGATCCCGTTCGCTAGCTCTTTCAAAGCAATCCGGAACAGAATGCCTATCCCGTGCAAATGCTATGTCCCCCCCTTCCGATGCCGGGTAAATTCTCGAAAAGCCTTCCGCCGCGACGATTCGTAGCGGACCCCTTTTCGGAATGCAGGACAGCATGGAAGCAAAAGACGATCGGGAAGCCTCCGAACACCAAACCTATTCGATTCGCGATCGCCTCGTGTACATCGCGTTCCGTTCGTTCATTGCTGTTCTGCAATCCTTATCACTGGAGCGATGCCAACGGCTCAGTCGCGTTCTAGCCTACCTGCTCACCCACGTCCTTCCCTTGCGCCGAAAATTGGTCGTGGCGAACTTGCGACTGATCTTCCCAACGTGGAATCCCGAGAAGTCGCTCGACGTTCAACAAAAGATGTGGGAGCACCTGCTGCTGATGACCTGTGAGATCGCTCACGCCCCAAGAAAAATCCATCGCGAAAATTATCTGTCGCACTTCCATGTCACCGACCGACAACGGATGCTTCAAGTCATTCTCGATCAGCGTCCAAAACTCCTTGTCTCAGGCCACTTCGGGAACTTTGAACTGGCCGGTTTTGTCACAGGGCTGTTCGGTATCTCGACCACAACCATCGCTCGACCATTGGACAATGGTTTTATCCATGACTATTTCATTCAGTTCCGATCTTTAGGTGGCCAACATTTCTTGCCCAAGACCGGCAGCGCTTCCGCGATCGAAGGATTGCTACACGGGGGTGGAGCTATCTCCCTACTTGCCGATCAATACGGTGGTCCTAAAGGTTGCTGGGTTGAGTTTCTAGGACATCCTGCCTCGTGCCACAAAGCACTCGCCTTGTTCACCCTCTCCAGCGGCGCTCCAATGATGGTCTGCTCCAACATCCGGCTGGACCGCCCCCTGACCTTTGAACTGCAAGTATTGGGGGTCGCCGATCCCAAATCCCCGGACTGTCCAGGCTCGGTGCAGTCCCTCACCCGTTGGTACAATGAGTGTCTAGAATCCGCCATACGCGCGAAGCCCGAACAATACTGGTGGGTTCATCGACGATGGCGAGGGGAACCTCCCAAGCGATCCAAAGCCGTCGCGGCGTAACCATGGCCACTTGGCCAACTTGTTCATTGGATGCCCAGTACCTCCTTCCTCCACCGCTGCTAACCAGACGTAAACCAAGCGACTCCACCGTGACAAAGATCTATCAAGGCCTTGGGCTATCGATCACTTACCCCGAAAATTGGCAAGTCACCGAAGATTTTGACGGCAGCGAGCTTCTTAGCTTTCAATTGCAGAGTCCGACGAGCGCCTTCTTCGCCGTGTACATGTATCCGTTAAGCACAGCTTGCACCGAAGCGATCAACGAGGCTCATCGCGCCATCGCCGCGGAATACGACGAAGTCGAATACGATCTGATCGCTACACCTGAATGGATGGCGTCCGCTCATCAATTAGCCGAATGCGTAGCAGCCGAACTTCACTTCTATTATCTCGATCTATTGGTCCAGGTTCGCCTCTTCGCGTTCCGCGCTCATCATCACACTTACTTGATTCACATCCAAGCCGAAGATCGCGATTTCAACAAACTGGAGCGCGTATTCGATGCGCTGCTGATTACTTTGGTCCAGTCCACTTTGCTCGCCCCGACGACAAACGTCGTTGATGGCGATGAATCCGACGAAGAGAAGGATGGGGAAGAGTAATAGGGGTCGAAACCCACTCGAACTCACCTCGCAAATCGATCAAAATTTCCTTTAGCGATCGTCGAGCGGTGGCAGACCACTCACCTACAGCCTCAATCCAAATCCCTGACCAAAGCACTGTCCGCCTAACATGGCTAATCCAAAAATGTAGCTGGCCAATAAAAAAACCTCACTTAGCAACAGTTGGTCACGCCCGAAATCCAACTACCACCAAGTGAGGTGTACGCATGCAATCTTGTATGGCGGTTTCCGCCACTACCCTCATCTTACCCCATCCCAGGGGGGATTGGTATCTTTTGCAAACCCGATTCTTAAGATTTTTTCAAAGAACCAGTTGGGTCCTGCGTCCTGGGACACGAGGATGAACGGCGGAATCAGATGCTTTAGGCCACGGGGCCGATTCGATCTTTTCCAACCCAGGGTACGAGTACCGCAGGGACACGAATCGAACCATCCGCTTGCTGGTGGTTTTCGATGACTGCGATGATCGCTCGACTGATTGCGATGGCCGTGCCATTGAGCGTATGGGTTAAATGCGTCCCCTTCTCTCCCTTGACGCGATATCGAATGTTTAACCGACGGGCCTGGTAGTCCGTGCAATTGGACGTGCTGGTCACTTCACCCCATTCTCCACCCTCCCCGCGTCCTGGCATCCATGCTTCGAGATCGTACTTGCGATAGGCAGGTCCACCCAAATCGCCCGTGGCCGTATCGACGACCCGGTACGGGACTTCTAGCAAATCGAATAATTCGCACTCGATGGCTCGGAGCTCTTCATGGATCGCATCGCTTTGATCGGGTTGTGTGAAAGCGAACATTTCGATCTTCGTAAATTGATGAACGCGATACAGCCCCCTCGATGCACGCCCGGCGGCTCCCGCTTCGGTGCGGAAGCAATGACTGATACCAACCAGCTTGAGCGGTAATTGCTCCGCTTCCAGCACTTGGTTTGCATACATGCCACCCAACGTGATTTCGGCCGTGGCGACCAAGTTCAATTCGGTATTTTCGATACTGTAGATTTGCGTCTCGGGACCGCGAGGAATAAATCCGATCCCGTGCAAAATATCCGTGTTCGCCACATCCGGCGTCGAGATCGGTATAAACCCCTTGCGAATCAAAAGCGAAATTGCAAACTGTTGCAAAGCCAGTTCGAGCAGCACTGCTTCCCGTTTTAGAAAGTAAAATCCTGCACCCGCCACGCGTGCTCCGGACTCGAAATCGATCATGTCGTGCATCTGACCCAATTCCACGTGATCGCGCGGCTTGAAATCAAACTTGGGTATCGGTGTCTTACCACGGGCAATCTCCAGGTTGGAGGTATCATCCCCTCCTATCGGAGCAGCCGGATGAGTCATGTTCGGCACTCGTGAAAGAAGATCCCCGATCTCTCGATCCAATCGATCGTGCTCTCCCTGTGCAGATTCCTTCTGCTCTCGCAATCGCCGCCCCTGGTCCTTCAACGACTCCCGTTGCTCCGGCGTCGCTTTACCGATCTGGGAACTAATGGCATTCGCTTGGCGATTGAATTCTTCCGCTTCGGCCATTTTCGCGCGCCGTTGAATCTCAAGTTGAACCACGCGATCGATGTCGGCAGGGGTTCCGCGATGGTTGCAGTTCGCTTTGACAGCTTCAGCGTTCTCAACAACGAATTTTCGATCAAGCATGATACGGCTAGCGCAGTAGGGTGAGTTCTTCTCGGTTCCTATTAACCATCGATTCGATTCCGATGGAACAGGGGCAAAGTGTATCGGATTGGCCGATAATTTGGGAACCTCAAGTTTCCTGCTGGCCAAAAATGTAACGGTCAGGCGATCCCTACAACGCACAGGAAATTCTCATCAGTTGAGCGCCAGGACCTGCCGATGCCACCACCTGAGCCACGTGGAGTCGACCCCTCCGCGTCGCCCACTCCGCAAAATCGCGATGGAATCGCGTTGGATGGTGCCATGGATGGTTTTCCTCTGTCCTTCTGTTACAGGATTACCACTCTATGAGATTGTTCTTGTTCGCGGTTGCGATATCGTCGATCGCCACTTTTTTGTCGGGCGTTAGTATTGGACAAGACTCGCAAGACTCAAGTTCGGGACCTCTGCCAAACCCCCGATTTGCCGAATCCCCGGCTCGCAATTACGTGATTGCGAGAGCACGGCAGGAATCCGAAAATCGAAACTCCCTACTCCGCTATTACGAAGCGACTGGCTTCAACTACGGACAGCCGGAGATCGCTGGCAACTTCTTCTTTTCCGCTGCACCCCCTCGTCGATTTCGACGAGTGTTTGCTTACCCAATCAGCGGCGTTCCTAATCCAGGATACGCCTTCTAGTACCACGCCATTTCGTGCGCACCGTTCTACAAACAACGTTGGCAGAGGGAGCCGTTGTTATGGACGGGATCCGACAAAGGTGGATGCTCGCCTAACGGAGATGACGGGTGATTGTTTGTACTTCCCTTTCGGTAAGGGCGCGGTCAAAGATCATCAGTTCGTCGAAGTCACCGATGTATTCGATTCCGATCATGATTGCGGTTTTGCTGTTGTCCCAACTGAACTGCATTGGGCTATCGATTGTCCCTGCGGATTTTCCATGGAGAAAAAGGGTGGCCTTCGCTTTGGTTTGGCCGGGTGCGTTCACTCTTGAAATTGCAAACGCGACATGGGTCCAAGCCTGACGCGTGAAGTTGGGTTGCTTGACCGTCACCATAGGGCGACGCTCCACTGGCCATTTCTCCCAAGGCGTATTCTCAGGGTTCCAGAACTTCAAATCGGAGAAGACACCCAGTCGAAAGTCTCGCGGTAGGTCTTTATCGAAGTCGACAAACAACGCCCCATCATTCCACCCCTTTTCGGTGATTTGAATCGGATCGCAATATCCAGGCTTGAGATCGCTATCTGGATCCAATCGCATCCAAAAGCTAACGGTCGCAGACCAGTTCTCACCCATCGGATGCATGGCTTCCCCTCTGAAGGATAGGACCTGGGGTGATTTGTCGGAGAAATGCAAATACGCGCGGTTCACGCCCCCTTGTTCAACCATGGAAACATCCTTGCGGTGGATGCCAGGAATCCATTCTTTGCGTTGCAAGGATTCGTTAGTGAAGATACGGCCGTCTCCCACCGAGCGAATCGCGTCGCCGTTTCCACCAAAGTCGCAGTGAAATTTCAATGAGTCTTTGCACAAACCGTCAAACGCGCGTTCGTTTTCAATCTTGGAGGTAGCATCCCTCGGAATCTCCTTCTTGACGTTTTTGGATTCTTGTCCGAGCAAGGTTGTTACGAAGCAAGTGCAAAGACTCGCTATTGCGATGAGCTTGGTGAAAAAGGATGGGATGCCCAGCGTGCAATGGAACAAAGGTTTCATGAGATGGGGGTTGAAAGTTTTCTTGAAGGAATGGCAACCTGGGCGTGGGCCAAACAATGGGTGATCAGACGACAGTGACTCATGAATAAAATCTATGCTTTCGTCCGTTCCCAGGGGAACGACCCAATGACTCGTCGTGCGTTAGCACCCGGTTTCTGTTGACACAGCCGACAAAAATCAAAGTAGTAGGCACATTCCTGTTGCACTTTACCAAAATCCCTATCAAATCCGTGGGTGCAGGCGGCACGTCGGAGCCTGCCCTCTACGTTTGTCGACTGTGCCCAATGACAGTGGGATGGTTTACAACCCCCGCGATGTACAACAACAACCTTAGGGTGTTGTCTGCAAAGTCATGGCCATGACCACCGGCGCGGTCGAATCCTTGCCTTTGATCAGACTGATTTTTTTGAGGGCTTTCGACTCTCGCGGCTTCACTGCAAAGTATCGTATTTGCCGACCTGAGAGATCAAATGCAAAATCGCTTTGAGGTACATCGACGCGTGTAATGTAGTCTGCAAAATGCTCCCCATTGATCATCTCGTGATCCTCTTCCGTGTCATCCGCATACGTGATCCGAACGATCATGCTCGTCGAACCGCGACGCGACGCTGGAAATGACCACCCTCCAACACCACTCAAAAAGTGAATCGCGACGGCAGGTGAGTTGCAAACGACATCGACACTCTTCGGCATATTGGGCGCTACTTTGCCATTGGGACCATACAGCATGACTGCGTTCGGAATACGATCCCCTTGAGGATCGATCAATACAAACGGGATGTCCTTAAAAATCTTTGGCTTCCAATCGGGGAAAACCAGTCTCTCAGCCTGACCATCGGAATCGAAGAACATTCCTTTGGTTGTGATCGATGTCGCTACCGAAGCGATCGACAATGGCACGTACTTCCCTTTGCTGGTGAGGAATTCCAGCAAGTCCTTCATGTCGTCCCGCGTCATTTGACTCTCAAACCCTTCGGGCATGAGGGACTTCTGCGACCCGGTGATGCGTTCGATATCTTCTCGCAACACAACCTCGCGCTTGCCTTGAACGTTGACGATCTCAATCGCCGTCTTGCTTTCTCCAGCCATCATGCCGGTGACAATTTCCCCATCGGTGGTTTGTACGTTGTACGTACGGAAATTTCCTTCGACGCTTCGGTTGGGGTCCAAAATGTTGACTAACAATTCCGCTTTGGGATGGACAGCCATTCCGGTCAATTCTGGACCGATGGCATTGCCCAAGTCACCGTGGCGATGGCACAGCGCACAATGCTTTTGATAGACGAGTTTGCCTTGGGCTGCATCCCCCGAAGATTCGGTCAGTGGCATCCAAGTCTCGACCAGTTTTTGCCGATCCGCATTCGGGATCCCACCGCTGGACTTCATCATCGCGGTCGCTTTTTCCCGGATCTTTGCGTCCGGGTGATCGCGAAGCAACTGGCGTTGATCGAGTTGCAAATCATTGATGGTCAGTTTGCCCGCTTCGATCGCATCGATCAAATCGCGCGTCGTCTCAGGACGGCTCAACATCATTCGTATGCTGTTACGCAAGAACTCAGGGGGCATCGATTGCGAACGTTCGATCAGCAGTCCTGCCAGCCCTTTCAGCTTGGAACCCGACAATGCGCTCACAAGTCCAGACGAGAAGTCGGGGGCCGATTGCGGGGAGACTTGTGCCAGCAGAGCCGCTACGACCGCTTCACTGCTGGGCTCCAACAGGACCATTTGTTTGGCTGCCGCCAATCGCTGATCCGAAGTCAAATCCCCTTGCTTCAATCGCTTTAGAAGCTCCTCTCGAATGGCTGCAACAGCATCCTCGAGCTTCTGCACACCCAACGCACCAGCCAATTGGATCACTTGCCCCTTCGCTTCCAATGGCAGATCTCCCTTCAGCCAGTGTGTGACGAAAGCGTTGCTGGTCGCTTCGGGTAAGGAGATTCGGTAGTCGCGCGGCCAACCTTTATTCAACCCTGCAATCACACTGGTCGTCACCGCAGGATTGCCTTTGGGCACGACCAACTGTGCGACGGTCTCCGCGTTCAATCGATTGCGAGCTGCATGCTCGGCGACAATGGAAATTCGAGCGGCCAATTCTGGCGTCACTTCTAGCTCGGTGTCTCGAACCAATTTCGGTAGCAAGGTCTCAGCATGCATACTGGCTGCACTGGTCCATGCATCGAGCAACCAACGGTCGCTCGTGCCTGGAATGACGCTCACGATACCTGCATTCAACAATGCTTCGGCCACGCCGGCTGAACCGGCAGGAACATCCGCTAGTTTCAGAATGGCAGCCAATCGCACTTGCGCATCGTTTGAAGTCAGCAGTTTATTCGCCACCACCGCCTTGGCCGTTTCCGCCGTATTGGGCGCTGCAGCAACGGCATTGCGTTGTACACCTAGGCTGGGATGACTCATCGCTGAGAAAGCCAATTCTGTCGTCCAAGCATTCCTCGCTGCAAGGACCCAAATGGCATGGATCGCGCCTACATTCAGACCGATCCCATCGACCGATTTGTCCTGAGTCAGCGCTCGCAAGCCATCGAGTGTTTTAGGGGTCAGCGTAGGCTTCTCGACGAGCAATCGCTGGGCCGTGCGTCGCCACAGCATATTTGAATGCTTGATCGCCTCCACCAGAGATGCTTCATCATTGACTTGCAACCCTGCCATCGTGACTTGATCGGTCTTCTTTAACTCCTCTACCGATAGCCCATCCGGGCCATCGTAAACCAAACGATAAACTCGACCAAAACGTTTGTCTCTCAACTTGGTTTCGTAGGCGTTTCCTTTGCCCGTTTGAAACCCGTGAGGAGTCGGGTTGTGCTGAATGATGAAGTTGTACCAATCCAAGAACCAAATATTCCCGTCCGGTCCCACTTCGGCCATGATCGGCGATGCCCATTCATCATCACTGGCAATCAGATTGAAAGGACTCGTCGACTTGTAACCCGCTCCGTCACGCTGCAGTACAAAGCTACCTATCAAGTGGCCGGTCGGTTCACACACAAACGCCAACCGATTCCACCATTGCTTGGGATAGTTGCGGGCGGTGTACAAGGCGTGCCCAGCGGCCGCCGTGTAGCCACCATGCTGGTCGACTTGGCGAATGTTTTCGGTGATGGCCTTAAACTTGTAGGTATCCGCAATATTGCTCAATTCCTTCGTCGACCACCCTGATACGCGTTCATAGTACGCGTTGGCAACCGGCATAAAGATGCTCGGGTTGGAGTTGGCGGTCGAGCCGAAAATCAATCCGTCCTCGCTCAGACCAAAACCCCAAGTATTGTTGTTGGTCGAACGAACAAATTCCAACTTGGAAACGCGGACCGAATGAACATCGAACTTGGTGCTTCGAATCGTACTAGCCAACCCATCCTGTCCGATAGGATAGACAGGTGCGTCATCATCCGAAGGCTCTGAAATCAACGCAAAGCGAAAGAAACCTTGCCGAAACCCCTGCTGCTGCTTGCCATTGATAACCGGATGGGAGTCGTTGTACCCCTGCATCCCCCAAATCCAATTATCCAAGCCGTATTGGAAATTGCTAACGCCTCCATGCGTATCCCCCATGGCCCACCCTGTAATCAACTCTTGCCGCATGTCGGCGACGTCATCTCCATCGATGTCCTTTAGGTAAACAGTCTTGACTCCGTCCTGAACGATCACGCCATCGCGATAACAGGCTATCGCAGTGGGGATGCTCATGTGGGAAGCAAAGACCGTGAACTTGTCGGCTTTGCCATCCCCATCGGTATCCTCACAGATGCGAATGCGGTCCCGACCTTTGCCCTGCGGTTGCAATTCGTTCGGATAATCAACCGTCTCACAAACCCACAAGCGTCCACGATGATCCCACGTCATCGCGATCGGTTTGCCCTCCAACCCGGCGTAACTTCTCGTCGTCTCTCCTTCCTGAACGTCTTTTTCGATCGCCCATAGCTTCGCGTCGAATCCCTCAGGCAGAACATAGTGCTTTTGTGATTCCGAAGCAGTCAACGGGATCTGCATCAACGACTTGGGAGCCCCTTGAGAACCCCATTTCTCACCTGGCGTATAGTTCGGGATCTCGTTACCGACATCAACGAATGCAAAGGGTGCAACGTCTTTCCTGAGTTCCGTTATTTTGGGTGCGTCAAAGTGTGTTGGGTCCGAAAAAGCAGGGAGTTTGCTCGGATCCTTTTTACAAGCCCAGTGAATTCCGCGCGCTACGAGGTTTTGAAAGCCTTGATGGCCCCACGTATCCATGTTGTGACCCCAGGCCGTATAGAAAACGCGCCCATCGCCGTGCGTCCGAACCCATGTCCACGGTTCGGCAGTCGTATCGCGAGCCAATTGGCCTTGGCGACGCTCTTCGAGAACGATGCGATCCTTCGTGTTATGTTTGTGATGAACGTACGTCTCATCCCAACTTTCAAACCCCTCAAAGCCCTTCATGATGGGATGATTGGGCTCGAGGATATGCGTTGAGAATCGCTGGCCGCCATGCTCCTTAAACTGAGCGCCCACGAGTTCGATGTACGCGTTCGAATTGCGAAAACAATACGTGGCGCAGTGAAGCGGGATCAGTCCTTTCCCAGAGCGGACATACTCCAACAGCGCGGCTTCTTGTTCTTTGGCCAATTCATCGATGTTGGCATAGATGAGCAAACCATCGAATTCGTTTAACTTCCGCGCGGTCAACGCGTTGGCGATGTCCTCGGTATAGGTGACTTCGATGCCATAGTTCTTCAACGCTGGCTCGAGAACCCGATAGAGGTCTGCCGGCCGATGATGACCCTGGTCTCCCAGGAACAAGATCTTGATGGGGCCCTGGCCCAACGCATGGTCGGCCAAAAAGAATGGTAACATCCAAGCTGCCAAGACTCCAACAATCCATCCAAATCGGCGTCGGGGTGTTCCCGATCTCATCGAACTGCAATCGTTCATCGTGATTTCTCTATGTGGAGAAAGAGAGCTTCAAAGGTTTTTGGGTGAACATCGCGGTCCTGAAACCGCACTGCTCGGACAACTATTCCATTTCGACAATGCATTGGATGCATTTGACGACGCTCGGAGGGTGCTTGGAGGTCGAAATTGTTTTGACTGAACTTCCTTGCCCCCGAACGAGGGTACCGAAACCGACAACGTCGACTTAACCAAGCGTGAACGCAGGTAACTTCACCAATTGTCCCCCTTGGACGGCACTTTGGTGCGCACAGATTCCAACGCACGTCCAGTTCGCCGAGGTCACGGCATTCGGCCACGGATCTCGATCTTCGACCAAAGCGCTTACAAATTCGTGCACTAGGTGTGGATGAGATCCGCCATGACCGCCTCCTTGAATAAACGAGAGGTGATCGGCATCTTGGATCGATTGTGTGAATGGACGAATCGGTTCCGGCAAGAGATGGGCGTAATCAGGGACTTCGATCTCTTCAGCGATTTCATGCTCCGGTTTCTTGGCCGTGTGCAAGATGTGTGGCTTCCCTTCGACCAGCGACCATTCAAAGCTCTTCTTGGTTCCGTAGACGTCGAAACTTTCTCGATACTGGCGAGCAGCATCGAATAGGAATCGCCAAATGTGAGCCGAGATATCGCTGTCCTTGATCTTGATGTGGCACGATTCAACAGCAAAGGAGTTGCCGGATTTTTTTGCCAAATCGGGCCGGATAGAACCGGAACCGAAGCAGGATACATACTCCGCACGCCCATCGACCAACCCCAACACCGGAGAAACCACGTGCGTGGCGTAATGCATCGGAATCATACGCTCCCAGTACTCGGGCCAACCATCCATGTCTTGAGGGTGCGATGCGGCCATGTATTGGATTTTGCCTAACTCACCCTTCTGATAGAGCTCTTTGATGAACAAGAACTCGCGGCTATAGACCACGGTCTCTGCCATCATGTACTTGCGCCCCGTCGTCGCCACGGCTTCGCAAATTTCATCGCACTCTTCAATGGTGGTTGCCATCGGCACCGTACACATGACGTGCTTGCCAGCGCGAAGCGCTTGCAAGCTCATCCAGGCATGGTCTGGAATAGGTGAGTTGATATGCACAAAATCGATCTGGGGGTCGGCTAGCGCTTGCTCATAATCGACGTACCGCTTCGCGATTCCGAATCGATCGGCAACGGCATGTAGCTCCGTTTCGTTGCGTCGACAGACAGCGACCACTTCCGCATTCGGATGCCGCTGGTAAATCGGGATGAACTCGGCGCCAAACCCAAGTCCGATCATGGCAACTTTGACTTTCTTCGTCATGCTCGTGCATTCGCTTTAGAGAGGTTCAGGGGAGGATGAAGTGAATTCGATGGGGGGCGTTTTGCGACCGAGACGAATCCATCAAAGAGACTCTTCTCAATGGAGAGGACTCGACTGGCCTGATGCTGTTGAGTTCAATTCTTCCAGCAGCATCCACCAATGCATCGCAAAGCCCCCTAATCATGGGTGCATGCGTGTGCGAACACCATGCAAAATGGCGCAAAAAAGATAAGCTTTTTTACGTATCGCGAAAGTCATGTATCAGGACAAACGGGCACAATGCAAAAAAATGCCTGTGGCTCGCGCGGGCCTCAATCTATCCATCCCAGGATCGGCCATCCCACGCCACAACCCGATCCAACCATTTTTCCAAGGCAACACTAAACCAATCAAGCAGTTTTGCCCCTTTGGCCGCGCTGGCCGCGTGAGGTGCACCAATGTAACCAGGTACCGTTCGATCGGACGTTTTCCAAGCCCGAACGCCGGGCCGAAACGGATTTCCCGGTTCGACCTCGGTCAGTTGCGAGTGGTCCCCCACCAAATCCGGGCGAATGTGCAACACCATGGATGTTTCCCACTCGCAAGCATGCCCCATCTCATTTTGTACCCAGCCCGACTCGACCGATTGAGGATCCACACCCAGCCCCCAATACGTGGTCATGAGAAATAACAGATCGTCTCGCTCGGTGTACTTTTGCCTCGCTTCAAACGTGGCTTGCTTGCCAGGCACATCATTCCCTCCGTGCCCATTGATCAAGACGATTCGGCGAAAGCCCTGTGTGACGGCGTTGTCCATCAGGTCTCCCAAAATGTCTAGATAATGTCTAGGCGCCGCGGACAGAGTGCCATTGAAATCGAGATGATGGTGGGAATTTCCCAACCAAAGAAGGGGTGCAAACAAGACCCTGTTGCTCATTCGCTCCTCGAGCATCGCCATCAATCGCTCGGTGATAAGCGAGTCGGTCCATACCGGCAAGTGCGGTCCGTGCTGCTCGATGGCGGCGATCGGAAACACAATCGGAGCATCCGGCGCGAGCCGCCGGACCTGAGGTGCCGTCAATTCAACAAACTTGACCATGCTTGGTTCCTTTACGTGCTAGGCTACTTTCCATCCGTTCCATCGATGCCGATAGCTCACTTGTTCGACGGAAGTACAAACTCTTTGGGCAACACAGCAGAATTGGACTCGGCCCACGCCCGAGTGGTCATGTCAAGCTTCTTCTTGCTGGGTGTCGAAGGATCATCGAGGAGGAGCCATACCACTTTTTGATCCTTCTCATCGGGAGATTTGACCGTGGTCACGGGATTCGCCCGTCGACAAAGAGCAGTCAACAAATCACGAACCGGAGTGTCTTTGAATTCAAATCCGCGAATTTGTTGATTGCGCGTGATACCATCCTTTTGAAACGCAGTCCCGTTGATCGCCATCGGCAACGTCTCCTTACCCCCCATGTGCGTGTCCTTGAGTTCGTTCGCAATCGCGACCAAGACCATTTCCAACGACTCCTGCTCCAATCGCAAGCTCACCTTGGCATCCAACAATTGCTCAACAGTCAGGGCGCTGGGTGCGGTCGGTTTGACCGTCGACACGGCAGCCGGACCGTTCCCATCACTTTGTATTGCCATCCAACTCGATATGGCGAGGTTGGCCAATGCTTCCGGAGGCAAGTAAGCATTCAAGACGACATTTCCATCCTCCGCTCCCACACGCACATACTTCGACAACGAGCGGAGCATCTGCGGATAGCGATTGGCCAAGGCCCGCCAATACCCATCTGCCGGGCGCGCGTTGAATCGTTCCTCCATCTTGTCCGGCAAGCCATCCAACTTCTTTTTCAACTCCGAGGCATCGCGAAACGCGCTTTGCAAATCGTTCCCGAGAGTTCGCCATTCGACATACCACTGAGGATCCAGCTGAGTTCGAATCAAAAGGGCCTGAACATCATCCCCAACCACCGTCCGCAAAATTCCCAACAACCGAGCTGAGTGAGGTCCCAATAACTCCTTCCCATCGCCGTAAAGAAAACTCGGCGCTACAAGGATGGTTGCGTCCGCTCGATCGTCCGTCGTCTGTAACAAGCTTTCCATTTGACGTCGAAGCGGACCAGGTCGCCCTTCGGTGCTCGCTAACATCTCGATCTGTGGAAGTGGCCCCATCGTGAAGCGTGTAATCGGCTCCTCCGTTTGCGCGCGAAACGGTTCCGCTGCCAGAGCAATCGACTGCCCGTCTCGCTGGCGCGTCCATATTGTCGGCGCCGCCCCATCCACTTTTAGTTGCACGGCCGAGTAACCATCAAAGCCTTTAACGACATCCTTGATACGTTTTGGCGATCGCAGATGGAAGCGCACCACACGGTCGTACGAACCGGTCTCTTTGCCCGGGTAAAGAGCAACAGCGACCGATCCTATCGATGATTCGTCCACTTCTTTGGCTTCCGGCAAATCGAACAGTTGTGGCTCGATTCCGTGCCACCAAGAAGCGACCGTACCTAGGGGCCCTTGGTGATTCCACGCACGATCCGAGAGAAACAGAACGGCTTCCAAACCCGCTGGCAGCATATCCAGTGAATGGGGTTGCCCCGCAGTGGGAGGTGCCCAAGGAACTTTTCCATCGTCTCCCTTGATGACAAAAAATTCAGCCAACGGGTCCGCCGATTTGTTCCGATCGGTAACAGGTGCCGTGTTCGAGGATTTGGAATCGTCCGGGTTGGTCAACTTTTTCGCAGGTCGATTGGGATCGATGGTGACTAGGCCTTTGCTCCCGCTCCGGAAAGCGAACATCAACACCAACAAAAAGAGCAGAGAGCAACCGATTACCAAGGGCATGAACCAAGCGGGACGCTTGGACTTTCTCTTGCCCTTTCCCCTCATTGAACCGGCTGAAACAGCTTTATCCTCCCCTGCCGTCCTCTTTTTCTTCTTCCCTTTCTTCGGCTTCGGTGTCGTGGCTGCGGACGTTGATTGCGATTCTTGGAAACCATTGGCAGGCAATGAATTCAGTAGGTCGATGGCTGGGGTCGTACTCTTCGTGTTGGACGAGGGCATACCGATAGGACTCTCGGTGGATTGCCGTGCTTCATTCAAATTGGGTTGGTCATTCGCATTGCTGGAGGCTGTCGCTGCGAGGGTGGCCGGTGTCGGTGCCTTCGAATCGTCCTGAGACAATTTTGCTTTCTCGATTTCCTCAGCCAAGGCTTCGGTGCCGGGCATCGGTGTCGGGGATGCAAGCAACGGATTGTTGATCGGGCGAGGGGGAGAACGACGGTTCGCGGCATCCTCGTTTTCAGTCGTCGTCGAGACATCCGAGGATTGTGCTGGGGTAACGGCAGCACGCATCGGTGTAGACGACTTGGAAGGACTTGCGGGAGAAGGAGTCCCCTTCGATGGGCCAATCGTTTTCGGTCGCGGCTCCTTCGGTACGGGCTCCTTCGCACTATCGGAAGTTTTTTGGGGGCCATCGGAAGTTATAGGAATCGCCGATGGCTTGTTTGACTGCCCAGCCTCCGATCGGTTCGCGCTTCCCGCTACTACAGCCCTCTGCTTCTCACTCTTCTTCGTTGCATCGGAGGTTTTGGTCGAACTGGAATCGCCTCCGTTCTCGATGGATCCCTTTGGCAATTCGTCGTTGGGAGCATTGACAGGGGAGGGTTTTGTTCGATCCACGCGGGATGGGACTATGCTGGCGGCTTCGGACGTCGCGTTTTGTAGAGCGGTGAGGAAACCTTCGGCGGAAGCAAATCGCCGCGATGGATCTTTTGCCAATAGATGAAGCAGGCAATGTCCGATCGACTTCGGGACCCGGTCGGGAATCAACACCGGGACAGCGCTGTGGAGTTTCCCCCAAACATCCTCGTTCGCGTTTGGGCCAGGATCAAAGGGAAACTCTCCTACCAAGCAGCGGTACCACAAACACCCGAGCGCATACATGTCTGAGAGTGCTGACGGAATAGCTCCAGGCGCAATCAGCTCGGGTGCAGCCACCGCTAACCGTTGGTCATAGCCTTGCAACAGACTCGGCGGGACACCGAAGTACGCCGATCGAGGTGGGAACAGTGGGTCGGTCAACCACGCACTAGAACCATCCGGACGTATCCAGTTGGCAGTTGTGGACAGATTTCCATGAACCATCCCTGCCTGATGGAGTTTCTGCAATCCCTGGGCCGCACCCCGAACCCATGGAATCGTTCGCTCCCACTCCATCGGCCCGTCCGCCAAAACGGAATCGAGCGAAGTACCCATCAGGGGATCTGCCACCACGTACAAATGCTGCAGTGTTGCTCCTGCGTTCTTCCATCGGATGAGATGATCCGAGTTGCCCAGATTGCAATGCAGCCGCGCCCAGGACAAGCTCGGGGGCCACTGTTGAACGTCCGGTTTCGCCAAACCAATCGACGCCATTGCGGCCACCCATAACTCGCTTGACTCATTCGATGAGGACGTAGCGTTTGCTGCGCGGCCGACATACCAATTCGGCCCCAACTCCGATTCCAGAGAACGGAGGATTACCACGTCATCGACACGAACTGGATGATGCAATCCCCGAAACAAAACATTGGCTTGGTACGCAGTTAAGTGGCCCGCCGCAACCAGTTCTTTTACCAAAGATGCGGGATCTGCAAGCGCGCTCGGACCCGCCGAAGCGGAGATCCCTTTCGCCCATTGACGGCACTGTTCTGGCGATGCCAATCCCGAAGCATGGATGCGCTCCCAGAGTTGAACGGTCGTCAGTTGCATTGGTGTTTCCGATACCCTTGGCGTGAAAAGAAGGAAAATTTTCCAGTTAGAGCGGATAACCTAATCCTGCGGTGATTTCCTATCGAATCCAAAGACACGACGAACTCGCACCAAACAGAGCGTCCATCGGTCGGAATCACTGTTCAAACAAGGACCTGCCTTCGGATGAATTCCCAAATCATAGTCAAACCCAACGTCAATGAAGTCGCGATCGCCGTTTGCAATTGGTTGATCGAGTCCATCGAATCAGCGATCGAGCAGCGCGGCACCTGCTCCATCGCACTCTCCGGAGGATCGACCCCCCGCCGTCTCTATGAACGGATTGCAGACCAGGAACTCGAACGACTGAATTGGGCACGTGTCAATCTTTTTTGGGGAGATGAACGGAACGTTCCTCACGACCATCAAGAAAGCAACTATGGGATGGTCCGCAACGCTTGGTTGGACCGCGCGGAATCCACCCAACAGCCCCACTCCATTCCCCAAGTATACCCGGTTCCTGTCCCTTCCAATGCGCCCGATCACGCGGCTTTCGAATACACGCAAACGATCCGTCGCGTCCTCCCAGTCGACCCCACGGATCCACCCGCGACCCCCACGATCGATATTGTCTTGCTCGGCCTAGGGGACGATGCGCACACCGCATCCCTTTTTCCTGAAACCAACGCAATTCATGAGACAAATGATTTGGTCGTCGCCAATTTTGTGCCCAAGTTCGGAACGTATCGCCTCACGATGACCGCGAGACTGATCAATCAGGCGAGAAAGGTAGCTTTCCTCGTCTGTGGCGCCTCCAAACAACCTGCTATCGACTTAGTCTGGCACGGCCCCCGAGATCCCAATCTTTATCCCGCCCAGCTGATTCAGCCAACCCAGGGCGAACTCTACTGGTTTCTCGATTCCGCTGCTCTACCCGAGCGGCGTTAGGGGCTCTCTAGGTCGCAACTACATCGGAAAGTCCGGATCATCCGACTGCGTATCCAAATGGCCAGACTTGTTGATAGCTAACAAAATGCGCATGGCGACCATCAAACTGGTCAGGAATCCGAGCAATCCCATCAACGACAGGTCCTTCAGCCCCATGGGTCCTCCCCCGACAAACAAAAGGGGTGGAACCTTGTATGCCAACAGGACCGAGGACCCGAGCAGAAGAGAACTCGTTAGCAATCCTAGCACCAGCCGATTGATCGATGGGCTCAACCCACGATGGGACAAATGAACGTCCAGCTTTCCCGACTGCACTAAATCCATGAGCGATGTGATTTGGGATGGGAGCTTTTCCACCAGTCCTTCCACTTCCACATAGAGCCGCCGCAGTCGACGGGCTTGTCGCCAAGGAGAAAAACGGCCAACCCAGAGCTTCTTAAACATCGGCTCAATGGCTTCGAGCAAGCTGAAGTGAGGGCTCGTTTGCGATATGGTTCCCTGCAATGTAACCAAGGTTTTGATGAGCACTCCTACTTGGCTGGGCAAAGTGATGCGATGCTGGTGCAGGATATCCGTGATCTCATTGAGTGCACCCGCCAAATCGATGCGATCGATCGGTTGATTTCCGTAGGTCGCAATCAAATCCGAGACATCATTAGATAGGTTGGCATCATCTATGTTGTTCGGCGCTTTGCCGACACGCTTGATTAACGACGTGAGCAATGCGGAATCTCGCATCGACAATGCCCAAAGCATTTCTTCAATACTGTTTCGCAATCCGTCATCGATCCGCCCGACCAAACCAAAATCCAACAGACCAATAGTTCCATCCGGCTGGATCAAAATATTTCCTGGATGTGGATCCGCGTGATACAGCCCATGCACAAAGATCATTTCCACATAAAGGGACGCCACGCGATGCGCGAGCGCATCACGATCCAAATCGGGAAATAGCTCTTGATTGCCGATGTCGTTGATGGACCATCCTTCCACCTTTTCCATCGTCAAAACGCGTGAACTTGAATGGGCAGCAAATGGCGCAGGAATCTCCACTCCGGAAAAGTCCTTGAGCGACTCTCTTAACATCATCAAGTTGGCTTGCTCATGCGAAAAGCTCAACTCGCGTTTCAACGATCGGGACAGTTGTTCCACGATGGATCGGGGTTGCCAAGGAGCGATCTCGGGGATGCGATCGGCGAGAGAGGCTAGCCCTGCTAAGACTTCCAGGTCTTCGGAGATTTTGTTCTGGATATTCTCATGCTGGACTTTGACAACCACAGGTGTCCCATCGCTCAAGTTGGCTTCATGCACTTGACCAATGGATGCCGAGGCCAATGGCACTCCGGCGAATTCCGAAAACAATTCGGATAGCGGCTTCTTCAACTCCGACTCGATAATGCTCTGAACGGAAGACAATGGGTCCGCCGGAACGTTGGATTGCAGCGTTTGCAATTCGCCAGCCAGTGCTGATCCGACCAGATCCGGTCGAAGCGATAGAACCTGCCCGAGCTTGATAAACGTCGGGCCCAGTTCCGTCAGTGCCATCCGAATTCGGGCTTCGCGAGAATAATTAGCCAGGGGTACACCTTGATCATCCTTGATCCAGTCCCGCACAAAGTCCACGCGCAATCGGCTCAACCAATCCGCTAAACCGTATTTGCGCAAGATCAAAATAATCTCGCGCCACCGTTTTAAGTTGCGGTAGTAACGAGGGAGTGCGGTAATTCTCATTTCGGCTCGTCGATTTCAGGGGCGTTCTTCAGCCTCCCGCTGGGATCCAGTCGCGACTGGATTTCATCCACCAACGACTCCGCCATTTTCCGGAACTCGACAACATCCAATTCGCCAACTTCATCAACCTCGTCGACAGGGGGTAAACCCTCTTTGTCGTCCGTCCATTCCACATGAATCGTATTCCCGAGATACTGCAACATCATGCTATTTTCTCCCGGATTCAATACCTGCCTAAATCCTCTGCCTCGCATCGCTGGAAGGTCGTGCTTTTGGTAAAGCAATCGCCCTGTCTTTACGTCCACCATGGCGAGACTCGTGAAATCAATATCAACCCCTTTCACTTTAGAGAGGGTCAATTGACGAATAAAAACAGCGACGGGAGATTCCCGATTCTGACTAAGAGGAAAAGCGAATTGTCGAACCCGTTGACTTCGTTCCCAAATGGGTTTGCCATCCTCGACCGATATCGCAAACATCCTCCCTGCGCAGGACACCACGGTGGGGTCCTGGCGTTGCGATGGAAAGACAGCAACCTTTTCGAGCTCCATGGAACCAGCGTGGGGTAGCACTAGCGCGATGTCACCAAAAACGGGGGCACTCACCATCCCGAATTTCCCCTCGACATCGATTTCGTATTCGAACTCCGTCCCCTTACGGACATTCCAATACTGCATCGTTCCGTTGGGACGCATCGCCAGTACACCCGTGTCTCCGACGAATGCCAAACGGGTATCCGTTGTGTGCTCGCGGCTCAGAACGACAGTTGCACTCACAGGATCCAACAACCGTAGCTTCATCCTCGCCGCTCGCTCTTCCGATTTTGGAACCACCGGCGACAGCAAAAATTTCCCTCCCATGGTTGCCAAGACATCCCAATTCTTAAGCTCGGTTTCCTTGCTCGACAAAATCATTCCATCACGCAAATCCACCGCTACGATCTTTGACGTGCCGTTACTTTCCCCTTCACTACCAGCACTGTTCGATTTCTCCCCCGATGATTTTTGGCCCGGCTTGTACACGTAGAGCGTTTCTCCCTGTCGGATAAACGAGGCGTTCCTAAAGCCCGTGACGGTCCACAATCGTATTCCGGTCAGCAAATCCAAGCAGGTAAGATCCTCGTTACTTTGAACCACCACCCCTCGCCGGGATACTGCAGCCACTTTGAAGGCTCGTTTCTGAGTGGGTAAACCCCAATCGTCTCGAACGATAGTGCTGGCCCGAGGTCGAACCCGTTCTTGAGGATCCACTGTCTCGTCGAGATACGACGTCCTCCAAAGCAACCCATCTTGCGGAATCATGTATGCCTTGAGCGTGTCGATGGCGACCAACTGGTTCTTCAATTCAATCAAGAGCATGCTATCCACCGCATACAAGCGGGGCACGACCCCCGTCTCCGATGTCCCCACATCAATCAGCTGTTGATACGTATCTCCCGTCACTCGATGAACATACTGCAGGTACCCTGACCCGAAGTAGACTTGCCAATCGCGGAAGGAATCTCCCACCACTTCCACGATAGGACAAAGGGTCGACGTATCTCCCGGCCGTCCCAACTCCCGACCACCTTCCCGTCCGAACTCGGTCCAAACTTGGAGATTCCCCTGAGGCCATACATGATTCTTATGGCGAGTCTCGAACAATTCGACTGCCCGCTCGAGCTCCGGCGTGTCGATACCGGAACGGATCGAAAACGGGGCTTCACCGGCCAATTCTTTCAATGCGGACCGGACACGCTCCAGGTTCCCAGCCGCAACCTCTAGCGCTATCCCGACCCGTCCTGCTGCGAGGTACAAATGAATGAGTGCTTCCAAGCGTGAAGGCCCCAACTTCTCATCGGGGCTGCGGCGAAATTGCAAGATCCTCTCGGTATCGATGAGCTGGCTTCGGCCCATCATGGATGCCATCGCCAATCTCTCCTCTTCAATTCCATCGATCCCTTGAAAGTGCTCCAACCTCAAACGTCGCAATCCGAAATCTTTCAGAGGAATGGAAGTCCTGGCAGCGACCATCGGCGCTATCCGAGCCCATGCTTCCGCCGACATTTTTTCCGCGCATCGCTCCAGTCGTGTCGCTATCCACCTGTCTTCTTGGACAGTCCATAAAGCGTTGACGTCAATGTCCTCTCCGTCGCTCATCTGATCGATTCGATGCCCCAGTCGGACATCCGAATACTCCAGCAACTTCACAAACATCTCCTCCCAACGTTCTTGTCTCTCCAAGCCGTGGATCATGATTCGCAAATACGACGGGACATCAAGAATCTGCGCCAGGTCATGATATTGCTGAACACGATCTGCATAACGATCAAAATTGCTCTTCAGGGCCATCATGGCTACCTTGAGGAGTGATAGCCTTACTTCTGCATTCTCGGGGGACAACGAATAGGCTTTCTCCAAACAAGTTAGAGACTCGTCCAAGTCTCCTCCGGCCATCGCGATTTCACCGCGCTGCAGGAGGGTGTTGACAGTCTCTCCATCGGTTTTGATCTCTTCGAGCAATCGCTTTTGAAACGCGTCCAGGACCATGTAGCAATCGAGCTGAAATGGACTGGCCGATAACAATCGATCCCCTACTGCGACCAAGTTCCCCAATGGTTTCTCGGCCTTGGTTTCCCCCACAATCTTTCCTTCGATCAAATCGATTTCGAGAATGGATTGGTTGGAGAGAGGGAGGAAGTAACGATTGCCCGATCGAACTCCTCGACCAACCGCTTGAGAATCCCCAGGGAACGGTATGTTTGGCCATGCCCGCTGACCGGAACGCACATCGACTCCCATTAAGGCATTCGACTGCACAATCGCAACGATTTTGCCAGTTGCCGCCGCGACATAACGCAGTGGTGTCGGATCATCGAATCCAACTTGCCATAACTCACTCCCATCCGAAAGAGATACCCCGAAAACAGCCCCGCCGTTAGGTGGAGCAAAGATGGCTACACCTTCGTGCAAAAGGACACTGTTGTCGACGGATCGAGCCAGCAAGGGATCGGCTCCTCGCATCTCCATGTTGCCGATGAAGTTAAACGCTGCGCCGGGAACTTGCGAGGCATTCACGGGATACTTGAATTGCCAAAGAAGTTCTCGAGATGCGAGATCATATGCCACCAGATACCCCGACAAAGTAGGACATACCGCGATCGATCCATCCACGGCGGGTGTCGCTCCAAAGGACCGGCGCTGCGGATCGACGGATAGGGTTGTCCCCGAGTTCGCGGCAATGGGTTGTCGCCATTTCAATCTGCCTGTCTCGCTCTCCAAACCCAACAGGAAAATCTCTCCATTGATCTCAGCGATACATAGCAATTCACCTTCATACGGAAGTGGCGTCCCCAGGAATAACGCTCCGGCCAACTCCGGGGAATTCAGTCCCGATTGACCTCCGACCTCCCAAACCAGCTTCCCTTGATCCGGAATACTCCATGCTTGCAACACGTTGTAACTCTTGATGCCAAGGTTTTTTGCTAACCGCGCATTGGGACCTTGCGCAAAACTCTCTCCGACATCGACCGCAGGAACTTCGCTCAAACTGAACAGCAATCGCCCGTCGGTCGAAACCTGGCCTTCTGCCGTTTCTCCCCAAACCCTCCGTAGCAAATAATCGGGGGCAGGCTGCCCCAGCGAAAATCCATCCTTGCCAGCAAATCGATCGAGCGAGAAGCCGAGAGGTGTACCACTGAATACACACGCCCAGACGATCCGCCCCGAACGCGAATCAATTGCCAGGATCCTGCGATCGTATGTCGGCGTGATGATCAATGGTCCGACCGCGATCGGAATCCGAGATGGAATCAGATTCCATTTTCTCTCTCCCACCAGTTTCTTCAGTGTGCGGTCCAAGTTGTCTTTGTGCTGCGAGGACTCATGCAACTGAACCAGCCAACTCAAGATAGGCAATGGCAATCCTCCTCGCGTATCTGCGTTGCGAGTCGAATCGCCCCCAGGTACCGGTGGATGGGTCACAACGCGAGGGAAACTCGCCAGCCCTTCCCCCTTTAATTTCTCCAAGATCTCAGCTTCGGTGCTCTTGTCATTCCAATCGATCTTGGCGCCATTCCAGTCCAGAGTCACCGAGTTGAACTTTGCACGAGTCGCCGCCAATGCTCGCTTGGCATCCTCTTCCATCCCGGCGGCTTGAAAGGCAGCCACGGTCATCAATCCCAGTCCAGCACCGTAGCGTTTGGTCGCAGAATCCATGAGTAACAGCCGTTCCAGAAGAAGGGCCGCTCGACGGGACTCTCCATCGCTCAATGCACGCTCTGCCAAAATAATGTTTGCATCTTGACCAGCCCGAGTGAATGCATAGCGTCCAGCCAATTCGCGAACTTGATTCCACCTGCCTTGCTGAACGGCTTCCTCGAGACCTTGCGACGCTTGAACTCCATAACGCAATTCGATAACTTTTTGACCTTCTTCCGGCAATGAGGAGAGCATGGCATGCGCTCGACGAAGAACCGTCCCGTCCACCGTCACATTGTCACCCGCTTCGCGGACCAAAAAATAGTCTTCGCCGGATTCTTCATTGCCCGCCTCTTCGATTCCCAGCAGCATCCCTAGCGCCAGCGTGGCTTCGCTCCACTGCTTTCGCGCGATCGATCCCTGAGCATCTTCAAGTAGCGATTCGACTTCCCGCGGAGCCTTCAGCAAAATTCCTTCGGACGGAGAGAACCTCCCTTGCGGCCACTGAGCGCGAACTTCAGGCACGACCATGCAAGCATCGATTGCCAACCAAAACAGGCAACCGGCAAACACTTTACAACTACCAATCCGTTGGAAATTTGTCATCGCAATACCTAGTCGTTTCGTAATGCCACCTCTATCCCCGGCTTGGAAATCTGCACGGGCACGATGAACTTGGCCACACCGATAGTTTAACGTGGATCGCAGCCCCTGTGGATCGGCACACCGCACATCCTCAGGATGCGCAAACGAAAACGGCCGGTTGATTCGTCGGATTTCCGAACAAATCTTCCGGCCGTTGGATTCGTTGATGACATTCTGATCATCCGAAGCTGGTTCCCTCGCCGCTTAGTTTGCGGGAGCCCAATCGGATGCTGCGAATTGGATCATTCACCCTTTTCCACCCGTTCACCGAGAGCATGCTAGGAGCATGCTCATAAATCGGTTTCGCCGGCGGAGGAATGAAATGCGTTTCCGCAGTCAGTTCGCCCTCTCAAAACTACTTGCTGGGAGGCAGAATGACGCTATCGATCACGTGGATCACGCCGTTGCCAGCATCGATATCGGTGGCCAAGATCTTGGCGCCATTGACGTATGCAGCCCCATCCTTAACGGAGATGGCAACAGTCCCGCCTTGAAGGGACTTGGCGGACTTCGCTGCCAATGCATCTTCGGAGTAAACGCGACCATCCAGGACGTGGTAGGTCAAAATCGCGACCAACTTGTCCTTGTTCTCTGGCTTCAGCAACGATTCTACAGTTCCCTTAGGCAACTTCGCAAAGGCTTCGTCGGTAGGTGCAAAGACGGTCAAGCTCTTTTCGCCGTTGAGTGTATCCACCAAACCTGCTGCCTTAGCAGCTGCCAAAAGCGTCTTGAACTTGCCAGCCTTGTCGGCAACAGCCGTCAATGTTTCGTCAGATGGCAAAATGACCGAGTCGATAATGTGGATGACTCCGTTGCTGGTTGCGATGTCGGTGGCAATCACATTGGCGCCGTCGACAGTTACCTTGGACCCGTCCACTTTGACGTCGATGCGTTGACCGTTCAGCGACTTGGCACCCGAAAGCTTAACAACGTCCTTGGCCATTACCTTGCCTGGGACAACGTGGTAGGTCAAAATCGCTGCGAGCTTGCCCTTGTTCTCAGGCTTCAGCAGCGTTTCTACTGTTCCCTTAGGAAGCTTTGCAAAAGCTTCGTCGGTTGGTGCGAAAACGGTGAAAGGACCTTCACCCTTCAAGGCATCTACCAACCCAGCAGCTGTGAGAGCCGCCGCCAGCGTCTTGAACTTACCGGCTTCAACGGCTGTTTCGACAATGTTCTTGTCGAACGCGAAACTTGTCGAGCTGATCAACGCGAATGCAGCTCCGCATACCAAAGCAAACATCTTCTTCATAACAATTCCCAAATGGAGGGGGAAGGAACGATGTCAGGAATCCGACACCGGGAAACAAACTCACGCAACATGCGAATCGCATTCCGCGACCGGTAGACTATAACGACAGGTCAATACCGATTTGCCAAAAAACTCTCATTTGCGAACCCGGCCCCTCGAGATGGAAGATGGACGAACGGGATGGGGCAGCTGTGCAAATCGAATGGAATCCCTACCAAACTGCTTCGGAGTAGTCGGTTTCAAATGGGATTCTCGCCCCCGCTGATCCAATCCATGCGACTGGGGGCTTGCCGCCAAACTATGAATATCACGAGAGTTCATTAGGACAAACAGTCAAACTGGACTCTCGAGTCCCCTGAATCAACTGGATTGGCTGTGCGTGAGCTCGGCTTTCGCTTCTGCAATTGAATGTAATGGTCCCCATGTCCGAAACATTTCGAACTGTGATCGTCGGCGCTTACGGTGGAATTGGTCAAGCCGTCTGCGCAATGGTGCATCAGGCCGGAGGGACTGGTTTCCTCATTGGTCGCTCGATCGATCGTTTGCAGCCTCTTGCCGATCGCTATGGATGGCCCTGCTCCGTAGCCGATGCGACGGACTGGAACCAGCTCGAGTCAGCATTCATTTCGGCGGATTCGATCCTCGGAGGATTTCACTCGGTTATCCACTTGGCTGGCTCAGTCCTCCTCAAGCCGATGCATTTGACATCGCGTCAAGAGTGGGACGCAACCATTGCCACCAACTTGACCTCGGCCGCGGGAATTCTGCGTTCTGCCGTTCCGAAAATGTTTGCCATTGGAGGATCGATTGTGCTCGTCAGCTCCGCCGCAGGCTCAACAGGATTGGCCAATCACGAAGCGATCGCAGCTAGCAAGGGAGGCATCGAAGGACTGGTCCGTTCGGCGGCCACGACCTACGCCACCAAAGGAATTCGCGTCAATGCCGTGGCGCCCGGACTCGTGCAAACGCCCCTTACCGAACGGGTCTGGAGTAATCCTCGAAGCGCAGAGGTGTCTTTATCCATGCATCCTCTGGGCCGATTCGGAACTCCCGATGATGTTGCCCGTGCGATCGTGTGGTTAGCAAGCCCCGAACAAAGCTGGGTAACTGGGCAAATCCTAGGCGTCGATGGCGGACTAGCACGATTGAAAACAACGACCGCTCCTAAACTTTAGCAGCCGTCCTCAACGGTAGCATCCGCTCAGTGATTGCATCACCTTGGCCTCGTCGAGTCACTCCTCTCGCGCCGCGTCACGGGACCTAGGGTGCGAACGCACTCCAAACAAAACCACTAATTCCATAGATAATCGCGATTCGGGCAGATTCCCTTTCCACTACTCGCTAGACGCATCGTCGATAGCGATTTTCAGATCTTCCAGAGTAATTTGCGCCTCTTTGGCGAATTGCCGGCTGCTTGAAATGAGGGACTTTTCGATCTCGACTAACTTCGAACTTGCGGATCGGCGAAGGACTTCAATTCTTTGCATCCTCCATTCCCAGCTAGATATCGCATTCCCGAATAGTTGATGCCCGCGAATGAGCCCGGGGCCTTGCAACTGCAGCTCGCCAATCTTGGCGTCCATAACCGCCAATTGCTTCATGAAATGGCCTAGGGTATCCTGATCTCCTCGGGAAGCTTCCGCACCGTTTGCTCGAACAGGCATAGCCACTTCGCTCCCCATGTCTCCTCTCATTGCAGAAGCGAGATCCCCCGATTTCTTTTGCAAATCCTGCGTTCTCTGATTGCAACCCACATTCGCGAACCCTCCCGCGAACAGAACCAACAAAAACACACGTCGCATTCCCCATGCTCCTCGGGATTGCCCCCCAAATCGATTCCTACAAGCGTCCCGTGAGTGCCATTACAAGCGACACGAGTAATAGGACTCCCACGACGCTGATCCCTCCAACCGGACCGTAACCGAAATTGCGACTGTGGGACCACACGGGCAGCGTTCCAATTCCACCCAGCAGAAATAGGATCAGAAGCACAATCAAAATCGTTTGTAACATGTTGTTCTCTTATTCTCTTTTTGAAGTTTGATCTCGGAACGGAAAGGGCGTCCTCGTGGAATCGTGGCTACCAGCGATCGCCCGAGATCTCCAAGCCATTGGACAGTCAGGACTGGCTTTCCTACCATCAGAATGTCCCGCGGCATCGGGTCGACACTCCTCTCGACTCTTGCTTGACGAATTCGCTCGACCGTACAGACACCTCGGCTGTCGATCATGGCTTACGCCTTGAAGAGCGAACATAGCGGGATGGATGGAAGTTCCATGGCGGGATCCGCCATACTCCCTGCTCCCAAGAGGAACGAAATCCGTCCGGAATGCCGTAAAACCCTACTAAAAAACGTGTTACGGACGAACACGACGCTTCGGTCGGGTGGTTTGCAAGTCCAGAAGTCACCCCATGCCTCATTCGAACCAACCGAACTAAACTGGATACTGCAATCACACGGAGCACACGAAGCATCCAACCACGCCAGCTATACCCTCTTTAGGCCGACCGCCACGCCGAGTTCAATTTTCTCACCCAACCACCTGGAATCCTTCGGTTGATTTACCTCGATAACAACGCCACGACCCAAATGGAACCGGAGGTCGCCAACCATGTTGCCGAGTTGCTGCATGCACGTCTTGCAAACCCCAGCAGCCAACATGCCCACGGCCGCGCGGCCCGCAAAATCCTCGAGCAGGCGCGCGATCGTGTTCTGATATCGTGCCGTGCTCAAACTCAAGGGATGGCGAGTGACAGTTGCTTGTTCACAAGTGGGGGTACAGAATCGAATAATCTGGCCTTGTTCGGCCTCGCGGAATCGCGACCCGGAGCCATCGTCGTTTCCAACATCGAACATCCGAGTATCCTGGCAGCGGCACAGCGATTGGAATGCATAGGTCGCGAAGTCCGTATACTTCCATCACTACCCTCAGGCATAACCGATATCGAACCTCTACGACGTTGGATCGAAGTGGATCGCGCACCCATTGCCTTGGTCTCAGTCATGTCCGCCAACAATGAAACGGGTGTGATGCAACCGATCGAGTCTGTGGTTTCCCTCTGCCGAACGCATGGCATTTATGTTCACTCCGATGCGGTCCAAGCTCTCGGCAAAGTCCCCCTTGATTTCCATCAGCTTCAACTCGATGCGATGACGATTACGGCTCACAAACTACATGGTCCACTGGGTATCGGGGCATTGATCCTGAAACATGGTGTATCGCTTGCTCCGTATCACTTCGGAGGCTTCCAGCAACTGGGCTTGCGACCCGGAACGGAGATGCCGGCCCTCGCTAGCGGTTTTGCCATGGCGGCTCAAATGGCGGTTTCCGATCTTCCAGCGCGCTCGGAGCACATGCTGCAACTGAGACGACGATTCGAATCTCTCCTGCATACCCAATTCGATACCGCCGTCATTCTGGGGGATTCCGTTTCGCGACTACCACACACTCTGAGCGTTGCGTTTCCCGGAGTTGATCGCCAAGCACTCCAAATGGCTCTCGATCAAGCCGGCATTGCATGCAGCACCGGATCCGCATGCGCCAGCGGTTCCAGCCAACCCTCGCACGTACTCCAAGCCATGCACGTGCCAACTGCGGTATTGGCTGGTGCCATTCGATTCAGCCTTTCGCACGAAACGACGGAATCCGAAGTGGATCAAACGGTCCGCGCGCTTACGTCGATTCTTCCTCGCTTGACCAAACGGCCCGATTGACACGGGACCAAGCGGGCAGATGATTGTTCCATCGCCCTGCCGATCGCTTCATCCAGCCAAGCGGTCGATCTCGCCAGTCTGCGACAACCCAATCCGCACCGCCACGAGAACCCCCAGACCCTTCGATCCATGGCGTGTCGCACAGCCCTATCGATTCCCCTTGCATCACGCGTACGGCCAGAGAATCCGTCAACGGGAGCACGCCATGGGGTTCAAACAACGTTCGTGACATCAGTGCTAGCGCATGCGAAGGGACGATCTGTTTGCCCGTGCACACAACCGCAGGAGCCACATTCAGCCCAGTCGTATCCCATCCATCGGCTTCATCTCTCCCATCCAGCCATGTATCCAACCCCGACTCAACCAGCACGTACATCCCTCCATGCCAACGCAATGTCCCATGAATGGTTCCGAGGGCCGCCAGCATTGTTTCGATCTTTTCTCGCTGGTGTCGCTCTTCCCTCAACCCTCGATGTGTATCCTCGTGTTGGCGTTTTTCCCGTCGCTGTGAGCGAGCTTCGCCGACGCGCGGCAGTTTTGCTTCGCCCGGCGCTTCGAGCCCAGACGCAGGCTGTATCCGATCGTGTCTCATTCGGAGGGCGGCAGCAAACCCTCCCGCACATCCATCCCGATGAGGCCACAATCGATAACATCCCGGACCAAGTGGCGATTCCCAGGGACGCAGGCTCTCCATCTCGACCGGTTGCCAAATGTCCGGGTATTGCTGATGAAGCCATTCGATTTGAGATTCGTTCTCTTCGATTGCAAACGTACACGTCGAGAAGATTAACACCCCCCCGGGTCGAAGGAGCGAAATGGATTGCTGAAGAATGCGTTGGGCTCTCGCAGCACAAAGATCGACTTGCTTTGAAGAAAATGCCGTCTCACTCTGCTTGGATTTGCTCAACAAGCTTTGGCCGCTACACGGAACATCCAAAAGGACCTTGTCAAAGGAACCGGCGAATCGCTTTGCCAAATCCTTAGGGTCTAGATTGGAAACCACATGATTCGAACGCCCTGTTCGAGCCAGAGAGTATTTCAAGACATCCACTCGCGAGCGAATAACTTCGTTCGCGAGCAGTACCCCCTCTGGACCCAGCCGTTCCGCGATCGCAGTCGATTTACCACCCGGTGCGGCGCATACGTCGCACACCATGTCGCCGGGTTGGATATCGGCCAAGGCCAACGGAAGCAGGGACCCTGCATCCTGAATGTAGTAATCCGCTGCTGCGTACTGAAGAAAACTACCGGGCCGAATCGCATTGGACTGCAATCGCCTCCCTTCCCGAAACCAAGGAACCGATACCGTGGCAAACGGCAACTCTTCCTGCGCTCGATCTCGACGGGGACGCACGCACCGGTCTGGATACTCGCGGAGCGAGTCCCCAAACGATTTCGCGTCATCTCCCAGCAAACCTTCCAAGGATTTCATGCACTCACTCCGCGGCCAGCATCCGTTCGAGCGATTCGCGTCCCATGGCACTTGCAACCCTTCTGTCTTTCAGCCAAACTCGTGCTATCGTTGGTCAATCGCCAGGACGATCCCTGCACGCAGCCATGCCCGCCGAACGCGTGGTAGTCATTGACGGCATGCACCGCAGGAACCGCGGAAGACACTTCCAACGGTTCAGGCGTCGCCCATTATCCTAACTCCTAACCTCTGCACTGCCTCCACCCATGTCGACGAATACGCTGAGAGAATTGGTTTTGACCCCTGCGAAAACGATCGACGGTCGGATTCCCAAACGGGACGAGGTTCCATCGACAGAGTCTTTGTGCGATTACTGCACAGCGAAATGCTGCCGCTATTTTGCGCTGCCCATCGACGCGCCCACGTCGCACCAAGACTTCGATTTCATGCGATGGTATCTTTTGCACGATCGAGCCAGTGTCTTTGTCGAAGACGAAACTTATTACTTGCTGGTCCATACGACCTGCAAACATTTGCAGTCCGATCATCGCTGCGGCATCTACCATACGCGTCCCCAAATCTGTCGGGACTATTCAACGAATAATTGCGAGTTTGACGAAGACGCAGTCTATGAAATGTATTTTGAAACCGCGGAACAGGTCGCCGAATACACCGAAGCCCGCTATCACAGCGACGGCGATTCGATCCGCAGTCCGGAGCCTGAGTTGCTTCCGATCTTGAATTGATGCATAGCCTTCAACGCATGCACCATCACGGTGGATTGAATCGGCGATGCTCAACCAATCGAAAAGTGTTCGCCCGATGACAATCTCAGCCTGAAAACTCTATCTCCGTTTTGGAACCGTATATGCCACTGATCGAACCCAGAACGTTGAAGGGTTTCCGAGACTTCCTCCCATCGGCGATGATCCCTCGCGAACATTTGATGGAAACCGCGAGGAAGGTGTATCGTCGCTATGGCTTCGCTCCGATCGATACTCCCACCCTCGAATATCTAGAAATCCTGACTGGAAAAGGCTCGGAAGAAACCGATCGCCAGATGTACCACTTCACCGACAACGGTGGCCGAGCGGTCGGTATGCGATTTGACCTCACCGTCCCATTGGCGCGTTTTGCGGCGCAACACATCCATGAATTAGGAACGCCATTCAAGCGCTACCACATCGCGCCTGTTTGGCGCGGAGAAACTCCCCAGGCAGGTCGCTTTCGCGAATTCATTCAATGCGACTTCGACACCATCGGAACGACCGGTGTCGTCTCGGATATCGAGACGGCTTTGGTCATCTACGAATTGCTGAAAGAGATTGGGATCGAACGATTTCGCATCCGCATCAACAATCGCCAGATCCTGACGGGACTGCTCGATCAATTGGATTTACGAGCCCAATCGACCGTCGTCCTCAGGGGGCTCGATAAACTTGAAAAGGTCGGTCACGATGCTGTGCATCGCGAACTGACCGAAGCCGGACTGATCGACGCGCAGATTCAGCGCGTCTTTGCGTTCGCTTCGTTGCGAGGGGACTCGGCTATTGTCCTGGCGGATCTGAGCCGACAGCTTGCAGGCAATGAATTAGCTCAATCAGGTATCGATCGATTGCAATCGATCCGGGGCGGACTGCTGGCGGCTGGGGTTCCGGACTATCATTTCGAGATCGACGTATCGATCGCGCGCGGACTCGATTACTACACCGGTGTGGTCTTTGAGACGACGTTGGGGGATTTACCTGAGATTGGAAGTGTGTGCAGCGGAGGTCGCTACGACAATCTGGCCGAACTGTTCACCAAGCAACATTTGCCTGGCATCGGCGCCTCTCTCGGGCTCGATCGATTGCTGTCCGCCTTAGAAAAACTTGGTCGGATTCCAGCCACCAGCGGCGCTGCGGATGTGTTTATCCCATTGTTCGACCCCGACCGGATCAATGATTACTTTGCTATCGCCGCCATCGTTAGGCAATCGGGTCTGTCGGCGGAAGTTTACCCGGAGCCGAAAAAACTCGGCCAGCAACTCAAATACGCAGATCAACGCGGATTCAAAATCGCCCTCGTGGCTGGCTCTCGAGAATTGGACGAAGGAATAGTTCAGATCAAGGATCTGCGAAACAAAACGTCGACCGACAGCCCTTGGAAGGAAAACCCTAACGAATTCATCCAGACCCTGCAAACATTCCTAAAACTTTCCGACGGGTCTTTGCTCGCTTGAGCATCGTTCTAGAACTGGAATTTCTCTTCTCGCTCGCGATAGACAGGCAGATAGCGGTAGTAAACTTCGAGAATCAGGCATGCCATGCAGGTCGTATACAAACGTCCACCCGCCTTGTTGGAGGGGTCGCCATCGAAGTACCAACTTCCTTTCAGATGGCCGTCGGGAACTTGTGTTCGAATGAGGAAATCCCTCATCTTGTAGTTCCAATTCTTCCAAAACATCCCTCCCGTTTGAAACAGCGCCTGCGTAGCGTAGTAGTTGTAGTAAACATCGGTGTGCGATGGGCCTTGCTTTGCCAGATACTCAATCCCACGCTCAATGCTCCTAGCATCCCTGGAACGACCACGAAAAATCTGCATGAGGATACCAATGGCAGTCATGCTCTGTGTCGGCTTGCTGGTCCGATACTTGAACATGAATTCCCCAGCCCGATTTTTATCGAGGAATCGATCGATACCGCGGATCGTATCCATGGGCACAGTTAGCTTTGCGGAAAATGCACTCTTCAGCGCCATGGCTTGCCATCCTACGATGGATAAGTCGCCGGGCGATTTGGGATGATAATCCCACCCGCCATCTCGGAACTGCGCATACACAATGAACTCGACGGCCAATTGGCACGTGTCCTTGAGTTCTCCCGACCGCATCATGCCATAGGCTTCGCAGAGCGCGAGTGTTGCAATACCGTGCTCATACATTTGAGCACTGGACTCCGTCCCTACCCAATAACCTTTATCCGACTCCATGCGAAGGGTCTGCTGAAGAAAGTACACTCCCTTCGAAACGGTTATTCCGAACTTTTCATCCTCCGTTGTCTTGCCCGCTCCAAGAAAACAAAGAAGAGCTAGCCCAGTCGCTGCATATCGGTACGGATTGCGTCCGGAAGCGCTCGGCGTGCATTCCCCTTGGCAGGACTCGTCGAACATCATGCTCCAGGAACCATCGTTGAGCTGATGTTCCGCTAAATATTCGAGCGCCAATTCGACTGCCTGTTCACTTTCGGGACTACCCCCATTTTCGATCGCTAATCGTGCGCGATTCTCAGATGTTCGCCCTGTCAACGAAAGCTCGGAAATGCCTGTTTCGCCTCCTGCTCCCCCCGCGATCGCACTTTGTTCAAGCAAATCGTTCGCAAGATCTTGATCCTGCTCGATCGAAGAGGAAGATTCTCGAACCGCGTCAGCGATGCGCTGCAATTCGGTGGATGAAGCGGCCAAGCTCGCTTTGGAATCCGAAGGATTTACCTCGCTCGCGTCCAAGGCCGCGCTAGCGATTTCGAACGCTTGCATCTCCGAGTCCGTCGAATCCCCCGACTCAATGGAAATCGAGTTTCCGGAAATACCCAGCCCGACACCCACGGTCCAGGCCGCTAATGCCAGCAGCGCGACCAGGTGCAATACGCAACTCGACAGTCCAGCGATCCACTCTCGCTTGGAATAGCGCTCTTGCACAATGAGAAGCTCTTTGCGTCCACAACATTGCCGGTATATGTAGTCCGCACCAACGGACTAACTCATCTATTGTACCCGTCGAATGTAACCCGAGCCGACCGTTAATCCCATCGAAACGATTTTTTGGTCTGATCCCGATAGGAAAGCCGTGCGGGTCCGGAAAAATGTCTCATGGAACGCGAGATAAGAACTTCATTCCGTCGACTTTTGGACAAAAACATTGATTGCCAACCCAATCATGCTCATGGAATTAAATAATCCATGAACCACGACGCACGGCACCAGACTCCGTCGCAACTGGAATAATCGCCCCAAAACGATTCCTAGCGTGATCAGCGGTATCCAACTGACCCCGTACCCAAGATGCGCCAATCCGAACAAAACTCCACTCGTGATGGCAGGCCACCAAGGTGGGTAACCCTCGGTCCTACAGTCCGCATCTGTGTTTTCCACGGTGGGTTGCTCGTCCCATGTAGGTGCGGCATTCCTCGGCAGTTCGGCAAAGGACTGATTCGTCGACCGGATAAAATCAGAGTGCGTTGCATGGCTTCCAGGTGGGACTGCGTAAGGATTGATCGGTGGGTAACTATTTGCCGAGTCGACTATCGTGTCATCTTCTAAACGCGCTGAAATGGTCGATTCATAGTCTTCAAAATTCGTGTTAGTCGACGCATCCGATGGTTGTTCGATCCCCTGCGGTCTCTGTCCAAACAGGATCGTCCTCAAACGCCACTTGGAAGCACGCACCGTATCAAGCCATCCGATCAGGAGCGTTCGAAAGGCGAATTCCTCCCACAAGGGGGCACAGATCACGGCCCCGAAAAACAACATCGGATACGCCATGGGATTCTCGCGCATGGCATCGATCACGGGATGTTCGTACTCGACCTCCGTCCACCTCACCGCGATTTGCGATTGGATCAACACGATCGGAGTGACCCACAGAAATACCAACGCGCCAATCCACACATCCGCCACCAATCGGTTCGACCAAAAGCCCAATTCCACAGGGGAAGCACGGGTGCGAAGCACGATCACCAGCGCCGCGAGCAAGGCTCCGAGAAGCAACGATAGTGTCAAGATCGGAGTAAGCCACGGCGGCACTTGACTCGACGAATTCTTCGCACCGCTCACCGAGGATGGATCTTGCCCATCATCGATCGATAACTCCGTCGAATCGCTTCCCACAGAAGTCGTTGACGAAGAACCCCCGATCGAATCTTGTGCGATTCCTGTGTCCTGCTTGAGATCTTGAACGACAGGGGTCATGATCCCGACGGAAACGCTCTGTCCGGAGACCGGACGCGGTTTGATCCCTACCGTTGCAGCTACGATCGATAGTATCAGTCCCTGAACGACCACCATGCAGGCGACAAACAAGAAGAGATCGACTAGCCCAATCCGTTGGCGCGGGCGATCTCGCTGCCAACCCTGCCAGTGGATCAACCACTGGAAATTTCGAATCACCCACGCATGCAAAGCGAGAGACGCCGCCAATCCACCAAGCATGAGAAACGTAAAACCACTCAGCAGTGTGAGTTGCCATGTGCTCAACGACTCTGGATCAATCATTCTCTACCTATGTTTTGTTCTGAACCGGAATCGCAGGAGTTAATGGCTTGGAACCGCCGCGAACGACGAGCAGCACATATTCGGCTCCCGAAACCACCGTGAGCAATATCGCAATCGCCAAAAGCACGGTTGTCGTCCAAATCAAGATTCGGGAGGGATCGGATAACCCGAGTTGCAACAATGCGGAAACAATCGCCGCGCACTGAAATACCATCTTCCATTTCCCAAGCTGCTTCGCGGAGAAATCCCCTCCCTTGCCCTCCACCATGCCGCGCAAACTGGTAACGAGCAGTTCGCGTGCAACCACCAATGTGGCCATCCATGCGGCCACGGGACTATGCGGCACTCCGACGAGCGCGATCATGGCTCCGCAAATGATTACTTTGTCAACGAAAGGATCGAGGATCCGCCCTAGCTTGGTGACTTGGTTGTATTTTCTTGCCCACCAACCATCGATCCAATCGGTCGATGCTGCGATGACAAACAGAATCAATGCGGGAATCATCCATCCCCTTTCGATCCATGCACACACGAGGACCGCCAGAATCAATCGAACGGCCGACAACGCGTTCGGCACATTCCAGGGGGAAGGGTCCGCTAGGGTGGAAGGGTTCACGGGCGGAGACGTGTCATCGCTCGTCAATTCTGGTACGGGCATGGGAGACTCATTGGGATCAGCATTCTCAACTGCAACAGGGAAAAGCGAACCGCGATGTCGACGGATCCGCACAGCCGCGCAATTCCCCCGACTAGGGGCAAAACTAACGCGGAGAACCGGTCGCGACACCCACAAGATCATAGTTCTTGGACGAAACAATTTCACAATCGACAAGCGACCCAACCTGCAGCGGCTGGTCCGGAAGCCCCGTGACAAACACGCAGGCATCCACATCCGGAGCATCCGCGTACGACCGACCTAACCATACGAGATTTGCAGCATCGACGGCTTTATCGATAAGCACGGGAATGGTCTTCCCAATCTGCGAGTTACACCAAGCAAACGCATTCTTTTGTTGGACCGCCATCAATCGATTGCGACGTTCTTTTTTGATGCGCTCTGGCAAATGATCGTCCAATTTCGCTGCGGGCGTGTCGGGTTCGATCGAATAGGTAAAGACCCCCAACCGTTCGAAGTGAAGCTCATCCACGAATTGCTCGAGTTCATCGAATTGTTCGTCGGTTTCACCCGGGAATCCGGTGATCATGGTGGTCCTGAGGACCAGATTGGGTATCCCTTGCCGCAGCTTGGAAACCATCTCGTACGTGCTCTCACGCGTCACCCGACGCGACATGCGCTTGAGCATGGTGTTGCTGATGTGTTGCAGGGGCATATCGATGTAGGGAACGATCCGCTTCGAGGACGCGATCGCATCAATCAGCGGTTGGTCGATGTACATCGGATAAAAGTACATCAGTCGAATCCAATCCAAACCCTCGATGCGATCCATTTCCAGCAATAGCTCGCGCAACCGTGGTTCTCCGAAAATGTCCATCCCGTAGTAGGTTGTGTCTTGAGCGACGATGATCAGCTCGCGCACGCCAGCATCGGCAAGCCGCTTCGCTTCTTCCAAAATATCGGGCATCGGCTTGCTAGCATGTTTGCCTCGCATTTTGGGGATGGCACAAAACGTGCACAAACGATCGCATCCCTCGGAAATTTTCAGGTAAGCGAAATGGGCAGGCGTGACTTGGAGACGCATGTGATCGGAGAGGGCTCGGATCGGGGCGGGTCGAAACACCGACCGCTGTTCGTCCAATCCGTCCATGATGCGTCCCACGACATGACCGATTTCATCGCGACCAAAAACCCCTACCAACCCATCGATCTCAGGCCTCTGCTCAAGCAGTTTTTCATGCTGTCGCTCGGCTAGGCACCCGGTGACGACCACGCCTCGGATTTTCCCGGCGCGCTTGAGTTCGAGCATTTGATCGATGGCTTCAAAGGATTCCTTCCGAGCGTTCTCGATGAAGCCGCATGTATTGATCACGACAAAATCGGATTTCTCGGGATCCTGAACCAATCGATAGCCGCTCTGATGAAGAATCCCGAGCATTTGCTCGCTGTCCACGAGGTTCTTGGGACAGCCCAAGCTGATCAGCGCATACGATCCACGACCGGTATTCTCGCCGTCGCCGGGTACAGAAGAGGTTGCCGCTTGCGCGTTATCGATAATGGGTAGAGATTTCATTCGTACCTAGTTAGAAAAGCTTTGCCATTCTGGGGTCACAGGATCATATCAATCCCGGTCCAATCAACCAGCGGAAAAACGATCCCTTAGACTCGGAACCTTTGAATTCCCTGGATTTTTCGGCACACTCGCACCCTCGAGAGCGGGACGAACCGGATATGCTCTTTGTGCAGGTTATAGTCTGGCGGTAACCTCTCTTTCGTTCGCATCCGTCGCATTGACCGGTGAGCCTCATCCCTTTCATCCGATGGAGATCAGGGAACGTGAACCAGACTCATGCATCGCGTGAGCGAGGACGCGTCCCGAGAATGAATGGGTATGTCGCTTCGTTTTCCAAGGTGAAATAGGCGCAATGCTGTGTATGGCATTCTCGTAGTCGCCGAGCGATCGCCCAGGATTTCTCCTTTCTATACACCTCGTGTCTCATGTCGATCGATGATCCTATGTCGATCGATGATCATAGGCGGCCCCCATCGGACGTGAATTCTCAGGATTCGGATGGGAGGGCGAGACCACCGCTTGAAACATCTTTTCATCGGCATTGCCCAATCAATTCATTGGTAGGGAGGGCGACTGATGGGTAGGG